>CALRKZ020000001.1:0-383472 GCA_943368365.1 Mesorhizobium carmichaelinearum
CCGTGCATGGCGGAGAACAGGCTGCCGCCGAACACACCGGCCACACCCAGCATGTGGAAGGGGTGCATCAGGATGTTGTGCTCGGCCTGGAACACCAGCATGAAGTTGAAGGTGCCCGAGATGCCGAGGGGCATGCCGTCGGAGAAGGAACCCTGCCCGAAGGGGTAGATCAGGAACACCGCGAAGGCGGCCGAGAGCGGAGCCGAGTAGGCCACGCAGATCCAGGGGCGCATGCCGAGCCGGTAGCTGAGCTCCCACTGGCGGCCCATGTAGGCGGAGATGCCGATCAGGAAGTGGAAGACGACCAGCTGGTAGGGACCGCCGTTGTACAGCCACTCATCGAGGCTGGCGGCTTCCCAGATCGGGTAGAAGTGCAGGCCGATGGCGTTGCTGGAAGGAACGACGGCACCGGAGATGATGTTGTTGCCGTAGAGGAAGGAGCCGGCAACGGGCTCGCGGATGCCGTCGATGTCGACGGGGGGAGCCGCGATGAAGGCGATGATGAAACAGATCGTGGCGGCCAGGAGGCACGGGATCATCAGCACACCGAACCAACCGACATAGATGCGGTTGTCGGTGGAGGTGACCCACTGACAGAAGCTCTCCCAGGAGCCGGCACGTCCGCTGCGAACAGCCGTGGTCATTGGAGGAATGAGGACGGGATGGACACGGCGCAGGGCCGTGCTCCGTCAAAGCTAAGGAGAAGGCCCGGACCGTTCAGCCGGCTCCATGAAACGTTGCCTGCCGAAGACAAACTTCATGAAGTAGGGGATGAATCCTTCATGAAGAAGTGTTCACGAAGCGGCCTGCAGCGAGAGCCAGCGGCGCCCCTGGCCGATGAAGGCGCTCCAGTCGAGCTTCTCGGTTTCGGCAGCCCGGGCCACCAGCAGGGGCGCCTGCCGCTTGAGTTCATTCAGATCCGCTTCCGCCACCCCGCTGGAGAGGGCGAGCAGATCGGCCATGGCACTGCCCACCACGCGGGTGAGATAGGCGGCGCTCAGGGCCTGGATCGAACCTCCCACCAGCCAGGCGCTGCCCTCCAGGCGCATCAGCGCCAGCAGCGACTGGCTGGTCCACTCCACCACCCCCAGGGCCAGGGCGGCACGGGCCAGCTCCAGCGCCGCCTCCCGCAGCTGGGGCAGGGTCCAGGGACAGGACCAGAGCCGGGCCATGTCCTGCAGCATCAGGCCGTTGGCCACGGCCAGCACCAGCAGATCGAGGCTCGGCACGGGGGCGGCGAACACCCCGGCGGCCACCAGCCACTGCGTGCGCTGCAGCAACTGGCGCCAGCGCGCCCGGCGCAGCCCCTCCAGCTGCCCCTGCCACTGGGCGTGGAGGCTCTCCAGGCAGCGCAGCTCAGTGCGGAACACCTGCTGCCGACCGTCGCGGCGGATCGTCTCCAGCAGCGGTGCCAGGGCCATGGCCGCCTGGGCGGGTTCGCCGCTCCAGAACAGCAGCCGCCCGTGCAGCGCTTCGGACAGCTGGGCCCGCAGCTGGGCCTCCAGGGCCGTGGCCCTCCCGTCTCCGCACGCCTGCACCAGGAGCCAGCAGGGCTGGGCCGGCGGCAGGGCTTCCAGCCAGCGCAGTTCGGAGGCCCGGAGCGGCGGCACGCACCAGAACAGCAGCAGGTCGGCCTGGGTGAAGGTTTCGGGCCACTGCCAGTGGCCCTGCTCCGGCAGGGCATGGCCCCGGTGCAACGTCACCGGCAGGGGTGAGCGGAGAGAGGAGGCGATCAGAGCGGCCAGCGGGGCAGGCGGTTCACTCACCCCGGTGAGCACCAGCTCCAGCCCCTGGCGCTCACGGCGTTGGCGCCGAAGCTCCAGCTGGGCGCTGCGGCGGGCCTGAAGCTCCACCGGGTTGCCGCTCGGCGCTTCGAGCTCCTGGAACTGCTGCAGCAGACCCTCGCAACGCTCGAGCCATCCACCCCAGTTCTCCGGCAGGCGAGGAACGATCGGGCGGCGGCGGCGGGAGAGCCACCAGCAGCCCCCCGCCGCGGCGGCAAGGGTGAGGGCTCCGGAAGCGACGCCATGGAGGCTTTCCGCCACCACCCAGCCACCGCCGAGCAGGGCCGCGGCGGGTAGCCAGGGCAGCGCTGCGCTGCCGGTGGGGGACGGGGCCGGATCGACGGAGGATGCCAAGGCTGACCAGGGTTCTGCCGGAGCAGTGCATCTCTAGCTCAGCCCTTTCGTCCTGCCCAGAGTGGGAGCAGGCGGCTGGGCCGGTGTGTGTTCCGCGATCGATCGCCGCCCTCTGTCGTGGCGGCACTGGTGAAGCCAGGCGCGGCTGTGCTGGACTGCGACAGAACCTCGCCGAGGACGTATCCTCCCGGCGCCCGACCCGATGTCCCCCTCTGCGGCACCCCATCGCCGGCGGGTACTCCCGAGCCGGAGGAGCCATGGCTGAACCCTCCGGCTTTCGCTCGCTTCCCCTCACCCCGCGCCAGCGGGCCGACGTGGAACGGCGCCTGCTGCTGCAGCAACGGGAGCACGCCTGGCACGGCCGCCTGCCGGTGCTGCTTCTCAATCGCTGCTGGCTGCGGCTTGAGGCCGTGCCGGTGGAGTCTCTGGCCCAGCTGCTGCCGCCCGACAGCACCGCGGCGGCTCCCGAACTGGAGCGGTTCCGCCAGTGGCGGCGGCTCGGGCTGAGCGCCGCGGCGGCGGAAGCCCGCTGCTGGGAGGAATACGGCCAGGCCGCCTGCCAGGCTGCGCTGCGCCGGCACTGGGAAGCCCAGGATCGCGGCCAGCACGGCTGGACCCTGGAGGCCTATCTGGCCTTCCTGAGGCGCTACCGGGAGCTGTTTGCCATCGGCGGGCCCCGCCCGTTGCCCCTGATGGTGCTGGCGCGCAGCGGCAGCCGCGAACCCCACCGCCTCCACTGGCTGGTCGCTTCCGGAGCGGTTGATGCGGCACACTTGCCCCCGGATTGACGGGCTCCGGCAATGGCCGAACAGAACAGCGCAGCGGTTCCCCAGGATGCGAGGGAGCGTGAGGTCCGCGGCGGCCGTGTACCAGGCGGCCGCGACCGCGACCGCGAGCCCGGCGGCTTCCGGATTCGCCTCAGTGACAACGAACTGAGGGCCGCCCGCGCCGTGCAGGAGGCCTTCCAGCTTCGCTCCACCGTGGCGGCCCTTGGATTCTCGATCCGCACGATCGCCCAGTTGCTGGAGCAGGGCTCCCTCGACGAGCTGGTCGCCCAGCAACGGGCCCTCGGAGGGAGCCGACCCGATGGCCCGCCCCGGGGGGAGGGTCGCCGCCGTCCTGCCGAGGGTCGCGCTGAAGGCCGTGGCGATCGACGGGTCAGTCGTCCGGATCCCTTCGCCCGGCCGAGCCGCCCCGCGCCCGCCCCCGGCGAACCGGATGCCGCTGCGATGGGCGAACAGCACCCTGGACCTGGAGAGGACAACCCGGCCGAGGAGCGCCCTGGCGAGGAAGTCAGCACGACGGAGGATTTCAGCACGACGGCGGAGGCCGGCGAGGCGTCCGACGGGGCCGAGCCGGCCACCCTCGACTCGTGAGTGGTCGGCCCCGGGTTCTCTCCGGCGTGCAGCCCACGGGCTCGCTGCACCTGGGCAACTGGCTCGGCGCCATTCGCAACTGGGTGAGCCTGCAGGAGAGCCACGACACCTTCTTCTGTGTCGTGGACCTGCACGCGATCACGGTGCCCCACGATCCGGCCCAGCTGGCCGAGAGCACTCGCCGCACCGCCGCGCTCTACCTGGCGAGCGGCATCGACCCGGCCCGTTCCTGCGTGTTCGTGCAGAGCCATGTGAGCGCCCACAGCGAACTCACCTGGCTGCTGAACTGCGTCACCCCGCTGAACTGGCTGGAGCGGATGATCCAGTTCAAGGAGAAAGCGCGCAAGCAGGGCGAGAACGTGTCGGTGGGCCTGCTCGACTACCCCGTGCTGATGGCGGCCGACATCCTTCTCTACGACGCGGATCTGGTGCCGGTGGGCGAAGACCAGAAGCAGCATCTCGAACTCGCCCGGGACATCGCCCAGCAGCGGATCAACGCCCGCTTCGCGCCGGAGGAGTCGCCGCTGCTGAAGGTGCCCGAGCCACTGATCCTGGCCGAGGGCGCCCGGGTGATGAGCCTCAGCGACGGCCGCAGCAAGATGAGCAAGAGCGACCCCAACGACGGCTCGCGCATCAACCTCCTGGATCCGCCCGAGCTGATCACCCGAAAGATCAAGCGGGCCAAGACCGATCCCGTGATGGGACTGGAGTTCGGCAACACGGAGCGGCCGGAGGCGGACAACCTGCTGGGGCTCTACGCCCTGCTGGCCGGCCGCAGCCGCGAGCAGGCCAGCGCGGAGTGCGGGGCCATGGGCTGGGGGGCGTTCAAGCCCCTGCTGGCAGAGGCCACCGTGGAAGCCCTGCGGCCGCTGCAGGAGCGCTACGCGGCCCTGATGGCCGATCCGGGCCACCTCGAGCAGGTGCTGCGCGAGGGGCGGCAGCGGGCCGCGCACGTGGCCGGGGCCACCCTGGAGCGGGTGCGGCGGGCCCTGGGATTCCTGGCAGCCGACTGATCGTTCGCGTCCCAAGCATCAGCGCCACTGATACTTGAGAAGGCTGTCAGCGTTTCGCGACCCGCCCTGATCGTTCGCGCAGCCCACGGGCCAGGGCCCAGTGGCTCGCGGGGATCTCGACTGGGACCCATGCCGTAAGGCAAGGCCGATGCACAACGGGACGCCTTTGTCCAGGCCGGTCGCGCAAGGCCCCAAGTGCCAGTGCCTGAAGGGTCACAGTCTCTGGACCCTTTGTCGCCCCATCGGCCGCATGCGTCTGCCCAGACCCAAGGACCGGACCCGGGATCGTTTCTGCTCCAGCGCCTTCCTGCTGGCTCTCCCCCTGGTGATCTCCGGCGGTGAACAGCCCCTGGCGGGCCGTCTCACGGCGGCCGGGCCGGCCAGCACCACCGCCACCCGGCCGGCACCCGACGCCGTGGCAGGCCGCAGCGCTGCCGTCTATGCCCTCACCCCCGAGCGCCGGGCCGCGCTGGCCACCATCCGCTTCGCCGAGGGCACCTGGGCCGACGGCCGTGCCGAGGGGTACCGCACCCTCTACGGCGGGGGCCGGTTCGCGAGCCTCGATCGCCATCCCGACACGGTGGTGGTGAAGCGTTACGCCAGCGCCGCCGCCGGCGCCTACCAGTTCCTGCCGGACACCTGGGAGGCGGCCTCGCGGAAGCTGGGCCTGCGGGGCTTCGGGCCGGCCAACCAGGACCAGGCCGCCCTCTACCTGATCGAGCGGCGCGGGGCCCTCGCGAGCATCGATCGCGGCGAACTCAGCGATGAGGCCCTCGATCGGCTGGCCCGGGAATGGGCGTCGCTGCCCACCCTGGCCGGCGTCAGCGCCTACGGCCAGCCGGTGAAGACGGCCGCGGAGCTGCGGCGCTTCCATGCCGACGCGCTGCGCCGGCTCGAGCGGCCCGCCGCGGGGCCCGAGCTCAGCTGAGCCCGCCGCCCAGGCGCTCCAGCCACCAGCGGCCCAGCGGGGCCTCCGCCATCCAGATCGCCAGCAGCCCGCTCCGCCCCCACAGCCAGAGCCGCACCAGCCAGTAGGCCAGCAGAGCCACCCCGGTGGACGCCAGGACATAGGTGATCCGGCGCCGCGGCAGAGGCCGGCCGCGCAGGCCCTGTTCCCAGGTGAACCAGAGACCCGCGAGCAGCAGCGGCGGCCCGAAGGCATGCAGCTCGAGCGCCCCCACCAGATCGCCGCGGAAGCTTGCCATCGCCGAGCGCGTGAGGAAGCAGGTGGGACAGGGCACCCCGCTGAGGTGCCGCAGGGGGCAGCCCCAGAGCGGCAGCGGCAGCCCCCAGCTGCGAGCCGCCAGCAGCGCCAGTCCGGCCGCCACCAGCCGAGGGGCACGCCCTCTCACGGCTCCCGGTACACCACGCGCCCCCGCGCATCGTTGCCCACGTGCAGCAGGTCGTCGTGGAGCAGGCGTTCGATCTCGTGGCGCACCGCCTCCCGCGGTGTTCCCGGCGGGAGCTCGCAGTCGAGCAGGGCATCGTTGTAGGTGAACCCGTCGGCCCCCGAGCGCCGCGCCAGCGCCAGCAACTGGCGATCGAGCGGGGTCTGGCGCTCCTGGGCCGCTTCGGCGGCCTCGAGGGCTTCCTGCAGCAGCAGCGGCTGGTTCGCCTGCTCCACCAGCTCCGGGATCAGGAACAGATCCACCAGCTGGCCGATACCGCACAGGCCGAAGGTGAACAGCCACAGGGTGCCGCTGAGGGGCTTGCGGGCATAGAAGCGCTGCAGACCGCACACCAGGAAGAGACTCGCCAGCCAGAGCACGTAGGCCAGCGCCACGCTTCGGCGTTGCGGCAGCGGCGGCACCGCACGGACACGGGGGACGCGCGGGGTGGTGCGGCTGGTGCTCAAGGGGGCGGCGCCGATTCGGGAAGCGTGACCCCAGCCTGGCGCAGCCCGGCCGAGAGCTTCCAGACCCGCAGCACCAGATGGTGCCAGGGGGCCATCGCTTCCATCTCCAGGGCCATCGGGGTGGGGGCGGCGCGGCGCAGGGCCCGCGCCGCCGCGATCTCCCGGGCGGCGTTGCGCAGCTGGGCCGCCAGCAGTTCGCGCTGGGCCGTCTCCAGCACCTCCGGCGGACAGTGCTCCAGCAGCTGCAGGCCCCGGCCGAACCAGTACTCGAAGTCGGTGAGGAGCGATCCCAGCAGCTCATCGAGCAGCCGGCCGGCCGGATCCGGGGGAGTGGGGGAACCGTCGGTGGGAGGAGCGCCGATCACCTCGCAACCCTAGGAAGCAGGGCGGCGGGACCACCGGGGCGCCTTGCGTAGGATCCGGGATCCGCCCTGCCGAGTCCCGTGTCCGCACTCCCCACGGCCGCCCCACTCCCCAGCAGCCACGGGGAACGGGGCAGCACCGCGGCGGAGGGCGCCGACGCGGCCGGCGGCGGCCTGATCCGGCTGCCGAGCACGAGCGAGAGCCAACGGCTGCTGCGGATCCGCCACTCGATGAGCCACGTGCTGGCCATGGCGGTGCAGAAGCTGTTCCCCAAGGCCCAGGTCACGATCGGCCCCTGGACCGAGACGGGCTTCTACTACGACTTCGACAACCCCGAGCCCTTCACCGAGGCCGACCTCAAGGCCATCAAGAAGGAGATGGGGCGGATCATCGCCCGCCGGCTGCCGCTCGAGCGGATCGAGGTGAGCCGCGAGGAGGCGGAGGCGCGCATCCGGGCCCAGAACGAGCCCTACAAGCTCGAGATCCTGGCCGGCCTGCAGGACCCCATCACCCTCTACACCCTCGGTGAAGAGTGGTGGGACCTCTGCGCCGGCCCCCATGTGGCCCACACCGGCGAACTCGACCCCAAGGCCTTCGAACTCGAGAGCGTGGCCGGTGCCTACTGGCGCGGTGACGAGAACAACGCCCAGCTGCAGCGCATCTACGGCACCGCCTGGGAGACGCCGGAGCAGCTGGCGGAGTACAAGCGCCGCAAGGAGGAGGCCCTGCGGCGGGATCACCGCCGCCTGGGCACGGATCTGCAGCTGTTCTCGATCGAGGACAAGGCCGGCGCCGGCCTGGTGTTCTGGCATCCGCGCGGGGCGCGGATGCGACTGCTGATCGAGGACTTCTGGCGCCAGGCCCACTTCGAGGCCGGCTACGACCTGCTCTACACCCCCCACGTGGCCGATCTGAGCCTGTGGAAGACCTCCGGTCACCTGGATTTCTACCGGGAGAGCATGTTCGGGCCGATGGACGTGGACGAGCGGCAGTTCCAGCTCAAGCCGATGAACTGCCCCTTCCACGTGCTCACCTACGCCAGCACGCTGCGCTCCTACCGGGAACTGCCGATCCGCTGGGCCGAGCTCGGCACCGTGTACCGCTACGAGCGCCCCGGCGTGATGCACGGGCTGATGCGGGTGCGGGGCTTCACCCAGGACGACGCCCACATCTTCTGCCTGCCCGAGCAGATCGGCGACGAGATCCTTGGCGTGCTCAACCTCACCGAGACCATCCTCTCCAGCTTCGATTTCCACACCTATGAAGTGAATCTCTCCACCCGGCCCGAGAAGTCGATCGGGGAGGACGCGGTGTGGGATCTGGCCACCAACGGCCTGATCGAGGCCCTGGATCGCAAGGGCTGGCCCTACAAGGTGGATGCGGGCGGCGGCGCCTTCTACGGCCCCAAGATCGACATCAAGATCGAGGATGCGATCGGCCGGCTGTGGCAGTGCTCGACGATCCAGCTCGATTTCAACCTGCCGGAGCGCTTCGATCTGCAGTACGTGGCCGCCGACGGCAGTCGCCAACGGCCGATCATGATCCACCGCGCCATCTTCGGTTCGCTGGAGCGCTTCTTCGGGATCATGGTGGAGAACTACGCCGGCGATTTCCCCTTCTGGCTGGCACCCGAGCAGATCCGCCTGCTGCCGGTCACCGATGAGGTGCTGCCCTACGCCGAGGGCCTGCTGGCCCAGCTGAAGGGCGCCGGCGTGCGGGCCACGATCGATCGCAGCGGCGATCGGCTCGGCAAGCTCATCCGCAACGGTGAGCAGCAGAAGATCCCGGTGCTCGCCGTGATCGGCGCCAAGGAGGCCGAGCAGGGCACCGTGAGCCTGCGCTCACGCCGCGACGGCGATCTGGGGCTGGTGGCGACGCCGGTGCTGGTGGAGGCGGCGGGCCGGGCCAGCCGCGAGCGGGAGGCCGCTCTCCAGCCGTGACGCGCCTTCTGGCCGGCGACATCGGCGGCACCAAGACCCTGCTGGCGCTCTACCGGCTCGAGGGACACGAGCTGGTGCAGGAGCGCTGCGAGCGCTACCCCTCCGCCGCCTGGCCCGACCTGGCATCGATGGTGGGCCATTTCCTGCGGGGCGACGCCGACCCGTCGCCACCCCGCCATGCCTGCTTCGCCATCGCCGGCCCGGTGCAGGACGGGCGGGTGAAGCTCACCAACCTGCCCTGGCTGCTGGAGGAGCGGGCTCTGGCCTCGGCCTGCGGTCTGGAGCGGCTGGAACTGGTGAACGATTTCGCTGTGCTCGTCTACGGCCTGCCCCACCTGCAGGCCGATCAGCAGCGGGAGCTGCGCGGCGGCGAGAACCGACCGGGGCCGGTGGCGATCCTGGGCGCCGGCACCGGACTGGGCGTGGCAATCGGCGTGCCGGGACCCGCCGGCCTGATCGCCCTGGCCAGTGAGGCGGCCCATGCCGAGTTCGCCCCCCGCACCGGGGCGGAGTGGGAGCTGAAGGAATGGCTGCGCGCCGATCTGGGGCTGGGGCGGCTGTCGATCGAACGGGTGGTGAGCGGCACGGGCCTGGGCCATGTGGCCCGCTGGCTGCTCGATCGCCAGGGGGAAGCCGCTGCCAGCCATCCCCTGGCGGCGCCGGCGCGGGCCTGGGCCGAGGCCGAACGGCAGGGACTGGCCGAGCGGCCCGATCTGCCGGCACTGGTGGCGGCCGGGGCCGAGGCAGGCGAGCCGCTCGCCGCCGAGGCCCTGGCCGTGTGGCTCGGCGCCTATGGCAGCGTGGCCGGCGATCTGGCCCTGCAGAGCCTCTGCCGCGGCGGCCTCTGGGTGGGCGGCGGCACCGCCGCCAAGCTGCTGCCCCATCTGCGCTCGGCCGCCTTCCTGGAGCCCTTCGGCGCCAAGGGGCGCCTCTCGCCCGTGGTGGGGGCCCTGCCGTTGCGGGCCCTGACCGATCCCCAGGCCGGTCTGTTCAGTGCCGCCTGCCGGGCCCGGATGCTGCTGGGCTGAGCCGCCGCCCCGACCGCGCGACGGCAGTGCGACGGGCGGATGGGACACTGAGCCCATACGCAACGAGCCGATGGTGCGGCCCCGCATCGGGCAGGGCGTCGTGGTCGACGTGCCGGCCACCACCGCCAATCTGGGTCCCGGATTCGATTGCCTCGGTGCGGCTCTCGATCTCAACAACCGCTTTGAGCTGCGCTGCATCGAAGGGGATGGGGAGCGCTTCGATCTGCTGATCGAGGGCAGCGAGGGTGCCCATCTGCGTGGCGGGCCCGACAATCTCGTCTACCGCTCCGCGCAGCGGGTCTGGAAGGAGGCTGGGGAACAGCCGGTGGCCCTGGAGGCGCGGGTGCGGCTGGCGGTGCCACCGGCCCGGGGCCTGGGCAGCAGCGCCACCGCGATCGTGGCCGGCCTGATCGGCGCCAATGCCCTGGTGGGCGAGCCGCTCAGCAAGGAGAAACTGCTGGAACTGGCGATCGACATCGAGGGCCATCCCGACAACGTGGTGCCGTCGCTGCTGGGAGGGCTCTGCATGACCGCCAAGGCGGCCTCCCATCGCTGGCGGGTGGTGCGCTGCGAATGGAACGAGGCGGTGAAGGCCGTGGTGGCGATCCCGGCCATCCGCCTGTCCACCAGCGAGGCCCGGCGGGTGATGCCCAAGCAGATCCCGATCCCCGACGCCGTCGTGAACCTGGGGGCGCTCACCCTGCTGCTGCAGGGGCTGCGCACCGGCAACGGCGACCTGATCGCCGACGGCATGCACGACCGGCTGCATGAGCCCTACCGCTGGGGGCTGATCCAGGGGGGCCGGGCCGTGCGGGAGGCGGCGATCCACGCCGGCGCCTGGGGCTGCGTGATCAGCGGTGCCGGCCCGAGTCTGCTGGCCCTGGCCAGCGCCGAGCGCGCCCAGGCGGTGAGCCGGGCGATGGTGCAGGCCTGGGAAGGGGAGGGGGTGGCCTCGCGGGCCGAGGTGCTGACGCCGCAGCTGGAGGGGAGCCGCTGGAGCGCCCTGCCCGACCGCGTGAGTACATCTACCTAACTGATAAATTCGTTCGCGTTCGGCCGGCCCGGCGGCCCTTCACGTCTTCCCTTTCCCACCCCACCCACAGGCCGCGATGGACGCCAATCTGCCTCTCACGGCCGCGTCCAGCCTTCCAACCGCGTTCCCCTGGCTCAGCCTGATCGCGCTGCTGCCGGCAGCAGCCGCGCTGCTTCTGCCCCTGCTTCCGGGCGACGGCAACGACCCGCGGGCCCCGCGCGCGATCGCCTTCGGCGTGCTGCTGGTGGATCTGCTGCTGATGGTGTGGGTGTTCAGCCGGCACTTCGACGGCGGCAGCAGCGCCCTCCAGCTGGTGGAGCGGGTGAGCTGGCTGCCGTTCCTGGGCCTGGAGTGGTCGCTGGGGGCCGACGGCCTCTCCGCTCCCCTGGTGGTGCTCTCCGGGCTGGTCACCCTGCTGGCGGTGGCCGCCAGCTGGAACGTGGAGCGCAAGTGCCGTCTCTACTTCGCCCTGCTGCTGGTGCAGGCCTCGGCCCAGGCGCTGGTGTTCCTCTCGCAGGACTTCCTGCTCTTCTTCCTCGCCTGGGAACTGGAGCTGGTGCCGGTGTATCTGCTGATCGCCATCTGGGGCGGCCAGCAGCGCCAGTACGCCGCCACCAAGTTCATCCTCTACACCGCCACCGCCTCGCTGCTGATCCTGGTGAGCGGCCTGGCCCTGGCCCTCTCCGGCGACGGCTTCACCCTCAACCTCACCGAACTCGCCGCCCGCTCGCCCGGTGGCACCTTCGGGCTGCTCTGCTACCTGGGCTTCCTGGTGGGCTTCGGGGTGAAGCTGCCGATGTTCCCGCTGCACACCTGGCTGCCCGATGCCCACGGTGAGGCGAACGCGCCGGTATCGATGCTGCTGGCGGGGGTGCTGCTCAAGATGGGCGGCTATGCCCTGCTGCGCTTCAACGTGCAGATGCTTCCGGAGGCGCACCTGCAGCTGGCGCCGGCCCTGATCGTGCTGGGCATCGTGAACATCGTGTACGGGGCCCTCAACGCCTTCGCCCAGGACAACGTGAAGCGGCGGATCGCCTGCAGCTCGGTGAGCCACATGGGCTTCGTGCTGCTGGGAATCGGCGCGATCGACAGCCTGGGCCTCAGCGGCGCCATGCTCCAGATGATCAGCCACGGCCTGATCGCCGCCTCGATGTTCTTCGTGACCGGGGTGTTCTACGAGCGCACCCGCACCCTCTCGATCCCCAACATGGGCGGGCTGGCCAAGGTGCTGCCGATCACCTTCGCCTTCTTCCTGGCCAGCTCGCTCGCCTCGCTCGCCCTGCCCGGCATGAGCGGCTTCATCAGCGAGATCACCGTGTTCCTCGGCATCACGGCCAACGACGGCTTCACCATTCCCTTCCGGGTGGTGACGATCCTGGTGGCTGCCATCGGTCTGGTGCTCACCCCCGTCTACCTGCTCTCGATGTGCCGGCGGGTGTTCTTCGGCCCCAGGATTCCCGCCCTGGCCGTGATCGGCGACATGAACCCCCGCGAGCTGGTGATCGGCCTGATGCTGCTGGTGCCCACCCTGGCGATCGGGTTCTGGCCGCGCCTGGCCATCGACCTCTACGGCGCCACCACCACGGCCCTGGCCCAGCAACTCGCCGGCGAGGTGGCCGTGGCCCTCGGCTGAACGGGCTGATCGGTTGGAATGGGGTTCCGTCGCCAGGCTCCCCCGATGGTTGCCACCCCCGCCGTCGCCAACCCCGCTCCCCTGCTCGCCGGCCGGGGCCTGCCGGCCTTCGCGGCGATCGATGCGGCCCAGGTGCGCCGCGAGATGCCCGGCCTGCTGGCCGAACTCGATGCGGCCCTCACCGCCCTGGAGAACGACCTGGAGGCGGGCCTGGCCGACTCGGCGCCCCTCAGCTGGGAGCGGGTGATGGACCCCCTGCAACGGCTGGGGGAGCGCCTGCGCTGGAGCTGGGGCGTGGTGAGCCACCTGAACGGCGTCTGCAACAGCCCCGAGCTGCGCGAGGCCCATCAGAGCCAGCAGCCGGGGGTGGTGGCCTTCGACACCCGTGCCGGCCAGAGCCGGGTGATCTTCCGGGCCCTCGAGCGGCTGCTGCGCCAGCACACGGCGGCCCTGGCCGATCCGACCGATCCCGCCGGCCTCGCTCTCGATCCCACCCAGGTGCGGATCCTCGAGGCCGAACGCCGCGGCATGCAGCTGCGGGGCGTGGCGCTCGAAGGGGCCGACCAGGAAGCCTTCAACGCGGCGAGCCATGAGCTGGCGGAACTCTCCACCCGCTTCGGCAACCACGTGCTGGATGCCACCAACGGCTGGAGCCTCACCCTCACGACCGCCGAGGAGGTGGAGGGCCTGCCGGCCAGCCTGCGGGAGCTGCTGGCCCAGGCCGCCCGCGGCACCGATCCAGACGGAGAGCATGGCGCCGGGGCCAGCGGCGAGAAGGGGCCTTGGCGGCTCGGCCTCGACATGCCCCGCTACCTGCCGTTCCTCAAGTATTCCCGCCGCCGCGACCTGCGCGAGCGCCTCTACAAGGCCCACGTGAGCCGGGCCTCCGGCGGCGAGCATGACAACGGCCCCCTGATCGAGCGGATCCTGCTGCTGCGCCGCCGCCAGGCCCGCCTGCTGGGCTACGCGAACTGGGCCGAGGTGAGCCTGGCCACCAAGATGGCCGACTCGGTGGCAGCGGTGGAGCGGCTGCTGGACGACCTGCGGGCGGCCGCCCGGCCGGCGGCGCTGGCCGAGCTCGAGCAGCTGCGGGCCTGCGCCGCCCGCCACGGCGCCCCCGAGGCCGGCGGCCTGCATCCCTGGGACGTGCCCTACTGGTCGGAGGTGCTGCGGCGCGAGAGCTTCGATCTCGACAGTGAGGCGCTGCGGCCCTGGTTCCCGCTGCCGCGGGTGCTCGACGGGCTGTTCGCCCTCTGCGGCCGCCTGTTCGGCATCCGCATCGTGGCCGCCGACGGCGAGGCGCCCGTGTGGCACCCGGACGTGCGTTTCTTCCGGGTGCTGGAGGCCGACGGAGGCGAGAAGGGTGGCGCGCCGATGGCGGCGTTCTACCTCGATCCCTACAGCCGCCCCGGCAGCAAGCGCGGCGGCGCCTGGATGGACGACTGCCTGGGCCGCTCCCGCGATGAGCAGGGCCAACCGGTGCTGCCGGTGGCCTATCTGATCTGCAACCAGAGCCCGCCGGTGGGCGACACCCCGAGCCTGATGACCTTCGAGGAGGTGGAAACCCTCTTCCACGAATTCGGCCACGGCCTGCAGCACATGCTCACCACGGTGGAGCGGCCCCAGGCGGCCGGCATCAACCATGTGGAGTGGGATGCGGTGGAGCTGCCGAGCCAGTTCATGGAGAACTGGTGCTACGACCGCCCCACCCTGATGGGGATGGCCCGCCACTGGCAGAGCGGAGAGCCGCTGCCGGAGGCGGAGTACCGCAAGCTGCTGGCGGCCCGCACCTTCCTCGGCGGCATGGCCACCCTGCGGCAGGTGCACTTCGCCCTCACCGACCTGCGCCTCCACAGCCAGTGGGATCCGGAGAGGGGCCAGAGCCCGGAGGAGCTGCGCCGGGAGCTGGCCCGCAGCACCACCGTGCTGACGCCGATCCCCGAGGACGCCATGCTCTGCGCCTTCGGCCACATCTTCGCCGGCGGGTATGCCGCGGGCTACTACTCCTACAAGTGGGCGGAGGTGCTCAGCGCCGATGCCTACGCCGCCTTCGAGGAGGTGGGGCTGGAGAACGAGGAGCGGGTGCGGGCCACGGGCCGGCGCTTCCGTGACACCGTGCTCAGCCTGGGGGGCAGCCGCAGCCCGGCCGAGGTGTTTGCCGCCTTCCGCGGCCGGGATCCCTCGCCCGAGGCCCTGATCCGCCACTCGGGGCTGGTGGCGGCATGAAACCGCTCGCCTTCGGCCTGGCGCTGCTCCTGATGCTCCTGGCGGGCTGTGCCCGGGTGGAGATCCATCCGGCCCTGCTCGATGGGGTCGAGTTCAGTGCGCTGCAGGAACGGGTGGAGGCGCTCGGGGGGCGGGTGGAGCAGCTGGAGGCCCGGCTCAGGGCCGCAGCAGCTCCCGACGCAGCACCGCCAGGGAGCGCGGGTCGCTGAGGATGTGCTGGTGGAGCACCGGCCCGAGGGTCTGGCGGGGCCCCAGCGGCAGCACCCCCTTCCACCCCGGCACCACCACCTGATCGGCGGGGCTGTAGTAGCTGATGCACTCCACCTGCTTCAACGGCTCGAGGTCGGCGTTGAGGTGGCGCAGCAGCGGGCTGCCCAGCTTGAGATCGGCGATGCCGCCCAGCAGCCAGCGGGGCCAGGGCTGGGCCGTGATCGTGCCCTGCTGGGGGCTGGCGACGCTGATGAACCGGCGCACGCGGGCGGCCCCGCCATGGCGCTGCAGCCAGGTGCGGCCGATCACCCCGCCCATCGAGAAGCCCAGCAGATCCACCGGCTGCTCGGGGCCGAAGGTCTGGAGGATCTGCTCCCCCAACCGCTCGGCCAGGGGTTCGATGGGCGTGGCGCCGAGGCGATGGGGCAGGTGGGGCACCAGCAGCGGATCGCGCGCCCCGCCCAGTTCCTTGCGCAGCCGGTTGAACAGGCGTGGCGAGTCCCACAGGCCGTGAACCAGCACCAGCGGCGGCCGCTCGCTCACGGCGGTGCTCCCCAGCCGGCGGCGCCGGCGTGGCGGCTGCGCTCCACGCACACCCGGCCGCCGAAGCCCGGCACCGGCGCCGCGCACTTGCAGAGGATCAGCCGCTGGGGCACGGCGCCGTAGAGCTGCTCGAGCAGATCCTGGATGCGCTCGGCATAGGCCTCGAGGGTGTGGCAGCGCATGTTGGCGGCCTGCCGCTGCAGGGCCGTGATCGCCGTGCCGTAGTCGAGGCTGAGGCCGAGGTCGTCGACGCGGCCGGCGGGGCCCAGATCGTGGCCGAGGCTGAAGGCGAGCTCGAACCACTGGCCCTGCTGCCGCTCCGACTCCAGCACCCCCACATGGGCCCAGAGCCGCAGACCGCTCACGTGGATCGCATCGCCGATCACAGCGGCAGGGGGCGGTGGCTGAAACGGCGTCGGCCCGCGGCGTAGTCGGCGGCGATGTGGCCCTCGCCGCGCAGCCGGTAGCGGTAGGTGATCAGGCCCTCGAGCCCCACCGGCCCGCGCGGTGGCAGGGTCTGGGTGCTGATCCCCACCTCGGCGCCGAAGCCGTAGCGGAAGCCGTCGGCGAAGCGGGTGGAGCAGTTGAGGTAGACACCGGCGCTGTCCACCGCCCGCAGGAAGCGCTCGGCCCGCTGTGGGTCGGTGGTGGCGATGGCGTCGGTGTGGCGGGACCCGTAGCGGGCGATGTGCTCGAGGGCCTCCTCCAGGCTCGCCACCACCTTCACCGCCAGGATCAGATCGGAGTATTCGGTGCGCCAGTCGGCGTCGCTGGCGGCCCTGGCCACGCCGAGTTCGCGGGCCGCGGCGTCGCCGCGCAGCTCCACACCGGCCGCCGCGAAGGCCGCCACGGCACCGGGCAGGAACGACGGGGCGATCGCCCGGTGCACCAGCAGGGTCTCGATCGCATTGCAGGCGGCGGGGTACTGGGTCTTGCTGTCGAGGGCGATGCGCAGGGCCAGATCCGGATCGGCCGCCCGGTCGACGAACAGATGGCAGATGCCGTCGGCGTGGCCGAGCACGGGAATGCGGGTGTTGTCCTGGATGAAGCGCACCAGGGCGTTGGAGCCCCGCGGGATGATCAGGTCGACCAGGCCGTCGAGGCGGAGCAGGGCCAGACTCTCCTCGCGGGAGGTGAGCAGCTCCAGGCATTCGGGCGCCACCGGCCCGGCCGCCAGGCCGCGCTGCAGGGCGGCCACGATCGCCGCGCAGCTGCGGGCGGCCTCGCGGCCGCCCTTGAGGATCGCGCCGTTGCCGGAGCGGATCGCCAGGGCCGCGATCTGCATCACCGCATCGGGCCGGGCCTCGAAGATCACCCCCACCACCCCGAGGGGCACGGTGACCCGCTCGAGCACCAGGCCGGCATCGAGTTCGGTGTGGAGCTGGCGGCGGCCCACCGGATCGGGCAGGGCCGCCACCTGGCGCACCCCCTCGATCGCGTCCGCCAGTTTGGCGGCATCGAGCTTGAGGCGGGCCACCAGAGCCGGCGACAGGCCATCGGTGGCGGCGGCCTCCAGATCGGCCCGGTTCGCCGCCACGATCGCCCCGGCATCGGCCTCGAGCGCGTCGGCCATGGCCAGCAGGGCAGCACGGCGCTGGCCGTCGTCGCACTGGCCCAGGGCCATGGCCGCCCGCCGCACACCGGCGGCCCGCTGCAGCAGCTCGGGAGAGGGTTCGGGCACGGTGCTGGTCATTCCCCCATCCTCTCAAGCGGCCCGGCGCCTCAGACGGGCAGGCGCTCGAGGGCGAGCTTCGCCGCCCCGAGCCGGCCGGCCCCGTTGCCGAGGGCGCAGCGCCGGATCTCCAGCCCTTCGCGGCTCACCGCCAGCACCCGCTGCTCCACCTCCCGCCACACCGCCGGCAGGAAGTGGTCGCAGGCGCCGCTGAGGCCGCCGCCCAGCAGCACCCGTTCGGGGGTGAGCACGTAGAGGAGGGAGCTCAGGCCGATCCCCAGCCAGCGGCCGTAGCGCTCCCACACCGCCAGGGCCTCGGCATCGCCGGCATCGGCACGGCGGCAGAGCTCGGCGGGATCGAGCGGGCTGAGCCGCCCCAGCCCGTCGATGCTGCAGAACTGCTCGAGCGAACCCCGGTTGCCACTGCGGCAGGGTGGGCCGTCGGGGTCGACGCAGATGAGGCCCGGCTCGGCGGCCGCGCCCCGGTGGCCGAGGAAGAGGCGGCCACCGAGCAGCACTGCCCCGCCCACGCCGGTGCCGAGGGTGAGCAGCAGCACGTCGTTCCGGTCGCGGGCGGCCCCCCGCCAGGCCTCTCCCTGCAGGGCGCAGTTGGCGTCGTTCGCCAGGGTGACCCGCCGAGCCAGGCGCGGCTCGAGCCAGGCGGCGAGCGGCACCTCGAGCCAGCCGGGCAGGTTGATGGCGATCCGGGCCACCCGGCCGGCGGCATCGGTGGGCCCGGGCAGGCCGATGCCCACCCGATCGGCCCGCCGTTCGGGATCGAGGGCTGTGATCGCCTCCACCAGGGCCACCGTCACGGCCCCGGGCAGCGCCGGCTGCGGGGTGGGGCACTCCAGCTCCGCCAGCAGGCTGCCGTCGGAGGCGAAGCGACCCAGCTTGATCGCGGTGCCGCCCAGATCGACGCCGATCAGCTGGCTGGGAGGTTCGGGCGCTGGAGCCATGTCAGAAGCGGAAGAAGAGCTGAAGCTGGGTCTGCCAGCGGCCCTCGCTGTCGAACGAACCCTGCAGGCCCAGGGTGTCGCTGGCCTGGTAGCGCAGGGTGAACTGGGGCGGGATGTCGCTGCGGTTGGGGGCCGCCAGCACGGAGAGATTGAAGCGGTTGGTGAGGTCGAGGCCGAGCTCGGAGCCGAGCACGAGCTGGGCCGGGATCCGGCGCTGCTCGGCGGGACCCGACTGGGTCACCGTGGGGGAGACGAAGGTGGGATAGAGGGCGAAGCTCACCCGCTGGCCGAAGGCGTTGCTGAGGCTGCTCACCAGGGGCGAGAGCAGCGACTGGCCCACCACGGTGGCGAGGGCCGTGGTGGCGCTGCCGCCGCTGAGGCCGGCCAGCGAGTTGCCGCCGATCAGGGCCACCAGACGTTCGCGGGGCAGGGGCGGCGTGCTGCGCAGCTCGATCGATTCCCCCAGCCGGTCGGCCGGGCCGCTCACCGTGACGACCACCTTCACCAGGTTGAGCTGGTCGAGCGGGGTGTACCCGCCGCGAAGATCGCTGTCGTTCACCGCCCCGCGGTCACGGCCCACCTCGAGGGTGTTGGAGACCCTGGTGCGCAGGGCGATGTCCACGTAGGGCACGAGCCCGAGCGAGGGGGTGAACACCGCCACGTTGGGGGCGTCGGGGTCGAGGGTGAAGTTGGTGGTGAAGAGACTCAGGCGGCCGCTGCGCAGCCGCACCACACCGCTGGCCCGCAGCGAGGAATCGATCCGGCCGTTGAGCGTGAGGCTGCCGCCGGTGTTGAAGCTCGCCACCGGCGGCACCACCACCAGCAGATCGGGACCGAGCTCGAGCCGCAGGTCGCTGAGCTGCAGGTAGGGGAAGTTCGGCACCGCCTGGCGCAAGGCCAGGCCGGTGGAGCTCTCCACCTCGGGGCCCAGCAGCACCAGGGGCTCGCGGAAGTCCCACTTCTCCTCCGCCAGCTGCTGGATCGTCACCGGCCTCACGCGGCCGTCGGGAGCATCGCGGCCGAGGCTGCCGGGCTGGCCGTTGATCGTGCCCTTGCTGATCTGAAGCTGGCCTGTGAGGCGTGGACGCAGCAGGCTGCCCTGCAGTTCGAGGGCCCCGTCGGCGAGGGCGCGCAGCCGGGGCACGTCGATCCGTGCCTGGCGCACCACCATCCGCAGGGGTCGCGGCTGCGGACTGGCCTGGAAGAGGCCCAGGCCGCCGGAGGCCTCCAGCACGCCCTTCTCTCCCATCCGGGCCCGGAACTCCTGCACCAGCAGTTCCTGGAAGTCGAACAGCACGGTGGCCTGGAGGTCGCGCACCTCCTGGCCGGCCACCACGATCTCGCCGTCGCGGAAGCGGAGGAAGCCATTGGCTTCCGGCCGCTGCAGGCTGCCACGCACCAGCAGCTCCAGGTCGGCGCTGCCGCGGCGCCAGGCGAATCCGCCCCGCACCAGTCCGGCGATGAAGCGGAGCCCGTCACCGCGGCTGGAGAGCCGCAGCTTCAGCCCCTCCCGGGCAGGATCGAGGGGCACCGAGCCGCTCAGCTCCACCGCATCACTGGCGCCGCCGCTGCGCAGGGCACCGCTGAGGGCGAGGGTGTCGCCCTCCAGGCGCACCACCGCATCCTGCATCTCGAGCGGGGTGCCGTTGAGGGTGGCGTCCCGGAGCTGCAGGCGGGTGCGGAAGGCCGTGGCGCGACCGTTGCGGCCCCGGCCCCCGAGCCGGTAGCGGCCCTCGATGCTGAGCCCCCCCCGGAGGCCGTCGGGCACGGGGGTGAGCAGGGCCAGCAGACCCAGGGGGATGTTCTCGAGGCTGAAGCCGCCCCGGCCGCCCCTCAGGGGCCCCTGAAAGCGCGCCACCACGGGCTCGAGCTTGAGGGCCTGGTCGCGATCGCCGTCACGGACCCAGAGATGGCCCTTGGCCGCCACATCCAGCTGGAGGGTGTCGGGCCGGGGCCCGCTCAGCGCCGCGTCGACATCGAACACGCCGCGCAGGTCCTGCGGACGGAAGCGGGGCGAGGACGGCGGGGCGGTGCGGAAGGCCTCCACCCGGCGCTGGGCGGCGGCGAGGGCGGCCAGCTGGCCATCGAGGCTGCCGCCAAGGGTATCGATGAAGAGCTCGCCGAGATCGGCGGCCCGGCCCGTGGGCTGGGCCGGCGCGCCCCGCCACTGCGGCAGCGCCTCCGCCAGCTGCTGCAGCAGCTCCAGGGGCAGCTGCCGCCCCTCCAGCCCCAGCCGCAGCGGACCCTCCCGCCGCCCCTGCGCGTCGAGCGCCACGCTGCCGCCCGCCAGGGGGAGCAGCGATCCGCGCAGCTGGAAGTCGCCCTGGCGCAGCCGGCCCTGAGCGATGACGCTGCGGGCCCGCAGGCCCAGCAACGCCGGCCGCTCGAGGCGGATGCCGGCTTCCATCGCCAGGGGTTGGAGCCCGAGGCTGCCCGAGCCGCTGAGAAGGCCCTGCAGGGGGCCGGAGCCAACCGGTGAACCGACCGCCAGGCGCAGCCCGGCCAGGGGCAGCGCACGCGCGGTCCAGCGGTAGCGCCGGGGAGTTCCATCGAAGCGGAGCTCGCCGCCCTCGCGGCGCAGCAGCACCTGCCGGGGCAGCCAGCTGGGGTCGAGGCGGGCGAGCAGATCCCCGTTCAGCGCCGGGGCAAGGGAGGTCATGCGCAGGGTGCCGCCGCCGCCGGCGGCGGGGCTGAGCCTGCCCTGCCACTCCTCCATCAGCTGCAGCGGTCCGCTGCCGGGATGACGCACGGCCAGGCGCAGATCGGGCCGCAGGGCGCGCAGCGGCCCGCTCAGCCTGCCGCTGGCCTGCAGCTCACCCAGCAACCGCACCCCCAGCAGGGGGGTGATCCGTGCCAGGCGGTAGGGGGCCAGGTTGAGATCGAGGGCCAGATCGCCGGCCACCAGCCCACGGCGCCGCTGCCAGCGCAACGGCAGGGTGCCGCTGGCACTGAGCTCAGGGGCGCGGAAGGACAGCAGCCGGAGCCTGTCGGCGCTCCAGAGCAGGTTCGCCGTGGCGGGGCCCAGCACCGGCGTGCCCTCCAGCCGGATCCCCGACGGCGCACGCAGGGCCAGGGCGATCCGGCCCAGCGGCCCGGGGCGGCGGCCGGCCGGCCCGTCGCTGGCCGGGGAGGCACTGGCCGTGAGATCGAGCAGCGGCCGCCCCTGCTGCCGCAGGCTGGCGTTCAGGGTGGGGCGGGCCAGGGAGCCGGCGGCCCTCAGTTCGCCCACCACCGGCTGACGCTGGCCCAGCAGCGGCACCGCCAGCCCGCCGGCCGGCCGCCAGAGGTCCGGCGCCAGCGACAGGCGGCTGCTGCGCAGGTCGAGCCGGGGCCAGAGGGCACCGGACGCCACCAGTTCGGAGCGACCGGAGAGGAGCCTGAGGCGATCCAGCCGCCAGGCCGGCGCGCCGCGCCCGTCGACGCTGATGTCGGCCTGCAGATCGAGCGGTGCCGGACTGGTGGGGGTGCCCTTGCCGACGGGGATCCGGCCATCGAGCCGCAGCCGTGGCTGGCGCCAGGGCCCCTGCACCGCCAGCGCGAGCCGGTCGCCACGCCGGGGATCGGCGGCGGCCAGGCGCAGGTCGAACCAGCGGTTCGGTGCCAGCCGGCCGTCGAGACGACCCTGCCAGTTGGCCATCCGCCAGCGGCTGCCATCGAGGCTGAGCTGATCGGCGCGGCAGCGCAGCGCCAGCGGATCGGCCCGCAGCGGCGCCGGCAGGCGCGGATCGGCCAGGCTGAGGCCCTGGAGGCGCAGCTGGCCCCGACAACTGAACGCACCCGGACGGCGGGTGAGCTGCAGGCGGCCTTCCGCCGTGCCGGCCAGCGTGGTGGACGGCCGCAGCAACCGGGTGAGGGGAGCCAGATTCCAGCGGCGCGGAGTCAGGGTGAGGCGTACCGCGCCCGTGCCCCAGTCGGCGGAACCGTCGAGGGCGATCCGCCCGGCCGCCCCGCCCGCACCGGCGTGGCCGCTCCAGTCGACGGTGCGGCGCTGGAGGCTCACCGCCACGCGCCCCTCGATCGTCTCGCTCAGTCCCGGCGGCGACAGCCGCACCCGGGCCGGCCCATCGAGGCGGAGGCGCAGATCCAGCCGGGGCGGACGCCGCACGGCCGCCGCCCCGAACACCCAGTAACGACCCTGGGCGTTGCGGCGCAGATCCAGCTGCGCCCCCCGCGGGCGCAGGTCGAGCACCGGCGTGGCCCGCGCCAGGCTGGCCAGGGGGTCGAGGAAGACGTCCAGGCTCGCGAGCTGCAGCGAGGAGTCGTCGTCAGGGCCGGGAAGCACCTGGCTGGGGCCGATCGCCAGGCCCCAGGGGCGCAGACCCCGGTAGGGACCGAGCCGCACCGGATGGCCCAGACCCCGGCCGATGCGCGTCTCCAGATCGGGGCGCCAGGCCAGGTAGAGCCGGCCCACCAGCCGCTCGGCGCCCCACCAGCCCACGCCGGCCGCGGCCAAGAGCGTGGCCGCGCCGGCCACCGCCAGGACGGGAATCCGCCGGCGCGGCGGCCGCCAGGATGGACCGGACGGATCCGCGGGAGGCTTCGACCCCATCGGCCTGCTGCTGTCACCGCCTGAGGTCGCCGCAATATAAAGGGGTTTCCCAAGCCCCCCACCCCCGCGCCATGGCCGCCGATCCGCTGCTGTTGAAGGCCGGCGTGTGGCTGGGGGAGGCCAGCGGCCTGCTCCTGCTGCTCACCGTGCTGGGGTTCGTGGCGCGCTGGGGAATCCGCTTCCGCCTGGTGGGGATCACCAGCTTCACCGTGCTCCTCTCGCTCTCCTGCCTGGCCTTCGCCGTGAGCTACAGCCCACGCGAGCGGGTGGAGGGGGCGGTGAGCGCGCCGGTGGTGTTCGACAACGGCGGCGATCTGGTGGTGGCCACGGCGCCCGCCGATCTGGCCCCTGCCGGCTACGCCCCCACCGTGGAGCAGGTGGCGCGCAACCTGCGGGGCAGCGGCCGCAGCAGCGCCGATGGGCTGGTGCACGTGCGGCTGCGGCGGGTCGAGAGCGTGGAACCGGGCCTGAGCAGGCCGGTGGTGCTGGCCGAGGCCACCCGCCGCCTGGCTGACGGAAACGTCAGCGTGCGGCCCTGAGCGTGGAGGCACTGCCGTCCCATTTCCGCAGCGAACGGCGCTGCCTGGAGCGGGCCGGCCTGGCCGACTGGGCGCTGCTGGCGGCGGTGGACGATGCCGGGCTGCGCCGCCTGGCCCGGGACGGCGCCTCCGAGCAGCGCCTGATCCGCCTGCGGGGCCAGGCCCGGCTGGTGGTGGAACTGGGACTGCGGCCCGAGGAGGCCGCCCTGCTGCTCCATGCCGGCATCGCCACGGCGGCGGGGCTGGCCGAGGCGTCGCCGGAGCGGCTGCTGCTGCAGGTGGGCAGGCTGCAGCGCTCGCTCGCCGGCACCGCGCTGCCTCCCCCCACGCCGGCCGTGGTGCGCGGCTGGATCGCCACCGCCCGCCGCCGCTCCGGTCGCTCCGCAAACTGACCGGAGTCGCGGCTGGCCCGCCATCGCGGCTCCTTAATTGGACAGGTGCCTGCCTCGGCCTCCGGCCCGTGTTCCTGACCCGACTGCCCCGCCATCCCGCCCGCGGCACCCGCCGCACGCCCTGCGTGGCGGGGCTGGTGCTGGCCGGAGCGGCCGGGCTGCTGCTGGCAGGAGGCCCCTCCCCCGCTGCCTCGCCCCTGCTGGAGTCGGTGAAGCAGAACCCCCAGCTGGCCCGCAGCCTCTGCGACGACCTGCGCAAGCTGAACAAGCGCGGCATCCGCGCCACCTCCTCCGAGGCGGTGGCCATGGTGGCCCGACGCCAGGGGCTCAGCAGCACCGACGCCGAGATCCTCACCACCTATGTGGTGGGGCTCCACTGCCCGGACGTGCGCTGAGTGAACCCGGCGCCGCCGTCCGGCACCCTCGCGGTGGAGGTGCGCGACGAGCGGATGCCCGCCGCCGACGGCACGGAACTGGCGGTGCGGCTGTGGCGGCCGAGCCGGCCGGGCCGCTGGCCCGTGCTGCTGATGCGGCAGCCCTACGGCCGCGCCATCGCCTCCACCGTCACCTACGCCCATCCCCACTGGTATGCCAGCCACGGCTACGCGGTGGCGGTGCAGGACGTGCGGGGGCGGGGCGATTCGGGCGGCCGCTTCGGCGGCTTCGCCCAGGAGCCTTCCGACGGCAGCGCCAGCGTGGCCTGGGCCCGGGGCCTGGCCTGCGGCAACGGCCGGGTGGGCTGCTACGGCTTCTCCTATCAGGGGCTCACCCAGTTGCTGCTGGAACCCGGGGGCCCGCTGCCGGACGCCCTGGCCCCGGCGATGGCGGGTCTGGACGAGCGGCTGCACTGGGCCAGCGAGGGCGGGGCCCACTGGTGGGCGCTGGGCCTGGGCTGGGCCCTGCAGCTGGCCGCCGAGACGGTGCGCCGCCGCGGCGACGGCGAGGCCTGGCGGCGGATCCGCACCAGCCTCGAGAGCGGGGCGTTCCTGGGCGAGGGCGTGGGCCTGCTGGAGCGCCACGACCCCACCGCGATGGGGCTGGGCTGGCTGCGTCGCGATCCGGCCGAGGCCGACGGCTGGACCGTGCACGAGCCGCCGGCGGACCTGCTGTGCCGGCCGATGCTGCTGCTGGGCGGCTGGCAGGACCCGCACCTGGGCGGGGTGATCGATCTGCTGGAGCGGGCCCGGGCCGCCGGCGGCGATCCGCTGCTGCGGATCGGGGCCTGGACCCACCTGCGCTGGGGCGGCGGCATCGATGCCCTGCAGCTCGCCTTCTTCGATCGGCACCTGCGTGATCGGCCGGGCCTGGAGGATCGGCCGGCCGTGGCGGTGGAGGATCTGCGCGGCGGCGGCTGGCGGCAGGCCGACGCGGCGGCGGCGCCGCGGCTGTGGGGGCTGCGCAGCGACGGCCGGGCCGCCATCGACGCGGCGGAGGGGCGGCTGCTGCCGGAGGGGGGCGGTAGCGGCCTGGTGGTGCTGGTGCACGATCCCTGGCGGCCGGCGCCCGGGCGCGGTGGCCACCTGGGCCTCGATGCCGGGGTGGTGGAGCGCGCCGATCTCGATGCCCGCTCCGATGTGGCCTGCTTCAGCACCGCGCCGCTCGAGCAGGCGATGGACTGGCTGGGCCAGCCTCTGCTGACGCTGGAGGTGGCGGCCGATCAACCCGGCTTCGACCTCTGCGCCGCCCTCTCGGTGGTGCGCGGCGGCGGACGCAGCGTGCAGCAGCTCAGCACGGGGGTGGCGCGCTTCCGCGGTGCCGCCTGCCTGGCTCCGCGGCCGCGCCAGGTGCGGCTCCAGCCCCTGTGCGCCCGGTTGCGGCGGGGCGAGCGGCTGCGGCTGTCGCTGGCGGCGGCGGCCTGGCCCCAGATCGCCGTGAATCCGGGCACGGGCGCCGCCCCGGCGGGCCCGTCAGGCCCCGGACACCGGGTGATCACGCTTCAGTTCCTGCTGGGTAGCACCACGCTGCAGCTGATCCCGTGGGACTCGGCCAAACTGGCGCCACCCTGAGTTCCCCCGAGCCGTGAATCTGCGCGTTCCCCTGCTGGCCCTGGCCCTCGCCTGCAGCCTGGAGGGCGGCCTGGCGCGGGCCACCACCGCCCTGGTGCCGGCCCAGGCCCGCAGCGCCGCCGAAACGATCCTGGCGGCGATCCGCCGCGGCGACGGCGACGCCGTGTACGGGCTGCTCTCGCCACAGCTGCAGCAGGCCACCACGGTGGAGCGCGTGCGGCAGCGCCTGCAGCAGCAGGGCCCGATCCTGGGCAGCAGCATCAAGGAGGTGCTCACCGGCGCCGACGACAGCACGGTGGAAGCGGAGCTGCGCATGGCCCGCGGCAGCCAGGCCCTGGTGCTGGTGATCGATGCGCGCGGCCGTCTGCTGGGCTGGGAACTGGATCCGAAGGACACGCCGATCCGCCAGCTGGCCACCAGCTTCGTCACCAACGTGAGCCAGGGGCGGGTGGTGCAGGCCCGCAGCCTGCTCTCGCTCGAGATGCAGGAGCAGATCAGCCCGCAGGACCTGCTCAACCGCTGGAAGGATCTCGAGAAGCTCACCGGCAGCTTCCAGCGCCTGCGCGGCACGGTGGTGGCCAGCGAAGGCGGCGATCAGCAGCTGGTGCTGGTCACGGCCCAGTTCGACCGCCTCACCGACAACCTGTTCGTGATCTTCGACCGCGCCGGCCACATCGTGGGGGTCGATTTCCCGGAGGAATCGCGTCGCGGCGGAAGCTGAGGACCCTGATCCTGTGCCGAGGCAAGTGGGAGAACCGGCCTAAGCTCCCGAATCCCCTGCATGCGCTCCATGGTTCCGGCCAGCCTCGACTGGATGGTGCAAGACGGCCAGAGGCTCCAGGAGTGCCGGCACGACCACCCCTTCGCGGTGCTCGGCCCCCAGCCCCACGAAGGGGGCTGGACCGTGCGGGCCTGGCTGCCGGAGGCCGCACGGGTGGAACTGCTGCTGGAGGACGGCGGCGTGGTGGCGATGGCGACGCCCAACCATCCGTGGGTGTTCGAGGCCGAACTGCCCGCCGATCCAGGCCGCCGCTACCGCTACCGCGTGGAGCGGGCCGGCATCACCCACGAGCAGCACGACCCCTGGGCCTTCCGCGAGGAGTGGATGGGGGAGCTGGATCGGCACCTGTTCGCCGAAGGCAACCACCACCACATCTGGCGCCGTATGGGCGGCCACCCCTGCGAGCGGGAGGGCGTGGCCGGCGTGCAGTTCTGCCTGTGGGCCCCCAACGCCCGCAGCGTGGCCCTGCTGGGGAATTTCAACCTCTGGGACGGACGGCACCATCCGATGCAGCTGCGCATCGGCGGGATCTGGGAACTGTTCATCCCCGGCCTCCATGCCGGCACTCTGTATAAGTACGAGGTGCGGACCCAGGCGGGTCACTGTTACCAGAAGGCCGATCCCTACGGCTTCCAGCACGAGATCCGCCCCCAGACGGGCTCGGTGGTGAGCCGGCTGGGTCAGTACCGCTGGAGCGACCAGTCCTGGCTGGCGGAACGCGACAGCCGCAACCCGATCGACCAGCCGATCGCCGTGTACGAGCTGCATCTGGGCAGCTGGATGCACGGCAGCGCCGATCAGCCCTTCCTCGAGACCGACGGCACCCCCCGGCCGCCGGTGCCGGCCGCCGATCTCAAGCCGGGCGCGCGGCTGCTCACCTATCCGGAGCTGGCCGAGCGGCTGATCCCCTACGTGAAGGAGCGGGGGTTCACCCACATCGAGCTGCTGCCGATCGCCGAGCACCCCTTCGATGGCTCCTGGGGCTACCAGGTGACGGGCTTCTACGCCCCCACCAGCCGCTTCGGCAGCCCCGACGAGTTCCGGGCCTTCGTGGACCGCTGCCATGCCGAAGGCATCGGCGTGATCCTCGACTGGGTGCCGGGCCACTTCCCGAAGGACAGCCACGGCCTGGCCTTCTTCGACGGCTGCCACCTCTACGAGCACGCCGACCCGCGGATCGGCGAGCACAAGGAGTGGGGCACGCTGATCTTCAACTACAGCCGCAACGAGGTGCGCAACTTCCTCGTGGCGAACCTGGTGTACTGGTTCGAGGAGTTCCACCTCGACGGCATCCGGGTGGATGCGGTGGCCTCGATGCTGTACCGCGACTACCTCCGCCCCGACGGCGAGTGGATCCCCAACGAGCAGGGCGGCCGCGAGAACACCGAGGCGGTGCGGTTCCTGCAGCAGGCCAACGCCGTGCTGTTCCACCACTTCCCGGGGGCCCTCTCGATCGCCGAGGAATCCACCACCTGGCCGATGGTGACCCAGCCCACCCACATGGGCGGCCTGGGCTTCAACCTCAAATGGAACATGGGCTGGATGCACGACATGCTCGATTACTTCGAGCTGGATCCCTGGTTCCGCCAGTTTCACCAGAACAACGTCACGTTCTCGATCTGGTACGCCTACACCGAGAACTTCATGCTCGCCCTCAGCCACGACGAGGTGGTGCACGGCAAGAGCCACCTGCTGCACAAGATGCCGGGCGACGACTGGCAGAAGTTCGCCAACGTGCGGGCTCTGCTGGCCTACATGTGGACCCACCCCGGCAAGAAGACGATCTTCATGGGGATGGAATTCGGCCAGCGCTCCGAGTGGAACGTCTGGGGCGACCTTCAGTGGGAGCTGCTGCAGTACGAGCCGCACCAGGGTCTGCGCAACCTGGTCGACGACCTCAACCGCTACTACCGCGAGGAGCCGGCCCTCTGGCGCGACGACTTCGACCAATACGGCTTCCAGTGGATCGACTGCAACGACAACCGCCACTCGGTGATCAGCTTCATGCGGCGCGAGAGCACCACCGGCCGCTGGCTGGTGGTGGTGGCCAACTTCACCCCCCAGAGCCACTCCCACTACCGGGTGGGGGTGCCGATGGAGGGCTTCTACGCCGAAACCTTCAACACCGACGGCGCCCGCTACGGCGGCAGCAACCTCGGCAACCTCGGCGGCAAGTTCACCGAGGCCTGGGGGATCCACGGCTACAGCCACTCACTCGACCTCTGCCTGCCGCCGCTGAGCGTGCTGGTGCTGCAGCGGGATCCGGTGCGCAGCCAGGACCTCTGTGACGAAGCCGCCGAAGCCGGCGGTGTGCTCGGGTAGGTTCGCCGCTGGCGTTCCGTTCCTCCATGGCCGAATCCCTCCCCCTGCTGCTGCGCGCCGCCCGAGGTGAGCAGGTGGAGCGCCCGCCCGTCTGGATGATGCGCCAGGCCGGCCGCTACATGAAGGTCTACCGCGACCTGCGCGACCGGCACCCTGGCTTCCGTGAACGCTCGGAGAACCCGGATCTCTCCTATGAGATCTCGATGCAGCCGTTCGAGGCCTTCCGGCCCGACGGGGTGATCCTGTTCTCCGACATCCTCACGCCGCTGCCGGGGATGGGGATCGACTTCGACATCATCGAGAGCCGGGGCCCGATCATCGATCCGCCGATCCGCAGCCTCGAGCAGGTGGAGGGGCTGCGGCCGCTCGATCCGGCCGAAGCCCTGCCGTTCGTGGGCGAGGTGCTGGGCCGCCTGCGCCAGAGCGTGGGCAACGAGGCGGCGGTGCTGGGCTTCGTGGGCGCCCCCTGGACCCTGGCCGCCTACGCGGTGGAAGGGAAGAGCTCCAAGAACTACGCCGTGATCAAGGCGATGGCGTTTCGGGAGCCTGCGCTGCTGCACCGGCTGCTGGCCCACCTGGCCGATTCGATCGCCGCCTACGTGAGCTACCAGATCGAGAGCGGCGCCCAGGTGGTGCAGCTGTTCGATTCCTGGGCCGGCCAGCTCAGCCCGATCGACTACGACGTGTTCGCCGCGCCGTATCAGAAGCGGGTGGTGGATCAGGTGAAGGCGAAGCACCCCGACACCCCGCTGATCCTCTACATCTCCGGCAGCGCCGGGGTGCTGGAGCGGATGGCCACCACCGGGGTGGATTTCATCTCGCTCGACTGGACGGTGGACATGGCCGACGGCTGCGCCCGCCTGCCCCAGCACCTGGGGGTGCAGGGCAACGTTGATCCCGGCCTGCTGTTCGGCACCCCCGAGGCGATCCGCGAGCGCATCCTCGACACGGTGCGCAAGGCCCGTGGCCGGCGCCACATCCTCAACCTGGGCCACGGCATCCTGCCCGGCACCCCCGAGGAGAACGCCCGGGTGTTCTTCGAGGCCGGCAAGGCCGTGAACGAGCTGCTGGGAGCGGCCGTTTGAGGCGCGAGCGGATCCTGATCACCGGCGCCAGCGGCTGCGTCGGCCAGCACATCGCCCGCCGCCTCTACGACGACTCCGATGCCGAGCTGCTGCTCTGGCTCCGCGACCCGGCCAAGCTCACGGCCGTGCCGGCCCGGGATCCCCGCATCACCCTGCTGGTGGGAGACCTGCGCGATCAGGAGCCCCACGCCGCGGCGATCGCCAGCGCCACGCGGCTGATCCACACCGCCACCGCCTGGGGGGATCCGGAGCGCGCCCGCCAGGTGAACGTGGAGGCGGTGAAGGACCTGCTGGCCCGGCTGGACCCGCAGCGGCTGAAGCAGGTGATCTACTTCTCCACCGCCAGCATCCTCGACCGCGATCTCAAGCTGCTGCCGGAGGCGATGGCCCACGGCACCGAATACATCCAGACCAAGGCCCAGTGCCTCGAGCAGCTCGAGCGCCATCCCCTGGCCGGGCGGATCGTGGCCGTGTTCCCCACCCTGGTGTTCGGCGGGCGGATCGACGGCGGCGGCCCCTTCCCCACCAGCTACCTCACCGGCGGCCTGCGGGAGGCGGTGCGCTGGCTGTGGCTGGCGCGCTGGCTGCGGGCCGACGCCAGCTTCCACTACATCCATGCCGCCGATATCGCCCTGGTGTGCTGCCACCTGGCACTGGGGCCGCAGCAGGCCAATCCGGAACCCGGCCAGGGGGCGGTGCGGCGGCTGGTGCTCGGCCAGCCCGTGGTGAGCGTCAACGACACGTTGAGCCGGCTGTGCCGCTGGCGGCGCTGCTGGCGGCCGCCGCTGGGGCTGGATCTGCGGGGGTGGCTGATCGAGGGCCTGATCCGGCTGCTGCGGATCGAGGTGACGCCATGGGATCGCTTCAGCATCCGCCAGCGCCACTTCGTGCACGAGCCGGTGAGCCCCCCGGAGCGGTTCGGCCTGGCCAGCCATGCCCCCAGCCTGGAGGCGGTGTTCGCCGATGCGGGGCTGCCGCCGGGGAGCAAGCGGCTGCCCGTTCCAGCGCCATAGACTTTCTTCCACTTTCTCGGCAGCTTCCCACCATGGCCTCCTCCTTCTCTCGGCCGGGCTGGTCGCAGCTGGCCGCCCGTTGCTGCGCCGCGGTGCTGGTGCTGCTGCTGGGCCTGGGCCTGGCGGCACCGGCGCAGGCCGCCACGGTGGAGGTGAAGCTCGGCACCGACGGCGGCATGCTGGCCTTCGAACCCAGCACCGTCACGATCAGCAAGGGCGACACGGTGCGCTTCGTGAACAACAAACTGGCCCCCCACAACGCCGTGTTCGATGGCCACGAGGAACTCAGCCACTCCGATCTGGCCTTCACACCGGGTGAAAGCTGGGAGGAAACCTTCAGCGAAGCCGGCACCTACTCCTACTGGTGCGAGCCCCACCGCGGCGCCGGCATGGTGGGCAAGGTGATCGTGGAATGAGGCGGCCTGCCGCAGCGGCGATCACGTTCCGCTGACAAGGCGGCGATCCATTGTTTCGATCCCTTTCCGCCGCCCGCGGTGAAACGTGGGCGGCACTTTATTTTGTAGCCGTTGCACGCTCCTCGATGCGCCGCCTGCTTTCCTTCTTCGCCGTCTGCCTCGCGCTGCTGTTGGGCGCCGCTCCCAGCTTCGCCGCCGATGCCGCCCACGGTGGTCAACTCTTCTCCGCCAACTGCGCGGCCTGCCACATGGGCGGCGGCAACGTGGTGAACGCCGAGCGCACCCTCAAGGCCGACGCCCTCGAGGCCTACCTGGCCAACTACAGCGCCGGCCACGAGGCGGCGATCGCCACCCAGGTCACCAACGGCAAGAACGCGATGCCGGCCTTCGGCGGCAAGCTCAGCGCCGACGACATCGCCGATGTGGCGGCCTATGTGGAAGAGATGGCCTCGAAGGGCTGGGCCTGATCCACGGCCGCTTTGATCCACGGTTCCTCCAGCCGGGCCCACCCCATCACGGGGTGGGCTTTTCCATTTGTCTCGGCGCACTGGGCGGCGCCGCCGTGCGGCGCCATGGTGAAGCTCTTCCCCGGAGCGGATGCCATGGCGCTGGAGCAGCTCGAGCGGCTCGTGCACGACGCCGAAACCCAGCCGGCCCTGCGGCAGCAGCTGCGGGGCTGCACCACCTGGCAGGCGCTGATCGCCGAGGCCACATTGCTGGGCTACGCAATCACCCGGGCCGATCTGCAGCAGGCCAGCCAGGAGGAGGCCGCCAGCCGCTTCCTGGAGAACTCGCGGATCGGGGCGGTGAGGGATCTGATGGGAGCGGTGCCGGGCCGCCGGCCTCAGCTCAGCTGGCGGCGCCTGGCCAGCACCGCCAGGTAGAGCTCCTCGGGAACCTCGCGGATGTCGTATTCGCTGGGGAGCACGCCATGGGCATGGCGATGCACCGCCATCCAGCAGTTGCGCTCCGGGTCCTTGCCGGAGGCATCGAACTGGCGCGATTCTTCAGCCAGCCGTTGCACCAGCTCCTCGTGGCTTTCGCTCGCCATGGTTTGTCCCGTTCGATCCGGCCGCCTCGCGCCATCATGGCCGCCGCCCGCGGCTGCGGCGGGGGGGTGCTGCTGGTGCTGATCAGCGGCGCGGTGGCTCCGGATGGCTGCCCGCTGCTGGTGCCGCGCTCCCAGGCGGTGTTCCAGCCGGTGCGGCTGCCCCCGGAAGCGGTGGCGCGCAAGAACGCCGGCGGCTGCCTCTCGGCCGCCGACGCGCTTTACGGCGCCGATGGCTGCCCGAGCAGGCTGTGCCCACCGGCAAGGCCGGACCTGGAACTGTGAGACCGGGCGTGAGACCAGGGGCCGGCAGGGCCAGCAGCCCTCGGCTCAGCGGCAGCCGGACACCGAGATCGTGTAGCTGAAGCCAGTGGCGTTGGCGTTGTAGCCGGAGCCCACCTTCACGTTCACCTGGGTCACGAGCTTGCCGGCGGGCGGCTGAAAGGGGCCGAACTGGCGGAACTGGCCGGGCTGGGCATCGAGCGTCTCGTTGACCACCTGCAGGTTGGTGCCGTCGCTGAATTTCAGGTAGGCCTGGATCGGATAGGGCCCGGCCTTGCTGGAGGTTGACTTGAAGTTCACCTTGTAGCTGCGGAACGGCTCGGTGACGGTGAAGTCGGTGTTGAAGTTGGTGCGGCCGAAGGGAAACACCAGGGGGCCATCGAGCTGGATGCTCTTGCTCACGCTCGTGCCGCCGCCCACCGCCGGCAGATAGACGCAACGCTGGGCGTGGGCCGCCGGGGCCAGCACCAGCAGCAGCAGCGGCAGGGCCGCGAGCTGCGCGGTGCGGGGGCGATGGAGCATGGCGGCAGGCGGGCGAGTGCCCTGAAAGGTAAAGAGTGCACGCACCTTTGGTTCGGTTCATTCGCCCTTTGTTTCGGGCTGGCCACCCTGGTGGAAGGGGTGGAGCGCCCATAGGGTTTTTCCACAGCCCATCGTCGCGAGATCTCCGATGCATCCCACCGCCGAAGCGTTCACCGAGAAGGCCTGGGCCGCGATCGTGGCCGCCCAGCAACTGGCCCAGCAACGGCGCCAGCAGCAGCTCGAAACGGAGCACCTGCTCGCCAGCCTGCTCAGCCAGCAGGGGCTGGCCGGCCGCATCCTCGAGAAGGCCGGCGTGGAGCCGGCGGCCCTGGCGCGCCGGGTGGAGGCCTTCCTCGCCGGCCAGCCCAGCCTGGCCGCCGCGCCGGAGACCGTGTATCTGGGCAAGGATCTCAATGCCGCGCTGGATCGCGCCGAGGCCCGCAAGGGCGAGCTGGGCGACAGCTTCATCTCGATCGAGCACCTGCTGCTGGCGCTGGCGGAGGATCCGCGCTGCGGCCGCCAGCTGCTCTCGCAGTCGGGCACCGATGCCGCCAAGCTTCGCCAGGCGATCCAGGCCGTGCGCGGCAGCCAGAAGGTGAACGACCAGAACCCCGAGGGCACCTACGAGTCGCTGGAGAAGTACGGACGTGACCTCACGGCGGCCGCCCGCGAGGGCAAGCTCGATCCGGTGATCGGCCGCGACGAGGAGATCCGCCGCACGATCCAGATCCTGAGCCGCCGCACCAAGAACAATCCGGTGCTGATCGGCGAGCCCGGCGTGGGCAAGACGGCGATCGTGGAGGGCCTGGCCCAGCGGATCGTGAACGGCGACGTGCCGCAGGCGCTGCAGAACCGCCAGCTGATCGCCCTCGACATGGGCGCCCTGATCGCCGGCGCCAAGTATCGCGGCGAGTTCGAGGAACGGCTCAAGGCCGTGCTGAAGGAGGTGACCTCCAGCGAAGGGCAGATCGTGCTGTTCATCGACGAGATCCACACCGTGGTGGGGGCCGGCGCCACCGGCGGTGCCATGGATGCCAGCAACCTGCTCAAGCCGATGCTGGCCCGCGGCGAGCTGCGCTGCATCGGCGCCACCACCCTCGATGAGCACCGCCAGCACATCGAGAAGGATCCGGCCCTGGAGCGCCGCTTCCAGCAGGTGTTCGTGGACCAGCCCACGGTGGAGGACACGATCTCGATCCTGCGGGGCCTCAAGGAGCGCTACGAGGTGCACCACGGCGTGCGCATCGCCGACAGCGCCCTGGTGGCCGCCGCGGTGCTCTCCAGCCGCTACATCGCCGACCGCTTCCTGCCCGACAAGGCGATCGATCTGGTGGATGAATCGGCGGCGCGGCTGAAGATGGAGATCACCTCCAAGCCCGAGGAGATCGACGAACTGGACCGGCGCATCCTGCAGCTGGAGATGGAGAAGCTCTCGCTGGGCCGCGAATCCGATGCCGCCAGCCGCGACCGGCTGGAGCGGCTGGAGAAGGAGCTGGCCGATCTGGCCGAACAGCAGAGCAGCCTCAACGCCCAGTGGCAGAAGGAGAAGGGCTCGATCGACGAGCTCGGGGCGATCAAGGAGGAGATCGAGCAGGTGCAGCTGCAGGTGGAGCAGGCCAAGCGCAGCTACGACCTCAACAAGGCGGCCGAGTTGGAATACGGCACCCTGGCGGAGCTCAACAAGAAGCTGGCCGCCCGGGAGGCGGAGCTGAGCGCCCATGCCGGCGAGAAGAACCTGCTGCGTGAGGAGGTCACCGAGGACGACATCGCCGAGGTGATCGCCAAGTGGACCGGGATTCCGGTGAGCAAGCTGGTGCAGAGCGAGATGGAGAAGCTGCTCCACCTGGAGGACGAGCTGCACACGCGGGTGATCGGCCAGGAGCAGGCCGTCACGGCGGTGGCGGATGCGATCCAGCGCTCCCGCGCCGGACTGAGCGATCCAAACCGGCCGATCGCCAGCTTCCTGTTCCTCGGCCCCACCGGCGTGGGCAAGACCGAGCTCTCCAAGGCCCTGGCCGCCCAGCTGTTCGACAGCGAGGAGGCGATGGTGCGCATCGACATGAGCGAATACATGGAGAAGCACGCCGTGAGCCGGCTGATCGGTGCGCCTCCGGGCTACGTGGGCTACGAGGAGGGCGGCCAGCTCACCGAGGCGGTGCGGCGCCGGCCCTACGCGGTGATCCTGTTCGACGAGGTGGAGAAGGCCCACCCCGACGTGTTCAACGTGATGCTGCAGATCCTCGATGACGGCCGCGTGACGGATGGCCAGGGCCGCACGGTGGACTTCACCAACACGGTGCTGATCCTCACCAGCAACATCGGCAGCCAGTCGATCCTGGATCTGGCCGGGGATCCGGCCCGCCACGGCGAGATGGAGAAGCGGGTGAACGAGGCACTGCGGGGCCACTTCCGGCCCGAGTTCCTCAACCGGCTGGATGAGTCGATCATCTTCCACAGCCTGCGCTCCGAGGAGCTGCGCCAGATCGTGGAGCTGCAGGTGAAGCGGCTGGCGAAGCGGCTGGAGGAGAAGAAGATCACGCTGCGGCTCGAGAGCGGCGCCCTCGACTGGCTGGCGGGCGTGGGGTACGACCCGGTGTACGGCGCCCGGCCACTGAAGCGCGCCATCCAGCGGGAGCTGGAAACGCCGATCGCCAAGGCGATCCTGGCGGGCACCTTCACCGCCGGCAGCACCGTGGCCGTGGATGTGGAGGAGGAAGGGGGCCAGAGCCGGCTGCGCTTCCAGCCGGCCGAGGCGGCCCGGCTGCCGGTGCTGGTGGGCTGAGGACCAACCAAGGAAAAACCCCCAACCGGAAATCCGGCTGGGGGTGGAACGGGACGGCCGGGGCCGACGAGCCATTGATCAGGTGCTGCTGCCGCCGGGGAAGAGGTCGTCGATGAAGCGATCCTCGAAGTCGGAATCGGCACCCAGGGCGTTGAAGTCGCCAGACTTGAAGGCTTCCAGTGTCTTGGGATCGCCGGAGATCAGGCCCACCAGATCGGTGAGGCTGAAATCGCCTTCCTCAGCACCGCCGAACACGATGGGATCGAGAACCTCGTAGAGGTCTTCGAGGGAAGGATCCGTTCCGACGGCGCCTTCGAAGGCCAGCGAGATGGATTCTGGTGGAAGCGTGCCGCCGGCATGGCCGATCACCAAGGTGTCATCTTCGGTGACCTGGCTCTGCAGGAGATCGATCTTGGTGTCGAAGAGCTCCTGGATGTCGTCGAGAGCTTCGCTGTACTCGGCCCGCTTGACCGGGTCGTTGATCTGCTCGATCAGATCTTCCTTGGCCTCGAATTCTTTCTCGTAGCGATCTTCGATCTTTTCCAGAAGGCTGGTGAAACCACCACTAACGGACAGTGTTGTTGCGGCCATGGCTGCAGGTGAGTTTGGAACTCAGAGTGCAGGAACCCACGAGGAGCCCCCAGTGCGCCAACCATATCAGTGATTTCCAAGGCGTTTCTCCCAGAGCACTCGGCGCAGTGGGCAAGACCCGTGGGGTCACGTTGGATTCGTATCGACCGGCACGATTGGGGGGGTGACGGCAATACGTTGGCTCAGCGCGGGACACCTTGGGACTGAGCTGAGCGGGGCGCTTAAATGTTGTCCATGGCACCAAATAACCCGTTCTTCGCCGAATTTCCGGACCCGCCTTAATCATATTTCACTCCGTGTATCAGCATTTCTTATCAGTGGACGACGGCCGGACTGACCTCTTCCCGGTGATCGGGAATCGCTCACAGAGCCGAGGGTGGGAGGCCGCGATCGGTGTGGTCCCCTAGTGCCATCCCCTGTGCTCCCACCCGTGCCCAGGTCGCTCGGCGACTGCCTGCAGCTGGCCCAACGCTGCGAACGGCGGCACGACTGGATGGGGGCGGCGGCGGCCTACGGGCAGGCCCTGCCATTGGCTCCTGGCGATCACCGGCTGCTGGTGAACCAGGGCCATGCCCTCTGGATGGCGGATCTGCCCCAGGCCGCGGAGCGCTGCTACCGCCGGGCGGTGGCCCTTGCCCCCGGGAGCGCCGAGGCCCGCTGCGGCCTGGGCCATTGCCTGCGGGATCTGAACCGGTTCGAGGAGGCCGACGCGATGTACGCGAGCGCTGAAGGCTGCCAGGCCCGGCTGGGTCGCAGCCAGGTGCTGATCGGTCTGGAGGCCTACGACGAGGGCTTCGCCGCCGCCGAGGCCCGCCTGGAGGTGGAGCACTGGGAGCCGTTCCGGCCGGCCCCCTTCTGGGGCGGGACATCGCTTGACGGGCTCGAAGCCTCCCAGGATCTGTGGATCTGGACGGAGCAGGGCTTCGGCGACACCTTCCAGTTTCTGCGCTGGGTGCCGGTGCTGGCCGAAGCGCGGGCACGGCAGGCGCTGGAGGGTGGTGGGCGGGCCGGCGAGCTCCATCTGGTGGTGGAGCCCGCCCTGGTGCGGATCCTGCGCGAGGGGCTGGCCTGGATGGAGAGTCCACCCCAGGTGCTCGCCAAGGACGCCCTGCGGTTCGAACCGCTCAGCTGCCACGGGCCGCTGATGGGCCTGCCCCACCAGCTGGGAGGTGCCCCCCTGCCCGCGCCGGATGCCGCCCTGCTGCGTTCACCGCTCTGGAGCGCGGCGGGTCCGTCGCTGCTGCCGGAGCGCCAGGCGGCCGGTGAGCGGGTGGGGATCGTGTGGGCGTCGGGCCGGAAGCTCGAGGACCCCTTCGCCGAGCGGGAATACCGTAAGCGCAGCCTGCCGGGGGATGCGCTCTGGCGTCTGGTCGCGGGCCTGCAGGCCGCCGGCGCCGACGTGGTGCCGTTGCAGTTCGGCGACGATGTGGACCTGGCGGCCGCGCTGGGTTTCGAGCTGGCCTGGCCGCGGCTCGAGCTGGGGGATTTCGCCCAGGTGGCCCGGGTGGTGGCCCAGCTCGACCTGGTGATCAGCGTGGACACGGCGATGGCCCATCTGCTCGGGGCGCTGGGGGCACCGGGCTGGATCCTGCTGCCGTGGAGCGCGGATCCCCGCTGGCTGCGGCAGCGCGACGACAGCCCCTGGCATCCCAGTCTGCGGCTGTTTCGCCAACCGTCGGGCGGGGCCTGGGCGGAGGCGATCGACGGCCTGCTCAGGGCCTTCGACGAGCGGACTGGAGCAGAAGGAGGCTCTCGAGCCAGGCCATGAGCGCCTGGGTGCAGTGGTCACGGCTGAAGCGCTGCCGCACGGTGGAGCGGGCCGCCGCGCCGAGGTGGTGGTGGGCGGCGGGGTCGCGCAGCACCGCCGAGAGGGTGGAGGCGATCGCCTCCGGATCCTCGAGCGGCACCAGCAGTCCGTTCTCGCCGTGGTGGATCACCTCCCGCACCGGCGCGGTGTCGGAGGCCACCACCACGGCCCCGCAGGCCATCGCCTCCAGCAGGCTCCACGAGAGCACATAGGGATAGGAGAGGTAGGCGTGCACGCTGCTCACTTGCAGCAGCGCGGTGAGCTGGTCGCGGGGCAGCGGGCCCACCGCATGGAAGCGCTCGGGATCGATGGCCGGGCCGAGCCGCTCGCGCATCGCCCCCGCATAGCCGCCGGGGTGGGGGCTGGGGGGGTCGTAGCTGTGGCCCCCATCGCCCACCACCACCACCTGGAGGTTGGGGTGCTCGCGGAACAAGGGCGGCAGGCAACGCATGAAGCGGCAGAAGCCGCGCAGGGGCTCCAGGCTGCGGCTCACGAAGGTGAGCACCTGATCGTTCCGGCCGAGCGTCAGGCCAGGGGCCAGCTGGATCCGTCGGCCGGGATCCGGGCGGAGCCGAGCCGTGTCGACGCCCTCGTGGATCACCTGGATCCGGCCCCTCCAGGGGGCCGGGAAGCTGTCGCGCTGGAAGTGGGTGGGTGTGAGGGCCGCGTCGGCGTCGGCCAGGGCGGCGAGGGCGAGCAGGTTCTGGCGCGCGCTGCGCCGGAGCCGTTCGGTGCTCACGGCGGGCGCGTCCGGATCGCCGGTTTCCAGAAGCCCGGGGCTGCCGTAGAGCTCTGGATAGGCCACCAGCAGGGCGTGGGGCCAGAGCCCGCGCAGATGGAGACCCTCGCCCCAGGCGCTGTGGAACAGCACCAGATCGGGCTCGAAGCCCTCGCTCCTGAGCGCAACAGCCCGATCGGCCACCCGCTCGGCGCGGATCAGGGCCAGCTCGAGGGCCGGATCGCGCAGGCCGGCGGGCAGCTCGCTGATCGGGGGCATCCGGTAGGGGTGGTGGTGGCAGCCGGGGGGCACGGCCGGGCCCTCCGCCAGGCCGATGGCGTGCACCTGGTGCCCCCGGGCCTGGAGCGCCGCCGCGGCGCCGCCGAACTGCGCCGGAAAGCTCTGGTGCACGAACAGGATCTGCATCGGCTGCGGCTGTCTTGGCGACAAAGCCAGCCTGGACGCCATCGGTAAAGTTCACCCACTTTTCAGCTCCGGAGCTCCGAATGCCCTCCCTCCGTCGCCTGTTCGGACGTGGCAAGGCGAGCGATCAGCCGAGCAGTCCCCACCCGGCTCCCCAGGTGAACCGGCTGGTGAGCACCCTCCCCGACGGGGCGGCCGCCCTGCCGGTGGATCTGGTGCCCTGGTCGGTGAAGCGGCTGCAGGTGATCTTCCAGCAGCTGAATCAATCACCCAATCAACAAGCGGTGGAGGATGCCCAGGCGGCGCGGAGCTGCTTCACCAGGTTCTGGCTCACGGCGCCGCTCGACTTCCTGGAACTGCTCTACACCGGGCCGATCGGGCAGGCCTACCGGCTGATGCTCAACGGGGTGCTGCCGGCGCTGCCCCTGAGCCCGGCCGACGAGCGCTGCAAGGCGGCCCTCACCCAGCGGCTGCACAAGGCCATCGGCCACCACGAAACCACCAACTTGCTGCTGGCGGTGATGCCCTACTACGACCACAACGCCATGAAGGTGGCCGATCCGCTGCGGCAGGTGCCGGAATGGCTGCTGGCCGATTATGCCGAGCGTTGCGACCCGAAGCTGAAGGCGATGCTGCTGAAGCGGGCGCCCCAGGCGAACGGGGCGGCCGGCCCCGCTCCCACCGCCCTGCTTGGCCCTGCCAGCCAGCCGGCCCTGCGGCCGGTGGGAAGCAGCGGGAATGGGGGCGGGACTGCCCAGCTGCCGCTGCTCTCACAGCGGCGCGGCCCGGAGGGCCTGGCCCTGATCCAGGACAACGAGTTTCTGGGACGGATGAGCGGCCTGATCAATCTCTATGCGATCGACCCGAGCGATGCCGAGCTGAAGCGCGAACTGGCGGGGCTGCGGCGGCAGGTGGGCCAGATCTGGCTGGATGTGGACACCCAGCAGCTGCAGACGCTCTACCGGGCGCCGTTCGGACAGCTCAGCCAGAACCTGATCGGATCGGGCTTCTCACGGGAGCCACTGGCCGCCGAGGACGAGGCCGCCCGCCGGCAGCTGGGGGCGATCGTGGGGTCGATGCAGCACCCGAGGGCCCTCAATGCCCTGATGGCGGCCCTGCTCTACTACCCGGCCGGCCGGGTGAATCTGAGCGCCGCCGAGGGCACGCTGCCCGAGTGGCTGGTGCAGGAGCTCAACCTGCTGCGCAGCCGGGCTCACTCGTGAAACTCGCGCCACACGAGCCAGTAGGCCAGGTAGCCCACGGGAGGGGCTAGGAGCAGGGGTAGGAGGGCCAGCACGCCGATGCTGGCCGAGCTCCAGAGCATCAGGCCCACGCACACGGCGAGATAGGCCAGCAGCAGGGCCGCCACCAGCACGGGCCGGCTGGAGAGGCGCTGGCGCCAGCGCAGCGCCAGGCGCTCCCGGCGCACGCGGCTGAGCTGGCTCCGCGGCACGAAGGCCGACCAGTCGGCGGGCGAGCCGGGCCCGGGGCGGCGGCGGGCCATCAGCGCAGCCGCTCGAGGTCGCGGCGGCGGTCGTTGAGGAAGCCGGTGAACAGGCTCAGGACGGTGCGCTGGCGGAGCTGGATGTCGGCGGTGAGGGCCATGCCGGGCTTGAGGGGAATCGGCCGGGTGCTGCCCTTGAGGCTCTGGCTCTGGAGCTGGAGCACGGCCGGGTAGAAGAGACCGGTGGACTCGGTGCGCAGGGTTTCGGCCATCTCCTCGGTGGTGAGCGCATCGGAGCCGATCCGCTCCACGCGGGCCTTGATGCTGCCGAACTCGCTGGAGGGGAAGGTGTCGATCGAGATCTCGGCCTTCTGGCCGGGCGAGAGGAAGCCGATGGCGTTGTTGGGGATGAACACCTTGGCCTCGAGGGCATCGCCCGGCACCACGCGCAGCAGGGGCCTGGTGGCCTCCACCACCGAGCCGGGCGACACGTCGATGTCGAACACCGAGCCGGCGCTCGGGGCGGTGAGCACGCTGTATTGAAGCTGCACCTTGGCCAGGCGGATCTGGCCGTCGAGTTCGGAGATCTGGCGCAGGTTGGCCTCAATGCGGCCGCGCAGATCGGCTCCGGGAGCCACTTCCGCATTGCGCAGGGAAGCCCGCAGGCCGGCGGCGGTGCGCTCCTCGGTGGCCAGTTCGGCCCGCAGCTGATCGGCGCGGTTGCGGCTCTCGAGCGCCTGCACCTCGCTCACGGCGCCGGTGCTGGCCAGGCCGGCGTAGCGGGCGGCGATGTTGGTGGCGGTGGCCAGGGTGGTGATCAGCCCCTGGATCTTGGCCTCGCTGGCGCGGAGCTGCTCCTCGGCCACCAGGCGCCGGGTGCGCAGATCCTCCGCCTGGTTGCTGAGCTGGAGCTGCTGGTTGGCGGAGAGGCCGCTGGCCTGGCCATCCCCCAGGGAGGCGGCGAGGATCTGGTTCTCGTTGAGCAGGCGGGCGCGCACGGCCTCGGCGGAGGTGAGGCGGCTGCGGGCTTCGCGCAGATCGAAGCGCAGCACCACCTGCCCCTGGCGCACCGTTTCGCCATCCTTCACCAGCACGGCCTCGATCACCCCCGGCACCGGGGCCTGGATCGTTTTCACCTTGCTGCCGGGCTGGAGCTTGCCCTGCACGGCAATCGTTTCACCGAGCGGTGCCACCACGGCCCAGATGCCGAGGGCACCGAGGCCCCCGAGGGCCGTCCACACGATCAGGCTGGAGGCGCGGCCGCTCTTGCGCAGCATCACCGGCTGGTTGAACTGCCAGTCGGCGGCGGGGGCCAGGGCACCACCGGGGGCCAAGCCGGTGGTGGCCGGTGCGAGGAAGGGATGCGTGGCGGCCGGATCGGCGGCAGGCGCTTCGGCGCCTTCACCGAGCAGGTCGACCCGCACCGGCACCACCCGCTGATCGGGCTGGCGGCGACGGGAGCGGCCGCGGGGCGAACGCAACCAGCCCACGGCCCGCTCGTAGAGGTCGATCAGGAAAAAGGAAGGATCAGAGTTGGTCATGCGAGGCCTCCTTCCTGGCTCTGGCTGGTGTGCAGGGCGTAGTACCAGCCCTGGCGCTGCATCAGTTCGCGGTGGGTGCCGGTTTCCATGATCGCGCCGCGGTCCATCAGCACGATGGAGTCGGCGGGCTGCACGGTGCTGAGGCGATGGGTGATGAAGAACACGGTGCGACCCCGGAAGGCCTCGAACAGGTTGATGCACACCTGCCGTTCGGTGCGGGCATCGAGGGCACTGGTGGCCTCGTCGAGGATGAGCAGGCGGGGGTTCTGGAGCACGGCGCGGGCCAGGGCGAGGCGCTGGCGCTGGCCGCCGGAGAGACCGGCGCCCCGTTCCCCCACATCGGAGTTGTAGCCCTTGGGAAGGTCCATGATGAAGTCGTGGGCGCAGGCGATGCGGGCGGCGCGGATCATCTCCTCGGCGGTGGCATCGGGCTTCACCAGCAGCAGGTTCTCGCGCACGGTGCCATCGAAGAGCACGCTGTCTTGCGGAACCACACCGATCTGGCGGCGCAGGGAATAGAGCTCCACCTTGTTGATGTCGAGCCCGTCGATCAGCACCTTGCCCTCGAGGGGGCGGTAGAAGCGGGGCAGCTGCTTGAGCAGGGTGCTCTTGCCGCTGCCGGATCCCCCCACCATGCCCACGAAGGAACCGGCGGGCACCTCCAGATTCACGCCCTGCAGGATGAGGGGCCCATCGTCGGCGAAGCGGAAGCTCACGTTCTGGAACTCCACCCGCCCGATCAGGGGGGGCATGGGGATGTTGAGGGCTTCGGCCTCGCTCTGCTCGGTGGTGCGATCCACCACGTCGGCCACGAGCTGGATGGAGGCGGTGCTCTGCTGGAACTGCTGCCAGGTGGTGGTGAGCTGCACGAGCGGGCGGGTGATGTAGCCGCTGAGGATGCGGAAGGCGATGAAGGCGCCGAAGGTGAGCTGGTTCTGGATCAGGAGATACACACCCACGCCGGTGACAACCAGGCCACTCAGATCATTGATGAACCCGGCCAGGTTGGTGATCGATTCCCTGGTGATCTTGAGCTTGAAGTCTTCACCGATGAAGCGGGAATAGCGATTCTGGAACTCCCAGCGGGTCTTGAGTTCGGCGTTCTGGGATTTGATTGTCTGGATGCCGGTGATCGATTCGTTGAGGTAGGAATGGGTTTTAACCGAGGCGCCCATGCTGCGCTGGATCTGGGAGCGCACCAGCGGATTGCTCACCAGGGTGAGGGCCAGCATGAGCGGCAGGGTGGCCAGGGTGGCCAGGGTGAGGGGAACGCTGATCGCGAAGAGGATGAACAGGTAGAGGAAGCTGAAGGCCAGATCCACCACGGTGGTGAGGCTGGTGCCGAGCAGGAAATCGCGCAGCCGATCGAGCTGTCCGAAGTAGAACATCACCTGGCCCACGGGCCGGCTGTCGAAGAAGCTCTGGGGCAGCCGCACCAGCTGATCGAGGATCGTGCTCTTGGTGGCCTGATCCACCCGGTTGGCGGTGTCGGTGAAGATGTAGCTGCGCAGGGTCTTGAGAACCGCGCCGGCCAGGGCCGCCAGCAGCAGCACGAAGGAGATGCTGAGCAGGGCGTTGAAGTTACGGCTTCTCACCACCTGATCGAGCAGCACCTGCATGCCCAGCGGGGTGGCCAGGGCCAGCAGGTTGATCACGAAGGAGAGCGCCAGCACCTCCACCAGCTGGCGGCGGTGTTCGCGCAGGAAGGGGAGGAACCAGCCCCAGCTGAAGCGGCTCTCCTTGGCGTCGGGCTTGCGCTGCACCAGCAGCAGCTCCACCGGCTCGCCGCCTTCGCCGAGCTGCTCGGCGGGCAGCAGCAGGGGGCCGAGCTCGGGTTCGAGCAGGCGCAGGCGACCGTCGTCGTGCACGCCTTCGAGGATGGCGAAGTGGCCCTGGGCCTGGAGCAGGGCGGGGGTGGTGGCGCGGGCGAGGCGATCGGCGGGGAGCTTGGTGAGCACCACCCGCAGGCCGAGGGCATCGAGGATCTGGCCGAGGTTGATCAGGTTGAGGCTGGCCTGGCGCTCGAGCACGGCCTGCACCTGATCGCGCAGGGCATCGCGGTTGAGCGGCACGCCGAAGTAGGCGGCGAGGGCCATGCAGATGGCGATCGGGCCATCGCGGGGGCCGGTGGCCCGCTGCAGCCGAAGCTCGGCCTGGCGGTGGGCTTCGGTGCGGGGGGGCGGTTCGGGGGCGGAGAGGGCGTAGCCGCTGGAGGCGGGGGCGGCCGGCAGGGGCCTGGCCGGCGGGAGAGGGGTGAGGCCGGCATCGCCCACCTGGAGGGTGGGCGCGGCTTCGGGGCCCGGCGCCGGAATGGCGCCGAGGGGGGGGAGGCCCACCAGGCGCAGCCACGGGCTTCCGGGCGGCGGGGGCTCCGGGGCGGCGTCGCCGAGCCAGGCCTGGCCGAGCGGCCCACCGCTGCTGTGGAACCAGCTGAGTTCGGGGGCGAGGCCGAGGGGGGTGGCCGGCCCCGGCGGCAGGCTGCGCACCCGGGCGGGCTGGCGGATCGCCGGCCAGTGGCGCAGGGTGTTCGACCAGGCGGGGTTCCCGCCGGCCAGCTCCACCAGCAGGCGGTGCAGTTCGCTGGCGGGAAGGGTGGTCTCGAACCACGCACGGAAATCGTCGTGGTGGGGGAGCAGATCGAGAAAGAGGGTGGCGGGCAGGAAGAGCGCCTCGGCCTCGGCCGAGACGCGCACGTGCTCACAGGGCGAACCGCGCAACAGCCCGCACCAGCCCAGGCAGGCGCCGGGCTCGAGCCGGTCGATCGTGGCCAGGTCGCCGCGCAGGGGATCGGTGGCCAGCACCCGCAGGGTTCCGGCGCGCAGCAGCCACACCCCCTCGGGCGGCTGCTCGGGGCGGAGGATCGTCTGGCCGAGGCGGTAGCGGCGGGATTCGAGCAACGGTTCGAGGCCGGCAGCCACCGCGGCGGGAAGCCGGTCGAAGGGCCGGAAGCCGGTGAGCAGTCTCTGCTCGCGGCGATCGGGCGGGCTGGCGGGGGAGGCGCTCATGCTTGGGCGGCAGGGGGCAGAGGCATCGGCTCCTCGCCGGCCATCAGCAGGCTCACCTGCTCCTTGAACCAGATCTGGAAGAGTTCGTCCACCATCCGGGCGCGCATGGCGTCATCGAGTTGAGCAGGGAAACGCTCTTCCAGCCGCACCAACAGCCACAGTCCGCCCAGTTCGAAGGGCGGCCAGAGCTGGCCGGGGGTGCCCACCCGCAGCCGTTCGGCGAGGGCCGGATGGCCGGCACTGAGGGCGATCGGACCGATCAGGCCGCGGGTGATCCGTTCCTTGCCCTCGGCGTGCTCCGCCACCAGGGCGGCGAACTCGGCCTCCCCCTCCCGAAGCTGGCAATAGAGCTCCTCGGCCTGGTCGCGGTCGGAGACGCGCAGCAGGGAATAGGTGACCTGATCGAGATCGAGCTTGCGATCGAGGAAACGGATCTCCGCCTCGTGGGCATAGCGGCTCTGGCTGTAGCGCCGCAGCCGCTCCGACTTGGTGGCGAAGTAGCGCAGGTCGGCGGCCGACCAGCCCTTGCGGGCGAGCCACTGGGCCATGGCCTCCTTGCTGTCGACGCCCTCCCCTTCGAGATAGGCGCGCATCAGGGCGTTCTCCTCATCGGCGGTGAGGCTGACGCTGCTCACCACCCGATCGAGCACCACGGCCTGGGCGAGGGCGAGGGCCACGCCCTGCTGGCGCAGCAGGCGGTTGGTGTCGTGCACCGAGAGCAGGGGCTTGCCCGGGGCGATGGCGATCAGCGCCGGAGGGATCACACCGGAGAGGGGGGTGCTCATCGCCGGCAGGGCAGATCGAGGCGGGCCAGGGCGGTGGCCATCAGCGCGAGGCCGCGTTCACGCGAGAAATGGGCACGGGCATGCTGCAGGGCCGCATCGCTGGTGCGGCTCCAGAGCTCGTCGTCGGTGAGGAGGGCGGCGGTGGCCTCGCACCAGGCCTGGGGGTGGGGGGCGATGAACACCTCCACGCCATGGCGAAGCCCGGTGGCTTCGGCGGCCACCGGGCTGAGCACCTGGGGAACACCGTGGGCCAGGGCGGCGATCACCTTGCCCTTGATGCCCGCCCCGGCCCGCAGCGGGGCGATGAACACCCGGTGGCGCTCGTAGACCACGGCCGCATCGTCCACCCAGCCATGCACGCGAACGCCCGGAACGGCCTGCCAAGCCTCGTGCAGCTCGGGGCCCAGGCCGCTGCCGTAGAGGTGGAACTCGAGCTCGGGCAAGCGTTCCCGCAACGTGGGCCACACATCGGCCAGGAACGATTCCACGGCGTCCCGGTTGGGAGGGTGCTGATAGCTACCGAGAAAGGTGATGCCGTGGCGGCCGGCGAGCGGGGCGGGCTGGTCGACGGTGTCGACCACCCAGGGGCAGAGGGCGGTGGCGGCCTGGCCGAGGCTCTCGGCGGCGATCACGGCCTGCTCGATCTCGCTGTAGGTGAGGGTGAGGTCGACCGCGGCGATGGCCTCGAGCTCCTGGCGGCGGGTTTCGCGCACGGCGGCCAGGGCCTGCTCGGCCAGCTCGCCGCTGAGCCCGGCGCTCTGCAGCTGCCGCAGCTCGCGCAGGTAGTGGAGATCGGCATTGCAGAAGATCAGCCGGGCCTGGGGCGCGTGCTCGCGCAGCAGGGGCAGGCTGTCGCGCACGGTGGTGTAACGCGTGAGATAGATGAGATCAAACTCGGCGCCCCGCTCGCGGAGGAAGCGCTCGAGCGAGAGCACGAAGGGGGCATGCACCGCCTCGATCCCCCGGCGTTGCAGCTCCTCGGTGTAGGAGCCGAGCCAGGCGAGGTTGGCGGGCAGGAAGGTGATCTTGTAGCCCAGCGACTGGATCAGATCCATCTCCACCAGGGCGGCATGGCTGCCGGCGTCGCGGTCGGGGCGGGGCGTGCCGTGGTCGAGGAAGAGGGCGCGGCCCAGGATGCCGCGGTCCTTGATGCGCTCGGCGGCCTCGAAACTCGGGTCACGCTCCCCCTCAAAGGCGTGCTGCCACTTGCGCTGGAACTGGGGGGCGTGCAGGGTCTGGAAGCGCTTGAGCCCTTCGCTGGTGGCGGGATCGGCATCGGTGCCGCAGCTGAGCCCCTCGTGGTGGATCACCCGCGAGAGCGGGGCATAGCGCACCACCAGGCCGGCTTCTCGCACCTTGAAGGCCAGGTCGGTGTCCTCGTAGTAGGCCGGCGAGAACTCGGGGCTGAACCCCCCCACCCGGTTCCAGAGCTCGCGGCGGATGGCCAGGGCGGCGCCGCTCACGTAATCCACCTGGCGGGTGTAGGCCACGCCGGGATGGTGCGGGTTGCGCCCACGGCCGTAGTTCCAGGGTTCGCCGTTGCCCCACACGATGCCGCCGGCCTCCTGGAGCCGCCCATCCGGATAGATGAGCTGGGAGCCGGTCATGCCGGTGTCCGGCCAGCGCTCGAAGGGGTGGAGCAGCTCCTCGAGCCAGCGGCAGCAGGGCTCGGTGTCGTTGTTGAGCAGCACCACAAACGTGCCCCGGGCGGCGGCCACGCCGCTGTGGCAGGCCTGGTTGAAGCCGCGGGCGTAGTCGTGGCGGATCACCGGCACCCCCGGGGCCTCGCGGGCCAGGGCTTCGGCGGTGCCATCGGAGGAGCCGTCGTCCACCACGATCAGCTCGAAGGGCACGCGGGTGGGGGCGTAGGCCAGGGCCGCCAGGCAGCGCCGCGTGACGGCGTAGTTGTTGTGCACCGGCACCACCACCGACACGAGCGGCTCGGAGCTGAGGGGCAGCCGGATCGGCTGGCGGGGCACCGGCGTGCCGTGGGGCCCGGCCTCCTCGCCGGCGCCGGCGCTGGCGGGCGGCTGGATCGGGCCGCTGAGCAGCCGCTGCAGCAGCGGCAGGTCGGGCGGCAGGGGGGTGCCGTGGCTGTCGGCCCAGTGGAGCCAGGTGGTGAGGCTGCGCAGGTGCTCGCGGGCCAGGGGCTGGAGCTGGTCGGGGAAGGGGGCCTGGCCGTGGGCGTGCAGGGAAGGCCAGGGGGTGAGCTGGAACGGCGTGAACTCGAGGCTTTCCGCCCGCTGCTGGCCCTCGGCGTCGTGGAGGGCGAAGTGGTGGGGCCGGCCGTCGCAGCTTTCGGGCGGGAGCGGCCAGTGCAGCTGCCCGTCGGGGCCGGCGCCGAGCCGGCCGATGGGACGGCCATCGAGGCGCAGTTCCAGCTCCTGGCCGGGAGGCGCCCAGCCGATCACGAAGGGGCCGTGCAGCGCATCGAGCCGCACGCCGCTGCCGCCGGCCCGGCTGCAGAGCTGCTCCAGCAGGCGATAGCGCTCGTCATCGAGGCGCAAGGGGCTGCCGGGGAGCTCCACCGGGGGATCGGCACGCACGACGGCGCGCACCACCAGGCCCGTGGAGCGGGGCGGCAGGGCGATGCCGCTGCCGCCGAGGAAGGAGAAGCCGCACACCGGGTTGAGGCCCTGGCGGTCGAGATCGGGCCGGGGCAGGGCGGCGCTCACCTCGCCCAGGGGCCAGGTGGCCCCCGGGCTGAGCAGGTCTTCCACCTCGAGCAGCACGGTGAGCGGGCCCGACGCGGCCGATCCGGCCAGCGGGGAGGCCCAGCCCTCCAGGGCGCCCTCGCCGCTGAAGCCCTCGAAGGCCCCGATCAGCGAACCGCGCACGAGGGTCTGCAGGGCCGAAGGCTGGTTGAACGGCACCACTCCACCGCCAGGGCGATGCCCCGGAAAATAGGCCAGGTGGCACTGGCACGTCGGTGACAACGCCAGCGGGATGGTCGGCGGAGAATGCGGGCGTCGATCGCGAGGCCGCCGTGCGCCCACTGGAGCCGCCCCTGGAGGCCACGGAACCCTCGGCCGCGATGGAGGAGCTGCTGGAGCGGGCCCGCCGGCTGGTGGTGGACACGATCGCGGCGCTGACGGAGGGGCACGACGCGGAGGCCATTGCCCACATCCCCGATGTGCTGCGGGCCTACGGCTGGCTGTGGGCGGAGCTGGCGGAGCTGCGCCGGCCGCTGGAGGCGGAGGAGGGGGAGCTGCTGCTGCAGCTGCTGGCGGCGATCGGCGGGCGCGTCAAAGCCGAAGGCGAACAGGCCGCCACGCCCGAGGCCCGGGCCGAGCTGTGCTGGCAGGTGCCGGTTCTGCTGCGGCGGCTGCGGGAGCGGGGCGGCGAGCTGCCCCACTGGCTGCCCCCGTTCGAGGAGCAGATGACCCGCACCGGAGCCCTGCTGTGGCGCGATCTGCACCGGGCCCGGCCCGAGCAGGCCGAAGCCCGGCCGCGGGCGCTCACGTTGCTGCTGCGGCTCTGCGAGCTGCACCAGCCGCCGAAGGCCTGGGTGGTGGGTTTCGCCAAGGAGCTGCTGGAGGAGGAGGTGACGCAGGAGGAGGTGGCAGCCTCCTCCGCCGGTGGCCACCTCGATGAAGGGCGCCAGGAGGAGCTGCGGCGCTGGGGCGAGCAGCTCGCGCGGGTGGAACCGCTGGAGCCGGAGCTGCGCCGGCGGCTCGCTGCCCTGGTGATTCCTGCGGCCAGGCCCCCCCAGCCGAACCCCGTGGATCTGGAGGCGCGGATCCGGCAGAGCGTGGAGCACTGGCTGGAGCAGAACCCGGGCGGTGGCGTGCCGGCCGAGCTGCGGCTGGTGTGCGTGCCGGGGGCCCGGCCGGTGCCCCACGACCGGCAGCGGCTGGAACTGAATCTGGCCCCCCTGCTGGAGCTGAACGATCTCGAGGCGCTGGATCGGCTGGTGCAGGCCTTCTTCGAGCCACTGCGGGCCCAGGGGCGCGGTGCGGACTTCACGCTGCGGGAGCCCACCAGCAGCCTCTACGAATCGCTGGGTCTGCTCTGGCTGCAGGGGGAGGAACTGAGCGCGGCGGCCTTCTCGCGCCTGGCCTACGCCACGGCGGCCTGGAACCGCTGCGGCGGGCCGGGGGCCCTGGGCTCCCGCCTGCTCGGCTCCAGCCTGCGGATGGCGGAGCTGCGGGAGGGGGTGTCGGTGCTGCGACCCGAGGCCGTGGAGCTGGCGGCACTGCAATCGGTGCTGCACCGCCACCGCGAACTGGAGCCGGCGCTGGCCGCCATCCGCCGCCACCACCTGCTGCCGGCCTGGATGGAGCGCCGGCGGGAGGCGTGGTGGTTCGATCCCAGCGACACCGAGGAGAACCTCTGCCGGCTGCACCTGGAGGCCGGGTTCTATGCCAGCAGCCACGCGCCGCTGGAGTGCCTCGAGCGCTGGAGCCAGGCCGTGCTGGCGGCCCTGCTGCAGGGGCAGGTGGCGGGCACGGCGGCCAGCACGGGGTTCTATGCCGTGGCCCAGCGGCTGTTCGGGCAGACGGGGCGGGTGCCGGAGCTGGTGCAATGGCCCGGCGATCCGGCGATCTACGGCTTCTGGGCCGGCAAGGAGGTGGTGCTGGCCACCACGCACGCGGCGGAGCTGGAGGCGCACCACCGTTCGGGCCAGGCGTTCCAGCTGTTCTCCGACCTCCGGATCTCCCCCTACGGACTGCGCTGCGTGCAGGCTCCGCTCTCGCGCTATCCGAACCGGCCGGCGGGCGGCTTCGGCGAGAGCCTGGATGCCTGCCTGGAGCAGATCGACGCGCTGCACCGGCAGCGGCCGTTCCGCGTGTTCGTGGCCGCCTGCGGGGTGTATGGCCTGCCCCTGTGCGAGGCGGTGCAACGGCGCTACGGGGTGAGCTGCCTCTGCAGCGGCGACCGGATGAACGCCTACTTCGGCCTGGAGCAGGCGGCCACGGCCGACTGGCGGGCCGACGGGCGGATCCGGGAGCACTGGCTGAGCCCGGCCGCATGATCCACTACGCGATCCAGGACCACGGATCGGGCGCGACCCTGCCGGAGCTGGTGGGGCTGCTGGCCGGCGAGGGAGTGTCGGTGGACGTGTCGCTCGATGGGAGCGACGCGGCGCTGGAGCGGATCCGGCCCGCGCTGAGCGGCCTGGGGGTGCCGGTGGCCCTGCGGCGTTCGGAGGGCGTGTCGTGGGGGGGGCGGGGCATCGCCACGGAGGCGATCGCGGCGATGCGACGCGCGCTGGACCTGCCGGACTGGCGCTACTTCCTCAATCTCAGTGGCAGCTGCCTGCCGCTGCGCAGCCCGGCGGGGATGGTGGCGCTGCTGGAGGAGAGGGCAACCGGCGGGGCTCTGGGGTTCTGCCCCTGCTACCGCCTGGCCCGGCCGCTGGAGTGGATCTCCAGCCAGGCGGAGCCGGCGGCACCGGCCCGCTGCTTCCAGCTCGATCTCTACGGCCGCGTGAGCCTGCGGGTGGATCCGAGCCTGCGGGAGATGGTGGAGCAGGGGCGGCTCGATCCAGCGCGCAACATCGGCCAGCGGGTGGGGCTGATGTACAGCGAATCGGCCAAGAACACCTACTGGGTGCGGCCGCTGGGCGCCGAGGAACTGCGGGAGCGGGCCGGCTTTCTGGCCCGGCAGCCGTTGCAGTACGGAAGGGCCTGGATCGTGCTGCACCGTTCGATCGTGGAATGGCTGGTGGGTTCCCAGGTGCTTGAGGAGGTGCTGCGCTTCCTGGAGGGGTGCTTCATCGCCGATGAGCTGATCTTCGGGATGACGCTGTTCAGCGCGGAGAATCCCCATCGCGGGGCGATGTGCGGCAACAATCTGCGCTACCGGGAGGGTGGGCCGCAGCGGATCGCCCTGGCCGAGCTGCCCGGGCTGATCGAGGCCGGGCAGCACCTTCTGGTGCGGAAGATCCTGGCGGCCGACTACCCCGCCGCCGCAGAGATGGTGCGGCTGGCCTGGGCCAAGCAGTCCGGTGAGTCCGAGAACTAGGCTCATCTGCGTCGATCACCTTGGTGCCGTTGCTCGTCGACGTTCTCCACCTGCACGGCTTCAAGTGCGCCGGTAGCACCTTCATCTGGTCGCTGGAGCGGGCCACGGGCGGAGCACTGGCCTATCTGGAGTCGCCCAGCTCGGGTGATCGGCTCGACTGGCGGCTGGCGCGCGACTACCTGGCGGCCGCAGCGGAGCCACCACGGGCGGTGACCTCCCACCTGATCACGTTGCCGCCACCGGGCGCGATCGCGCGGCTGAAGGTGGCCTTCCTGCGGGAGCCGATGGCCCGCATCGCCTCGGCCCATCGCTTCACCACCACGGTGCAGCACTCGGCGCCGCCGGTGCCGTTCCGGCAGTATCTCGATGGGCTGGTGAGCTCCACCCTGGCTAACTTCCAGACGCGGCACCTCTCGCCCCAGGAACCGGGCGACTGGCTGCTGCGCCGGGGCTGGGCGCTGCGGCCGGAGCTGATCGATCTAAACCGCGAGGATCTGTTCGTGGGCCTGGTGGAGCGCTACGACGAATCGATCGTGTTGCTGGAGCATGAGCTGGAGCGGATGGGCATCGCCATGGACCTGGCCTATCCCCACCGGTTCAACACCACGGCCCCCGCGGCGAAGGCCGATGCGGAGGATCCCCACCGCTTCACGCCCCCCGGCCTGGCGGTGACGGAACTGGATCTGAGCCTCTACCGGCGGGTGGAGCAGCGGCTGGAGGAACGCCTGGCGGCCCTGCCGCAGCGGGAGGAGCGGCTGGCGGCGTTCCAGCGGCGGCGGCAGGCGCTGGCCGAGCAGCCACCTTTGGTGCGCGTCAAGCCGCAGGCGGAGTGGGTATCGCTGCCCATGCCCGCCGCGTGAACGGCGCGGCCGATCGCGCCACACGGGCCCTGCTCGATGAGGGCCGCTGGAGCGAGGCCCTCGACCGGCTGGAAGCCATCCTGAGCGGCCTGCGCCACCAGGCCGCGAACGATCCGGCCACGGCCGAACGCGACTGGGCGGCCTACGGCCGACTGGTGAATGCCGCCACGGCGGCCATCCATCCCGTGGTGACGAGCATCAGCGAGGATCCACCGCCCCCAGTGGAGCGGGCCACGCTTTGCTGGCGCATGCAGGGGCTGCTGCGCACCCACCGCGAGCTGCCGGTGGAGGCGCCGGCCTGGATGCCCGTGCTGGAGGGCCAGTTCGTGAAGGACGGGGCCCTCTACTGGAGGGAACTGATCGGCCGGGAGCCTGGGGCCGAGGCCAGGGCCCGGGGGCTGTTCGAGCGGCTGGCGCAGCTGCTCGATCCCTGTCCGCCCTGGGTGAAGCAGGCCATCGGGGAGCTGGGGGCGACGGCGACGACCCGACGGCTGGAACTGGTCTATCGCCCTGAGGAGCCGGAGCGGATCGAAGCCGACGGACGGTTGGCCCTGAACCTGGCTGCGCTGAGCGGCGGCAGCGATCCAGCAGCGGCGATCGGCCAGTGGGTCGCGGAGGTGGCCAGCGATCCCGGCTCAGCCGCCTGTGAGCTGGTTGAGCCACGGGAGAGCCTGGGCACCTCCCTGGCGGTGATGACACTGCTTGATGAGCCCATTCCCTGGGAAATGGCGGGCACTTGGGCCGCGGCGGCGGCGGCCTGGCGAGAGCTGGGCGGAACGGGCGGACCGCTCCGGAGCGCCGACAGGGCAGCGCCCACGCCCGCACCGGATCCCGGTGGCGTGGATCTGCTGCTGGAACTCGATCCCGTGGAGCTGGCGGTGCTGCGGGGAACCGTGTTCCGCGAGGAGGCGATCACGGCAGCGATCGATCGGCTCCGGCAGGAGGAAGCCCGGCCCGCCTTCTGGCTCACCGGCCAGCGTGATCCCGGCTGGTGGATGGGAGGTTTCGATGCGGTGGATGCCCTGCGGCGCTTCGTTCGCGACCGGGGCTTCTATGCCGGCCACGCCGATCCTGCTGCCAGCCTCCGGGCCTGGAGCGAAGCCGCCCTGGGGGTGCTGACGCAGATCTGCCTGTGGGGGGAGGGGGCGCTCTGGAGCGCCGACGAAGCCAGCCACTGGATGGCTCCTGCGCTCGTGCAGGCGCTGAGCCGGGGCAGCGGACGGCTCACAGCGATCGGCGACTCCCCGGAAGCGACGGCGCTGCAGCGGGGCATCGGCGGCAGGGACGTGCTCTACGTGGGCGTGGCGGCCGATGCGGTGGAAAGCCAGCACCGAAGCGGCAGGGCCCTGCGGCTGTTCGAGGATCAGGACACACCGGCCTATGGACTGCGCTGCCTGGAGCCGCCCGAGTCACGCTATCCACACCGGCCCCATGGGGGGTTCGAGCACAGCCTCGAGCACTGCCTGAGCAGCATCACGGCGCTGCACGACGATCACCCCTTCGAGCTGGTGGTGCTGGGGGGTGGCGCCTATCGGATGCCCCTGTGCCTGGAGCTGCGGCGCCGCCATGGGGTGAGCTGCTGGGCCTTCGCCGGAGGGGGGCACCAGGTGTTTGGCGTGGAGCTACCCGGCGACCGGCCGCTACCGGACGGCGCCCCGCGAACTGAGAAATGGCTGAGGCTGACCCATCAGGCCTGAACGCCGCCGTCGCGAACGACACCCTCCCTGCTGAGAACGCCGCGTAGCATCCGCGCCCAGATGCCAGGCGGGATCGTTGCTTGTGAGTTCCGCTCAGGGTGTGATTCCATCGGAGGCCTGCCTGGGCTTTCACCGGTTTCACCGCACGTTCGACTCGTTCGATGCTTTTCTCCCCCTGCTCGGCCCCCAGATCGCCCAGGCCGGAATCATCGAGGAATGCCTGCGGGTGATCCGTCTGGTGGGTTGCCTCGAACCGCTCAGCGGCCGGCATTTCCCTCCCGATGAGATCCTGATCGATTCCGGCAACGTGCGGGAATCGCTCACGGCCCAGGGCTGCCTGAGCCGGAACCGGGCCACGATGCTGGCGATCGAGCAGGTGTTCGGCCGCCTGGAGCGGCTCTCGGCCGCCAGGGTGTATCTGGCGGAGGCCCTCACTGGCTTTGCGCGGCGGCTGGAGGGCTGGTGCCCCGGGATCGTGCTGAGCGAATACCTCGACGGCGCGCCCCTCGCGACTGGCGGGTCGTTCGAGCACCAGGATCTCACCGCCCTCTCCTTCGCCGACCAATCCTTCGATCTGGTGCTGGTGAACGAGATCTTCGAGCATGTGGCGCCGCTCGAAACGGCGATCGCCGAGATCCATCGGGTGCTGTGCCCCGGCGGGCGGCTGATCAGCACCTTCCCCTTCGCCTACGGACAGCACGAGTCGGTGGTGAAGGCCGTGCGCAATCCAGGCGACGGCAGCGTGGAACATCTGATGGAGATCGAGCGGCACATGGATCCCCTGCGACCCGACGAGGGATCGATGGTCTTTCAGATTCCGGGCTGGTGCATCCTCGATGAGCTGCGCGCGGTCGGCTTCTCCCTGGCGCGGATGCACTACATCGCCAGCTGGAAGCATGGCGTGCTCGGAGCCGACATTCCGGGGATCTTCGTGCTGGAGGCGCAACGCTGATGAGCCGCCATGAGATCGCCACACTCCAGCGGCAACTGCTGGAAACCCCGCAGGACCTCCAGGGCTGGGAGCGACTGACCGCCCTGCTGGGCAGCCGCCGGGCCGCGGTGGTGCCGCCGGAGCCGGAACGAACCGCCGAGCCACCTGCCGAACGGCCGTCGCCGGAGCGGCCGGACATGGCCATCACGCCGCTGGAGCGTGGGGTGTTCGCCGAACCGGCGATCGAGCGGCTCAGCCCGGAGGCTGTGTTCCGCAAGGCCAAGCAGCGGGTGGATGAGGAGCGCTTCGAGGAGGCGATCGCTTTGGTGGAGGAGTGGCTGAGCAGGGCAGCCGCTGGGGGAAGCGATCCGATGCTGGCGTTCATTCGCGCCCACGCCTACCGCCAGAGCGGCAAGGCGGAGGAGGCCCTGTCGATCCTGCAGCCCTTCCGGGAGAAGGCCGACACGCCGTGGATTCCCTTCGAACTGGGCCTGATCCACAAGGCCCTGGGCCAGGCCGACGAGGCCTATCTGTGCTTCCGCGAGGCCAAGGGAATCCAGCCCGATTTCACCTGGGCCGCGATCGAGGCCAACCGCACCACCGCCGAAGGCGACGTGCCGCTCGGCCGGCTCGACGCGATCACGGCCCAGGGCGCCGACACCGGCGGAGCCGTGGAGGTGCACCTCGATCGCAGCCTGCGCTGTGGGGGGCTGCTGCTGCTGATCGGTTGGTGCCGGGAAGCCTTCGGCAACGGCAGCCATTTCCGGCTGAGCGATCCGCTCATGCCCGGTGCCCATGCCGTGGGGTCGGCCACCTTCTACCACCGCCCCGACGTGTGCCAGGCCCTCGGGCTGCCGGAGCAGCAGCGCCACGGCTTCGCCACCCTGATCGACTGTTCGGCGTTCCGGCGCTGGTCGGAGCTGGGGCAGCTGCGTCTGATGGTGGAGCCCGAAGGCGAGGGGAACGCACGCTCCACCTCGGTGGAGCTCTGTCTGGCGGAGGTGCCTGAGGAAAGCAGCACGCCGCGCTTCTTCGAGGCGGCCTTCGGCGTGTTCCGAGTGTCGATCGACAGCGGGAACCGTTGGCCGGATTCACTGCGGCTGTTCACCCCGCAGGCCGTGCTGGGGGCGTCGGCCCTGTTCGAGCGCCACGTGGCCGCCGAGCGTCACGACGTGGAGCCGCACTGGCTCACACGCACGCCCCAGGATCAGCCGCCGCTGGCCTCGGTGATCTTCGTGCAGCTGGGCTCGTTCGTGGCGGCCAAGCCGGCCATCCTGCAGCTGGCGAAATGTGGATTGCCGCTGGAGCTGATCGTGGTGAACAACTCCCCGGAGCTGTTCTCGGAAACCTTCCACATCCTTGATCGTTTCTCGGACATCCGGCCGGGTCTGCGCATCGGCATCCTGAACCGGGCCACGAATCTCGGCTTCTCAGCCGGTTGCAATCTCGGGGCGGCGCACGCCTCGGGCGAATGTCTGCTGTTCCACAACAACGATCTGTTCGCCGACTCCGTGGTGGACTACAAGCTGCTGGTGGCACGGACCCTGAACGAACCGAATGCGATCCACAGCGCCTATCAGTATTTCACCGATGGCACGTTGATGCAGGAGGGCCTCACCGCCACCCGGCTCACCACGGCAAAAGCCGGAACAATTCCCCTGTTCAACGGCTTTTCGGTGGGCCGCAACCAGACGCGGGCCGACGTGATCGCCTGCTCGGGATCCCTGATGGCGATCAGCGCGCCACTGTTCCGCCATCTGGGTGGCTTCAGCGAGGAGATCATCTACGCCCACTTCGAGGATTTCGACCTCTGCCTGAGGGCGCGCCAGGAGGGCATTCCCGTGCGGGTGTGGGATGACATCAAGTTCTACCACGCGGAAGGCACGGGGTCCGTGGCGCCGTACCACCTCAGTGGTACCACCAGTCACATCAATCGGCTGCTGTTTTCGCTGAAATGGCGGCGCGTGCTGGAAGGCATGGATCTGCCGGTGGAGTATTCGCTATGAGCCGCTACGATCTGGTGATCCTGAGCCTGTTCCACCCCAAAGTGGTGCATGGTGGAGCGCAGCAATGCGCCTACGACCTTTTTCTGAATCTGCGCAAGTACTCCGATCTGCGGGTGTGCTTCATCGGTGCCACATCTCCCCAGACGAATCTTCGCCCCAAGGCCTCAGCCTATCTGCGGAAGGTGCCTGGAGCCGAAGATGAATATTATTTCTTTACCGGCGAATATGATTACTTCTGGCACAACTGCGTGGATTCACGGGCGATCAAGGATCTCACGCTATTCATTCGCAGCCTGGAACCCCGTTCGGTGTTCATCTCGCACTACATGCACATCGGCATCGACCTGCTGGCCCTGCTGCGCTTTGCCCTGCCAGATGTTCACATCAGCGTGGGATTGCATGAAATGCTGTTCGCGTGCCTGGCCGATGGGCAGATGGTGAAGAAAACGAACGGCGGCCTCTGCAGCAAGGCAGAGCCGGAGTTGTGCGCCATGTGCTTCCCCCACATCACCGCCGACACCTTCATGGCCAGACACAAGCACACCGTGGATCTGCTCGAGATGGCCGACAGCTACATCGTGCCGGCCAAACACCTGGGCGGCGTGTTGCAACGGGAAATGGGGATCGACAGCCAGCGCATCCACGTGATCAACCATCCGATCGATCTGGAGCGCTATCCGGCCACCGCACCGGAGCCAACCCGCCAGAAACCGGTTCGATTCGGTTTCTTCGGTCAGTTCGTGGACAACAAGGGAATCCATGTGCTGCTGAAGGCCGGTGACCTGCTCAACCGCAGCCAACCGCTGCGGCCCTTCCAGATCGTGATCAACGGCGGCAACAAGAACTTCGCCACCGGCGACTACCAGCAGAAAGTGGAAGCCATGATCAGCGAGAGCCACGCCTGGGAGCACGGCGAGGTGGTGGAGCTGGGCGGCTACACCCACGACGAGCTGCTCAGCCGCATGGCCGGTGTGGATGTGGTGGTGGTGCCCTCCACCTGGCCGGAAGTGTTCGCCCTGGTGGTCACCGAGGCGTTCGCCTGCTACAAGCCAGTAATCGCCGCCTTCATCGGCGGGCTGGCGGAGCGAGTGCAGCATGGTGTGGATGGCTTCAATTTCGTGGCCAGAGATCCTGCCGATCTGGCCGCCAAGATGACGCTCTTCCTGGAGATGGGGGAGGAACGGTATCTGGAGATGGCCCATGCCGCCCATCAAACCGCCAGCCAGCTGAGCCCACGCCGAGCCCTGGAGAGTTACTACAAAGCCCTCGCCGTGGGAGGGAAGTCATGATCCACCTCACTGTGGCCGCACCGATGGGCATCGATTCGGTGTTCTTCAGCTTCATTGAGCGGCTGGCCGTGCAGAACGGCCATCTCTGCGTGGATCCGCCGGCCCAGCAACTGGATGAACTCGAGCCGGGTGGCTGGATCGAGGCGATGAGAAGCAGCAGCCAGCATCATTTCGTGATCGGCTATCGCTATCCACCCGCCTATTGGAAAGTCTTGGCGGAGAGTGCCAGCACCGTGTGCCTCTTAGCCGACCCTGACGGGATCGCTCGACAGGTTGAGCATATAAATAAGAATAGCACTGATGATCACGTAGATTCCGAACTGCGTTCCAGCGTCGAGGCTGTACGACATGCCCTCGAAGCCACCATCGAATTGATGGAATTGATCCTTACTGATGACGTATGTCGAGCAGGCATCATTCCTCACGCAGAGGCGTTTCTCACTTATCCTCACGAAGCATTCCAACGTCTTGAACGCTTTTACAGTCACTGCCGAGTGTCAGTCGACACACCATGCTGGAAGTCATTTAGCGATGAAGCAATCCCTCTTTTTCACCAGATACGGCCTGCAGATCAATTAGTCCGAAGGGAAATCCATAGGCTTCTCACCTTGGAAGAGGCCACACCGCAACGGCTCAAGGCAGTATCCGCGCTCTTCAGCGGAAATGCCTGACTTAAGCTCCAGGGGAAATTCAGATTTTAAGACAACGTGCACTCCGCCTGAACCTCCTCTGCAGGATATAAAACAAAAGGCTGCTTGCAAAAGCTTACGTCATTCATGATGTAGTGACCAATGCCCAAGTACTCGCCTCCATCAACAATAGAGATCCACACTCATGGAGACAAGTCAACCAGATCGTTGAGACGAATCACGGATAATGCGCGATCATCAGCGGGCACGACCAACTCAGCATAAAGAGAGATTGGCGTTGTCACCCTTTCCATGTTCTTACACCTCGACGATCACTGTCATGATCCCTCTCACACTACACATTGGCACGCCGAAGACGGCGACCACAAGCATACAAGAGTCGCTTTGGCTTAATCGACAAGCACTAGAAGATCAAGGCACAGTCTTTTGCCACAATCTTGGGCAAACGAATAACATTGATCTGTTCCTTGCTTGCCTGCATCACAATGAAGGTGGGTTTGGAATACTTGAGAATCGCGGGGTAATTGGACAAGCAGCCAGAGAGGAGTTTCGCCTTGATGTAACCAAGCGCTTGCATGCAAACACAATCTCACGCGGGGAGTCGGACAAGACGAAGAGATTGATTGGATCAAGCGAGCACATGTGGTTTATGTGGAGCAACGTACATTTTCGCAACCTGAAGACCATACTTGAAGGTGCCAAAGTGAAGCTCCAGGAAGTCATTGTATACCTGAGACCTCAATCCGAACTCTTATACAGCGCGCTGTCCACAATGGTTAGAGACGGCTTCTGCATCGATGATATTGACGTAAGCCACCTAGACAATCATGAATTCAAGTATCTTCATTACTATGATCGGCTATCTGCTTGGAAGGTCAACTTTCCAGATGCGTTTTTAAAGGTTTATCTCTTCAATGATCACAAGAAACAGATTATAAACCACTTCTATAGTGCATGCTCTCTTCCTAATATCAACACAGTTGATCCACCAGTTATGAACGAAAGTCTTTCGGATATGGGAGTAGCCATACTCGCTGAGCTTAATCGCAGATTTTTAGCAGAATTGACACGTCATGAAGTAGTGCGATATCTGAAAGAAGACAACACTCGATCTCGGCTGGGCAAGCTGATTGAACTTCATTTTCCCGGCAAACCAACACCCACAATGGAAGTTGTTGAAGCCATTAATCAATACTACCAACAAGATAACAAAACTTTGATCGATGAATACTTTCCCGAAAGATCGCTAACTGACCTCTGTCCCAGGCCCACAAGATTTGCCGACAGGTACGCCAAGAGTGCTTCACGAGATGACGCAAAAGGAGTTATAGAAATGCTGCTTAGCTGCATGGAAGAATCATCTACTAGCATGACTAAACTAAGTTAACAGCTCAATTGGGGCTACATGTAAGCAATCAATGAGCCACCTTTCAAGCACTACGATCTTGTCTGAGAATATCTCTACAAGAAGGCCATTGCGCGCTGCTACCAACGCAGCAATTGGCAGCGCTCCCACGTCCATTTCGCCAGGAATCTCCTAGTCAAAGTGCCCAAGGGTAGCCGGGGCATGGTGTCTGCCACTCTGCGTTTGGTGTTCGTGCAGCCCAATGCGCAAGCCGTTGAGCAGCATTGAGGCTAGGTGATCACGATCCTCAGTGAGAAGTTCCCCGCTGCTTCCACCCTGATGGAGCAAGGGAGGGTGGTCGTGCTGGCTTGCACAACCATCCCGCCTGAGAACAGGCCAAAGATCTTGAGCACAAATCCACTGGAGCGGCTCAACAGGGAGATCAAACGCAGGACCAGCTTGGTGGGGATCTTCCCCCAATGCCGCAACGATATCCGCTTGGTGAGTGCCCTGCTGCTGGAGCAGCAGGAACAATGTCAGCTCGATGCCCGTCGCGTTTTCTCCGAGCTATCGATGGCCAAGTTGGACAGCACCAGCAAACAGGGCCAAGATAAACCCATAGCTGCACTTGCTGGAGCTGCCTGAACACTGATCTCAGATCCGGTCACTGACCTCTGGATTTAAAGCACACCATGAGAGGTGACCAATCGGGATCGATCTGCCCTAAATTAAGTGCGCAGCAAGCTAATGAAAGCTCATGATAGCTGAGCGTGTGACCACTAAGATCATAAGTCTTGATACAGACGAGTCAAGACGCGCCCCTCTTTTGGAGATGCTTCAGGGAACTTCGCTATTTGATGCTTCAATTCATTCAGCATGCCCAGGGGCAACACTACCTAGAATCGTCCTTGAACAACTGGCGAAAGACAAGGCCTGGGCTGAATTGCGGGGTACCATGGGATGCTTTCTATCCCATGTGAGAGCATGGGAGGAGATCGTCGCTAATAAACACGACTTTGCACTGATTCTTGAGGATGACATCGATCCACGTGATCTCGCACGCATCACAGAGATTTCTCTTCCTCCAGACTTTGACATAGTTTTTGTAAATTCAAGAATGTCCCCCAAGGCCAAAGCTAAACCCATAGAAGTCCTAGAGATAACATCAGCACTTGAGCATCTAGAATACAAAACCGAGCGAAAGGGAAGTGGCGGCGATGGCTACATCCTATCATTAAACGGAGCAAAGTCACTTCTAGCCGCCATCGAGCAAGATGGGTTTTATGGACATGTCGACGGTCGACTCCTACGCTACTCCGTCACCGAAAATGATCTTCGCGTTTTACCCAGTGACGCAGTTGTTGCATACATAATTAGGTTTCACCACAGCAAGACGAGGCCTCCACTTATGGGAATTCTACGCTCTTTCACCCTTTCTTGGCCTCTCGTCTGGCCACGAAAGACTCAAAGTCGGCGAGAGCAAATAGACCAGTAACACACATTCCAAAGACGCTGAAGAAGGATTCATTATATCCAGCCTATACAATCCCTAAGGCGCCATTGACCTACCCCCCCCTCCCTTTGTTTAGGTGCAGCATGCAAGTTATCACATTAATCCATTGATTCAGATGGCGTGCCTAGCATTAAGGAGGCTGTCATTACTCCAGCCCGTCTGCTGGGTAGCAGGCTAGCCTTCTCTGATGGGTAGTGCGAAGACAGCAGGAATGTAGAGGCTTTCACTTTTCATGCATCTGTCCCGTTCAATGAGGTTGGTGGACAGCGTCAATCTTGTTGACTGGTGGCATGCTCCTGTTTTGCCCTATCGTGACTAGGCCGTCGAGTGACGTCAATGAAGTTTGCTTTCTGGCGACCATCTCAAGGCTGGTGAACCAGTTTCGTGTCGCAGCCGGGCTTCTAGCGAGGTGGACTGGAGCTGGCCTCGATCATCACGTCCTTTATGCCTGCATGAATGACGTTTGCCGGTATCTGAAATTGATGGAAGCCCATGCAGCGGCTTGCTTCTGGCGGCAGCTCTCCCCTTGAATGCCAACGATCTGGCAGTGGTGCACCAGCCGGTCCACCGCGGCCACGCGCATCGATCCGCCGGTGAAGATCTCATCCCACTCCCGGAACGGCTGATTGGAGGTCACCAGCAGGGAGCGGCGCTCGTAGCGGTGGCAATCAGCTCGAACAGCATCGAGGTCTCCAGCTCGCTGCGGCGCACGTAGCTGACGACATCGATCACCAGCAGGGCGTAGCGATCCAGCCTCTGGATCAGGGCCGGCAGCTCGTAGCTGGCCTTGGCCATCTGCAGCAGATGCAGCAAGGAGGTGGCCGGAAAGAAGCGGCAGGCCTGGTCCTGCTCGATCATGGCCATCGTGATGGCGATGGCCAGGTGGGTCTTGCCCACGCCGCTGGGGCCGTAGCCCTTGGGCTTCTGCGAAGCAGTACAGCAGCAGATTCTCGGCCTGCAGCAGCCAGGTGTGGCTGCGGGAGAGCACCTGCAGCTCCTGCCAGTGCTTGGGCTCGAGGTGTTGGTGATCAAACCCGTCGAGGCCCTTCTGCCATGGGAGATGGGTCTCCCGCAGCAGGCGTTGGCGCCGTGTGATCTGGCGGTGGTCGTCCTCCTGCTCGCAGAGGGCATAGAGGAACTGGCCGGGGCTTCAGCCCTGGGCCTCAGCCTGCTGCACGAGAGGCGCCAGTGGCTGCCGAACCGCGCCAGCTTGAGCTGTTTGAGCAGCAGCGGTAGGGCCGCTTCCACCGCCTGCGAGCGCGGCACCGGGGAGGAGGTGGTCATAGGAGGCCAGCTGGTGTTGGGGAATCACGGGATCAGGCAGGGTGCTCCGGCGAGGCGGCACCCGGAAGCGCTGCTGCAGGAGCGAGAGAGAGAGGGTTTGGCGCTGCTGGGCCTGCTGTAGAAAGGTGAGCACCAGCTCAAAGGACGCCACCCGCACCGCGACATACAGCGCCTAGGAGGCTGCTGAACAACCAGCCTCTCCGCGGGAGAATGGTCCAACGGCACTGAGCGGCGGCGCGTCCAGCAGGAGCGGACCGGTCCCTTGTTCTCGTATATCTCCACCGAGGAGCGGATCCCCAGGTCCCATCCCCTGCGGCAGGTCCGGCGGCTGGCGGATCAAGCCCTCGATCGGCTCAACCCCACCTTCTGCAGGCCCTACCCCGAGGGTGGCCGCCCCTCGATCCCGCCGGAGCAGCTGCCGCTGGACCTGTTGCTGCAGGCGATCTGCGGCATTCGCTCGGAGCGGATGCTGATCGAGCAGCTGGATTACATCCTGCTGTTCCGCTGGTTCGTCGCCCTGAACCCGGACGACCCCGTCTGGCATCCGAGCACGTTCACCAAGAACCGCGACCGGCTGCTCAACGAGGAGCTGATGGTCCGGTTCCTGGAGTTGCCGAGATGGCCTGGCCGGAGGTCAAGCCGCTGCTGAGTTCCGAAGCGATGGCCAGGCCGGATTCTTCCGCAAGTCGGGCGGCACCGGGGCTTCCCTCAGCCACCTGGGCCATTGCTTCATGGAGAACCGCGTCGCACCGCAAGGTGCGCCTTCCGGCGCAACGCTCTGGTGGTGGCCAGTGTGGTGACCCCGGCGGACGGATACAGCGAGCGGGCAGCGGCGATCCGGATGGCCCGGTCGCTCCCAGGCGTCCACCAGAAGACACTGGGTGCCGACAAGGGTTACGACATCAGGGATTGTTTCGCCGACCTGCGAATCAGTGGCATCACGCCCCATGGGGCGGAGAACATCCAGGCCCGCCGCCGCTCCTCCAAAGATGGCCGCACCGTGCGTCATCCGGGCGACGCCCAATCCATGCACGCCAGGAAGCGGATCGAGCACGTGTTTGGCTGGATCAAACAGGCCGCCGGGCTGCGGCAGCTCAAGGCCAGGGGGCGATCACGGGTGGAAGCGGTGTTCCGGCTGCATGGGGTGCCCTGCAACCTGATCCGCCTGGCGAATCTGCTCAGCCCACGGGAGGTGCTGGCAAGAAACGGGAAGGGCTGCGCCATCAGCAGAGATCAGCACCGGGACCACGGCACAACGGCCATGAACAGTCGCTCGATGGATTGAACCGCACTGCCGACCAGGGCTATCCGTGGCCCGCACAACAACAACGGTGGGGTGGGGCTCGGATTGGCGGCTCTTTCAGCAGCCCCCTAGACTTGTTATCATTAATGACACGTCCTTAAATGAGAACTCAATGAAATTAGCTCCTCCGACTCCTTTACTTGTCATTAACCTAGAGAAGAGTGTTGATCGCAGGGCAAGAATGGAGGAGCAACTGTCGCGCCATGAGAATTTTAACTGGAGTTTTGTAAAAGCTGTAGACGGCAGGCTTTTACCTGATTCTGCAGCGTTCTCTCTTTGCGAGAATACTCACTGGAGCAAGACATCAAAAGGAACTATTGGGTGCTTCCTCAGTCATGTCAAGTGCTGGGAGCTTGTAAGAAACTCGGGAGCACCATATTCAATCATTCTTGAAGATGATTCGGTTCTTCTCGCGCTTGACCAATTGTACACTCTTGACATTCCCGAGGACACTGACATTCTTTATATCAATGAAAGAATGTCTCTCCCGATAACTGATTCACACCATACGTGCTATCCCGTTACGCGAGGCATCATCGGTCACAGTCAACAATCTCGTTTCTGGGGTCCCGGCACAGACGGCTATCTGCTGGCAGCCGACGGGGCCGCAAAACTGTTACGCGCAATACAGGTCGATAAGTTTTATGGAAATACAGATGGCAGAGTACTGCGATACTGCACTAATGAAGCGGATGCCAAGAACCTTCCTGAAGGGTCAAAGATCAAACGTATCATTCTTGAAAATCACAGTAGATCGCCCGTTCCACAAATGAATCTGCTGAATGGTTATGTCGTTTCGCCTCCCCTGGTTCAAGCCGGGGGCTTTCCAAGCGTAAGAGAATAGGTGCGCCTAAGCCCCCGATAAAGCCAGGATTTCTTGAGTGACACAATTAGATCGGACTCAATTAATGCATTTTCAACAATAATCGGCTGAGATGACAGCCTCCTTCTTCATTTTTTACATGCATTGCACCATGGGCGACAACAAGCTTTTCACTTGAGAATTTCTTTCTCCTATTCCACGAACTGGCCTCTGACTGATCGGTGATCAGCAAGACCCATTGCGGGAGAACTGCGCAGCCGAGCTGAGCGGATGCACGTCCGGCAAGAGCGGATCTGACCTCTGTTCTTCTAGGACTCCACCGACGAGTGGATCCACAAGGCCCATCCTCTGCCGCAGGTCAGACGGCTAGCGGATCGGGACCTCAATCGGCAGCACCCCAGGTGGCCGCCCCTCACTCCCCAGAGCAGCAACTGGCAGTCCTTTTCTACAGCGGAAGGCGTGTCCGCCTCCCCATCTGCCTTGAACCAATTCAGGCTAAACAGAGCTCGACGTGACCAGCTTGTAATGCAATGCCCATAGACGGGGATGGTTTCCTATCCTGGCTTGCAACCTGCTAGTTGTAACGGTGCTGGGAGTTAAGTGCCGTTATCTAAGGAGAGAAACTAGGTTCGTGTAGCTGTTAATGGTTGCTTGCCGAGCCATGCCACCTGCAGCAGCCTATCTACACGATCCAGCCTGCTCTGTATAGTGCTCCAAGCTGAGAAAAGGGAGAGAGGTCGATGTTTTTTACTTCGAATACCCTCCTGCAGCCCATGGAAGACACAGCTACCCAACTCGCAAAACCCTAAAGAATAAAGCTCTTCTCCGAGGCATGCGAGCACTACGAGCGCCTCAATGCTGCCAGCAGTGCGGCGGTTTCTGGATGAGCAGCAGAACATTGATCCCTTCCGCATGGTCTATGGCGGAAATGACCGGAAAATCCCGCCCAGGGAATACATGGCAGACAAGCGAGGAGTTCCCCGCACGCTCAGTGGCCGTGAGGGACACCTCAACCCCGGCAGGATGGAGATGATAGCTATATCCACTAGCATTTTCCTTGTTCTATCGGCGGGCGATCAAAATTCATAGACATCAAAGGCACTGAGGAGCAGACTAAGTTTCACCACTTAGCGATTCTGCCATAGAGGCTTGGTGGATTGAGATTTGGAAGTAGATCCCCACGTTCATCAAGCTGCCCAAGTTTAGGATAGGTTCCAATGAACGGATGTGGTGTATTGTCTCCCAGAATAATAGCCACAGAGGCGCTGCCATGGTCAGTGCCTCGTGAATCATTCTCGCGCAGCCTCCGACCGAACTCGCTGGTGGCCAGCAGCGTGACCTGGGGGCGAGCAGACATCAGCCCGAGGCCCCTCTCGAAGCTGGCCAGTGCGCCAGCCAGATCCGAAAGCACATGCTGATGGCGTGTCGCCTGGCCGGCATGGGTGTCATAGCCGCCCTGCGACATCTGAATCACCGGGGGGGCGGCTCCCGATCCAATCAGCTGCAACGCCAGCGACACCTGCTGACCGAGCCCACCACGAGGAATCGCCACCCCTTGCGGCAGCGGACGCAGGGCTCGCCTCAGCCGGATCAATTCCCTCCGGCTGTCCGCCTCCAGTTCGAGGATCCGCCGCAGCAGTGGGTGGTTGCCGGCCTCGGCAGGATCGAGCCCTTCCGACAGACGACCCTGCAACAGTGCCGGGGCCATCTGCAATGACACGGCATGCCCCCCCTCCAGGGCCAGCGAACCGGATGGACCCAAGGCCACCAGCGGACCTCTCGACCCGCGGCGGTCGATGGCGGCAGCCAGCCAACCCGGGCCTGATCCGGTGAGCGAGCCGGTGGCCCACTGGTCGCTGGCCTTGAAATGGCTGCGGTTCGGCTGGGGCCAGCCCACCCCGAGAGCAAAGGCCAGCCGCCGGGCCTTCCAGATCGGATGCAGGGCAGCCAGGGCCGGATGAAGGATCAGATCCCGACCCAGAGCCGGCCCGTCATCCACCGCCAGGCTCGGGCGGGCCTGGCGGTAGAGCGGATCTCGGAACGGAATCACGGTGTTGAGGCCATCGTTCCCACCCCGCAGTTCCAGCAGAACCAGCACCCTGTCGCGCTTCGTGCCGGCATTCGCGCTCCGCTGGAGCTCAGCCATCCATGCCGACAGGGCCAGACTGGCCGCCAGCGCTTCAGCACTGCGCTGCAGGAAGCCACGACGGTTCATGTGAACTGCCATGCGGGATCGGAGAACAGCCGACCCATGGCCTCCCTCGACGCGGGGATGGGCAACGTCAGCGTCAGTGGCGGGATGGCGGTCAGGCCGGGTTCGAGAATCCGGGGCAAGCGATGGGAAGCCCACACCTCCTCATCCGCCAGCAGGGCCTGCAGGCCACGTACCCGGGCATGCAGCCAGCGCAGCTTGATCCACTCGTCGTTCACTGGCCATCCCTTCACGGATGGTGGATCGAAGGGCTCCTGGCCCATGCGGCCGAGGTGCTCCCGGGCAATCTGAACGGCATCCGGATGGCGAGTGCCCAGCAACCTCAGGCTGCGCGCCATCATCGTCAACGGATCATCGAGACGCTGGCCCCTGCCGGCCGCCACGGCTGCCCGCCGCAGTTCAGCCATCAGCCATGGCAGGGAAAGCCCCTGCTGGCGCCAGCGCTGCGCAACGGACTCAAGCCGTGCCGGAGACGGCAAAGCCCCCACCAGCCTTGGCCAGAGACGACGCACCAGGTTCATGGCTGTGGAAGGTTGTTCGCAGAGCCAGGCAACCAGCAGCGGCCCATCGAAACGATCCTGCCGGCCCAGAATCACCTTCGGGCCCGCATCATGACGACCGGAATCGATGAACAACGTGCCATCGGGCGCCCGACGGTAACCCGTGAGAGCCCTGGCCGCTTCGCTCACATCGCGCTCGCCATAGCGCCCCTCTCCGATGGAGAACAACTCGAGCAGCTCACGGGCGAGGTTCTCATTCGGGTTGGCTCGATGGCTCTCAAGGCCGTTCAGCGAGATCTGCAGCGCGGGGTCATTCACCATCGCCTGCAGCAGATCGGTATAGGTGCCCCGCAGGTTGTCGCGGATGGCCGCGATCTGATCGTCCAGCACCCGAACGTCCACCAGCTGGCGCCATGACACGGGAAAGAGCCCCAGCCAGAGCTGCACCAGCTGGTCTTCGGTGCGGGACTCAGCAAAAGCCAACCGCTCCAGCCAGCGAACCTGCAGGGCATGGGCCTCGGGGATCTTGCACTCGAATGGCCGTTTCGGCGTCCCGATCGGAGGGCATCCGCTCATCGCCAGCACACCGGGAACACGCCTACTGAAGCTCGCTTCCATCCCCCTGACGACGACACGGCACCGGAGCATCCATGACTGAATGTGCCCAGCCGTGTTGGCGGCTGCTGCATCATTGATGACCAATAAACCATGCCCTCACGAGGCGGCCACGCGGCGAACAGACAGCAGTAGAAGGCAGAACCCCGCTGGGATAACCGCCGCGCTGGCCACAGGCAAGCGATCCGAGGACGATCATCGGCGGACAGTCGCGCTCTAAGCCAAGTCTCAGATTCGTCGATTAACGCCTCCATAACCTAGATTTTCACGAACTTCGCTCGAGTTTTTGACTCATGCCCCTCAGTCATCACTCAGTCACATTCTTGTGACCAGTTGCATTCAGCTGCGTCCAATGAATCCGCACGCCGGATCCACACTGGCTCATTGTTTCCTAGATGCTGACGAAAAGCCATCATCAACGTGAGCCCAAGTCGAGGTCCAGTTCAAGAACTTTCCCGATCAACACTTCACGAGAGGATGAGACAAGTCATTTACGTTTGTGGAGCTTCTGGGTCCGGCAAGACAAGTCTTGCTCTTCAGTTTTCAGACGTTGCCTATGTGATTCATACCGATCATTTGGCCTTGGTGGCTGCCATGCGCCTATGCCCATTCTGCAAGCCAGGCTCAGCGGGCGATTGGGACTTATGGAAAACGCTGTTGACACACACCAGCGCGATTGAAGCCTTGCATGCCTCCTTCCTTCAGTCCTATCCTGATTGCCTGTCTTCACCAAGACCTGTGATCATTGAAGGCACAATCTTGGTTTGGGATCAATGGAGAGATGCTTTGCGAACCGGCCTAATGATGGCGGGCCTCAAGATCATCAAGGAAACCCTCCTATGGCTAGCCCCTCCTCCCGGCAAGGTATACACGAATATACAACAAAGAGGCATCAACAACGAACATGCCAAGACATTAGCCCAAGTCGAAGAGTCCTGCCAAGTCTATTCCGCCCTTGCTCACAATCCAAACATTGAGAGGTGCGACAGCTATTTTCATGCTGAAGGTAGAATTCAAAGCTTAGTCAACGCCTAAGATCACAGCGCCAGCCCGCAAGACGCGAAACGCACTCCAGCACAAGCGCAACAGACGAAATGATCGTCGTAAATGCTCAATAGAATACCAGGACCGGATTACTCGGTGCTGCATTGCAAGGCTGGACCAAGCCGTCGATCCTGGCCTCTCAGGTCCCGTGATGAATCGCTCCGCTATTGATTAATGCTGATTCATTGAGAAGGTATCATCAAAGCGGGCACCGCAGCGATGCCGCGCTCTCTACTCAGCTTGAGCTATGCAGATTGCGTCTAACCCATAAAGCTCTAAGCCGCGGCTCACCGGATTCAAGAATGGCTCTTTCCGGAATGCAAGTTTCACACCTTACCTTTCATCCGGGCATGGCCAGTGAGACTGGATGGGAGATCAACATCTGCTGGCCCGCGCCGGCGGAGTTCTTGTCAAACCACGGCCGGGCAGAATTGGCTGGGCATCCTTCGTCGACAGCAATATGGTCTTTCGGCAGCGGCCGAGATATCTCAAAGCCATGTTCCAGGATCTCTGTCTGCGCAGAATTGGGCCTACGCGTCTGTTGCGAACCGGGAAGGGACCGTCCGTGATGCTTGACCCGGGAGGTTCGCCCGTTCTGGCTCATTCTCTTGTCATCGAGCTCAGTCGCAACGCGGAGAAAGCCAAGGCCCATGTTCGTCAGCTGGCGGACGATGCGCTAAAGGAATCGCCGGAGCCTGAGTTCAGAGTTGAAGGATCTGTCTATTCAGCATGCAATGAAGGGGCAGCCACCTGGGGGCATTGGATTGGACATAATCTTCCCCGAGCGATGCTCTTTCTCGAGCACGTTCCTGATGGGCGCATCATTGTGCCTGAAGCTTATATGGCCAAGGCATCATCATTTCTGGATCTGATGGCTCGAGCAGGCATCGAATCATCCAAGATCGTTGCAGCACCTCACCGCTGCTCCATGCTCCTCGATGACTGCGCGTTGATTGATCTGCCCTACCACGAAGGGGTTTTCCATCCCATTCTTGCCGAAAAAATACGGCATCTGCAGCCAGCAGCAACCCATGGCAACAATCAACGCCACTTTGTACCACGAAATTCGTCCGATCGCTCCATCAGCAACGCAGACGACATCGACAGAGTTCATGCTCAGTACAATGTCAGCAAGGCCGCGATTGATGTGACCAGCCTGGCCAGCCAGGTTGCAGCCTGGTCCAGCTGCAGCACGATGATCGGCATCCTGGGAAGCGATCTGAGCAACATGGCCATCGGCAGACCGGAGTCAGTCTGCTCGATCACGCCACACTGGTTTGGCGATATCTTCTTCTATGGATTGGCAGCCATTCTTGATGTTGAATGGAATGAATACTATTGCGGCACCAAGGTTGCGCTTCGGGAGCCTGTTCATCGATCAACGTTCATGGTGAATGCCAATGATTACGGCGCTTTTCTCAAGTGGTGTCTGGGAAATTGATGAGGCGAGCTGTCTGGGGCGTCACTTCTTCGAGCCCGAGTCGCCTGCCCGCATCTCGCAGCTAAGGTTCGTCCTGCTGGGCGCTGCCAAGGCAGGACGTGTTCTCCCCTCACCTGCGCAACGAACTCCACAACGCCCTGGACCTCCAGCGCCAGGGACGCCTTGACGCCTGCCTCAACCAACTCAGCGCGATCGCCGAGCATCATCCAGCTCTGATCGGCATCGCAGTGGCCAGGCTTCAGAGTCTTCGTTCACTCGGTAGGGCCAACGAGGCGGACGCCACCCTCGCCGCGCTCCAGCAGCGCCATCCAGGTTCCTTCGAGGTCTCTCTGGTGCTGGCGGATGCCCGCCGAAGGGCCGGGCATTTCACTGAAGCCGCCGCGCTCTGCAGGGGCGTTCTCGAGCAGGTGCCCGATCACCTGGGTGCCCGCATCGCCCTCGACGCATTGCCGCCGGGTTCGCTTGAAGCCTCTTCGGATCCGCTGGGTCAACTGGATCCGCTGGATGCACTGATCGAGGCTGGCGAACGGGCCTATGCCAACAACCTGTTCAAGGCTGCCCTGGATCAGTTCCGCCAGGCTGCGGCGATCGCGCCCGATCACCTCGATCTCCAGGTGGCCATGGCGCGTTGCTTCCGCCAGTTGTGGGATCTCGAGGCCGCCGCCGCGCTGCTCCATGGCGCGCTGGAGCGCGATGGGTCGTTGTTCTCGGCCATTCTCGGCATGGCGGAACTCCATGCCTGGAAAGGCGAACACGAGCAGGCCGTTCCCTGGTACCGGAGGGCGCATGAAGCCCAACCCGCCAACCCGGCGCTGTTCGCGGCTCTGATCGGCACCTTGCGCCAGGCCCAGCGCCATGGGGAGGCCAGCGAGCTGATGGCCGCTCAACTCGAAAAGCATCCAGGCGATTCTGGGCTGCTCGCGGCCAAGGTGGAACTCGACAGCGCCTCCGGACGCGATGCCGAGGCCCTGGCAGCCTCGATGCAGCTGATGGGCCTCCCTGAGCCCACCATGGCCCAACAACTCCTGCACGCCTCGCTGCTGCAGCGCAATGGCCAGGGTGAAGAAGCGCTGGCCTGGCTGGAGTCCCTGCCCAGCAACGGCGACAAAACCTGTGAAGCTCGCCTCTGGCAGGCCCGTGGCCAGCTGCACTGGGAAGCCGGCCGCCTCACGGAAGCCGTGGAGGCGCTCCTTCAGGCGGTGAACAGCAATCCCACGGAGCCGGAGCACGCCGTGGTGCTCGGGAATCTGCTGGCCGATCTGGCGGCACTGGAGGAAGGTCTGGATGTGCTCGCCAACTCCGAGCGGCTGATCGCCTTGGAGCAGGGATTGAGAACCCAGCCGTGGATCCAGTTCATCAAGGTGCGCTTCTTCCGTGCGGCCGGCGAGATGGAGGCGGCCCTGGCGATCGCGGAAGGCCTCTGCAACGACCCCGGCGTGGGGTTTGCCGCCCGCTTGCAACGGTTCGAACTGCTCTGCCTCTCCGCAGATGAACGGGCGGAGCTGGCACTCGAAGGCCTTGACCCCATCGAGCCAGCCCAGAAGCGTCTGGCCCTGTTCGCTCGTTGCGACTGGCTTTCGAGCCACTATCGCTTCGATGAAGCACTCAAGACTCTCCTGCCCCTGCTTGAAGCGGAATCCCTCGATCTGGTGGCCGCCGAACGGGCCTGCCTGCTGCAGACCCTGGTGATGGACATCGAGGCGGCCCAGGACCTCTTCTTCCAACTCCGCCGCGCCAAGCAATCGAGCGGCAATCCCCGCCTAGCGGAAACTGCATGGCATGGCCTGCACCGCTGCCTGATCGAGGAGTTCCACACCAATCAGTTCGCCCTTGCGCGGATCCGCGCCCTGGCAGCCGAGCTGCCTGATCAGCGCCTTCGCCGGCTGGCGACGCTGTTGGCCGAGGAACCCTCCTGCTCGGCAGCCGCGCTGAGCCTGCTCATCGCCGCGCGGCAAGCCGGCCGGCTGTCGTCGTGGAGCACTGCGCCGGTGGCCGCCGATGGTGGTGAGCGCATCCCCCATCGCGTCTTCCAGTACTGGGACACCACGACCGTTCCGAACGGCGTGCGCTCCCTGATGCAGAGCTGGCCACAAGCGAACCCCTCCTTCGAACATCAGGTCCTTGACCGCGCTGCAGCCGCCGCCTTTCTGGCCGAACACACGCCACCGCTGGTGCAGAAGGCTTTCGCCGCGGCGATTAGCCCCGTGCTGCAGTCCCATCTCTTCCGCTACGCCTGGCTCCTCCACCACGGTGGCCTCTATGCCGACGCCGACACCCGCTGCCGGCAGTCCCTATCGAACCTCATGAACCAGGGAGTCAACCTCCTGTTGCACCAGGAGGAGCACGGCGCGATCGGCAACACCCTGATCGCCGCTGTTCCTGGCCATCCCTTCCTGGCGGAAGTCCTGGAAACGGCCGCACGCCTGGTGCTGGAGGAACAGGCCAGCAACCCCTGGTTTCTGAGCGGATGCGGGGTGCTGACCCAGGTGTTCACCAGGCACTACGGGCACCTCATCGCTGATCCCCAGGCACTACAGCCTGCAGGGATGCGGCTGCTGACCAGCTACCAGCTCAGCCGTCACGTGAGCCTCCACCTCAAGGCACCGGTGCGCGTGAGCGAGGCGGGCTGGTCGTCGCCGCTGGGGGCCGAGAAAGCAGCAAAACGGCTGGTTCAGGTGCGGCGCTCGGGCTGATCACCCCCGGACTCAGCCGCAACCGGGGTGGGGAGCACCAAGCCCTTCGGCGATTCGTGGTACAAGAGCCGCGCAACCGTTGGTCTCGCATGGTCCCCGACCCCCTCCCGGTGAACACACGCCGGGGCATCATCCTGGCCGGGGGTTCGGGCACGCGGCTGCATCCGATCACCCAGGCGGTGAGCAAGCAGCTGCTGCCCGTCTACGACAAGCCGATGATCTACTACCCGCTCAGCACCCTGATGCTGGCGGGCCTGCGCGAGATCCTGGTGATCTCCACCCCCCGCGACCTGCCCCAGTTCCAGGCCCTGCTCGGCGACGGTTCCGCCTGGGGGATCTCCCTGGCCTACGCCGAGCAGCCCAGCCCCGATGGCCTCGCCCAGGCCTTCCTGATCGGCGCCGAGTTCCTCGCCGGTCGCCCCGCCGCCCTGATCCTCGGCGACAACCTCTTCTACGGCGGCGATCTCTCGCGCAACCTCCAGGCCGCCAATGCCCAGGCCACGGGCGCCTCGGTGTTCGCCTACCGGGTGGCCGATCCCCAGCGCTACGGCGTGGTGGGCTTCGATGAGCAGCGGCGGGTGGTGTCGCTGGAGGAGAAGCCCGAGCGGCCCGCCTCCAACTACGCCGTGACCGGCCTCTACTTCTACGACGCCGATGTGGTGGAGCTGGCCCGGCAGGTGAAGCCCTCCGCCCGCGGCGAACTGGAGATCACCACCCTCAACCAGCTCTACCTGGATCGCGACGACCTGCGCGTGGAGCTGCTCGGCCGCGGCATGGCCTGGCTTGACACCGGCACCTGCGACTCCCTGCACGAGGCCGGCAGCTACATCCGCACCCTCGAGCACCGCCAGGGCCTCAAGATCGGCTGCCCCGAGGAGGTGGCCTGGCGCCAGGGTTGGATCACCGATGCCCACCTCGAGGTCCTGGCCGCACCGCTGCGCAAGTCGGGCTATGGGGCCTACCTGGAGAACCTGCTGCAGGAGGGCCGCACCCCATGACCCTGCCTTCCGCCCCCCTGCTCGTGATCGGATCCCAGGGCCAGGTGGCCCGGGCCCTGCAGCGACTGGCTCCCCACCGGCTACCCGGCCGGCCGCTGATCGCCGTGGGCCGGCCCGCGCTCGATCTGGCCGCCACCCCCGCCACACTCGAGCCGCAGATCGAGGCCCTGCTCCACGAGCACGAGCCCGCCCTGGTGCTCAACGCCGCCGCCTACACCGCCGTCGACCGGGCCGAAAGCGAGCCGGAGCTGGCCCAGGCCGTGAACGGCACCGCCGTGGGCGTGCTGGCCCGCTGCTGCGCACACCGCCAGCTGCCCCTCTTCCACCTCTCCACCGACTACGTCTTCGACGGCGGCGGCGAGCAGCCCTGGCGCGAAACCGATCCCACCGGCCCGCTGGGGGTGTACGGCGCCAGCAAGCTGGCTGGCGAGCACGCCCTTGGCGAGGCGGGCGGCCCCCATCTGCTGCTGCGGGTGAGCTGGGTGTTCGGCCAGGAGGGCGCCAACTTCGTGCGCACCATGCTGCGGCTGGGCGCGCAGCGGCCGGCCCTCTCGATCGTGGCCGATCAGATCGGCGGCCCCACCAGCGCCGAAGCGATCGCCGCCACCTGGCTGGCCCTGGCCGAGGCGGCGGTCACCGATCGCTCCCCGCTCGACCCCAAGGCCCCCTTCCCCTGGGGCACCTATCACTTCGCCGGCACTCCCGCCGTGAGCTGGTTCGCCTTCGCCACGGCGATCTTCGAAGACGCCGTGGCCCTGGGCCTGATCGAGCAGGCCCCCACCCTCACCCCCATCCCCACCAGCGCCTATCCCACCCCGGCGGCCCGCCCCGCCAATTCCCGCCTCGACGGCACCCGCTTCCAGCAGGCCTTCGGCCTGCCCCTGCCCGACTGGCGCAGCGACTTGCACACCTGCCTCCAGTCCTGGTCCACCACCCCCACCAACCCCGCCGCCTGATGTCCGCCCCCACCCGCCATCTGCTGATCACCGGCGGTGCCGGCTTCATCGCCGGCAACCTGGTGCACCACTGGGCCGCCACCCACCCCGGCGATCGGATCGTGGTGCTCGATGCCCTCACCTACGCCGGCAACCGGGCCACCATCGCGCCGTTGATCGAGGCCGGCCGCATCCACTTCGTGCACGGCGACATCGGCGATCGGCCCCTGGTGGATGCCCTGCTGGCCGAGCACGCCATCACCCACGTGGCCCATCTGGCGGCCGAATCCCACGTGGATCGCTCGATCACCGGCCCCGGCGCCTTCCTCGCCACCAACGTGAACGGCAGCTTCACCCTGCTGGAGGCCTTCCGTGCCCACTGGCTCGCCGCCGGCTCCCCCGACGCCTGGCGCTTCCTGCACGTGAGCACCGACGAGGTGTTCGGCAGCCTCGAACCGAACGATCCGCCCTTCTGCGAAACCACCCCCTACAGCCCCCGCTCCCCCTACGCCGCCAGCAAGGCCTCCAGCGATCACCTGGCCCGCGCCTGGCAGCACACCTACGGCCTGCCGGTGCTGGTGAGCAACTGCTCCAACAACTACGGGCCCTATCACTTCCCCGAGAAGCTGATCCCGCTCACGCTGATCAACATCCTGCTGGGCCGGCCCATCCCCGTGTACGGCGACGGCTCCAACGTGCGCGACTGGCTCTACGTGGAGGATCACTGCCGGGCGCTGGAGCGCATCCTGCTGGCCGGCGACGTGGGCCGCACCTACTGCATCGGCGGCTGCAACGAGGTGGCCAACCTCGATCTGGTGCACCTGCTCTGCGATCTGATGGACGAACTGGCGCCCGAGCTGCCGGTGCGGCCCAGCCGGGAGCTGATCCGCTTCGTGGCCGACCGCCCCGGCCACGACCGCCGCTACGCCATCGACGCCGGCCGCATCCGCACCGAACTTGGCTGGGAGCCCCAGGTGACCGTGCAGGAAGGCCTGCGCCGCACCGTGCAGTGGTATCTCGCCAACCGCGCCTGGTGGGAGCCGCTGCTCTCAGCCGAATACGCCAGCTATCTCGAAACCCAGTACGCCGCCCGCCTCGCCTGAGATGCAGATCGTTCCCCAGTCCATTCCCGAGGTGCTGCTGCTGCAGCCGAAGGTGTTCGGCGACGCCCGCGGCTTCTTCGTGGAAACCGCGCGCCAGAGCGTGCTGGAGGAGGCCGGTATCCCGCCGCTGGTGCAGCACAACCAGAGCCGCTCCGGCCAGGGGGTGCTGCGCGGCCTCCACTACCAGCTGGTGCAGCCCCAGGGCAAACTGGTGCGCTGCTCCAGGGGCAGCGTCTTCGATGTGGCCGTGGATGTGCGCCGCGGCTCAGCCACGTTCGGCCAGTGGGTGGGCGCCATCCTCGATGACGTGAACCACCACCAGCTCTGGGTGCCACCGGGCTTTGCCCACGGCTTCCTGGTGCTCTCGGAAACGGCCGACTTCTGCTACCTCTGCTCGAACTACTACCACCCCCCCTCCGAGCAGGGGATCGCCTGGGATGATCCCGAGCTGGGGATCCAGTGGCCCCCCCTGCCGGAGGGGGTGACGCCCCAGCTCTCCACCAAGGACCTGGCCAACCCCACCCTTGCCAACCAGGAACCTCAGCGGCTGCCGACCATCTCAGCCTCCTGAACGGCCGCCCTGCGCATGAGCGCTTCGAGGGCCGTGCGCAGGGGAGAAGGCAGCTGGCGACGGAATTTGATCCTCGGCAGCGCCATCTCGGCCATCACCGGCTCGCTGCCGTATAGCTGGAGATAATCGGCATGGTTGTCCCATACCTGCCTGGGCACGTTGTCGACGAACGATTCAACCGGCAGCCCCTCAGCCCAAAGGATCGTGTGGGAGTTCAGTTCGATGTTGTAGTAAACCAGGCACGGTTGATCGATCCACTCTTCGAGTTTGGTGTAGGTGATCGTGCGTCCATTCACCAGCGCCGAGGCCTGCACCAGATGCCCCTCGAACAGCACGGCATGGTCGGGGCTGAGCATCAGATCACGTTCGGGCAAACGCTGGCCAAGGGCACCGGCCGTGATCCGGATCGGCAGCCCACCAGACCAGCTCAGCGGCATGGGGTGGTGCCGGGTGATTGACACGAACCGCACGCTCTCGATCCCATTGGCCGTGATCACCCGTTCACCAGGCTTGAGGGATTCGATCGGGCGTGGCCCTTCAGGGGTGGCGATCAGAGTTCCCGCCAGCATGCAGATGGTGAGATCTTGCTCCAGGAGTCGGCCTAAAACAGTATCTTTCTTAAACTCTGTATTGCTAGCAAGAAAGAACTTATCATCTATCTCAAGAACAATCGCACCACTAGAAGGGAAGAATCCCACATATTCCAGTTTCGATTTGTCATCGAGATCAAATGGCAAGTCATCATCATCATTCAACTTCGGAAGTGAAATCCTAACATCTTCATCGACTGTAAATATTTTGTCTTCTCCCTTTTTCCTTTCCGTAATACGAACTGATTCGGATTTTGTAATGTCTTGACTGGCGACTTGGTAAACCTCTGATTTGGGATCATACTTCAACAGATAGAAATAGTCGTAAGTAGCGGTGGCCATGGCCTAGGTCGACTCGAGAGGAGTGCAACCTTTCTAAACAAGGTGAAGAGCGGCGCACCTAGGGATAAGGATGAGATCCCTGAGCAGGTCATAGGAATCACTCGTTTACACCATAAGCAAGTTTTCACGATATTAAAAGACACAAGAAAGCCCAGACCCTCGTAAAGAGTCTGGGAGTTCAATCGGAGCAAGGTGATCACTTCATCACCTGAGCGCCAGCTCACGCTCACGGCTGGTCTGCTGAGGGATCTGAAGAACCAGCCGAAGAGCGGCAGGCAACTGCCGGCTGAACTTGATGCGAGGGAGGGCAAGATCCTGGATCGGTAGATGAGCACCGCAAAGGGAAAGATACTCCTCGTAGTTGTCCCAAGTGGATCGGGGCACATTGTCGGCAAACGTCTCAACCTCAAGCCCCTCGGCCTTGATGATGGAATGCGCCTCCAACTCGATGTTGTAATTCACGATCCTCTGATCCTTGGGCTACTCTTCGAGCTGAGATCGCTGGATGGTGGATCCGTTGATCAGCGTAGAAGCATGGACGAGATGACCATCGATCACGATGGCATGGTCACCGGAAACGAGGAGATCGCGCTCAGGCCCAGCGGCGCCCAGGGCACCACCGAAATCCGAACGGGCAGGCGATCCCCCAGGGCCAGCATGAAGGGGAGGTGAACGGTCTGGCTGACGAAGTGCACCGGCAGGGCCCCGGCCTGGGTGATCACTAGATCCCCCACAGCCAGAGTTTCGTCGGGCCGTGAGCCCTCGGGAGTGGCAATCCGTGTGCCAGCAAGGAAACAAACTTCGATATGAGTTCTGCTGGTTGTTCCCGATAGGTCATTTTGGAGAGTTGTATCATCGGATAGCAGGTAGTAGGTGCCAGGAGGACACTCAACAACAATCCCTTGAGCACTGGCACCGTCATACTGAATGGCGCCGGAAAGTTGCCCGGTTACCGTAAGAGACTCTCCTGGAGTTGCTATTTCGGGAGAGCTGACATCCCCCGATTCGATGATGGTGGTAGGTTTGTCGCGATTAGCCCTGTCAAAGACCTGCCAAGTGTTAGTAGAGGTGTTGCAAGTTATATCGTTAGTTCCGCCGTAGGCATCCGAAAGGGCGGCCATGAGAAGGATGGGCGCTTGTGGATGAGGAAGCATGAGGAAATTATAAGTAATGATTGAGCAATCACTCGAAAACCGAATTCGGGGCTAGCTGAATCGAGAAAGATGACAAAATGCCGACGCTAAAATCCGTTCTCTCAGCTCTTTTGTTCATGAGGATGAAAGCAAGTTGACTGGAAAGCAGGCGTCGCCAAACTTCCCTGCGACTGCAAGGCGAGGTCAGCTGGGTCTCTGCACCCAGCAAGGAAAACCTCACCTTGTGGCTGGCCTGCCTCACTCATCCACCTCCCGATGCCGCCTCTCACCCTCTGTGTGCTTCCGGGGCTCGAGGAGCAGCCTGGCGGCATCACGGCATTGCTGCGGCTGAACCTGCCCCTGCTGCTCACCGGGGAGTGAGTTGTGGGCCCGGAACTGGCGGCGGGGGTGACGCCCCCGCTCTCCGCCAAAGACCTGGCCAATCCCACCCTCGCCAACCAGTAGCCTCAACGGCTGCCCACCATGTCCGCCTCCTGAACGGCCGCCCCTCGCACAAGCGATTCGAGGGCCGTGCGCAGGGCAGAAGGCAACTGACAACGGAACTTGATCCTCGGCAGCGCCATCTCGGCCATCACGGTCTCGCTGCCATAGAGCTGGAGATACTCCGCATGGTTGTCCCACACCTGCCTCGTCACGTTGTCGACGAACGATTCAATGGGCAGACCCTCGGCACAGAGGATCCCGTGGGAGTTCAGTTCGATGTTGTAGTAAACCAGGCAGGTTTGATCGATCCACTCCTCGAGTTCGGTAGAGATGATCGTGCGTCCATTCACCAGCGCCGAAGCCGGCACAAGATACCCCTTGAACAGCACGGCATGGTCGGGGCTGAGCAGCAGATCCCGTTCGGGCAACCTCTGGCCAAGGGCACCGGCCATATCCGGATGGGCAGCCCGTTCGACCAGCTCAGCGGCAAGGGATGATGCCGCGTGATCGACACGAACCTCACGCTCTCGATCCCGTTGGCCGTGATCACCCGGTCACCAGGCTTGAGTGATTCGATCGGGCGGGGGCCTTCCGGGGTGGCGATTCGGGTTCCCGTCAGCAGGCAGATGGTGAGGTTCTCTTGCTTGGGGCTGCCGAGATTGGTGCCCTGACTGTAGTGAGTGTTGTTGGCGAGATAGAAATTCCCACCCCTCTTCAGAACGATCGCTCCTGTAGCCGAATAAAACCCTTCATACACATAGTTGGTCTTGCCGTCGAGGTCACTGGGCAATCCATCACCACACTCCGGCCTTGAATCAACCCTGACATGCTCATCAGCCGGATACCTGACAAATGTTTTGTCATTGGTCGACTCTGTGATCAGAACCGAATCGGACTTGGACTCATTTTGACTATCAACCTGATAGGATCCAGGATTACGCTCATCCTTCAGGCGATAAAAAAGGCGTAGGTGGCGTCAGACATAGCGGAAGCCTGTGAACAGGAGTTATATTCACTTTAACCAGCACTCGTCCCGCTTGAGCCATGAGAATCCAAACGAGTCACTGAATCTCTGCCGATAGGTGGCTGAGCCTGCAAGAGAGATTCGCTGGAAGTGCCTAAGGCTCACCACCACGCCCCTTCGCAAGGAAGATGTCGCTTCGGAGACTCAGGGCCTCACAACACAAAAGCCTTGCCCCATGAATGGGACAAGGCCATGGAAGAAAGTGAGTTGGTTGCCTGAGCGGCACTCAGATGTCAGACAGTTGCCAATTCACGCTGGACAGCGGACTGATCCATCGATTGGAGCTTAAGTCGGAGCGGGGCGGGAATCTGACGGGAGAACTTGATCCGGGGCAGAGGCAGTTCACGGATTGGCGCCTCACTTCCATAGAGCGCCAGATACTCTTCGTAGTTGTCCCAGGTTTTCCGGGGCACGTTGTCGACATACGACTCCACCTCGAGACCTTCGGCGCGAATGATGGCGTGCTCCTCAAGCTCCACGTTGTAGTAGGTGATGGAGGGGGTGTCTTGCCAATCTTCTGCTGAGGTGCGAACGATGGTCGTGCCGTTGATCAGCGCTGAAGCGTGGATGAGATGACCATCCACCACGATGGCGTGATCGCCGGTAACGAACAGGTCACGCTCGGGGCCCGCCTGCCCGAAAGCACCAGCGCTGATGCGAATCGGGAGAGCGCCCGAGAGGCTCAGCACCAAGGGATGACTCACGGTTTGCGAGATGAATCGTACGGGCCGGAGGCCGTCCAAGCATCGAATCATCTGACCAGGCTGGAGGGCCTCAACCTCGATGGGACCCTCAACGGTACCGATCAACGTGCCAGCAAGGAAGCAAACAAATGTGCCTTGGCTAGCATTGGTGCTGAAGTTGACCTCAGTCCCTGCGGGAATGGCAGTATTTGAAGCTACATAGAAAGTAGATCCGGATTGAAAAATGAGAGCATTACCACTACTTTTTCCGAGATAGATCACTGAGACTGCCGTGCCTCCGTTGATGCTAAGCGTCACAGCCTCGCCCGGGGCCAGCGATGAATTGGAGCTGGTTGTCTCGGTGACAACAGCATTGCCACCACCGGACAGATCGGGGCCACTTGTTGTCGTCTTGGTGCTAGTACCAGGAGCCGAAGAAAGATAGATGTTATTGAACCCGAAAGAAGCCATGAGAAACGAAAAAACGGTTGCCGTTGGACCCGGGGAAGACAGGCCTACACGACAGAATACTGACGAATCCTAAGGGGATTTCAAGGATCAGGACAGGCGGGCCTGGTGTTGTCTGCTACCAAAGGTCGTGGTTTTCTTGATTTGCAGACCTTCTCAAGCAAGAGGACAGCGGGATGACCCAGGAATCCTTCCCTTGATCCCGTGACGCGCTCCGTTCCGCTGCAGGCAGCCGCCGTCACGGATGGGCCGGCCATCGACTGCTTGGTCGCCTGGGCAACTTCCCCGGCACCTCCAATTCCAGGCTCCGGAACTGGACCCCATCAAGGCTGTCCAACCCTTGTGGACAACAGTGGGTGAGGCGATCGAAATCAGCTCCAGCGATGCGCTTGGGCTGGGGCATCGCCGCATGGTGGTGATGTGGCACGGGTCGCCGCCTCGGATTAGTCGCTGGGCATCGCTCTCAAGTCCCGGTGGGCAGCAGCTTGGCCACCTGGGCACTCACGCCAGCCGCTCATCGAGACTGAACAGCTTGAAGCACACCAGACAGGGTTGGGGCAGACCTGCGGCCTTGAGATCGTGGAGGGGCCAATCGAGGAACCAGGAGGATGGCGCGCTGAGGTGATCTCGAAGTCGCTCACAGATCGCGGAACGCCGACTCATCCACCGGGCTGCTCCACTCGCTCAGGCCGCTCTCCAGCCCATGGAGATAGGCCAGATCCAACGGCGTCTCCGCCCGCACTCGCTCCGAGCCGTCCTCCAGCTCCCAGCTGAGCTGGTCGCCCTGCATCAATCCCAGGGCCTCACGCACGGCCTTCGGCACCGTGACCTGCCCCTTGGCAGTGAGTGTGGCGACGTCCATCCGTGGCCAACCCATCCGATCGCCACCCTAGAGCCAAGGCCGCCTTGCTTTAGGGCGTCCTTACGCGCTTGCCCCCCGCCGTTTCCACCCAGCTGGGCACCACCGTGTCGGAGCTGGAGGATCGGCTTCGCATCCTCGATGCCCTCGACATCCCCACCCGCCACCCGGATAGCTCTTCGCCAAGCCCGTGCGCTCGTCGACGCAATCCGTGATGCGCTGGCCTGATCCCGTCGAAGTGATGCTCCAGCTCGACGCCTGGGTGGGGGAGCAGGCGACCCGTGTGCCGTCCCTGGAGCAAGTGGCCATCTTCGGCAGTGATGGCCGGGGCACCGCTGGAGTCGGCAGCGACCTCAACCTCCTGCTGATCGATGCACAAGCCAACGGACCCCAGCACATGAGACAGGTGAGCTGGCCTCTGGAGCGGCTGCCCCTCAGTGGCGACGCGCTCGTGCTCAAACCCGACGGGTACGAGGCCCTGATGACGGGCGGATCACGGTTCGCCGCGGAGCTGCAGCGTGATTCCCGCTGGCTGTGGTCACGCCCCAGCTCCGTCCCCTAGACCTGCCAGATTTCCCTCAGGCGGAGAACCAGCCCGGGGAACAGGGGCCCCGCCTCCAGCTCGGATGGGGCCTCCAGGCGTTGGGGGGTGCCGCTAGGGCTGCCGCCAGCGGGCCAGATCTCCACAGCCTGCTGTTCGGGGATCAACAGCCAGCCCAGTTGGACCCCATTGGCCTGGTAGGGGCCATCTTGCGGCGCAGGGCGGAGAGGCCGCGGGGGCCTTCGTCGCCGGCACTGGCCAGCTCCACCACCAGATCGGGGCAGAGCGGGGGAAAGCCGCGCCGCTGCTCGGCAGTGAGCGCCTGCCAGCGCTTCTGGCTCACCAGCGCGGTATCGAGGCTCAACACCGAACCATCGGGCAGGCGGAAGCCCGTGGAGCTGTCGAACAGCTGGTAGGGGAAGCCCGCTGGAGCGCACCGCGATCCAGAGCAGGGCGCCGAGGGTCTGGTTCCTGGCGCCGGTTTCACCACCGGTGGGCGTGATGTGGATGAGATGACCATCGGCGGAGAGTTCGAGCACCGCCTCGGGGTTCGCAGTGCACACCGCCGCGAATTGCTCGGTGCTGAGCCGCAGATCAGCGGGCAGGTGCAGAGGCGCCAGAGCATCGGCCCGGGTGGCTGGAGATGCAGGCGCCATGGCCCCAGCGAGCTTGGTTTTCAGGCTAGACGGCTTCCTGGTGCCCGCAGAACCGGCAGTCATCACGTGGCGAGTGCCTGGAAGGCAGCTACCACTACGGTCACCGTCGCCCGCAGCTCCTCCATGCCCGCCCTCACCCTCTGTGTGCTTCCGGGGCTCGAGGAGCAGCCGGGCGGCATCCCGGACTTGCTGCGGCTGAACCTGCCCCTGCTGCTCTTCGGGGAGTGGGTGGTGGGCCCGGAACTGGCGGCGGCGCTCGTGCCCGAACTGCGCACCACCGACGCCGACCGCCCCCGCCTCGACGACCTGCTGCGTCAGGCCACGGTGCGCACCAGCAGCGCCGCCCTCGTGCTGCTCAGCGGCGCCGTCGCACCCACGGCGGCCTGGGCCGACGGGGTGGGCGAACTGGCCCTGCGCGATCCGCCCGTGCTCGCCTGGGGCCGCGCCTGGAGCCGCAGCGGGCCCGAGGCCGGGCTCCGGCTGGATCCACCCGCCGAGCCCAGCTGGATCCTGCTGCCCCGTGGCGCCTGGACGCCGCCGCCCGCCCTGGCCGATGCCCTCGCTGCCGATCCGCCCGCCGCCCTCCCCTGGCTGCTGGAACTCGCCGCTGAACGCGGCTGGCCCGCGCTCGACGCCACCGAGGCGGTCCCGCTGGATCGGCGCGGGCCCCACCCCATCGCCACACCGCAGCCCGCTCCGGCGCCGGCGGGGCCGCAGGCCGGGATCCAGCGGTTGCCCATCACCCCGGCCGACGCGCCCCGCCTCACCCTGCTGCTCCAGGGCTCCGGCGCCGATCAGCGGCGCTGGCGCGACGCGCTGGAGGGGTCCTCCGAGCTGGGCATCGAGCTGCTCCCCACCGAGGCGGGCGACTGGAGCCAGGCCAGGGGGGAGTGGATCGGCTGCCTGCCGGCGGCCGCCGACCCGCCACCCCTGGCGCTGCTCTCCGCCCTGGTGCGGACCTTCCGAAATCCCTGGATCGATGGGGTGGTGCCGCAGGACTGGCCACCGGTGCTCCGCCGCGGCGTGCTGGAGCGGCTTGGCCCCGCCGCCTTCGAGGAGCCGGCGGCCCGGGCCGCCGGCCTGCAGCTGCTCCAGCTGCCGCTGCTGGCGGCCAGCCCCCCGGAGGAACCCGATCCCCTCTGGCAGGCGGCCGCCCTCCAGCTGGAGCGGGCCGAAGCCCTGCTGCTCGCCCAGCAGCGCCGCATCGCCCAGCTGGAAGCCCAGCTGGGCCAGTCGCGCCAGGGGCTCACACCACCGGAAACTTCCAGGCCAGCAGCCAGCTGAGCAGGCCCGCCACCAGCAGCTGCCCCAGCACGAACGGCCCCAGATTGGCCGCAGTGAGGATCGGCGGCGCAAAGAGGCTCACGGCCCAGGAGATCGCCACGAGCCCCGCCAGCGGGATCCCGAAGAACACCAGCAGCAGCAGGGCCGTGGAGCGCAGCCGGCCCAGCAGGGCGGCCCGGCCCGGTTCAGGGGCCATCGGAACCGCTCTCCCGCCGGCTGCGGCCGACGCTCCAGCCCACCACATAACCCACCAGGCCGCCGGCAAGGGCCCCCTGCAGCTGCCAGATCTCCTTGCGGAACCGCCAGGGCATGGCCCCCAGCTGCAGCCCCACCACCACCGCCAGCGTCAGCCCCACCGCCAGCCCGCCGCCGCCGAGGAACCCCAGCGCGCCGCCCCGGGCGGGCGCGGTGGAGCCCCCGGGCGCGCGCGGCGGACTGGTCAGCTTCGACACGCCGAACCTACGGATCGGCGCATTCTGGCGGGAATGCCGCGATCCGCTCCTCCACCAGGGTCTGCAGGGCTGCCAGGGCCCTCAGCAGCTCCGCACGGCTGGTGGCCAGCGGAAATGGCCCGGCTTCGTAGCGCGCCTCCACCGCGTAGGTCTGCAGCGCCAGCAGGGAGGTCTCGAGTGGCACCTCCGCCAACCGGGCCAGGACCCGCAGATCGTGGCTGAGGGGCGGCCGGCGGTCGTCGAGCACGATCAGTGCCTTGAGCAGCTTCTCCACGGCCTGCTGGGCGGCGAAACCCCATTCCTCGTCGGGATAGGCCGGATCCAGATTGAGTTCCAGCCCCCGCCGATGCCGCGCCACGATCTGGAGCAGCAAGGCCGCATCCTCACTCGGCGACATACAGCACCTGCCCTTCCCGTGCCGCATGGCTGATCACGTGCCAGCGCGATCCGGCCAGGCGATCGGCATCGGCACTGCCCGCCACCACCAGATCCAGCGGCAGCGGCAGATCTTCCAGCAACTGATACGCCCTCCACCACGCCTGCCGCAGGGCTTCACCCTCCAGATGGGGCTGGCGCTCCAGCACCAGCAGATCGAGATCCGAATCGGCACGGGCCTCGCGGCGTGCCCGCGAACCGAACAGCACCAGACCGCGCACGTTGGGCTGGCGAGCCAGCCGTCCCAGGGCGGCCTCGATCCGCTCAGCCCCATCCCCCTCGATCCCAGGGCCAAGGGAAGGCAGCCTGAGGGGGTGGGGTCGATGCCAGTCGCAGAGCGTGGACTCCATCCCCCAAGGCTAGGGGCCATCTCCGGCTGGCTCCCCGGCGGCTTCCAACCGATCGAGCAGTCGGCCGAACCGCTCCAGCCGCTCCCGCGCCTGGGCCCGCCACTCGGCTGGGCTCTCCAGGCCGGGGGTGGGCGCCAGGGTGAGCTGGGCCGGATCGAGGCGCGCCAGCAGCTCCAGCCGCTCGCCCGCCGGCCCATGGCCGGGCTCCAGCTCGCGCAGGGCGCCGAAGGCCCGCGCCGCACCTCGCCAGTCTTCGGCGGCCATGCACGCCTCACCCCGCTGCCACAGCGCCTCCAGCTGCAGCTCCGCCAGCTCCCGGTGCAGCTCGTCGCGCTCGGGTGCCAGGGCCAGGGCGCGGCCCTGCTCGGCGAGCGCCTCCTCCCAGCGCCGCAGCCGCCGCAGCCGCCGCGCCAGCTCCAGCCGCAGCTCCAGCGCCAGCGGATCGTGGCCGAGCCCCTGCCGCAGGATCTCCAGGGCGTCCTCCTCCCGCCCCTGCACGTCCACGGCCCGCGCCAGGGCCAGCAGGTGAGCGGGCTCGGCCTGCCCCCGCGCCCGCAGCCGCCGCAGCAGCGGCTCGGCCTCCGCCCAGCGCTCCAGCCGCAGCAGCGCCTCCAGCAGCACCGCCTCCACCGGCTCCCGGTCCTGCTCCGAACCCAGGCCCTCCCCGAAGGCCAGCCGTTGCCGCAGCAGCCTCGCCGCCCCCTCGGCATCGCCGTGCTCCAGCCGCAGCCCCGCCAGCTCCAGCTCCACCGCCACCAGATGGGGCCGGGCCTGCAGCACAAGCCCATAGGCGGCCTCGGCGGCCTCGAGCCGCCCGGCATCCCGCTCCTGCCGGGCCCGCTGCAGCGCCGTGGCCACCTCCAGGGCCGAGGCCTGCCGGATCAGGTCCATCGATCACGCTCCATCACGGGCTTGAGCACTCAGGTCCAGCCGGCCAGCCAGCGGCGGCGCCAGTGGCCCCGGCCGCCCACCGGCGGCCGCCGACGGTAGAGATACCAGAGACGGTTGAGCTGAAAGGTTCGCCGGTTGGCGCGCTCCAGGGCCGGATCGCTGCCGATCGTGGCGCTGCGCTCCGGGTTCAGCGCCGCCATCGCCCCATGGGCGAAGCCACCGTCGAGCCACGCCACCTCCGGGCAGCCCTGCAGCCGGTCGCGGTAGTCGAGGTCTTCGCAGTAGGCGGGATGGAAGCTGGCATCGAACAGGCCCAGCCGGTCCCAGGCCAGGGCGGTGATCAGGAAGGCGGAGAAGGCATCGCCCCCCGGCAGCAGGCTCAGGAACTGGGGCCGCTCAGGATCCAGCCGCTCCAGCGCCTGCGCCAGCACCCCCGGCGCCAGCACCACGTCGTTGCCCACGATCAGCGCCAGCGCCGCCTCCGGAAACCCCAGCAGGATCTGGTTCCAGGCCGCCGCCACCCCGCCGTTGCCGAAGGCCCGCGCCACCCGCACCCGCCCCACGCCCCGGCAGCCCTCCCGCTCCAGCCGCTCCAGCAGCCGCCGCAGCTCCAGGGCGTCGGCGTCGTGGCGGCCGCCGCTGTTGTCCACGATCGCCAGCGTGCCCACGGGCACATCCAGGCTGGCCAGCAGCCGCTCCAGCAGGTCGGGACGGTTCAGCACCGGCACCCCCACCAGCGGCAGCACCCCGGCCGGCGGCAGCGGCGGCGCCAGCCGCTCCAGGCCCTGCCACAGCAGCTCCAGCAGCACCTGATCGCCGCTCCGCTCCACCACCTCCGCCAGGCAGCGCAGCAGTTCCACCGGCAGCACCTCCTCGGGGCGGCCCCGCCGCGGCATCGCCTTCAGGGCCTGGCCCAGCCACGCCAGGGCGGCCTGCCAGGCCCCCTGGCGATCGCCGAGCTCCAGCAGCAGATCGATGGCGGCGGCCCGTTCCGCCACCGCACGCCCCTCCCCGGCGCCGGACTCCAGGGCCCGCAGCTGCTCGCCGTAGCGCGCCCCCAGCTCCCGCCAGCTCCCCACCGCCGCCCGCAGGGCCGCGAGCTCCGGAGGCAGATCCAGGCCAGCGTCGTCCAACCCGTGCCGCCGGCGCCGAGAGTGGGCCCAGCCTAGGCAGCCCGTTCTGTGCCCTCCCCGGATCCGGCCAGCCTGATCGCCGCGCTCAGCCGCCCGCAGGCCTACCCCGAGACCGCCTGGGAGGGCGTGGCCCCCGCGGCGCGCCGGGTGGCGTGCATCCAGACCCACATCAGCGTGGTGTTCCTCACCGCCGGGCTGGCCCTCAAGTGGAAGAAGCCCCTGCAGCTCTGGGGCCTGCTCGACTACGGCAGCCCGGAGCGCCGCCTGCACTGGTGCCGCGAGGAGGTGCGGCTCAACCGGCGCCTGGCGCCCAATCTCTACCTGGGCATCGCCCCCCTGCTGCCCGATGGCGAGGGGGCCCTGCGGCTCGGGCCGCTGCACGCCGAATCCCCCGGCGCCGAGCACGTGGTGGTGATGCGCCGCTTCGCGGCCGAGCACACCCTGCGTGAGCGGCTGGCCCAGGGCGGCGTGGGCGCGGGCGAGCTGCGGGCGCTGGGGGAGCGGATCGGCCGCTTCCACCACGCCCATCGGCTCGATCCGGCGGCGGCGGCCAAGGTGCTCCCCGATTTCACCGCCGTGCTGCGCAACAACGTGCGGGCCACCCGCACCTTCGTGCCCGCCCTCTTCCCGGCTCCGGTGCACCGGCTGCTGGAGCGGCAGCTGGCCATCGCCCTCTGGCAAAACCGGCAAGCCCTGCGGCGGCGGATCGCCGCCGGCCGCGGTGTCGACGGCCACGGTGATCTGCGGCTCGAGCACGTGCTGCTGGAGACACCGATTGCGATCGTGGATGCCGTGGAGTTCAACCCATCGCTGCGGCGGGTGGACGGCGCCTCCGACCTCGCCTTCCTGGTGATGGAGCTGCAGGCGACGGGGCACGGCCACCGCGTGGCGGAGCTGCTGGCGGGCTACGGCGAACCGATCGAGCCCGCCGTGCTGGCGCTCTTCGGCGCCTACCGCGCCCATGTGCGCGCCAAGGTGGGAGCCGTGACCGGCGCCGAAACGGTGATCCCGCCGGAGCAGCGGCGCAGCGCCCGGCGGGAGGCCCGTGCCCACCTCAGCCTGGCCCTGGCCTACGCCCGCGCGGGGCTGGCGGCGCCGCTGCTGATCCTGCTGCACGGGCCCTCCGGATCCGGCAAGAGCCACCTGGCCGCCCGCCTCGCCCCCTGGCTCCTGGCCGACCTGCACCGCAGCGACCTGATCCGCAAGCGGCTGCATGGCCTCGATCCCCTCGCCCGGCCCGAAGGCTCCGAGCGGGAGCGCCTCTATGGCGAGGAGGCCCACCGGCGCACCGAGGCGGCCCTGCTGGCGGCGGCGCGCGCCAGCCTCGCCCTGGGCCGCAGCGTGCTGCTCGATGCCACCCACCTTCAGTCCGCCAGCCGCCGCCGCGCCTTCGAGCTGGCGGCAGAGGCCGGGGCCCGGCCGCTGCTGCTCGAGCTGCGCCTCGGCGAACAGCAGCTGCGGGCGCGGCTCGACGCCCGCGCCCGGCGGAACGACGATCCCAGCGATGCGGACCAGGCCGTGCTGGCGGAACAGCTGCGCCGGATCGAACCCCTCTCCCCGGCGGAACGCCGCCTCAGCGTGCCGCTCGGCGAGGACGACACCCTCGACCACGGCCGGGTGCTGATGGCGCTGTGGGAGCGGCTGGCCGCCCTGGCCTGAGCTCAGCCCACCAGCAGGGCATCGATCCGCCGGGCCAGCTCCAGGTCCAGATCGGAGAGGCCGCCGGTGTCATGGGTGGTGAGATCGATCACCACCCGGCTCCACACGTTCGACCACTCGGGGTGATGGCCGAGCGACTCCGCCACGAGCGCCACCCGCACCATGAAGCCGAAGGCGGCGGAGAAGTCGGCGAAGGAGAGCTCACGGTGCAGCTTCCCCTCCACCAGCTGCCACTGGGGCAGCAGGGAGGGGAGATCGGCGATCTCGGCGGCGCTGAGCGATCGGGCGGGCATGGGGGCAGGGAGCCGGAGAACTCCAGGATGGCAACGCGGGCCGGCCTGGGGCCTCAGGCTCCGACCAGATGCAGGCACAGCTGGCGCCGGTGCCCCCGCGCCCGGTGCTCCCAGAGATACACCGCCTGCCAGGTGCCGAGCACCAGCCTGGCGGCGTCGAACGAGAGGGTGAGGCTGGTGGCGGTGAGGGCCGTGCGGATGTGGGCCGGCATGTCGTCGGGGCCCTCGTCGTCATGCAGCCAGGGCCGCAGGGGCCCGGCGCCGCTGAGCGGACGCACGCCGGCGGCGGGCACCAGGGCTCGCAGGAAGGCGGCCAGATCCTGGAGCACCCGCGGATCGGCGTTTTCGTTCACGGTGACGCTGCAGCTGGTGTGCAGCACGCTCAGGTGCAGCACCCCCTGGCGGAGCCCGCTCCGCTCCACCTCCTTCGCCAGCAGGCCGGTGATGTCGGTGAATCCCTCGCCGTCGGTCGCCACCTCAACCGTTCGCAGTGTCTGGCGGAGCATCCCTGTCGCGTCTGGTCGCACACCGGCGCCGCCGAACCGGCCCCGTCCCGATTCCGCAAACCTAGGCTCACGGCGTGCGTGCCGCACCCACCGAATGCCCAGCGATCACCCACTCCGCCTGCGGCTCGCCGTGCTGATGCTCACGCTGCCGCTGGCCCTCGGCGGCCTGGGGTTGCCCTCCCCGGCCCAGGCCCAGCAGGTGATCCCCAAGATCGAGAGCATGTGCCCCCTGGGTTACGTGGATCTGTTCAACGGCTTCTGCAGCACGCTGGGTGAACCCAGTCCGAACCTCGCCCGCCGCGGCAGCGATGGCTGCCCCTCGGGATGGACGAACGTGGGCGGCGGCTACTGCCGCAGGAAGTGAGCCGATGCCCGAACTCCTGGTGCTGCAGCACTTCGGCAGCGAAGGGTCGGGGCGCATCGGCGATCGGGCCCGGGATCGCGGCTGGAGCGTCACCACCCTGCGCCCCCCCGAGGGTGATCCCCTGCCGCCGCATGAGGCGGCGGATCAGATCCTGCTGGTGATGGGAGGCCCGATGGGCCTGGCGGATCGCCACCGGCCGGAGTTCGGCTGGATGCGGGAGGAGCTGGGCCTGATCAAGGCACGGCTGCGCCAGCGGGCCCCCGTGCTCGGGATCTGTCTCGGCGCCCAGCTGCTGGCCCAGGCCGCCGGGGGTGCCGTGGTGCCGCTGGAGGTGGGGGAGCCGCCCCGGCCGCTGCGGGAGGTGGGCTGGGGCGCCGTGACCTGGACGGCGGACGCCGGGGCCGAACCCGTGCTCGCCGGCCTGGAATCGAGCCAGCTGGTGCTGCACTGGCACGGGGATCGGATCCAGCTGCCGCCCGGGGCCACCCTGCTCGGCTCCAGCCTCCACTGCCCGGAGCAGTTCTTCCGCCTGGACCGCCACGCCTGGGGGCTCCAGTTCCACGTGGAGGTCACGCCCCCGATGGTGACGGAGTGGCTGCGCGGCGATGCCGACTACGTGATCGGGGCGCTCGGCCCCGACGGACCCCGGCGGATCGCCGCCGACACCGGGCGCTGGGGCGCACGGGCCGGCGCGGCGGGCGATCGCCTGATCGCGAACCTGCTCGATGCCCTCGCGGCAGCGCTGCCTCAGGGCAAGGGATCCTCGTAGCGCACCAGCCCCAGGGCCAGGGCGATCGCCGCCGCCTGGGTGCGGTCACGGGCGTTCAGCTTGCGCCGCAGCGTCCGCATGTGGGAGCGCACCGTCTCCACCGAGAGATGCAGCCGCCGGGCGATCTCGCCGTTGGAGAACCCCCGCGCCGCCAGCGTCAGCACCTCCCGTTCGCGACGGGTGAGCTCCGGTGGTGCCGGAGCGGCCACCCCTCCCGCCTGGCGAAGCAGGCTGACGCCCGGCGGATCCAGGTAGAAGCCGCCCTGCAGAACGGCCTTGCCGGCCGCCACCAGCTCCTCCAGCTCCAGACGCCGCTCCAGGCAGACCCCGTCGCAACCGGCCTGCAGCGCGGCCCGCACCTGCGCGGGGGTGTCGTTGCGGAGCACCAGCAGCACGGGCAGGTGGGGATGGAGCCGCTTGGCCTCCCGCACCAGGGCGATGGCGCTGCCCTGCTCGAGCGGCTCCACCACGAACAGCCCATCCGGGCGGGCCAGCCGCAGCCGCAGCAGGCCATCGCGCTCGCTGGTCACGGATCCCAGCCAGGCACGGCCGGGGCTCACCAGGCCCTCGAGCAAGGCCAGCACCAACCGATGGCCGCTCACCACCAGAAGCGACCGTTGATCCAGCAACGCGTCGGCTTCCCGTCGGAGCGCCGCCAGTCGGTCGGGACCCGGGTCCATCGGCGAAGAAACGGGAACGATTCCCTTCCCTTAACCTCGACCGCCATCCCGGGGACGCCAACGCTCTGTCAGCCCCTCCACACAGGCACCCCTTGACAGGGGGCCGCAAGCGAGGTGGCTCAGAAGTAGCGACGCGGGTTCTGCCGGATCGCCAGCTGAACCTCCAGCAGGAACAGCACGAGCCCCACGATCAGCGACAGCATCGCCAGCACGAACACCGGCACCACGATCGGGGCCAGGTCCACTGCAGCCACGGCGCTGATGAACAGCACGGCCACCACGCCCGACACCAGCAGCGCCGTGATCCCGGCACAGAGGATGGCCCTGTTGATCAGGAAGGTGCGGCGCCGCTGCACCTGCAGCGAGGCCCGCAGCCGGCGGGCCTGGGGCAGATCACTCCGCTCGAGCGTCTCCTGCAGCACCCGCGTGCGGTCGATGATCCGCGCCAGCCGGCCGGTGAACATGCTCAGCAGCCCGGTGATCCCGGTGAGCAGGAACACCGGCGCCACCGACAGCTGGATCGCCCGGGCCAGGCCCGCCACGGCGGACGGCCCCTCCGCTCCGCCGGACGGAACGAGTTGTCCGAGCAGGGGCATGGGCGTGTCCATGGGGTCGAACCTATCGGCAGGCTGGCTCGGCAGCCCCATCACGTCCAGCCGCGTGGTGCGGGATCGGGCATCCCCCTAGAACGGGGGCAGGCCGGAGGGAGCGCCGCTGCCATGACCCGAGCGGATCTTCCAAACCGATGGGGCCCGAGGCTCGCCGCTGCCCTCGGCCGCACCCCGCCCCTGGTAACGGCCATGGCCGTGCTCGGCCTCGGCCTGGTGGCGGCCAGCGCCGTGGCGGTCCAGGGGCTGGGGCGCGGCCAGGATGGCGTCACCGTGACCGGGGCCAGCACCGAGCGCATCCGCAGCGACACCGTCGACTGGTCAGTGGAGCTCAGCCACAGCGCCGCCACCCAGGCCCTGGCCTACCGCGGCCTGGCGCCGGCCGTGGCCGCCACCACCGCCTACCTTCGCCGGGAAGGTCTTCCCGCCACCGAGTGGCAGCTGGGCACGGTGAGCACCGAGCGCTCGGACACCCGCGACCCCCGCACCGGCGAACTGCGCTCCACCGTGTGGACCTCGCGGCAGCGGCTGCGGATCGCCAGCCGGCAGGTGGAGAAGGTGCAGGCGATCTCCCGCGGCATCGGTGAGCTGATCGGCGAAGGCGTGCCGCTGTCGATCGATCCGCCTTCCTTCACCTACGCGGCCCTGGCGGCCAAGCGTGTCGACATGCTGGCCAAGGCGACGGCCGACGCCCGACACCGCGCCAAGGCCATCGCCCAGGAAGCAGGCAGTCGGATCGGGCCGATGATGCGGGCCGACACGGGCTCGTTCCAGATCACCGCCCCGAACTCCACCGAACTGGGGGGCAGCGGCTCCTACGACACCAGCACGATCGAGAAGGACATCACGGCCGTGATGGTGGTGACATTCCGGATGGAATGAGGCCGGGATAGCGCAGGGTGCGCCAGTCGCCCATGGGGGTGCTCACCTCGATGCCGATCCCGATCGGCTCCTCGCGGCCGCCGGCTTCCTCCTGCCACCAGGCCAGAGCCGCCTCCCAGGCGGCATCCAGGGAGTCGAAGGTGACGTCGAGCACCGGATGGGGGCAGCACTGCTGATCGACCAGCCGGTAGAGACGCTCCGCGCGGACACGACGCACCGGAGTCGCCGAGGAATGGGGTGTGAACGCCATGGATCCAGACGGTGTCATGCTGAAATCCTGGGCGCTGTGACAGCTGCTGACTGTCACCTTCATTACCAGCTGGCGTGTTCGGCTCCGGCAGGCCTGCCGGATTCAGGGCGCCAGGGCGATGCAGTCGATCTCGACGCGGGCGCCCTTCGGCAGCGCGGCCACCTGCACGCAGGCCCGCGCCGGGGCCACCCCCGCGCCGAACACCTCGGCATAGAGCGCGTTCACCCGGGCGAAGTCGGCCAGATCGGTGAGGAACACGGTGGTGCGCACCACCCGGCCGGGGGAACTGCCCCCCGCCTCCAGCACGGCCTGCAGGTTGGCGAGCACCTGACGGGTTTCGGCCTCCACATCCCCCTCACCCACCAGCCCGCCGCTGTGGGGGTCGAGGGCGATCTGGCCGGAGCAGAACAGCAGCCCCCCGGCCCGCACCGCCTGGTTGTAGGGACCCACCGGGGCGGGAGCCCCGGCGGTGGTGATCGCCTCGGTGGTGATCGCTTCGGCCGCGATCTCCTGGCTGGGGGGGGCGATGCCCATGACAGGGGAGAATCAGGGGTCGAGCTTAAGGGCCTCCAGCGCCATCGCCTCCTCCTCCCCCGGTTCCGGTTCAGCAGCCTGTGCCCCGGCGGCTCACTCGCCGGCGGCCGCCGCAGGGGAACCGGTGAGGCTGGAGGGGGTCTGGCATCGCTACCCCGGAGCCGAGGGCGAGGGCGGCTGGACCCTGCGCGACATCGATTTCCATCTGGCTGCCGCTGAACTGGTGGGTCTGCTGGGTCCCTCCGGTTGCGGCAAGACCACCCTGCTGCGGCTGATCGCCGGCTTCGAGCGTCCCCAGCGGGGACGGGTGCTGCTCCAGGGGCACGAGGTGGCCGGCCCGCATGCCTGGCTGCCACCGGAGCGCCGCGGCGTGGGCATGGTGTTCCAGGACTACGCCCTGTTCCCCCACCTCGACGCCTGGCGCAACGTGTGCTTCGGCCTGCGGCCCCGCCAGGACCGCGCCCGGGCCGCCTGGCTGCTCGAGCTGCTGGGCCTGGACGGACTGCAGGGACGGTTTCCCCATGAACTCTCGGGTGGCCAGCGTCAGCGCCTGGCGCTGGCCCGCGCCCTGGCGCCCGGCCCGGCGGTGCTGCTGCTCGACGAACCCTTCTCCAACCTCGACGTGGAGGTGAGGCTGCGGTTGCGGGCCGAACTGCCCGCGATCCTGCGGGAATGCGGCACCAGCGGCCTGATCGTCACCCACGATCCGGAGGAGGCCCTGGCGATCTGCGATCGGGTGGCGGTGCTCGAGGCCGGCCGCATCCACCAGTGCGCCAGTCCCCGTGAACTGGTGCGCGCCCCGGCCACCCCGTTCGTGGGTCGGTTCGTGCTGCAGGCCAACGTGCTTCCCGCCCGCCGGCAGGGGAGACGGTTCCACACCGCCCTCGGGTCGCTGGAGTGCGCCGCGGCCGATGCCACCGCAGCCCAGGCTGAAAACGGCGCGGCCCCGCAGGTGCTGTTCACCCCCGCCGGGCTCGATCTCGTGCCCGACGACGGGGGCGATGCCCGCGTCGTGGGAAGGGAGTTCCTGGGGCAGGCCTGGCTCTACCAGGTGCGCCTCGATGGCGAGGGGTTGCCACTGCTGCGGCTGCGGCTGCCGCTGGAGCGGGAGGTGCCGCTCGACCAGCGCTGCCGGGTGCGGATCCGCCGCGACCCGCCGGCGCTGCTCTTTCCCCAGGGGCTGCCGCTGCAGCCCCTGGCCACCGCCACCATCGGCGAAGGCAGGGGCTGAGCTCAGCCGCGCCAGTGGTCCTTGCTGGCCCGCAGGCTGGCCAGTTCCTCGGCGCTGGCGGCCCGCAGGAACAGGTTCGTGATCCGCTCCCGGCCGATCGTGCTGGGGATGGTGGGCTCACCGGCCCCTCGCTGACGGCGCACCAGCGTCAGCCGTTCGGCGATCGCCGCCGGCGCGCCGGGCCTCGAGGCCGCCCAGCGCAGATTCGCTTCGGTGTACTCATGGGCGCACCAGACGCGGGTGTCGTCCGGCAGAGCGGCCAGGCGCTGCAGCGAGCTGTGCATCTGGGCCGCCGTGCCCTCGAACAGGCGCCCGCAGCCTCCGGCGAAGAGGGTGTCGCCGCAGAAGAGTTCCCCGCCGGCGCCCGCCACGGCCGGCAGGTGGAAGGCGACGTGGGCGCGGGTGTGGCCGGGCACCTCCAGCACCTCCACCCTGCGGCCCAGCAGCTGGAGGCTGTCACCGCCCACCACGCCACGGGTCTGCAGGGGGATCCGCTCCCGATCGGCCGCTGCGGCGATCACGGCGGCTCCAGGCCAGCGCCGCAGCAGAGCCGGCGTGCCGCCGATGTGGTCGCTGTGGTGATGGGTCTGGAGCACCGCCTCCAGCTCCAGCCGCCGCGCCTCCAGCCAGGCGATCACCGGCGGCGCCACGGCCGGATCCACCACCACCGCCCGCCGGCCATCGTGCAGCACGAACACATAGTTGTCGTTCAGCACCGGGATCACCGCCACCGCGCGGGCGATGGCGACGGGCCCGGGCCCATCGGCCTGCTCACTGGCGGATGGCCCCATCGGTAAAGTCCACGCTGCGGTGCAGACCCATGATCACCGTCGCTCTGGCCAAAGGAGCCCTTCTGAAGGATTCGGTGCGGCGCTTCGCCGCCGCCGGCATCGATTTCAGCGCCCTGCTCGACGCGGACAACCGCCAGCTGATGGTGGCCAGCCCCTGCGGCAGCGCCCGCGCCCTGCTGGTGCGCAACGCCGATGTACCCGTGTACGTGGCCTATGGCCAGGCCCAGCTGGGGGTGGTGGGCGAGGACGTGCTCCGCGAACACCGGCTGCCGGTGGCGCCTCTGCTCGACCTGGGCTTCGGCGGCTGCCGCATGGCGGTGGCGGTGCGGGCCAGCAGCGGCTACCGCCGCGCCGCCGACCTGCCGGCCCACTGCCGCGTGGCCAGCAAGTTCGTGCGCTGCGCCGAAACCTTCTTCGAGGCCCTCGATCTGCCGGTGGAGCTGATCCACCTCACCGGCTCGGTGGAGCTCGGGCCGATCACGGGGATGTCGGAGGCGATCGTGGATCTGGTGGCCACCGGCCGCACCCTGCGCGACAACGGCCTGGTGGCGATCGAGGACCTCTTCCACAGCACCGCCCGCCTGATCGGCCATCCGCTCGCCCTGCGCCTCGATCAGGGGGAACTGCGGGGCATCGTGGAGCGGATCGCCGCGCACGCGACCTGATGGCCAGCCTCGATCGCCAGCGTCTGGCGCGCCTGCTGCCCTACCTGCGCCAGGACCGCCGCCGGCTCCTGCTGGTGGCGGTGCTGCTGGTGCCGGTGGCCCTGGCGGCCGCCGTGCAGCCCCTGCTGGTGGGCCAGGCGATCGCCGTGCTGCGGGGCGAGCCCACCATGCCCTGGCTGGCCGGCCAGAGCGTCTCGGCCGCCATGCGGATCCTGGTGGGGCTGCTGCTGCTGGCGGTGCTGGTGCGGCTGGCCCTCCAGGGCGCCCAGAGTTACAGCGTGCAGGCCGTGGGCCAGCGGCTCACGGCCCGCATCCGGGCGGATCTCTTCCGCCACGCCCTCGACCTCTCCCTCCGCTTCCACGACCGCACGCCGGTGGGCAAGCTGCTCACCCGGCTCACCAGCGACGTGGATGCCCTGGCCGAGGTGTTCGGCAGTGGCGCCGTGGGGGTGCTGGCCGATCTGGTGTCGCTGCTGGTGATCGGCATCACGATGATCAGCATCGAGCCGCGCCTGGGCACGCTGCTGCTGGCCAGCCAGATCCCGGCCACCGCCACGATCCTGTGGCTGCAGGGCCGCTACCGGCGGGCCAACTACCGGGTGCGCGAGGAACTCAGCCAGCTCAATGCCGATCTGCAGGAGAACCTGCAGGGGCTCGACGTGGTGCAGATGTTCCGGCGGGAGGCCACCAACAGCGGCCGCTTCGCCACCACCACCGCCGCCTACCGCGGCGCCGTGGGGGGCACGATCCTCTACGACAGCGCCATCTCCGCCTTCATCGAGTGGGTGGCCCTCACGGCCGTGGCCGTGGTGCTGGCCCTGGGGGGCTGGATGGTGACGGCCGATGCGATGGGACTGGGCACCCTCACCACCTTCATCCTTTTCTCCCAGCGGCTGTTCGACCCGCTGCGGCAGCTGGCCGAGCGCTTCACCCAGATCCAGGGTGGTCTCACCGCCCTCGAACGCATCGGCGAACTGCTGGAGCAGCCGATCGAGATCGCCGATGTGAGCGCCGGCGAACGCAGCGAGGCGGCCCGGCGCTCGGGCCGGCAGCGCTCCAGCGCCGGGGAGGTGGTGTTCGAGGGCGTCAGCTTCGCCTACCGCCCCGACGATCCGATCCTCACCGACCTCAGCTTCCGCATCGCGCCCGGGGAGCACGTGGCCCTGGTGGGACCCACCGGTTCAGGCAAGACCACCGTGATCCGCCTGCTCTGCCGGCTCTATGAGCCGCAGCGGGGCCGGATCCTGCTCGATGGCATCGACATCCGCGAACTGCCGATCGTGACCCTGCGGCAGCGGCTGGGGGTGGTGCTGCAGGACACCTTCCTGTTCAGCGGCAACGTGGCCGACAACCTGCGTCTCGACGCGGCGATCGAGGCGGAGGAACTGCAGCGGCTCTGCCACGAACTGGGCCTCGATCCCCTGCTGCGCCGCCTGCCGGATGGTCTGGCCACCGAGCTGCGCGAACGGGGCGGCAACCTCTCCTCGGGCGAGCGCCAGCTGCTGGCGGTGGCGCGGGTGGCGATCCGCGATCCCTCGGTGCTGGTGATGGACGAAGCCACCGCCTTCCTCGACCCCTCCACCGAGGCCACCCTCCAGCGCGACCTGGATCGCCTGCTGCAGGCCCGCACCGCCATCGTGATCGCCCACCGCCTGGCGACCGTGGAGGCGGCCGACCGGATCCTGGTGCTGCGCCGCGGCCGGCTGATCGAGGAGGGCACCCACCAGCAGCTGCGGGCGGCCGGCGGGCTCTACGCCCAGCTGGCGGAGCTTCAGGAACGGGGACTGGCCACGCTCTGAGGGCTGCGGGCCAGCACCCGCTCCAGCCAGTCCTCGATCAGCACCGCCAGCTGCCTGGGAGACTGCCGCATGGGCAGATGGCCGCAGCCCTCGATCAGGGCCACCTCGTGGCCTGGGGCATACCCCGCCAGATGGCGCACGTAGCGCGGTGCCATCACCCGGTCGCGGCCGCAGGCGATCCAGAGGCTCGGCACCCGCAGCTGGGCCACCAGGGCCGGCAGCTGCCGCACGGCCCCCCGGTTGGTGCTGCAGGCCAGCAGCCCCCGGGCCGCCCGCTCCTCGGCCCGCAGGGGGCTGCGAATCGCCTCGGTGCCCGGCAGCCCGCCCAGCCAGTGGGGACGCAGCCGCAGGAAGGCCGTGCCGCCCTGCCGCACGCGGGCGAAGGCCCGTGGCTGATACACCCCTCCCCCCGCCGCGATCTGCACCACCGCCCGCAGCCGATCGCCCAGCAGCGGCGCCGCATGCAGGGCGATGCTGCCGCCGAGCGAATGGCCGAGCAGCACCACGCCATGCCGGGGTTCCCTCTCCAGGCATCGCCGGGCGAGCCAGCGGCCGTAACTGGCCAGGCTGGGCTGCAGGCCCGCCGGACGGACCGCGCCGCCGAAGCCCGGCAGATCGGGCGACCAGACGTTCCAGGTCGGCTGGAGCTCCGCCACCAGCGGATCCCAGAGGCGACCGGCCAGCAGCCAGCCGTGCAGGCAGACCAGGAGCGGGGCCTGATCGGGGTCCGGACTCACTCCCAGCATCGAGGCTGTGGTCCAGCCTGCTACGGATCGACGGGGATCGGGCAGGATCGTGCCATTGCGTTGCGCCCGCCGCCGGTTTGGACTCCGATCCCCTGCTCCACGACCTCTACGGGAGCGGCTGCCGCGTCTGTCCAACCCCCAACCCCCAGCTCCAGCTCGTGCTCAGCCGCGAACGGGAGATCGATCTGGTGGAGCTCGAGCAGCTCTGCGACGCGGTGGGCTGGAGCCGGCGGCCGCTGCGGCGCGTGCGCAAGGCCCTGCAGCACAGCCTGCTGCGGGTGGGGCTGTGGCGGCACGATCCACGGGTGCCGCGCCTGGTGGGCTTCGCCCGCTGCACCGGCGACGGGATCCTGGAGGCCACCGTCTGGGACGTGGCTGTCCATCCCCTGTACCAGGGGGCCGGGCTGGGCCGCCAGCTGATGGACTACGTGCTGGAGCTTCTGCGGGAGATGGAGGTCGACCGGGTGAGCCTGTTCGCCGATCCCGACGTGGTGGGGTTCTATGCCGCGCAGGGGTGGGAACTGGAACCGAGGGAGCGGCGCTGCGCCTTCTGGTACGCCCCCTGAAGGGGCCGCGCCCGCCTGGGGTTCAACCCTGGGGCTTGAGCTCCGCCGGGCGCAGGGTGATCGAACGGCTGGCCTCGCCGCGGCGGATGCGGATCTCCAGGGGCTGGCCCACCTGGCCCTGATCCACCGCCACCTGCACCTCCGACGGGTTCCTGACCCGCTCGCCCCGCACCGCCTCGATCAGGTCGCAGGAGCGCAGACCGGCCTTGTCGGCGGGGCTGCCGGGAAGCACCTCCACCACCACCACCCCCTGGGTCTCGGGCAGGCGGCACTCGGCGGAGGTGGCGTTGATCTCGCGCGCCAGCTGGGGCGTGAGGGCCTGCAGCCGCACGCCGATGTAGGGATGGGAGGCCCGGCCCTTCTCGAGGATCTGGGCGGCGATCTGGCGGGCCAGGTTGATCGGGATGGCGAAGCTCAGGCCCGCGCCCGGGGCCTGGCGGATGGCGGTGTTGACCCCGATCACCTGGCCGCGGGCATTGATCAGCGGGCCGCCGCTGTTGCCGGGATTGACCGCGGCGTCGGTCTGGATGTAGGGCACCCGCTGGCCCTCGCCGATGGCGTTGGTGCGCTGGATCGCGCTGATGATCCCGGCGGTGACGGTGTTGTCGAGGCCGAGCGGATTGCCGATGGCGATCGCCCATTCGCCAGGCCGCACCCGCGAGGAATCACCGAGCGGCGCCACGGGCAGGCCCTGGGCCACCACCCGCACCACGGCGATGTCGGTGAGGGGGTCGCTGCCCAGCACCTTGCCGGTGAAGCCGCGACCATCCGGCAGGGTCACCGACACCTCATTGGCCCCCTCCACCACGTGGGCGTTGGTGAGGATCACCCCGTCGGAGCGGGTGATGAAGCCGGAGCCCTGACCCTGCTGCTGCTGGATCGAGGGGCCCCCGCCGAACAGCCCGCCGAGCGGGTTGATCACCCGTTTGACCGTGTCGATCCGCACCACCGCCGGACCGACCTTCTCGACCGCCTCGACGATGAAGCTGCTGCCGGGCTGCAGGGGAGCCGCGGGCGGGGCGTCGCTCACCTTCGGCCCCGTGGCCGGGGGCTGCCCCCGCTCCGGCAGCCCCGGCAGGCGCGGCAGCTCCAGCCCGCAGCCGCCCAGCAGGGCACCGCACAGCCCGCAGGCCAGCAGCACCGGCCAGGAGGCGGCGGAACGGGTCGGCCGTTGAGTGGTCATGACGGAAAGCGCCGTGCCAGGTCGGGATGCGCCTCATTAAAGACGGATGGCGCCGGAGCACCTGCCTATTATTCGGCCCCTCGGGTGAAGGAACGACGGTGCAGCAGGGTCAGGAGCTGTGGCACCGGGTTCAGGAGGCGCTTCAGGCCAACCTCAGCAAGCCCACCTTCGAAACCTGGATCCGCCCCGCCCGCTGCGCCGGCTACGCCCGAGGCACGCTGCGGCTGGAGGCGCCGAACAGCTTCGCCACCGGCTGGCTGCGCAAGAACTACCTGGCGATGATCGCCGCCGTGGCCAGCGAGCTGGCCGGCCAGAACGTGGTGGTGGACGTGGAGACGGCCAGCAGAGAGGCCGCGGAAGACGGCGATGAACCCCCAGCTGCGGGGGAGCGGGGGCCAGGCGGCGTGGGCCCGGCCGCACGCCCGCCGGCGCCCCAGACACCGAATTCTCCCTGGGCCAGTTCCCCGTCCCAGGCCGCCAGCGGCGAGACCCCGCGGCGCCCCGCGGCCGGCCTCAACCCCCGCTACGTGTTCAACCGCTTCGTGGTGGGCCCCAACAGCCGCATGGCCCATGCGGCCGCCCTGGCGGTGGCCGAGGCCCCGGGGCGCGAGTTCAACCCCCTGTTCCTCTGCGGCGGAGTGGGGCTGGGCAAGACCCACCTGATGCAGGCGATCGGCCACTACCGGCTCGAGATCGACCCCGACGCCCGGGTGTTCTACGTCTCCACCGAGACCTTCACCAACGACCTGATCCAGGCGATCCGCAAGGACGGCATGCAGCGCTTCCGCGACCGCTACCGCGCCGCCGATCTGATCCTGGTGGACGACATCCAGTTCATCGAGGGCAAGGAGTACACCCAGGAGGAGTTCTTCCACACCTTCAACGCCCTGCACGAGGCCGGCCGCCAGATCGTGATCGCCTCCGACCGCCCACCCAGCCAGATCCCCCGGCTGCAGGAGCGGCTGATCTCCCGCTTCTCGATGGGCCTGATCGCCGACATCCAGGCGCCTGATCTGGAGACCCGCATGGCGATCCTGCACAAGAAGGCCGAGCAGGAGCGGATGGCCCTGCCGCGCGATCTGATCCAGTACCTGGCCGGCCGCTTCACCTCCAACATCCGTGAACTCGAGGGCGCCCTCACCCGCGCCGTGGCCTTCGCCTCGATCACCGGCCTGCCGATGACGGTGGAGTCGGTGGCGCCCATGCTCGACCCGGTGGGCAACGAGGTGCAGGTCACTCCCCAGCAGGTGGTGGAGAAGGTGGCGGAGGTGTTCGGGGTGGGGATCGAGGAGATGCGCAGCAGCAGCCGCAAACGGGCGGTGAGCCAGGCCCGCCAGGTGGGGATGTACCTGATCCGCCAGAGCACCGATCTGAGCCTGCCGCGCATCGGCGATGTGTTCGGCGGCAAGGACCACAGCACCGTGATGTATGCCGTGGAACAGGTGGAGAAGAAGCTGGCGGTGGATCCGGCCCTGGCCCGCCAGCTGCAGCAGGTGCGCGATCTGCTCCAGATCGACAGCCGCCGCCGCCGCTGATCGGGAATCAGGTGAGTGGCAGGCTGGGGTCCAGGCCCTCCACCTCCCCCTGGAACACCCGGCTGGAGGTGATGTCCTCGGCCTCGATCGAGATCAGATCGCGCTTGGTGAGCCCGCGGCCCATGTGGTTGAAGAGACGGTTGGCCTGGCGCATGCGGGCGCGGTCGATGGCGTTGCGGATGGAGCGCGCGTTGGCGAAGAAGGGCAGCTGCATCCGCCTCTGGATGTAGTCGGAGAAGGCGGCGGTGGCCTCCTCGCTGAAGCGGTAGCTCTCGGCCGCCAGGATCAGCTTGGCGATCGCGAGCAGCTCCTCTGCTGTGTAATCGGGAAAATCGATGTGGTTCGCCACCCGCGAGGACAGCCCCGGATTCGACTGGTAGAACACATCCATCTTGTCCTTGTAACCCGCGAAGATCACCACCAGGTCGTCGCGGTTGTTCTCCATCACCTGCAGCAGGATCTCGATGGCCTCGGCGCCGTAGTCGCGCTCGTTCTCGGGTCGGTAGAGGTAGTAGGCCTCATCGATGAACAGCACGCCGCCCATGGCCTTCTTGAGCATGTCGCGGGTCTTGGGCGCGGTGTGGCCGATGTACTGCCCCACCAGATCGTCGCGGGTGGCCGTCACCAGATGGCCCTTGCGCACGTAGCCGAGCCGGTGCAGGATCTCTGACATCCGTTCGGCCACCGTCGTCTTGCCGGTGCCGGGATGGCCGGTGAACGACATGTGCAGGCTGGGGGCGGCGGTGGCCAGACCCACCTGCTTGCGCGCCCGCTCCACCACCAGCAGGGCGGCGATCTCGCGGATGCGGGTCTTGACGGGCCGCAGGCCGACCAGCTCCCGGTCGAGCTGGTCGAGCACCTCGTTCACGCCGGTGCCGTCGTAGGCGGCGCTCAGATCGACCGGCGTGTCGTCATCGAGGCCGGCATCGACGGGGTGCGGATCGCCGGGGTCGAGGGGGGTGCCGGCAGGCTCCATCAGAGCACCAGGGCGTCGACCGCCGCGGCGAAACCGTGCTCCGCCTCGCCGATCGGGGCATCGTCCTCCGCCGCCCTCACGGTGAGGTTCACGTAGGTGCGGCCGAAGCTGATGTCGGGGTAGCGCTGTTCCTGCTCGGAAAGGGCCTCGAGGCGCTCCAGGAAGAGGCGGGTGGTCTCGTAGTCGACGAACTCGATACGGCGCTCCAGGCGCTCGGGTCTTTGCCTGTGGGTCCAGGGCTGTTCCATGGCCGAAACCTAGCCCAGGTCGTTCCGGCCACCGGCGGCTGGGCCCCGGTCCGGCAGACAGTCGATCCGGGCCAGCGCCAGCCGCTCGGCCCAGGCCTCGGCATAGCCGCGGTTGGCCTCGCGGGCGGCCGGCTCGGCGTCGTCGAGGGGGTGGGGGAAGGTGCCGTCGATGGCCGCGTTGGTGACGCAGAACATCGACTTCTGGAAGCTCGTGCAGATCTTGACGTAGACATCCCCCAGGCCCCGCCCCTGGGCGGCGTAGTGCCGCTCCAGATCCGGGGGCAGGTGGCGGCGCATGTCCTGCATCAGCAGGCTGGGCGGAATGCCGGCCCCCATGGTGGGCAGCGGGTCGGCGTAGAGGGCGCCGTAGGCGAACCGGGCCTGCTCGTGCGGGATCTGGCCGGCCTGGGCGTTGAACGACACCGTGCCCAGGAACGGGGTGCCGCGCAGGAACACCGCCTCCACGTAGGGCACCGCCACATCGACCAGGAAGGTGAGACCCGCCTCGGGGGGCAGGATCGCGAACGGTTCGCCGCCCACCTCCACGGCGTAGGTGATGGGAGCGGCGGCGGCCGCCACCAGCCCCTGCCGGATGAACCGCACCACGGCGGCGATCGAGTCGACCCGGCCGGCGCGGTGGGCCCGGGCCAGATCGAGGAAGAGGTCGCTCATCACCCGCCAGAACTGACCCAGGGCGCTGGTGGTGGCGGAGGAGCGGATCTGCTCGGGCAGGAACTCGGGGAAGAAGCGATCGAGACTGGCCAGCAGCGGGTCGCGCCGGCCGCGCCGGGCGATCACGCGGCGGCAGGTGGCGCGGAAGACCTCCCCGTCGAGGTAGGCGTCGAGGCCTCCGGTGCCGTGCCAGAGCATGCACCGCTGGCAGTACTCGGCGTACTCGTAGTTCAGACGGTCGTGCAGCAGATGGCGCCAGAGCCGGGCCGCGCTGCGCTCGCCATCGAGGAAGCGGAAGATCGGGAAGGGGTTGAGGAACTCGCGCTGGGCCTGGTGGATCAGGTTGATGCTGTAGGCGTCGAGCACCTCGCCGTAGCTCTCGAGCACCCCCACCACCTCGAACAGGTGCTCGGGGGACTCATCCAGCAGGGTGCGGCCGGCCAGCAGTCGCGTGATCAGCTCATCCCGGTTCATGGGCGGCCTCCGGAAGCCAGGCTCACGGCGGGCGCCCCGGCCAGCGCGCCCAGCCGGCTGAGGCCGGCGGTGGCGCTCTGGCTGAGGCTGGTGAGGCCCTGCGGCGCCAGGCCGATCACCAGGATCAGCGCGGTGAGCACCAGGGCCGGAATCTGACGCACCAGCGGCAGGGGGGGAAGTCCGTCGGTGGCCAGCACGATCGTGCGATCGGGGCCGCTGCCCACCGGTGCCGCCAACCGGCCGAAGAAGGCCCGGTTCACCAGCAGCAGGAAGTACACGGCCGTGAGTCCGGAGCCCACCATGCACAGCAGCGTGGCCAGCGGGAAGGCCACCAGGCTGCCGCGGAACACCAGGAACTCCGAAATGAAGCCGGCCATGCCGGGAATGCCGGCGCTGGCCATCACCCCCACGATCATCAGCGAACCGGTGAGCGGCAGTCCCCGCTGCGGGTTGAGCAGGCCATGCAGCAGCCGCAGGTCGCGGCTGCCCGCAGTGGCATAGACCACCCCCACCAGCAGGAAAAGCAGGGCAGAGATCAGGCCGTGGCTGATCATCTGGAACACGGCGCCCTGCAGGCTCACCGGCGTGGCCGCTGCCGCCGCCAGCAGCACGTAGCCCATGTGGCCCACCGAGCTGTAGGCCACCATCCGCTTCATGTCCTGCTGCTGGATCGCCGCCAGGGAACCGAACAGCACCGACACGGCCGCCCAGCCCGCCAGCCACGGGGCCATCAGCTCCCAGGCGGCGGGGAAGAGCCCGAGACAGAACCGCAGCAGGCCGTAGGTGCCGAGCTTGAGCAGCACGCCGGCCAGCAGCACAGACACCGGCGTGGAGGCTTCGGTGTGGGCGTCCGGCAGCCAGGTGTGGAAGGGGAAGAGGGGGATCTTGATGCCGAAGCCCACCAGAAGGGCACCCATCAGCAGCAGCTGCACCCCCATCGGCACGTCGTGGCCGAGCAGGGGATGGAAGCCGAAGTCGCCGCCGCCGCTGGCCAGGGCCAGGCCGAAGAAGGCCGCCAGGATCAGCACCCCCGACACCGCGGTGAAGATCAGGAACTTGGTGGCGGCGTAGGCGCGGTTGGCGCCTCCCCAGATCGCGATCAGCAGCCAGAGCGGGATCAGCTCCAGCTCGTAGAAGAGAAAGAACAGCAGGGTGTTCTGGGCCAGGAAGGCACCGTTCACCGCACCGCTGATCAGCAGCAGCAGGGCGTGATAGAGCCGTGGGCGCGGGGTGGCCGGATCGGAGGCGAACACGGCCGCCAGGCTCAGGCCGGCGTTGATGATCACCAGCGGCAGCGAAAGCCCGTCGACGCCGAGGCGGTATTCCAGACCCAGGCTGCCCACCCAGGGGGCCAGCTCCAGCATCTGGGGGCCGTCCACGGCCGGATCGAAGCCGAGCAGCACACGCAGCGACCAGGCCAGCTGGAGCACCAGCAGCGCCAGGGCGGTGCGGCGGATCCGCTCCGGGGCCGGTTCGCCCGGCCAGAGCAGCAGCAGGATCGCCCCGAGCAGGGGGATCAGCAGCAGGGCGCTCAGCATCGGTGAACTCCGCGATCGCTCATCGGATCACCCAGGAGAGGGAGGTGAGCAGCAGGACGATCGCCACCACCCCGGTGAGCACGTAGGTCTGCATCTGGCCGCTCACCCCCAGCCGCAGGCCCTCGGCGCTGGCCAGCGACAGCCGGCCCAGCCGGTTCACCGCCGCATCGATCACCTGCCGGTCGAACCAGGCCGCGCCCCGGGAGAGGCCCGCCACCAGCGCCACCACGGTGGCCCGATACACCCGATCGGTGTAGAAGTCGAAGGCGAGCAGATCCTGCAGCCGGCGCAGGGAGAGCGGCAACGGACGGGCCCGCTCCTGGTGAAGCGGCAGCAGCAGGCCGCCCACCAGGCCGGCCACACCGCTGAGCAGCAGGGCCAGCAGCACGGTCGGGGAGAAGGAGGCCAGCCCGGGCACCGGATCGATCCGCACCATCGCCAGCGGCGTGATCAGCACCAGCACCGTGAGGCTCACCATCGGCAGGGCCATCTGCCAGTTCACCTCCGGCGTGCGCCGCGTCTTCGGCTGCGGCGCACCGAGGAACACCAGCCGGAACACCCGGGTGAGGTTCACCAGGGTGAGGGCGTTGGTGAGCAGCACCACCACGGTGAGGGGCGGAGCGCTGCGGGCCAGGGCCTGCACGTCGAGGCCGAAGGCCCAGAAGCAGCCGAGCGGCACCAGGGCGGTGCAGCCGGCCGCCCCCACCAGGAAGGCCAGGGTGGTGGCGGGCATGCGGCGGGCGATGCCGCCGAGTTCGGTGAGGTTCTGGCAGTTGGTGGTGGCGATGATGCAGCCCACGCTCATGAACAGCAGGGCCTTGGCCACCGCATGGGCGAACAGCAGCAGCAGGGCGATCGAGGGTTGCTGCAGGGCGATCGCCACGAACACCAGCCCCATGTAGGCGCTGGTGGTGTACGAGAGCGTGCGCTTGATGTCGATCTGGGCGATGGCCACCAGCGACGCGCCCACGGCCGTGAGCGAGCCCAGCACCACCAGCACCGCCAGGCTGAGGGGAGAGAGCTGCAGGATCGGCATCAGCCGCAGCAGCACCAGCGCCCCGCAGGTCACCACCACCGAGTTGCGCAGGATCGAGGCCGGATTCGGACCCTCCATCGCCTCGTCGAGCCAGAGGTGCATGGGGAACTGGGCGCACTTGCCCAGCGGACCGGCGATCAGCCCCACGCCGAGCAGGTTGGCCGCCAGCGGCGGCAGGTTCGCCTGAGGAACCCAGCGGTAGAGGTCCTCGAAGGACATCACCCCGGCGCAGGCCGAGAGGGCCACCACCCCCATCAGCAGCAGCACGTCACCGACGCGCTTGGTGAGGAAGGCATCGCGTGCCGCGGTGACCACCAGCGGCTGGGCATACCAGAACCCCACCAGCAGGTAGGTGGAGAGGGTGAGCATCTCCAGCAGGAAATAGCTCAGGAACAGCGAACTGCTGAGCACCACCCCCGCCATGGCCCCCTCGAAGAAGCCCACCAGGGCGTAGAAGCGGGCCAGTGACCACTCCTTGTCGAGGTAGCCGAGCGCAAAGAACTGGGCCAGCAGGCTCAGGCCGGTGACCAGCTCCAGGCAGGCCAGGTTGGTGACCGACAGCTCGAAGCTGAGGCTCAGCTGCAGATCAGCGGCCTGGAACCAGTCGAGGCTGAGGGTGCTGGGACCGTCCTGGAAGGCCAGCGCCAGCAGCACGCTGCCGTGCACGAAGGCCAGCAGCGTGACCAGCAGGTTGAGGTAGGCCGCCGGCCGGGGGCCGGTGCGGGGGAACAGACCGCAGGCCCAGGGCAGGGACACCACGACACCGCCGAATCCGTAGAGAGGAATCAGCCAGGCGAGCTGGACGGGCAGGGGAAGGGCCGTGGGCAAGGTGCGCTGCGTCGAGGGGCCGGCATCGATCAGAAGGTGGCGCGCTGGGCCAACCAGGGGCGATCATCACCCGCCAGTTCGCGCAACCAGCCGTTCAGTTCCTCTCCGTGATGTTGTTCCTCCTCCCAGAGGACGCGGAAGAATGCGGCACCGGCCTCGTCGCCGATCAGCACGCAGAAGCGGGTGGCCTCGGCGTAGTGGCGAATCAGCTCATCCTCGAGAACGGCATCGAGGCGGAGCAGCCCCACCAGGTCGGGGGCGGTGCCCACCGGCCGCAGCTGGGAGGCCGCGGGGGCCACCCCGAGCTGGAGCATCTGCTGCACGAGCCGCTCGGCGTGCTGCATCTCCTCGACGGTTTCCCGACGGAAGCGCTCGGCCGCCTCGTGCTGGCCCCAGATCTCCGCAAGGGAAGCCTGGGTCATGTACTGCTGAACCGCGGAGAGCTCCAGGCTGAGGGCCCGTCCCAGGTAGCCCAGCACCCGCGGATGCGCGCTCCCCAGGATCATCAGCTCCTCCGGGTGGTGCCGCTGTAGGCGAGGGCGGGCTCCACTTCGCTGTGGGGCCGGGCGATGATGTGGGCCGCCACCAGACCGTCGCCGACGCGCTCGCAGGCATCGGCACCGGCACGCACCGCCGCGTTCACGGCGCCCGTCTCACCGCGCACCATCACGGTGACGTAGCCGCCACCGACGAATTCACGGGCCACCAGGGTCACTTCGGCGGCCTTGGTCATGGCGTCGGCGGCCTCGATCGCCGGCACCAGGCCGCGGGTCTCGATCATGCCGAGGGCGATGCCGCTGGGGGAGGGGGACATGGCGGTAGGGGAGGGTGTGGAGGAACGTGGAGCGGAGCCGCCGCCGCCGCGGTTGGAGCGGCGGGCGGGGGCGGGGCGGCTGGCGGCCACAGGGGCCGAAGCCGCTGCGGCAGGAGCCGGGACAGGGGCCGCAGGAGTGTCCGGCGGCGTGGTGGCCGCCGCCGGAGCGGCCTCGGCCTCCGGCGGGGGAGCCGCCGCCGGCAGGGCCGGCGGCGCAGCGGGGGTGGGGGCGGCGGAGCCGGAGGCGCGGGTCACACCCCGGGCGGCGCCGCTGCGCCGCGAGGAGGGTTGTCGGGAGGAGGGTGTGGCCATGGCGGAAGGCGGGGTCGGGAGGGGCGGGGGAAGGATGGCGGGCTTCAGCCGCCGGGATCCCAGAAATCGATGATCCCGCCGATCGTCAGGTCGGTGTGGATCTCGGGATTGCCGCAGGCGAAGCGGGCGGCCGAACCGCTGGCGGTGAACACCCAGTTGCCGGGTGAGGCTCCCACCGGATCCACCGCCACGCTCAGCTTGCCCTTGTTGGTGCGCAGCACCCGCAGCTGCATGTGACCCAGCCCTTCGACCCGCTGGGTGCAGACGAGCGAGCCGGTGACCTGCATGATCTCCATCAGGCCACTCCGCCCGGGGCTGCTGGGGCGGTCGCTGGCGGCGGTGACGATTTGCCGGCGTCGGGATCCCAGTGGTCGATGATCCCCACGATCGTCAGATCGCTGGGATACGACTTGCTGCCGGCGGCCTCCCGGGCCGCCGAGCTGCCCACGCAGATCACCCAGTCGCCGGGGATGCAGCCCACCGCATCGACGGCCACCTTCTGGGTGCTGCCATCGAGCACCACCTGGAGGTGCTTGTGCTCGAAATCGGGGATCCGGTTGGTGGAGACCAGGGGTTTCACCACCTTGCAGATGATCATCTCAGTGACCTCCTCCGCTGGCGAACGTGATCGAGGACCCTACCGCCTCGGCCGGCACGTGCCGGTCACGGTCGCGCACGGTGAGCAGGGTGTGCAGCAGCCCGTCGCGGCAGAGATCGGCGTAGCGCGATTCGATGGCCGCCTTCACCCGCTCGCAGTGGCGCACGGCACGCTCGCGGGCGCCGGGCACGCTGCCGTGGTAGTCGAAGCGCACCACCACCGGCACAGGCAGACCCCGCGACACGTTGAGGCCCTTGAAGATCTTCACCCCCACGTCGAGGTCGGGAGCGCCTTCCTCCACCGTGTCCATGTAGGCGAAGTAGGTGAGATTGCGCAGGTGGATCTCCTTGAAGCCGATCCCCACGCCGATGAAGCGTTCGGCATGGCCGGCATCGGCGTAGCTGCCGCCGTGGAACTGCCGCACGTAATCGATCTGGGAGAGGTTGTGCTCGATCAGGCGGGCGATCAGCCGCACCATGCCGGCATCGGGGCTGCCGCAGGCCGCCGCCTCCACCAGCGCCTGGATGCGGGCGCGAGCCTGCTCGGGGCTGAGCGAGCGCGTCGCCGCGTAGACGTCCCGGGCGTCGAGCCAGTGCTCCAGATCGGTGCCGCCGCTGCTTCCCGGCACGTGCACGCGGATCGCATCGGTGTCGGTGTCAAGCCCCATCAGCAGCAGGTCGACCGAGGCCCCGCAGCAGAAGCTGTTCTCCACCGCCTGCTGGAAGTCCTCGAGCCGGCGCTGGCCGCAGGAGGCGGCCAGGGCGTCGTTGCTGCCGTGGGCGGCGCAGCCCTCGTGGCAGGGGTCCTTGGAGCTGAAGTGATACACCACCACCTTCAGGTAGCGGGTGTCGGCGTGGGCGGGGTTCGGCTGGGCCTCGCGGTAGCGGCGGTGCTCGGTCTTCACCCAGCGATCGACGGTGTTCTCCACGTCGAAGAGGGCACCGGCATGGGGCCGGCGCCGCACGGCGCTGAACGGCAGCCGCAGGGCGTAGGCGATGGTGTGGGCGAGGCGGCCGTCGGCGCAGGGGGTGACATCGAGCAGGTGGAAGCCGCACTCCAGCAGGAAGGCTTCGAACGACTCGGCCCGGGGGGTGCCTGCCTGGGCCTGCAGCGGATCCTGCTCGAAGAAGGCGGCGCTCACCTGCTCGTAGGTCTCGAACACGCACCAGGCGAACAGGGTGCGCATGTCGAGCTGGGTGACCCAGGCCGTCTCGAGGATCGGCAGGGGAAGGGCGAAGCCGAACTCGGCCTGGGCCAGCCGCTGGGCGCGCTCGATGAAGTCGGGCTCGTGCTGCAGAGCCGAAAGCTGCTTGAGCACCGGCACGATCCGATCGAACGACTGCTTGGTGCCGGCGTCGTACGCCTGCAGCGCGGCGTTGCCGGCCGGATCGGTGAGCGGGTGGAGCCCGCCGCTGGAGCCGCCGGCCACCACGGCGGCGGCCGGAGGACGGGACACGGGAATCGTGACGGCGGCGGGGCGGCGCTGGCGCGGACGGTTGGCCTGCTGCCTGGCGGCACGGGCCAGTTCGCGCTGGCGGATCACCCGGCTGAAGGACGACACCGCCTCCAGCGGAAGGGCATCGGCGGAGGGGGGATCCTGCTCCCGCTGGCCCGGCCGACGACGGGGAGCCGTCGGGGCCAGGGGGCGGGGGGTGGGATCGAGCGGGCGGCGGGGCATCGCGCGCTCAGCCCCGGGCGCCGCCGGAGACGGTGATCAGGGACCCCTTGTCGGTGTTGCCGCTGGAGCCGGTGACGCGGCTGACAGGCTGGGCCACCTCGTCGTTGCGCTTCGCGTGGAAGGCGGGCATGGCCGAGATCGGACCGGTGCGGGTGGGGTTGCGCCGGCGGGCCGACACCCCTTCGGTACCGGTGACGTGCTTGCCACGATCCCAGTCGTCGCCGGTGATCTTCAGACCGGCGGAATTGCCCTCGCCGGTGACGCGGCTGAGCGGACGGTCGTCCTCGTCGACGCTGACCGGGGCGGCGCTGCGCTCGCGCATCACCGTTCCCATCGGGCGGATCGGAGCCGCCGGGGAAGCGGCGGGACGGTTGAAGCGGAACTGCTCGGTGCCGGTGACCTTGTCACCGGCCAGGTCAAAAGGGCCGGTGATCCTGGTGCTGGTTTCGTAGCGCGTCCCGGTGACGCCATCCGGCCGTTGCCGCTGCTGCTGGGCCGCCCGTGCCGGCGACTGCACGCTGAACTGCTGCCAGGGCTGGGCCTCAAGCGGCTGCGGAAAGTCGGCCTCGTGACCCTGGGCGGCGCTGCAGGCCTCGTTGTACTGGTCGACACCGATGTAGGGGGTTCCCGAGATCGGTTCGCAGGCCCCCTTGGCGGCGCCGGTCATGACGCCGCCGATGCCGGGCTGCAGGCCGGTCATGCGGGGGCCGGGGGTGCCGGCGCCCATGGGGGTGCGGGAGCGGATCTCACGCACGCTGTCAGTGGCACACCAGGCGCCCGCCTGCTCCAGACCCGCGTAGGGGGTGCCGGTGACGGCCTTGCAGGTGCCGGGCTCGTCGCCGGTCACCTTGTCGGAGCGGCCGGTCTGGGTACCGGACACCACCAGCTGGCGGTTGGTGAGGCTGTGGCCCACCTTGGCGGCCTCGGGAGCCGGGCGGGCACCACAGAAGCGCTCGTACTGCTGGGGCCCGAAGTATTCATCACCGGTGACGCGGCCGCAGGTGCCGGGCTCGTTGCCGGTGACCTTGTCGCTGCGGCCCACCAGGGTGCCGGTCACGCCGGTGCCGCGCAGGGTGAGGGTCTGGCCCACCTTGGCGGGCGCCTCGCTGGGGGTGGCCAGCGAATCGTTGCCCACGTACTGGGTGCCGGTGGGCTGGAGCCGCGCGCCGTGCTCGTCGCCGGTGACCTTCTCGGAGCGGCCCACCATCACGCCCGACACCGGGCGACCGCCGGCCGTCTGGCTGAGGCCCACCTTGCGGGGGGAGGGGGAGGCGGTGCCGCACCACGCGGCGGCCTGGTCGGCGGCGATGTACTCGGTGCCGGTGATCGACTTGCAGGTGCCCGGCTCGTCGCCGGTGACCTTCTCGGAGCGGCCCACCTCGTTGCCGGTGACCCGGTTGCCGTGGGTGGTGGAGCTCACCCGCACCTTGGCCGGCTGCAGCGGCTGGGGATCGCTCTGGCAGAAAGTGCGGAAGATCTCGGCGCCCATGTATTCGGTGCCGGTGATCGGCCGGCAGGTGCTGGCTTCGTTGCCGGTGGTCTTGGGCGAGCGGTTGGCCTGGGTGCCGGTCACCACCTGGCCGCGGGTGGTCTCGCTGGCGCCCACCTTCCAGCTGGCATCGGCGGCGCCACCGACGCGGTTGTTGCCGCGGCGGGGACCGGTTGGGCGGGATCCGCCGGTGGAGCGGGTGATGGCGCCGGCGCCGGTCTTGCTCTTGAGATCGCGGATCTTGTGCGCCAGCTCACGGCTGGTGATGTCGGGATTGCCCTGGCGCATCACGGCGGCGGTGCCGCTGGAGCTGCCGGTGCTGGCCGACTTGCCGCGCTTGCTGAGGGCCTCACGGCGGGCCAGCACCAGGGAACGGCTCGGATTGTGCTGGGAGGCGCGCTTCGGGGCGGTGCGGCTGCCGTTGCCGTTGCCGCGGCGCTCGAGCGAGGGGCTGGGGGCCGAGAGGGAGAGGGTGGGGACGCTGGCCGTGGCCGCCGGCTTCTCCTGGCACTTGCACTTGGGTTCCGTCGCCGCGGCTGCCGGGGCGGCGGTGCGCGGGGAGGTGGCGCGGGTGCGGTCGCGGCTGGTGTCGGCGCGCTTGCCGCGCTTGCTGAGGGCCTCGCGGCGGGCGAGCACCAGCTCGCGGCTCGGGTTGGCGATGGCGGTGCGGTTCGGAGTGCGCGGGCTGGGGGAAGAGGTCGCCGGAGCCTCGAGCGAGAGGCCGGCCCGGCGGGGCGTGGGCCGGGCGGCGGGCGGCGCTGGGGTGGCGGCCGCCTTGGTCGGCACGGGAACGACGGTGCGGCTGGGGCGGGCCTCCGAGGCGCTGCGCACCCGGCTCACGCTGCTGGCATACCGCTTCTCGGCCGACTTGCCGGCCGTGGAGAGCGCCATCCGGCGCGCGAGGGCCGCTTCGCGACTGGATTGAGTTGCCATGTCCGCCCGGTGAAGAAAAAGACCTGTAAGTCGTGACGGTGAACCGTACGGGGGATCCGATCGAACGGATGGTCCGAACGGGTCGCCGTCACGCGAGGAAGAGAGAGGAAAAAGAAGTCCCGGCCGAAGCCGGGACCGCTGGGCTCAGCGTGCTTCGAAGACCACGAAGCAGGAACCCTGGCTCTGGGTGTAGGCGTCGTAGCCGACCAGCCGCACGTGGTGGTCGGGGTAGGCGCGGTGGCAGGCCTCGAGCTCGCTCACGATCACGCCCAGATCCTTCTCCCCGAAGAAGGGAAGCTTCCAGTACGACCAGTAGGTCGCCATGGAACGGCTGGGGTGGACGTGCTCGACCAGGGGACTCCAACCCTGGGCAATGATGTAGGCGATCTGGTCGTAGATCTCGTCCTGGGTCATCGGCGGGAGGAAGCCGAAGGTCTCCAGGGTGGCGACTGTCTGGTAGTCGCCCACGGTGCTCTTGAAGGGCATGGTGATCCTTGGTGGAGGGAATGAAACGGTCGACGGGATGGGAATCAGCCGACGTCGAGCTTGTCGACGGTGTCGAACTCGAACTTGATCTCCTTCCAGGTCTCCAGGGCGATCGCCAGCTCAGGGCTGTGCTTGGCAGCCTCCAGCAGGATGTCGCGGCTCTCCTTCTCGATCTCACGACCGGCGTTGCGGGCCTTGACGCAGGCTTCGAGGGCGACCCGGTTGGCAGCGGCGCCAGCGGCCGAACCCCAGGGGTGACCGTGGGTGCCACCACCGAACTGCAGCACGGAGTCGTCGCCGAAGATGGCCACGAGGGCCGGCATGTGCCACACGTGGATACCGCCGGAGGCGACGGCGAACACGCCGGGCATGGAGCCCCAGTCCTGGTCGAAGAAGTTGCCGCGGCTGCGATCTTCGGGAACGAAGGATTCACGCAGCTGGTCGATGAAGCCGAGGGTGGTCTGACGATCGCCCTCCAGCTTGCCCACCACGGTGCCGGTGTGGAGCTGGTCGCCACCGGAGAGGCGCAGGCACTTCGCGAGCACGCGGAAGTGGATGCCGTGCTTGGGATGGCGGTCGATCACCGCGTGCATGGCGCGGTGGATGTGGAGCAGCATGCCGTTCTTGCGGCACCACTTCGCCAGACCGGTGTTGGCGGTGAAGCCACCGGTGATGTAGTCGTGCATGATGATCGGCTGCCCGAGCTCCTTGGCGAACTCGGCCCGCTCGTACATCTCCTCGGGAGTGGCGGCGGTGCAGTTGAGGTAGTGCCCCTTCTTCTCGCCGGTTTCCTCCTGGGCCGACTTCACGGCCTCGGCCACGAACTCGAAGCGGTTCTGCCAGCGCTGGAACGGCTGGGAGTTGATGTTCTCGTCGTCCTTGGTGAAGTCGAGACCGCCGCGCAGGCACTCATACACCACCCGGCCGTAGTTCTTGCCGGAGAGACCGAGCTTGGGCTTGATGGTGCAGCCCAGCAGGGGACGGCCGTACTTGTTCATCCGGTCACGCTCGACCTGGATGCCGTTCGGCGGACCCATGCAGGTCTTGATGAAGGCGAGGGGGAAGCGGATGTCCTCCAGGCGCAGGTGACGCAGGGCCTTGAAGCCGAACACGTTGCCGACCAGGGAGGTCAGCACGTTGGTGATGGAGCCTTCCTCGAAGAGATCGAGGGGATAGGCGATGAAGGCGTAGAACGACTCCTTGTCACCGGGGACGTCCTCGATGCGGTAGCAGCGGCCCTTGTAGAAGTCGAGGTCGGTGAGGAGCTCGGACCACACGGTGGACCAGGTGCCGGTGGAGGATTCGGCGGCCACGGCGGCAGCCACTTCCTCCTTGGGAACGCCTTCCTGGCCGGTGACCTTGAAGCAGGCCAGCAGGTCGGTGTCGAGGGGAACGTAGTCGGGAGTCCAGTACGTGTCCCTGTACTCCTTGACCCCAGCGTCGTACTTCTTGCTCATGGGGAAAATCTCCGTTTGGGTCGGGTGGGAAGAATGAGATCCATGCGCTCCATCAGGAGCGGCTCAGGACTCAGTCCTTGGAACCCAGACCGAAGTTGCTGTTGAGGGCCGGCTCCACCTCGCGGTGGGGGCGGGCAATGATGTGGGCAGCCACCAGGCCGTCGCCCACACGCTCGCAGGCATCGGCACCGGCGCGAACGGCAGCGTTGACGGCACCGGTTTCACCGCGCACCAGCACGGTCACGTAGCCACCGCCCACGAACTCGCGGCCGATCAGGCGCACTTCGGCGGCCTTGGTCATGGCGTCGGCAGCTTCGATCGCGGGCACCAGGCCGCGGGTCTCGATCATGCCGAGGGCGATGCCCATGGTTTCATTCGCCATTGCCTACTCCTGAAGGGATGGGGGAGGTTCGCCTAGGACCATGCTCGGCGGCGTACCCCCCCGTCAAGCGATTCGGGGCCTTCGTGCCATCACGGTCGGTAGTGCGGTCCATAAGGGCTGCTCATTGATCGCCCGAACCGGCCGCTGGGCCTCCGATCCCGAAGACATGTCGAACACCCCGTCCCCCCGCCCCGTGCGTGGCTAGCGAGGAAGCGATCTCCGGTTGCCGTCCATGCCCCCACCGTCGGCATTCCCCACCACCCTGCCGCCCGTGCTCCGGGAAAGCGGGCAGCGGGAAGTGTTCTGCGGCCTCACCTCGATCGTGTGGCTGCATCGCCGCATGCCCGACGCCTTCTTCCTGGTGGTGGGATCGCGCACCTGCGCCCACCTGATCCAGTCGGCGGCCGGGGTGATGATCTTCGCCGAGCCGCGCTTCGGCACGGCGATCCTGGGGGAGCGCGACCTGGCCGGGCTGGCGGATGCCAACGAGGAGCTCGACCGGGTGGTGGGCGACCTGCTGGCCCGCCGTCCCGAGATCCGCACCCTCTTCCTGGTGGGCTCCTGCCCCAGCGAGGTGATCAAGCTCGACCTGGCCCGCGCCGCCGAGCGGCTGAACGAGCGCATGGCTGGCCGGGTGCGGGTGGTGAACTACTCGGGCAGCGGCATCGAGACCACCTTCACCCAGGGGGAGGACGGTGCTCTGACGGCGCTGGTGCCGCTGCTGCCGTCGAGCGACGAAGAGCAGCTCCTGCTGGTCGGCACCCTGGCCGACGGCGTGGAGGAACGGTTCCTGGCCCTGTTCGAGCGGCTGGGAATCGGACCGGTGCGCAGCCTGCCGCCGCGCCAGTCGCGGGATCTGCCGCCGGTGGGGCCGGGCACGCGGCTGCTGCTCACCCAGCCCTTCCTGGGCGAGACGATGCGGGCGCTGGAACGCCGCGGCGCCCGCCGGATCGCGGCCCCCTATCCCCTGGGAGTGGAGGGAAGCCGCGCCTGGATGGCGGCGGCGGCCTACCCCTTCGGGATTGACCCGCAGCAGGTGGAGGCGGTGCTGGATCCGCTGGTGGAACGCGGCCGACGGGCCCTGGCTCCGCACCGGGCGCGGCTGGAGGGCAAGCGGCTGTTCCTGCTGCCCGATTCCCAGCTCGAGATTCCCCTGGCCCGGTTCCTCAGCCGCGAGTGCGGCATGGAGCTGGTGGAGGTGGGCACGCCCTACCTGGATCGCAGCCTGATGGCCGAGGAACTGCCGCTGCTGCCGCCGGGCACCCGGATCAGCGAAGGGCAGGACGTGGAACGGCAGCTGGAGCGGGTGCGGGCCAGCCGGCCCGACCTGGTGGTGTGCGGCATGGGGCTGGCCAATCCACTCGAGGCCGAGGGCATCACCACCAAATGGTCGATCGAGCTGGTGTTCAGCCCCATCCACGGCTGTGACCAGGCCGCCGATCTGGCCGAACTGTTCGCCCGTCCCCTGCACCGCCGGGAGCTGCTCGCATGGACCTGACGCTCTGGACCTACGAAGGCCCCCCCCACGTGGGGGCCATGCGGATCGCCGCCTCGATGGAAGGGGTGCACTACGTTCTGCACGCCCCCCAGGGCGACACCTACGCCGATCTGCTGTTCACGATGATCGAGCGGCGTGACCGGCGCCCGCCGGTCACTTACACCACCTTCCAGGCGCGGGATCTGGGGGGCGACACCGCCGAACTGGTGAAGGGTTCGATCACGGCGGCGGTGGAGCGGTTCCGGCCCGAGGCGCTGCTGGTGGGCGAGAGCTGCACCGCCGAGCTGATCCAGGACCAGCCGGGTGCCCTGGCGGCCGGGATGGGACTGGGCCTGCCGATCGTGAACCTGGAGCTGCCCGCCTATTCCAAGAAGGAGAACTGGGGAGCGGCCGAAACCTTTTACCAGCTCTGCCGCACCCTGCTGAAGGGCCAGCTGCCGCCGCCCGGAACCCCGAAGCCCGAGCCGACGCGCTGGCGCCAGGAGAACCGCCGCCCCAGGGTGAACCTGCTCGGGCCCACCCTGCTGGGCTTCCGCTGCCGCGACGACGTGCGGGAGCTGGTCGCCCTGCTGGCCGAGCACGGCGTGGACGTGAACGTGGTGGCGCCGCTGGGGGCCCGCCCGGCCGATCTGCAGCGGCTGCCGCTGGCGGACGCCAACCTCTGCCTGCATCCGGAGGTGGCCGGCACCCTCTGCGCCTGGCTGGAGCGGGGCTTCGGCATGGCCACGGTGCGCACGGTGCCGATCGGCATCGGCGCCACACTGGAGTTCCTGCAGGAACTGGCGGCGGTGCTGGGCCTGGATCCACCGGCGGCCAGCGAGGCGGAACGGCGCTCCCGGCTGCCGTGGTATTCCCGCTCGGTGGACTCCACCTACCTCACCGGCAAGCGGGTGTTCATCTTCGGCGACGCCACCCACGCGATCGCCGCCGCCCGCATCGCCTCACGCGAGCTGGGGTTCAAGGTGGTGGGCCTGGGCAGCTACAGCCGCGAGCAGGCGCGGGAGGTGCGGGCCGCCGCCCGGGAGCTGGATCTGGAGGCGCTGATCTGCGACGACTACCTGGCGGTGGAGCAGGCGATGGCGGAGGCGGCGCCGGAGCTGGTGCTGGGCACCCAGATGGAGCGGCACAGCGCCAAGCGGCTGGGGATTCCCTGCGCCGTGATCAGCACGCCGCTGCACGTGCAGGACGTGCCGGCCCGCTACTCGCCCCAGATGGGCTGGGAGGGGGCGAACGTGATCTTCGATGCCTGGGTCCACCCGCTGATGATGGGGCTGGAGGAGCATCTGATCGGCATGTTCCGCCACGACTTCGAATTCGTGGAGGGCCACCTCAGCCATCTCGAAGGAGCGTCAGCACCCACACCGGCCCCCACTTCGGCGGCGGCGGAATCGCACGAGGCCATACCGGCCGAGTCGGCGCTGCCGGCAGCCCAGCTGAGCCTGGCCTGGACTGCCGCCGGGGAAGCGGAGCTCTCCCGCATCCCCTTCTTCGTGCGCGGCAAGGTGCGCCGCAACACCGAGCTCTATGCCCAGGAGCGGGGCGTGCTCGAGATCACCGAGGAGACGCTCTACGAGGCCAAGGCCCACTTCAGCCGCTGAACGGATCCGCCGGCCGGGGATCACCCGGCCGGCCCCAATCGATGCCAGCTGGACTGCATCGGCAATCCCACACCTTGCCCCGCTCGATGTTGCGGTTTACGCGCCCAACCCGATTCCTGCTCCCTGCTGCACTTGGATGGCCGTAAGGCCGCTCCGCATCAAGCACCCCCGGCACCCCCACTCCCCATGACCACCACCCTGCCGCCCAAGCACCAGAGCGATGTCGCTGCCGCCGCCCCTCGCCGCCGCGAGGATGGCGAAGGGAGCCTGCAGGTGCATCAGGACCCCGGCATGAAGATCGAGGAGGGGGCCCTGGTGATCGCCGTGTACGGGAAGGGCGGCATCGGCAAGTCCACCACCTCCTCCAACCTCTCGGCCGCCTTCTCCAAACTCGGCAAGCGGGTGCTGCAGATCGGCTGCGATCCCAAGCACGACAGCACCTTCACGCTCACCAAGCAGATGGTGCCCACGGTGATCGATATCCTCGAGACGGTGGACTTCCACACCGAGGAACTGCGACCCGAAGACTTCGTCTTCGAGGGCTTCAATGGCGTGATGTGCGTGGAATCGGGTGGGCCGCCGGCCGGCACCGGCTGCGGTGGCTACGTCACCGGGCAGACGGTGAAGCTGCTGAAGGAACATCACCTGCTGGAAGACACCGACGTGGTGATCTTCGATGTGCTGGGTGATGTGGTGTGCGGGGGTTTCGCCGCGCCGCTGCAGCACGCCCACTACTGCCTGATCGTGACGGCGAACGACTTCGACTCGATCTTCGCGATGAACCGGATCATCGCCGCGATCCAGGCCAAGGCGAAGAACTACAAGGTGCGGCTGGGTGGCGTGGTGGCGAACCGCAGCAAGGACACCGACCAGATCGATCGCTTCAACGATCGCGTGGGCATGCGCACCATGGCGCACTTCCCCGATCTCGATGCGATCCGTCGCTCACGCCTGAAGAAATGCACGATCTTCGAGATGGAGGCCACCCCTGAGGTGGAGGCCGTGCAGCGGGAGTATCTCAACCTGGCCCAGCGCATGCTCGAGACCGTGGAGCCGCTGGAGGCCGAATCGCTCAAGGACCGCGAGATCTTCGATCTGCTGGGCTTCGACTGAACCCGTTCGCCGCAGGCGCTTTGGCCTCAGGCCTGGCGCACGGCGTAGAGGCAGATCCTGGCGCCGTTGCGCTCGTCGCGGCGCTCGGCGACCTCCACCCGGCTGAAGCCGTGGTCGGCGAAGATCCTCTCCAGGTCGGATTCGAGCAGCCAGCGGGCGTGGCTGCGCAGTCCGGCGAACGGATTCGCCCGGGTGCTCTCCTCCCAGTGGCGGTAGCGGTAGGCGAAACCCGCCGCCTCGCCGTCCAGCAACTGGTCGGCCGGGGTGGCGACGTGGGTGTCGAGCAGCACGGCCCGCCGGATGCGGGGCAGCAGGCGCTGCAGATGCTCCACGGGCTCCGCCAGGTGATAAAGCACCCCCACGTGGTGGAGCACATCCCATTCCGCCGGCAGGGCCGACGGGATGGAGGTCTCCACATCCCAGTGAAAACAGTCCGGGTGGTGCCCCAGCAGGCCGCAGCGCACCAGGGTCTTGGCCACGTTCTCGATCCGGCCGTCCACGGCCGTGACCCGCTCGGCCCGTTCGCACAGGGCGGCGGTGTGGATCCCTTCGAAGCAGCCGAGTTCGAGCACGTGACAGCCGGCCAGGGGGCTGCGGCGGTCGAGTTCCACGATGCGGGGATCGGGGATGGGATTGGGTTGGTTTCGCTTGCTGGGGCTGTACCAGTTGCCGAAGCGACGGCCCTTCCCGTCCACGATGAAGGCACTCCAGGGCAGCAGCCGGTTGAGCCGCTCGAGTTCCTCGTCGGGGAGCATCTCGATGCGGGGCAGGCTGAGCCGGCCCTCGGCATAGCCGGCCCGGGGTGCCTCGGCCGGCTCCCCCAGCCGCCGCAGCCGCCGGACGACACGCTGCGCCAGGGTCCGCAGGGGCATGGGCGAGGCCGAGAATGGGGGCGATCCTACGGGCCGGCTGCGGCTCAGATCTCGGCCGCCGCCCGCTCCACCAGCCGCCGGGCCACCGCCTGCACGCCGGTGTGGGCGTAGGTGTCGGTGAAGGCATCGAGGAAGGCGGCCAGCTGGTCCATCCGGCCCTGCCAGGGGCCGAGGCTGCCCTCCAGCGCCTGCACGGCCCGCTGGCCGGTGAGCCCCAGCTGACCGATGAAGCCGCCGGCCCAGCCGCTCCACTGCTCCACCCCGCGCCGCAGGAAGCCCAGATGGGCCGCATCCCCGTGGCCGGGGATCAGCCCCGCCATGCGCTCGTAGGCCGGCAGGCGGCGCAGGTCGCCGGCGGAGACCTTCCCGAGCAGGCCATCGAGCCGCTGCAGCGCCTGATCACCGAGGGGCAGCAGGGCGTCGAAGCAGATCAGCGCCGCCATCCGCACCCGGGCCTCCCCGCCGTACTCGGCCAGGGCGGCGGCGAAGTCGGCGAAGCTGTCGCCAGGCAGGCCGTTCACCTGGGTGAAGGCCAGCATCTCGGCCGCCACCTTCAGGCTCAGATCCACCGCCTGCAGCGTGTCGCTGGGCGGGGTCACGCTCGCGATCCGCTTGAGCAGGGGAATGCCCGCCGTCACATTGGCCAGCACCCGCAGTCCCCCGGTGGCGTGCTGGGAGCGGTTCACGGCGTCATAGAGGCTCAGGGCCCGGCCGTAACCCTCGTGCCGGGCGCGGCTGAGCAGGTCGGCCCGCTCCCGCACCTGGCGGATGAGGTCCGGATCCCGGCTGCCCAGCACCTCGGCGATCAGCTCGTCGGCGCTGGTGAGATTGTGCCAGCCACCCGGCACCAGGGTGGCGATGCCCTTGAGGGCCAGAACGGTGAGATCGCGGCGGGGCAGGCGCTCGAGGCGCTCGAGAACGGTGCGGCTCATGCGGCGGGCTCCAGGACGGGAACGGACGGACTGCCGGCGCGCTGACCCTCAGGCAGCGCCGCCCTGGCCTGCCTGCCCGGAGCCAGGGTGGCCAGGGCCGGCAGGTCGAACGCCTCCAGCAGTTCATGGCGCTGCTGCGGGTCGAGCCCGGTGCCCTGGCCGATCACCTTCACCTGGAAGCGGTCGGCCACCAGCAGGGCGCTGGCCTGGCTGCCCTGCTCCACCAGGGGCCAGCCCTTGAGCCGATCATCGGCGGCCAGGAACTTGGTCTTCGCCTCCGGTGCGGTGATGGTGTCCGACACGGCCAGCAGAGCGATCACGGCGTCGGCCTGCCTGAGCCTGGCTTCGCTGAACCCCCGCTTCTCCTGGGTGAAGACGAGCTGCTGGCCGGCCTCGGGCGCCGGGAAGAGGCGGTTGAAGGCCGAGCCGTTCACCACCTCCCGGGCGGGGACGTCGGCGACGGTGCCGCCGGGCAGCCAGTCGGCGAAGGGAACCAGCAGGATGGCGGCGCCCACCAGCGCCGCCGCCACCACCAGCGCAAGCGCCCAGCGCAGGGCACGGGACATGGGACTCCTCGGAGAAAGACTGACCGCTTGCTAGCAGCGCCACCGGCGGCTGGCTCAGGCCAGCCCCACGAGCTTCATGGAGAGATCCCACATCCGCTCGGCGGTGGCGGGATTGCTGGCCTTGTCGGAGAGCTCCTGGCTGAACTGACGGCCACCCTTCTTCTGCCGGTTGCCCCAGCTCCAGTGCACCCCCGAGACGGCGAACTCCGGATCGGCCACGACCTGGGCCACCCGCTCACCGGAGAGTTCCTGGCTGACGTAGCCACCGGTGATGGTCTTCTGGAACCAGGGGAAGATCGTCTGGAACGCCTTCGGGGTGTCGCGGAACAGGGGCGTGTCGGCCACGCAGCCCGGATAGAGCGAGGTGAACACGATCCCGGTGCTGTCGTGAAGGCGGCGGTGCAGCTCCTGGGTGGTGATCATGTTGCAGAGCTTGCTGTCCTTGTAGGCCTTGCCGGGCTTGAAGGCCTTGCCGCTGGCCATGCTGATCGGCGCCTTGAACCCGGCCGCGAAACCCGAGAGATCACCCAGATCAGCGGGGGCCGGAATCGGGATCTTGCCGCCCAGCTCCTTGGAGTTGGCGGTGACGGTGCCGAGGATCACCAGGCGCCGCGAGGGGTGCGTCGAGCGCTTCAGATCATCGAGCAGCAGGTGAACCAGCAGGAAATGGCCGAAGTGGTTGGTGGCCATCGAGAGCTCATAGCCCTGGGGCGAGCGCTCGGGCTGCTTCAGCCGCGGCTTGTACACGGCCGCGTTGCACACCAGGGCATCGAGCGGCCGGCCGGTGGCATGGAAGTCGTTCACCAGCCGGCGGACGCTGTCGAGATCGCCCAGATCCACCTGCAGGTGGGTGAGGCTGGCGGCGGGAATGCCCAGGGCATCCGCGGCCCGCCGGGCCTTCTCGGTATCGCGGCAGGCCATGACCACATGCCATCCCCGATCGGCCAGGGCCTTGCTGGCGTGGAGGCCGACACCGGAGGACGCTCCGGTGATCAGCACGGTGCCCGGCACCCCGGGACGGGAACCCGGCGTGGAGGGGGCGGAGTTGAGCGCGGACGCCATTGTGGCGCGTCGGTTCGGGGCGTCCCAACTTAAGAACAGGACCGAGAGCTCTTCCGGCTTCGGTGGCCAAGAATCAACAGATGGAAATGTCGCGCCTCGGCGACATCACCAGCGCTGAAAATGATGCGGACGGATCATCAGGGTGAACCGCAAGGATCAGCGAGCGGACGCCAGGGCGGCCGTAGGGGATCCGACAGGGGAGGGACGCTCGGATCCGGCCGGCTGGGCCCACACGACCCGCAGCCGGTCCGGTGCGATCCACTGTTGCTGTTCGCGGATCAATCGCTGCTCGCCATCGGTGGCAAAGAGCTGATCGAAACGATCCTGAGCCTTGCGAAGCTTGGCCTTCTCGATGTCGAGAATGGCACTGAGTTCACCGTGGCGATCGAGGCGTTGCTGGTAGGCGCCGGCCAGGTTGGTGAGGCTCACGCCGGCGAGCAGAGTGAGCCCGAGCTTCACCCCGAGGCCGATGACGCTGCAGAGCAGCTCCTGGCGCTCGGGGGAGGAGGTGACCAGGTTGGGCACCTCCACTGCCCGCGAACCCTCGATGGAGCGGGAGCGGGGTCCAGGCCCCCCCCGGCTCGCGGGCCCGACGCTGCGGGCCGGGGCGTGGGAAGGGCCGGCGGAACGGGAGCGGAGCGGCTGGGCGACGGCCAAGGTGAGGAACGACTGGAATGGCCCGCTTCTAGCAGTTGGATCCGGGCCTGCCAAGGGCTCCGCAGGGCTCAGGCGCGGTAAAGACTGACGCAGAGGCGCACGGCGAGCACACCGGCGTGGGCAGCGACCACCAGGGCAATCAGCACCTCGGCCTGGCTGAGTGTTGTGACCATGATCGGCGACGACAGACGGATGTCGCCACCATTGTTCGGCTCCATCCCGCCCACGGCCCGCACGGGCCCGCGGGCTGTCACAGCTCTTGATGGCCTCCTCCCCGTTCAGCATCACCCTCGGCGAAGCCCAGATCCGAGCCCTCGATCTCACCCCCCTCCAGCCCCTGGCCGCGCTCGAGCCGGCCGCCCTGCTGGAGCGGGGAGGTCAGCTGAGCCTCGAGTTCGCGTGGCCACGCCAGCCCGAGGATCCCCGTGAGCTGTCCGAACTGCCGGACGTGCGGCTCTGGAGCCTGCGGGCCGACGCCCTCCATCCCTGGCTGCCGCTGCTGCTGGATCGAAGCAGCGGCCAGCTCTGCCGCCATGTGGCGATGCTCCTTCCCCACGGCTTCCAGCGCAACGAGGGGATCCGCTTCGCGCCCGAGAGCCTGGAACTGTGGATCACCCACCGCCTGTTCCTGCTCGATGACTGGAGCCGGAGCCGGGGCGTGCGCTGCCGCGGCAGCCTGGCGCAGATGGCGGCCGTGCTCGGCTTCGAACTCGACGAGGGCTTCTGGCAGGCGATCCCCGAGCCCTGAGCCGCCGCCGTCCCGACCGGCCTCACCCGGCGAGCAGCAGGGCGAGGGCGCGCCGGCCGCTGTCGAAGGCCAGCAGGCCCGTGACCAGCCGCAGCAGCCGCACCAGCAGGGCCTCGCTCACCCGCTCGAGCCGCGCCGCCGACCAGCGGGCCGCGACCGCCGCCGTGGCCCCCAGCAGCAGGGCCATCAGCCCCCGGGCCCGGCCGCTGCCGAGGAATTCCACGGAGGCGGTGGAGGCGGAGCAGAGCACCGCAAAGGTGCTGAGCCGGATCGCCCCTCGGATCGGCAGTGACAGCCCCCGCACCATCAGCGGCACCATCAGCAGGCCGCCCCCCACGCCCAGCAGGCCGCCGGCGAAGCCCGCGACTCCACCCACCGCCCCGAGCCCGGCCAGGGGCCAGGGCCGCGCCACGCCCGGCTCGGAAGGCAGCTCCCGGTTCGGGGCGATCGTGCAGGTGAGCAGCAGGTACATCCCGGCCTGGATCGCCAGCAGCTGCCCTCCGCTCAGCCATTCACCCACCCGGCTGAACAGCAGCCCGCTGACCAGCGCGCTGGCGCCGATGCAGAACGACGGGCCCAGCGGCAGGGTGCCCTGACGCCAGTGCGACCAGACGCCCCCCAGGGTGGTGGGCACGATCGCCACGGTGCTGGTGGCCAGAGCCTGGTGGGGCGGCAGCCCCACCAGCAGGAGCATGGGGGAGAAGAGCAGTCCCCCTCCGATCCCGAGCAGGCCGGACAGGATGCCGGCCAGCAGGCCGAGGGGAAGCAGGGGCAGCAGGGGCAGCAGGTCGGCGAGCATGGTCCGGTGCGCGGGATTCCCCGGTGGTCGCTGCCGAATCCTCGCCAACGGAGGCCACGAGCCGCGAATGGCGCTGGATTCCGCCGCTCGTTCTCGACGGCGGCTGGCAGATGGCCATCGATGAATGGCTGCTGGATGAGGTGGTGGCCGGACGCAGCGGCCCGGTGCTGCGGCTCTACCGCTGGGCGAGGCCCACCCTGTCGCTGGGCTTCCACCAGCGGGAACTGGCTCTGACCTGGCGGGAGGCCCTCGCCCAGCGGCGGATCGCCCTGGTGCGGCGCCCCAGCGGCGGTCGAGCCGTGCTCCACGCCGGCTGCCTCACCTATGCCCTGCTGTGGCCCCACCCGCCGGCCGATCGCCGCACCGCCTACCGGCAGGCCAGTGAGTGGCTGTGCCAGGCCTGGGCCGCCATGGGGCGACCGCTCCGCTACGGCCAGGCCCGGGCCGGCCGCGAGCGGGGGAGCTGCTTCGCCAGCAGCACGGCGGCCGATCTGGTGGAGGGCCTGGTGGGGGGCGGGGAGGGCAAACGGATCGGCAGCGCCCAGCTCTGGCGGCGTGGCCATCTGCTCCAGCACGGCAGCCTGCTGCTCACCCCTCCCGTGGAGCTGTGGCGGGAGCTGTTCGGGGCCGCACCGCCCGAGCTGGAGCCGCTGCCTCTGGAAGGGAAGGCACTGGAGGGGGCCTTGCGCACGGCAGCCGAGCACCACCTCTGCGGGGGGCAGCTGTGGGAGCGGCCACTGGGGAGCGAGGAGTGGGCCGCGATCGGGGCTCGGCGCGACCGCTACCTCGCCGAGCCGGCCTAGGGGGCCGAGTTGTTGGCGATGCCTCGCGCCACCTGGCCCAGCGCCAGACCGAGGGGGTAGCCGCCCTGGCGACGGGCCGACTCCAGCAGGGAGGGCGGCAGCTTGAGGCCCAGCCGGGCCAGCACGGCCTCCGAGAGTTCGGGGCGCTCGATCGTGCCGACCGGCAGACCGGTGGGACCGAGCACCAGCACCCGGCTCACATCGGGTTCATCGAGCTGCAGGGCGGCTCGCCAGAGCGGCGCCTCCTCCTCGATCGAGGGCAGATCCGTGAGCGGCCTGAGGTGATCGCCCAGCCGTTCCGTCTCCCAGCGCTGCACCGGCAGCAGGTTGAGCGGTTCGTCATCGATGAAGCCCTTCCAGCGGCCCCGGTCACACACCAGGACCCAGTCGGGAGGCCCCTTGGCCTCATCGCCACGGATCCGGCTCAGCTCGCGCAGGCTGGTGTCGGCCTCGAGCACGCGGAACCGGCGGCGGCTGGCGTCACGCACCTTCAGGTCGCGGAGCGCCTGCTGCAGGGCCAGCAGCTGCAGCTGGTTGCGGGCGGCCCCCAGGCCGAACCAACCCAGCAGGATCAGCCAGAAGGCCCCGAAGCCCCCACCCCGCAGCAGCAGGAGGGTGCCGAGGCCCACGGCCATCAGCGAGAGGAAGCGGCCCATGCCGGCCGCCACCTGGATCCCCTTGCGCTGGCTGCCGGTCCACTGCCACACCATCGCCTTCACGATCAGGCCGCCATCGAGCGGCAGACCCGGCAGGAGATTGAACAGCCCCAGGATCAGGTTGAGCGCACCGAGCTGACCCACCATCGCCCCGAGCAGCGGCGACACGTGGCTCACGGCATGGGTGCCCGAGAGCAGCAGCAGCGCCAGCAGCAGGCTCACCATGGGCCCGGCGGCGGCCACCAGAAGAGCCCCGCGGGCGGTGCTGCACTCGCGCTCCACGCTGGCCACACCCCCCAGCAGGAAGAGCGTGATGCTGCGCACCTGCACCCCATGGGCGATCGCCACCAGCGAATGGCCCAGTTCGTGCAGCAGCACCGACACGAACAGCAGCAGGGCCGTGGCCAGGGCGAGCAGCCACAGGCTGCCCTCCGAGGCCCTGGCGGCCAGCTGGATGGCGTACTGCTGCTGGAATCCGAGCGTGGCCAGCACCAGGATCACGAACCAGCTGGGATGGATCCGCAGCGGTATCCCGCCGATCTTGCAGAGCTGCCAACCCTCGCCCACGGGTGCTGTTCCGGCGGTGCCCCGGCCAGGGGGCCCGGGGACGTGAGGGCCAATCCTAGAAAGGGGCGACCCCGGGCTCCGTCGTGATCACGCCGCTGCTGAAGATCTGCGGCCTGCGCCGGCCGGAGCAGGCGGCCGAGGTGGCGCGCCTGGGCGCCGATGCCATCGGGGTGATCGCCGTGCCCGGCTCCCCCCGCTGGCTGGAGCCAGCCGCCAGGCCGGCCCTGTTCGCGGCGGTGGCCGCGGCGCGCCCCTCCTGCCGCGGGGTGCTGGTGGTGGCGGATCCGCCGGAGGCGGAGCTGGCGGAACTCACCGCGGACAGCGGCCACACGGTGCTGCAGCTGCACGGCCAGGAAACGCCGCAGCAGTGCGCCGATCTGCGCCGGCGCCTGGGCGGGGGGCTGGAGATCTGGAAGGCGCTGCGGATCCGCCGGCCGGCGGATCTGGAACGGGCCCGCCAGTACACGGAAGTGGTGGACGCCCTGCTGGTCGATGCCTGGGTGCCGGACCAGCTGGGGGGCACGGGACACCGCATCCCGAGCGAATGGCTGGAGGGATTCCGGCCGGAGCTGCCCTGGTGGCTGGCCGGGGGAATCCGGCCGCAGGGGGTGGCCCGTGTGCTGGAACGCGTTTCCCCCGATGGACTGGATGCCTCCAGCGGGGTGGAGCACTCACCCGGAGAGAAGGATCTGGCCCTGGTGGAAGACCTGGTGCGGGCCGTGAAGGGGCCCGCGTTCACCGACGGGTGAAGCCCGCCCCCGCTCAGGTGCTGAGCACGGCCTCCTGTTGCTTCACCAGCTCGAAGAACTCCTGCTTGAGGCTGGGGTCGTGGCGGAAATCACCACGCACCACCGAGTTCACCATGCTGGTCTGCGGTTCCTTCACACCGCGCCACTTCATGCAGTAGTGCTGGGCCTTCACCAGGATCGCCAGACCCTGGGGTTCGCAGAGCCGCTCGATCTCGTCGGCCAGGATCATCACCGCCTCTTCCTGGATGTGGGGGCGGGAGAACACCCAGTCGGCGACGCGGGCGAACTTGGAGAGGCCGATCACCCGCTCGCCGGGCTTGATGCCGATCCAGCAGTTGCCGAGGATGGGCACCAGGTGGTGGGAGCAGGCGGAACGCACGCTGATGGGCCCCACCGTGTAGATCTCGTCGAGCTTCTTGACGTTGGGGAAGCTCGCGATCTTCGGCTGCTTGTGATAGCGGCCCTTGAACACCTCATGGAGGTACATCCGGGCGACGCGCTCGGCCGTTTCCTCGGTGTTGTGGTCGTTGTCGATGTCGATCACGAGGCTGCGCAGCATCTCGCGCACCTTGCCGGCCACCTCGATCTCGAGTTGCTCGAGCTCACCGTCCTGGAGGTACTCCGCCACGTTGTCGTTGGCGAAGAAGGACACCCCCGCATCCTGGAGGCGTTCCCGGATCCGACGGCTGACTGGAGCTGGGCCGGCTTCCGGAGCGATCCCACGGGAGAGCGGACTGGAGGGCAGTGTGGAGGTCATGGATGACTCAGAAAGCGCCGGAGGCGGGCATAAGGGTCAGATCTTCGACCACCTGGGACGGAGGCTGCTGGGCCAGAAACAGCAGGGCTTCCGCGGCTTGTTGAGGCTCAAGCATGGCACGGCGATCGAAGCTGCTGTGGACGGTTTCCGTCACCCAGAGGGGTGTATCCACCGCCCCGAGGGTGAGGGTGCTGACGCGGATGCCGTGGGGACGTTCCTCCACGGCCAGGCAGCGGCTGAACGATTCCAGGGCCGCCTTGCTGGCGCAGTAGGCCCCCCAGTCGGGGAAGGCGTTGCGGGCGGCGTGGCTGCTGATGTTGACGATGAGACCGCCGCCGGCCTGGCGCAGCGCCGGCAACAGGCACTGGGTGACCTGGAACACGCTGGTGAGGTTGAGCTGGAACAGCCACTGCCAGACCTGCGGATCCATCTCCGCGAGCGGACCGGTGTAGGCGGCACCGGCGTTGTTGATCACCACGTCAGGCACCGGACCCTCGGCGAGCAGACGTTCCACGGCTGGCGCGATGGCGCCGGAGTCGCTGAAGTCGGCGACGGCCGTGTGGACGGTGCGCCCGAGGGCCCGGGCCCGGGCTGCCACCTGCTCGAGATCGGCCCTGGTGCGGGCCATCAGCAGGAGATCCCAGCCGGCGGCGGCGAAGCGATCGGCCGTGGCCTCACCGATACCCCGGGAGGCACCGGTGATCAGAACGGAAGGCAAACGGTTCGTGAGACGAAACAGACCTTAAGAGCTGAAGGTGGAATCCGTGGCTCCAGCCTCGAGGAAGCGGCCCATGCGACGGAACTTGGCGTAGCGCTGCTCCAGCAGGTCGCGCTCGGAGAGAGCCTGCAACTCCTGCAGGTGATGGCAGAGGGCCTGGCGCAGCTGCTCGGCCGCCTGGAGCGGAGCCCAGTGATTGCCGCCGGAGGGCTCCGGCAGCACCGCGTCGATCACCCCGAGCTGGAGCAGATCGGCGGCGGTGATCCGCAGGGCGGCGGCGGCCACCGGGGCCTTGGCGGCGTCGCGCCAGAGGATCGAGGCGCAGGCCTCGGGGCTGGCCACGGTGTAGACGCTGTGCTCGAACATGAGCAGCCGGTCGGCCACACCGATCCCCAGGGCCCCGCCGGAACCGCCCTCACCGATCACGGTGGCGATCACCGGCACCCGCAGACGGAACATCTCACGCAGGTTCACCGCGATCGCCTCGCCCTGGCCCTGCTCCTCCGCCAGCACCCCGGCATAGGCACCGGGGGTGTCGATGAAGGTGAGGATCGGCAGGCGGAAGCGGTCGGCGTGTTCCATCAGCCGCATGGCCTTGCGATAGCCGCCCGGTGAGGCCATGCCGAAGTTGCGGGCCACGTTCTCCTTGGTGTCGCGGCCCTTCTGGTGACCGAGCAGCACCACCCCCTGATCGCCGATCCGGCCCACGCCGCCCACCAGGGCCTGGTCATCGGAACCGCGGCGATCGCCGTGGAGCTCGAACCACTCCTCCGTGATCACCTGGATGTAATCCAGCGTGCTGGGCCGCTGCGGATGGCGGGCCACCTGGATCTTCTGGGCCGGGGTGAGGGCCTCGAAGATCTCCTCGCGGCGGCGGGCCGCCAGGGTTTCGAGCTGCAGCAGCTGCTGGCTGACGTCGACCTCGGAATCCTTGGCCAGCTGGCGGATCTGCTCGATCTGCTCCTCGAGCTCCACCAGGGGTTTCTCGAACTCGAGCAGGGGTCGGCGGGCCATGGGGAGGATGGGCGTGGGAAGGGTTCGCAGCGGGGGGGTCAGGCGGCGGCGAGCTGGCCGAGACGGGCGGGATTCAGCCCCAGGGCCTGGAAGCCATGCCGCAGGGAGGCCGCACCGATCCGCTCCATCGCCTCGAGGGTGATGTTGTTGCGCCCCCAGCTGAAGTTGGTGTGGATCTGCTCGAACTCCAGCAGCATCGCCTCGGCGAAGCAGGCGAACAGCTGGCGCTGCGGATGGTCCATCTCGGCGACCTCCATGATCTGCCAGCCGATGTCCTGCCAGAACTCCACGATGCCGCCCTTGAGCACATGAACCCCATCGCCGGCCACCTTGGTGTCGAGGTTCTTGGGGTAGCCGCCGTCGATCATCAGACAGGGCTGGCGGAGGCTTTCCCGCTCGATGGTGAGGCCCTGGGGCAGGCTGGCCACCCACACCACCACATCGGCCTCCGGCAGGGCCTCCTCCAGGGGGCGGATGCGGCCGCCGCCGAGCTCGCCCTGGAGGTCGAGCAGACGCTGCTGCTGACGGGCCACCAACAGGAGTTCGGCCACGCCGGTGCGTTCCTTGAGCCAGCGGCAGACGGCGCTGCCGATGTCACCGGTGGCGCCCACCACCGCCACCCGGGCCCGGCTGAGGTCGATGCCGAGGAGCGGGGCGTTGCGCTCCACCTGCTGGCAGATCACCCAGGCGGTGTGGGTGTTGCCCGTGGTGAAACGCTCCCAGTCGAGGGTGGTGCTGCGGATCTGCTGCTCCTTGAGCAGGTTGAAGTTCTCGAAGATGATCGAGGTGAACCCACCCAGGGCGGTGATGCTGATGCCGCTCTTCTGGGCCAGTTCCATGGCGCTCAGCACCTTGCGGCGGGCCGTCTTGAAGCGGCTCAGCATCTCCGGCACGAACACCGAGTCGATGTAGGCACCCTCGATCACCTGGCCGGTGAGGCTGGTGACCGACACCGTTTCGACCAGCTGGGGCGGCGCCACGCACCACATGTCGAAGTCGCCCTCGGCGTACTCGGGATAACCGAGGTTGAGCGCCGTGCTCCGCGCCTCCTCGAGGCTGGTGGCGTGACCGATCAGGCCGAACATGCAGGCAGACAGGGGCAGAACGAAGCCGGTTGTCGCCGGCGACACATCTTGCCACGGGCCGATGGGGCCGACCGGCCGTCTGCGCCCGTGGCGGGCCTGGCGCTCAGCCGAGCAGGGCCGCCGTGGCCATGCGGGCGATCTCCCGTGAGCTGAAGCCGATGTCGATGAGCACTTCCTGGTAGGAGGTCATGAAATCGGCCATCAGGTCTTCCTGGTCCATGTGCAGCACGGCGGCATCACCGGCCACCTGTTCGAGCATGCGACGCACCAGGGGCAGGTTCTCGCGGTTGGCCTGCTCGAGTTCGGCGCGGGAGGATTCCAGGTTGGCCTTGAGCCATTCCTGGCCGTAGTTGAGGTGGGTGTATTCGTCCTTCACCACGCCTTCGGTGATCTTGCGGGCGAAGGGATCAGCCACCGGGATATAGATGTGATAGGCCGAGATGGCGAAGGCCTCGATCAGGATCGCCTGGATCAGCAGACAGGTGACGACCTTGCCCTCGGCCAGAGCCGCCTGGAAGTTGCCATGCAGTGGAGCGAAGAACTCCTTGGCGAAGGCCATGTCGGCGGTGACGCCCAGATTGTTGGCACAGGCGGTGAAACCCTTCATGTGCTTGAGCTCCATGCGGGCCAGCTTGGCCAGCTCATCGGCCTGGCCGGGCAGCAGGGTGCCGAGGGCGATGTAGTTGTCGTGGGCTTCCTGCTCACCCTCGATCACGATCGCATTGATGCGGCTGTAGGCGTCCTTGTAGGCGGAGGAGCTGAAATCCGGCAGGGCCAGGCCCGATTCCTCGCCGCTCTCGACGGTGGAGGCCGGTGTCACGCTCGCCACCGGAGCCACGGAGTTGTCGAGGGTGGGCATGACGGACGCTGCGGATGGTCGTTAAGGGCGACTGTAACCATCTCCGGCGAAAACGGTTCAGCCCCGCGGCGGCCAGGAACCCGCCAGCAGATCCCCGAGCAGCTGGGTCCAGCCGCTCACCAGCCGTTCGAACAGCGCCTCGCCGAGCGCCGCATCGGCAGCGCGGGCATCGCCCACCACGCCGGAGGCGGAGAGATCGCTGGTGAGCCAGGCGTCGGGCACCGCCCCCTCCAGCGACCAGCCCCGGGGGGGCGGCTGGGACAGCACGCCGTCGCGGGGGCGCTCCGGTCCCACCAGCTCCGGGGCCAGGTGCAGCATCAGGCTGGTCTCCGCCAGGCCGGCGTGGAGCCCCTCGCTGCGTTCGGGTTCGGGGATCAGGGAGGCCACACCCTCGGGGCCGCTCCAGAGGAAGCAGGGGAGCACCGCCAGCTGGGGCCGGGCCGCCCGCAGCTGGCGGGCAGCCACCTGCAGCAGGGCGATCTGCCCACCGTGGCCGTTGAACAGCACCAGTCGCTGGAAGCCGGCCGCGGCCAGGTCGCGCCCCACCGCCATCACCACCGACAGGAGCACCTCGGCGGGCAGGGTGAGGGTGCCGGGGAAGGCGGCGTGCTCGGGTGAGAAGCCGAGGCTGAACACGGGCAGGCGCCACACCGGCAGCTCGGGGCCGAGCCGCTGCAGCACCGCGGCGAGCACCCGGTCCGCGAACAGGGCGTCGGTGCCGAGCGGCAGATGGGGTCCGTGCTGCTCCATGGCCCCGATGGGCCACACCACCGTGCTGCCGGGGCGGGCCGCGGCCGTGCGCAGCTCCGGCCAGGTCAGGGTCTCGAGGGCATGGGAATGGCCCGACGCCATGGGGCTCCGTCACGCTCCTTACAGTGTGGTGCTACCCCTTCCCGTCTGGGCCATGGCCGGATCGCAGCGTCCCGTTCCTCCCGCCGGAGCGCGGCCCCAGGCCACACCGCCGTTGCGCAAGCCGCCCCAGGTGCTGCACATCAGCCGCAAGGACGTGGAGGCGGAACCCGAGGCCGAACCGAGTCCGCCGGTGGCGGCCGCTCCCAGCGCCCCGAGCCGCCCGGCCCCGGCCCCGACGGCTGCGGCACCCTCCCGCTCCGACGAGGACCTGTTCGAGACGGCCAGCCTCGAGGGTCTGACCATGGCCGACCTGCTGGGCCCCGACCCGCGGCGCTCCGGCCCGGCCCGAGCGGGTCGTTCCGGCGGCCCCCGTGCCGAGCGACAGGCTCCGGCCGGCTCGCCGCCCGCCGCCCCCGGCCGCACCGTCGATGACTTCGACTTCGACGAGGAGGCCTTCCTGGCCGCCCTCGACGAGAACGAGCCGGTGGGCGCCACCGGTGAGGTGGTGAGCGGCGTGGTGGTGGGGCTCGAGAGTGACGGGGTCTATGTCGACATCGGCGGCAAGGCGCCGGGCTTCATGCCCAAGAAGGAGGCGGGCCTGGGGGTGATCACCAACCTCAAGGAGCGCTTCCCCAAGGGGATGGCGATCGAGGTGCTGGTGACCCGCGAGCAGAACGCCGACGGCATGGTGACCGTGAGCGCCCGGGCGCTGGCCCTCCGCCAGAGCTGGGAGAAGGTGCGCCAGCTGGAGAAGGCGGGCACCGTGGTGCAGACGAAGGTCAACGGCTTCAACCGCGGTGGCGTCACCTGCGATCTGGAGGGTCTGCGGGGATTCATCCCCCGCTCCCAGCTGCAGGACGGCGAGAACCACGAGGCGCTGGTGGGCAAGACGCTCGGGGTGGCCTTCCTGGAGGTGAACCCCGAAACCCGCAAGCTGGTGCTCTCGGAGAAGCGCGCCGCCACGGCCAGCCGCTTCGCTCAACTGGAAGTGGGCCAGCTGGTGGAGGGGCAGGTGGTGTCGGTGAAGCCCTACGGCTTCTTCGTCGACCTGGGTGGCGTGAGCGGCCTGCTGCACCAGTCGTCGATCACCGGGGGGCAGCTGCGGGATCTGCGCGAGGTGTTCGACCAGGGCGACCGGGTGCGGGCCGTGATCACCGAGCTCGATCCTGCCCGCGGCCGGATCGCCCTGAACACCGCCCTGCTGGAGGGGCAGCCCGGTGAGCTGCTGATCGCCAAGGACACGGTGATGGCCGAGGCCGGCGAGCGGGCCAACCGGGCCCGCGCCTCCCTGCGCCAGCAGGAGCAGGCCGCCGGATGAGCGCCACCGCCACCGCCGGACGCACGGCCGACTGGGAACTCGACTACTTCTCCCGCCCGGTGCTGGAGGAGGACGGCAAGAAACGCTGGGAGCTGCTGATCTGCTCCACGCCCTCCCTGGCGCCTCAGGGGAGCCCCGCGTTCCGTTGGATCCAGGCCTGCCCGGCCTCCAGCGTGAACTCGGTGTGGCTGCAGGGGGCGCTGAGCGAGGCCCTGGCGGCGGCCGCCGCCGAGGGCTTCGCGCCGCCGCGGCGCCTGCGCTGCTGGCGCCCCTCGATGCGCACCATGGTGCAGCGGGCCGGCGAAGCCCTGGGGCTGGAGGTGGTGCCCAGCCGCCGCTGCTACGCCCTGCTCGAGTGGCTGCGGCAACGGGAGCGGGAGGTGTATCCCAATGAGGCCGGCTACATGGCCGGGCCGCTGGCGCCACCCCCCCAGCCGATCACGCCGGTGGCGGTGCCCCTGCCCGAGGCGGCGCGGGGCGACAGCTGGAGCTGGGCCTCGCTGCCCCTGGAGGCCCTGGCCGAGGCCGGTGAGTGGGAGATCGGTTTCGACGGCCTGATGACCCTGCCCCAGGCTCCGGACCCGCAGGCACCGGTGCCGGGCATCCGCCTGTTCAGCCGCAGCCGCTCACTGGCCATCGCCGGCTGGATGGCGGGTCTGGAGCCGGCACGTCTGGTGATCGAGGGCCGCTCGCTGGTGCTGGAGGCGGGCCTCGATGACCGCTGGCTGCTGGCGACGCTGGAGGAGGCGGAAGCCGGCGGGGCCGCCGCCGCCTTCGCCGCCGCCCGCGACGCCGCCGCCGGGCTCCAGTTCATCGCCGTGCAGAGCGATGCCGAGGCGCAGCGCTTCGACGGGTTCTGGCTGCTGCGCGACCTCCCCGAACTCTGAGCGGAGCCCGTGGCCCAGGCCGTCGATCCCCCCTTCGATCGTCCCGATGCGGGCTTCAACGACCTGCCCGGCTGGAGCTGGGTGGGCACGTACGGCGGCTACTACCTCCAGGCCGATGCCCTGGCCGACTTCGAGCACGGCTTCTTCAGTCGCCAGTGGAGCGGACGCGGCCCCGAAGAGCTGGCCGGCTACCTCAGTGCCGGGGTGAGCGTGCATCGCACCCGCCAGGTGCACGGGGCGGCGGTCCTGTCGGCGAGCGCCGCCAGCGATCCCTGGCCCGACGGCGACGGGGTGGTGAGCGACGGCGGCGGCCAGTCGCTGTGGGTGTGCGGGGCCGACTGCACGCCGGTGCTGCTGGCCGATCCGCGCACCGGACGGGTGGCGGCCTGCCATGCCGGCTGGCGTGGCGTGGCGGGCCGGATCGTGCCGGCGGCCATCGCGCGGCTGGAGGCCGCCGGCAGCCGGCGGGAGGATCTGCGCATCGCGCTGGGGCCGGCCGTGAGCGGGGAGGCCTACCAGGTGGAGGAGGCGGTGGCGCTGCAGGTGGCCGAAAGCCTCGCGGGCCCGGCCGATCCCGCGGGCCCGGCCGGGCTGGAGGCCCTGCGGGCCGCCGGCGCCCTGGAGCCCGACCCCGAGCCCGGTCGCCATCGGCTCGACATCCGCCTGGCCACCCTCCGGCAGCTGCGCAACGAGGGGCTCGAGATGGAGCAGATCAGCCTGTGCCCGCTCTGCACCGTGCGGGAGCCGCTGCTGTTCCACTCCTGGCGGCGTGACCAGGTGAAGGCGGTGCAGTGGAGCGGGATCGTGGCCCAGGCCTGAGCGGGGCGGGCGGCGCTCAGGCGGTGCCGGCTCCGAGCAGGGCGAGCGCCACGGCCTCGGCCACCCGGATGCCGTCGATGCCGGCCGAGAGGATGCCGCCGGCGTAACCCGCCCCTTCACCGGCCGGATAGAGCCCGGCCGTGTTCACACTCTGGAGATCGGCGCCGCGGGGCAGGCGGATCGGCGAGGAGGTGCGGGTCTCGACCCCGGTGAGCAGGGCATCGGCCAGGGCGAAGCCGGGCAGCTGGCGCTCGAAGGCCGGCAGGGCCTCCCGCAGGGCCGTCAGCACGTACTCCGGCAGGCAGAGACTCAGATCGGCAGGCACCACCCCGGGGGCATAGGAGGGCTTAATCCCCTGCGGCGGAGCGGTCGTACCCTCGGCCGCGAGAAAGTCGGCCAGACGCTGGGCGGGCGCCCGGTAGGTTCCACCGCCCAGCGCGAAAGCGCGAGCCTCCCAGTGGCGCTGGAAGGCCACCCCGGCCAGCGGGTCGTCCGGGCCCTCCCCGTAGGAGGCCACATCAGCCGGCTCCACGTTGACCACGATGCCGCTGTTGGCGTTGCGCTCGTTGCGCGAGTGCTGGCTCATGCCGTTGGTCACCACGTGACCCGGCTCGGAGCCGGCCGCCACCACCAGGCCGCCGGGGCACATGCAGAAGCTGTAGGCGGTGCGGCCGTTGGCGCAGTGGTGCACCAGCTTGTACTCCGCCGCCCCGAGGCGGGCATGGCCGGCGCAGGCGCCCCAGCGGGCCCGGTCGATCAGGGCCTGGGGATGCTCGATGCGCAGGCCGATCGAGAAGGGCTTCGGTTCGATCGCCACCCCCCGCTCGCGCAGCATGGCGAAGGTGTCGCGGGCGCTGTGGCCCACCGCCAGCACCACGTGGCTGGCCGCCAACCGGCTGCCGTCCGCCAGGGTGAGGCCCTGCACCCGCCGCCCGCCGGCGGGGTCGGTGGCGATCTCGATCACCGCCACGCGGCTGCGGAAGCGGATCTCGCCGCCGAGGGCCTCGATCCGGGCCCGCAGCCCCCGCACCACGGTGGCGAGCTTGAAGGTGCCGATGTGGGGGCGGTGGAGGGTGAGGATCTCGGGATTGGCACCGCAGGCGACCAGCTCCTCGAGCACCTTGCGGCCCAGATGGCGCGGATCGCGGACCTGGCTGTAGAGCTTGCCGTCGGAGAAGGTGCCGGCGCCGCCCTCGCCGAACTGCACGTTCGACTCGGGCTCGAAGGGCCGCTGGCCGCGCCAGAAGCCGAACGTGTCGGCGGTGCGCTCCTTCACCGGCTTGCCCCGCTCCAGCAGCAGGGGCCGCAGGCCCATCTGGGCCAGCAGCAGGGCGGCGAAGTAGCCGCAGGGCCCGGCCCCGATCACCACCGGTCGCTCCCCGTCGTCGGCCCACCAGCCATCCGGGGCACGGGCCACGAAGCGATAGGTGGTGTCAGGGCTGGGCCGCAGATGGGGATCACGGCGGAAGCGCCGCAGCAGCGCCGCCTCGTTCTCCAGCCGCAGGTCGAGGCCGTAGCTGAAACCGATGGCGTCGCGACGGCGGGCATCGATGCTGCGGCGGGCGACGCGCAGCTCGAGCAGGGCCGCCTCCGGCAGGCCGAGTCGCCGGAGCACGGCCTGCCGCAGATCGGCCTCGGTGTGATCGAGGGGGAGCTTGAGCTCGCTCAGCCGCAGCACGGTGCCTGCCTGTCCGCCCGCGGCGGATGTCGCTTCCCCAGCATTCCAGCAGCCGCGGCCCGCAACCGGGCGCGACCTGCCAGGGTGGAACCAGCTGCAGGCGCCACGCCGGGCGCTCCGTCCATGGGTCTCGCCCACTGCCCGCTCTGCGTCGGCCTGGCCATCCTGAGCATCGTGCGCTGCGGCGCCTACGGGCTGCTGCTGTGGCAGCTGCGGCCGGCGCCGGCGCCGCGGCTGCGGCTGCAGCGGGCCTAGGGTCCGGCCTGCTCGCTTCAGGCCCGATGGCCCTCCATGCCACCTACTTCGGCGCCAACGGCTGGCTGCTGGAGTTCGGCGCGCTGCGGGTACTGGTCGACCCCTGGCTGAGCGGCCCGCTGGAGTTCCCGCCCGGGCCATGGCTGTTCCGCGGCGAACTGCCGCAGGAGTGGCCGGTGCCGGAGCGGCTGGATCTGCTGCTGCTCACCCAGGGGCTGCCCGACCACTGCCATCCCGCCTCGCTGGAGCGTCTGGAGCGCAGCCTGCCGGTGGTGGGCTCGGCCAGCGCCGCGGCCCGGGCGCGGGAGCTGGGGTTTCAGCAGGTGAGCGCCCTCTCTCCGGGCCAGCAACTGGAGCACCGCGGCCTGCGGGTGAGCGCCACGGCCGGCGCCCCGGTGCCCCAGGTGGAGAACGGCTACCTGCTGGAGCACGACGAGGGCAGCCTCTACCTGGAGCCGCACGGCTTCCTCGATCCAGCCGTGCCGGCCCGGCGGCTCGATGCGGTGATCACGCCGGTGGTGGACCTGGGCCTGCCGCTGGCCGGCGCCTTCGTGCGGGGCCGCACGGCGGTGCCGGCGCTGCTGGAGCGGTTCACTCCGGCCTCGGTGCTGGCCAGCACCGCCGGCGGTGACGTGCGCTTCACGGGGCTGCTGACCCGGCTGCTGTGGCAGAAGGGAAGCCCGGCCGAGGTGGGGGCGAGCCTGCCGGAGCGGTTCATCGATCCGCAGCCGGGCGTGCGCTACGCCCTGCCCCGCGGCGAGAGCTGAGGGCGGAAATCGATCAGCCCAGCACCGGGAAGCAGCCCCGCAGCCCGCTCACCAGCATCTGCACGGCGATGGCGCTGAGCAGCAGGCCCATGAGCCGGCTGATCACCTTCTCCTGCAGTTCCCCCAGCGCCCGCCTCAGCGGCATCGACACCAGCAGCACCAGATAGATCGCCAGCGCCAGCACGGTGATGATGCCGCTGAGGGCCAGCTTTCCGCCCCAGTCGGCCGGGGCATCGGCCACCACCAGGGAGATGGCGCCGGGGCCGGCCAGCAGGGGCAGGCCGATGGGCACCACGCCGAAGCTGCCGGCATCGCTGTCGGCGTCGGGACTGTTGACCTCCTGCCCCTCGATCAGGCGAAGCCCGATCGGCAGCAGGATCAGACCGCCGGCCACGCGGAAGGTCTCGAGGGTGATGGCGAACAGATCGAGCAGGGCCTGACCCCACCAGCAGGCGGCCAGCAGGGTGAGCAGGAAGGTGAGCACCGCCAGGCGGCTGATGCGCCGCACCTGCTGCGGATCACCGCCGGCGGCCTTGGCCACCACGGGGAGCACTCCGATCGGTGAGCTGATCGCCAGCAGGCCCACGGCGGTGTTGATCAGAGACACACTGGATCCGCCCGGCAGCACACTGGGAGCATCCTGGGCGGCCGGCCGTGCTGCAGGCGGAAGGGCTGACCTGCCGGTTCGGCGAACGGACCCTCTGGGAGGGTCTGGCCCTGGAGCTGCGGGCGGGGGAGCGGCTCGCTCTGGTGGCGCCTTCCGGAGCAGGCAAGACCCTGCTGCTGCGTGCCCTGGCGCTGCTCGATCCGCTCCAGGGAGGCCGACTGCTGCTGCACGGACGGTCGCCGGAGCAGTGGACCCTGCCGCGCTACCGCTCGCGCGTGATGCTGGTGGCGCAGCGACCGGCCATGGCCGCCGGCACGGTGGAGCAGAACCTGAGCCTGGTGCACGGCTTCCGCAGCCATCGCCGGCGTCCGTTCCAGCGGCAGCGGCTGCTCGACTGGCTGGCGACGCTCGGGCGCGAGCCCGGCTTCCTCGGGCTGGACGCGGAGCGGCTGTCCGGCGGGGAACGGCAGCTGGTGGCGCTGCTGCGGGCCCTCCAGCTGGATCCCGACATCCTGCTGCTGGATGAACCCACTGCTTCGCTCGATGCCGCCACCACCGCTGCGGTGGAAGCCCTGCTGCGGAGCTGGCTGGAGGGGGGTGAACGGGCCAGCCTGCTGACCAGCCACGACGGCGGCCAGATCCACCGCTTCACCAGCCGGGTGCTGGAGCTGGCGCCATGACGGCTGCCGGCGCCCTGCCGATCAGCGACGGCCAGCTGGCGCTCTCGGCTCTGCTGATCCTGGTGAACGTGGGCCTCTCGGCACTGCTGCGGCTGGGTCTTGGCCGGGCGCTGCTGGTGGCCGCGGGCCGGATGGTGGTGCAGCTGCTGCTGGTGGGCACGGTGCTGGAGTGGCTGTTCCGGCAGCACGACCCCGTCAGGATCCTGCTGCTGGGTCTGGTGATGGCCGCGATCGCCGGGGTGTCGGCCGTGGGCCGCACCCGGCGCCGCTTCGCGGGGATCTACTGGAACAGCCTGGTGTCGGTGCTGGCCTCCTCCGCCACCGTGACCGGCATCGCCCTGGCCGGCATCATCCGGCCCGAGCCCTGGTTCACGCCCCAGTACCTGATCCCGCTGCTCGGGATGGTGCTGGGCAACACGCTGAACGGCATCACGCTGGGGCTCGATCGGCTGATGGAGGGGCTGAGCAGCCGGCGGGATCAGGTGGACACCTGGCTGGCACTGGGCGCCAGCCGCTGGGAGGCCTGCCGCGAGCCGATCCGCGAGGCGATCCGGGTGGGGATGATCCCCACCATCAACTCGATGCTGGTGATGGGGCTGGTGAGCCTGCCGGGAATGATGACCGGCCAGATCCTGCAGGGGGGCTCGCCGGCGGGCGCGGTGCGTTACCAGATCGTGATCCTGTTCATGATCGCCGCCGGCACGGCCCTGGGGGTGGTGGGCGTGGTGCTGCTGGGGTATCTGCGTCTCACCAGCCACGACCACCAGCTGCGGCTCGACCGGATGCGAACGATCCGCTGAGGGACGACCCGGGAGGCTCCGCAACCAACCCCTTGACTCTCCAGCGAACTGGAGACCATACGGTGAGGGTCGTTGCCCGTTCGACCATGCCGAGCCCCTTGCTCCAGCAGCCGGTGCGGCTGCATCGCCTCGCCACGGCGGAGCATCTCTGCCCCTATGGCCAGCTGGCCGTGGAGCTGCTGCAGCAGCAGGGGATTCCCTTCGAAGACCATCTCCTCACCAGCCAGCTCGAGGCGGATCGGTTCAAGGCGGCCCACGGGGTGACCACCACGCCCCAGTTGTTCGCCGGCGGCGAGCGGATCGGCGGCTACGCCGATCTGGCCCGGCGGCTGGGGGTGAAGCCCCGCCAACCCGGAGGCCGCAGCTACCGACCGGTGATCACTGTGTTCGCCACCGCTGGACTGATCGCCCTGGCGCTGGGCCTCGGTGCGCCCGGTTTCATGGGGGTGGCGCTGGCCCTGCTGGCCTGTCTCAAGCTGATGGATCCTGTCGCCTTCGCGGCGGCGTTCCGCAAGTACGACCGGCTGAGCAGGAGATGGCGGCCCTACGCCGACCTGTACCCCTACCTGGAGCTGCTGGTGGGCGTGACCGTGCTGGCCGGCCGGGCCGCCCAGCCGATCGGCGTGCTGGCGATGCTGATGGGACTGGAAGGGGCAGTGTCGGTGATCCGAGCGGTGTACATCGAGCGGCTCGATCTGAACTGCGCCTGCGTGGGCGGCAACAGCCGCACCCCGCTCGGGCTGGTGAGCGTGCTGGAGAACGGGGCGATGGTGGCCATGGGGCTGCCGATGGCGCTGGGGGCCTGAGGGGAGAAGGCCGCGGACGGCCAGCGGCGCGACCCCTTGACTCTCCCTTCAGGGGGAGACCATACGGTGACTTCACCTCAGCCCGCCCCGATGGCCCGCTCCTGTTTCCGCCACGCCTGGCTCGGGATCGCCAGCGCGCTCGCCCTGGCGGCACCGGCCCTGGCCCAGCTGCCCGGCGGCATCGACCACAACCACCACCACCACGGCGAGCACCACAGCATGCCCGCCCCGAGCGCCACCCCGCTGGCCGCGCCGGCCAGCCATGCCGATCATGCCCACGACCTGGGCCCCGCCGGCGCGACCTACGACCTGCGCTTCATCGACGGGATGGTGCAGCACCACACCGGCGCCCTGCGGATGAGCGAATTCCTCTTCGACGTCGGCCAGCCGGGGGTGGGCGCCCTGGCCAGGGCGATCTGGCGGGATCAGGCCAACGAGATCCGGGCGATGGGGCTGTGGCGCCGGGCCTGGTACCCCCAGGCGCCCGTCTACCCCGTGGCCCTGGCACCCGGCGGCGACCCCAACCGCCTCGCCGACCTGACGCGCATGAGCCAGGCCCAGATCGACGGCATGCGGATGATGGGCGAGGGTCCCACCCGGGAGAACCGGGTGGTGTGGTTTCTCGAGGGGATGCTCCACCACCACGGCGGGGCGCTGATCATGGCCCACGACGCCCTGGCCAAGAGCACCAACCCCACGATCCGCCGCTTCGCCAGAGGCGTGATCACGGCGCAGCGGGCCGAGATCCTCCAGCTGCGGCGGATGCTGGCGCTGGAGGGCCTGCGCAAGCCCGACTACCACCGCTACGACGCGCTGTTCGGCCTCTGAGTGCAGCCTGCCTAGACCGTGGGTAGCGGGCTGGCCAGGCCCGGAAGGAGCCGCCACGATGAACCCCAAGACGATCCGTGCCGGGAACGGCCATCGGCACGGCCATCACCACGGAGCGGCAGGAAGCGGGCGGGAGCCCGGGATGGCGAAGGACCCGGTCTGCGGCATGGTCGTGCCCACGGCCACGGCCCTCTCCGCCGAACGCGGTGACCGCCGCTACTACTTCTGCAGCCAGGGCTGCCGGCAGACCTTCCTGAATCCCGAGCGCGAGCTGCGCGTGCTGCGCCGTCGGGTGGGGCTGGTGGTGGGCGGGGTGCTGGCGCTGGCGCTGCTGCGGGCCGGCGCGTTCATCGCCCTGGCGGCGGGCGTCAGCCTGATGTCATGGGTGCCGCTGCCGGCGCTGCCCTGGATGAGCTGGGGCATGTGGCTGTTCGTGCTCGCCACGCCGGTGCAGTTCATCGGCGGCTGGTCGTTCTACACAGGCGCCTGGGCGGCCCTGAAGCGGCGCGCCCTGAACATGGACGTGCTGATCGCCCTGGGCACCTCGGTCGCCTACTTCTACAGCGTGGTGGTGGTGTTCGCGCCCACCTGGCTGCCGTTCGGGATCAACGAACGCGACGTCTACTTCGAGGTGTCGGCGGTGGTGATCGCCTTCGTGCTGATCGGCAAGACCATGGAGGAACTGATCAAGCAGCGCTCCTCGGCGGCCGTGCGGCGGCTGCTTGACCTGCAGCCCGCCACGGCGACGGTGATCCGGGACGGGCAGGAGATGGTCGTGCCGGCCGATGCCATTGCCCCGGGCGAGACGGTGCTGGTGCGGCCGGGCGAGCGGATCCCCACCGATGGGGCGGTGCTGGAGGGCCGTTCGTCGGTGGATGAATCGCTGCTCACCGGTGAATCGCTGCCGGTGGCCAAGCAGGCCGGCACCGAGCTGATCGGCGGCACCGTGAACGGACGGGGCCTGCTGCGGTTCCGGGCCACGCGGGTGGGGTCGGACACGACCCTGGCCCAGATCGTGCGCATCGTGGAGGAGGCCCAGGCCAGCACCGCCAGGGTGCAGCGGCTGGCCGACCGGGTCACGGCCTGGTTCGTTCCGGCGGTGATGGTGGTGGCCGTGGCCGCCTTCGGCCTCTGGACGCTGGCAGGGCAGTTCAGCAGCGGGCTGCTGGCCTTCATCGCCGTGCTGGTGATCTCCTGCCCCTGCGCGCTCGGCATCGCCACCCCGGCGGCGCTGATGGTGGGGGTGGGCAAGGGGGCCGAACTGGGGATCCTGATCCGCAGCGGCGAGGTGCTCGAGCGGGTGGAGACGCTCACCACGGTGGTGTTCGACAAGACCGGCACCCTCACCCAGGGCAGGCCCGTGCTCACCGATCTGATCGCCCTGCCGGGCAGCACGGAAGCGGAGGTGCTGCAGCTGGCCGGCTCGCTGGAGCGCGGTTCGGAGCACCCCCTGGCCAGCGCCATCGCCGCCGCGCTGGCGGATCGCCACCTGGATCCGCTGCCGATCGAGCGGTTCGAGGCCCGGGTGGGAGAGGGCATCACGGCCAACGTGGCGGGGGAGCCGGTCTGGCTGGGCAACCGTCGCCTGGCCAGTGGCTTCGGGGCGGGCCTGTCCGCCGTGGTGCTGGAGCACCTGGAGCGGCTGGAGAGCCGGGCCCGCACCGCCCTGCTGCTGGGCCGTGGCGAGCGGGTGATCGGGCTGATCGCGGTGGCTGACACGGTGAGGCCCGAGGCGCAGGAGGCGGTGGCACTGCTGCGGCGCCGCGGCATCCGCGTGGTGATGCTCAGCGGCGACACGCGCACCACGGCCGAGGCGATCGCCCGTCAGGTGGGCATCGAGGAGGTGATCGCCGAGGTGCGACCTCTCGACAAGGCCGACACGATCCGGGCGCTGCAGCAGGCGGGGCAGACCGTGGCGATGGTGGGCGATGGCGTCAATGACGCGCCCGCCCTGGCCACCGCCGACCTGGGCATCGCCATCGGCTCCGGCTCGGACGTGGCCAAGGAGGCCGGCGACATCATCCTGATCGGCAACGACGTGCGCCTGGTGGTGAGCGCCCTGGCTCTGTCGAGGGCGACGATGGGCAAGATCCGCCAGAACCTGTTCTGGGCGTTCTTCTACAACGCGGTGGGCATCCCGATCGCCGCCTTCGGCTGGCTCAACCCGATGATCGCCGGCGCCGCCATGGCGCTGAGTTCCCTCTCGGTGATCGTCAACTCCGCCTTGCTGAACCGCTACCGCCCAGCCAGAGGGGCAGGCCCGAGCCGGCCACGACCAGCGTGAGCACGCCGTGGAGGGAGCCGGAGAGGGCCGTGAGCAGGATCGGCGCCGCCGCCAGTGGCATGAGGGCGCGATGGAGGCCCCTCAGGAGGGGGCGGCGGCTCATTCGCTCTGAAGCGCCTTGTGCAGCGCCTGTTCATTGGCGCAGGGCATCCAGAGCGCACCCATCGCGAAGACGCCCTTGCACTTGAGTTCGGCGGCGCGGCGCTCGGCTTCCTGGCGGGTTCGGTACATCCCCTGGCTGTGGGCCCAGGCCGGCCCGGCCGCGAGGCCGGCGGCGAGCAGCGCCAGGGCAACCCACGGGGAACGGCTCGCGCACCACTGTAGAGTCTCCTCAGAGGTGGAGAGTCAAGCCATGGCGGCGACCAGCCCTGCGGCACCCGGCACCACGGTGTCCAGAGCGGCGAAAGCCGGCGGCGCCGGGATGAAGATCGGCGAGCTGGCCGTGCGCAGCGGCCTGCCGGTGAAGACCCTCCGCTATTACGAAGACTTGGGCCTGCTGCCGGCGATCGGCCGCACCGAAGGGGGCTACCGCCTGTTCGGCCCCGGCAGCCTGCAGCGCCTGGAGTTCATCCGGCGGCTCAAGTCGCTCGGCCTCAGCCTGGAGGAGATCCAGGGATCCCTGCGCATCCACGACGCCGGCCAGCTGCCCTGCGGCGACCTGCAGATCCAGCTGCGCCGCCAGATCGAGCGGGTCGACGAGCGGATCCGGGAGCTGCGGCAGCTCAAGCGGGAACTGGGCACCCTGCTCTCGGGCTGGCAGAGCCAGCCCGAGAGCGAGGCCGGCGTGATCTGCCCCAACCTGCAGGTGTGAGCCCGGCTGGCCGGCGCCCGGCGGTGCCGGCCAGCACAAACAGCCATTGCTGCGCTGCCGCGATCCAGCTAGGGCAGAGGGAGGCCACCGCAGCGGAAGATCCCATGGCGACGACTCCCCTCTCCCCGGGCGGCCGACCGCGCGGCAACGGCGTGATCCATCTGCGGGTCGTTCCGAAGGCCGGCGCTCCCGGGCCAGGCCCTGCGCCGGGCGGCATGGCCTCGGCGGTGGAGGAAGCGGGGTTGGAGCGGCGCATGCGGCGCCTGGCCCAGGGCCAGCCGCTGCTCGAGCTGATCGAGGACCTGGCGCGGCAGTGGCTGGATCGGGTGTGCGGGGCGGAGTTGACCACGGCCGAGGCCCTGGAGCTGCTGCTGGCCAGCCTGGAGACGAACCTGGAGGAACCGGAAGACTGAGCGGTGAACGAGCAGCCGCCTCGCCTCAGGGTGCGGGCGGCGTGGGGGGCGGCACCGGCGTGGCGGCGGGATCCCGCACGTTGGCGCAGAGATCGAGCACGATCTGCTGGCCCACCGAGCGCGGCTCGGGGCTGGCCCAGGGCTCCCAGGCTCCGGCGATGCGCCAGGTCTGACGGAGGCTGGCGCACTCCACCGCCACCGCCGTGGCGGCGGCGCGCACGGGCCCCACATCCGCCGCCGCGGGCTGCACCAGGGTGACCCGCAGGCCACCGGGATGGAGTTTCCAGCCGCCCCAGTCGACCAGGGTGTTGCCGAAGTAGCGCCAGCGCGCCTGGCCCGCCGGCGGCGGCGTGAGCACGGCCGGGGAAGCCGCCGGGGCAGGGGGCAGCTCGGGCGCCGGCGGCACGACGGCGGGCTTCGGAGCGGGTGGCTGGAGTGGCGTGGTGGGTTTGGCAGCGGTGGCGACCGGTTTGGCAGGGGTGGGTTTGGCGGCCGCAGGCTTGGCCGCTGCGGGTTTGGCGGCGGCGGGTTTGGCGGCGGGCTTGGCGGTGGTGCCGGCCGGCAGGCGCAGCCAGCTGCCCACCTTGAGCTGGGTGGGCTTCACGCCGGGGTTGGCCTGCTGCAGGGCCGCCGCGGTGGTGCCGTTGCGGGCGGCGATCGTGTCGAGGGTGTCGCCGGCGGCGATCTGCACCGAACGGGAGGAGGGCGGCAGGCGGATCAGCTGGCCGATCTGCAGCGCCTCGGGCTTCACCTGCCGGTTGAGCCGCAGCAGCTCTTCGAGGCTCACTCCGTAGCGGGCGGCGATCGATTCGAGCGTGTCACCGGCCGCCACCTTCACGCTGCGGGCCGGCGCCGCCGTCTGGGCGCGGGCCGCCGCCGGATCCGGCAGCGGGCCCAGCAGGGAGGGCAGGCCGAGCGAGAGCGCCAGGGCCAGCAGCCCACCGGTGAGAACCCCACGGCCCCGTGCGTTGCAACCGTCCACCCCGTCCCCGCACCGTGTCCTCCCGGAACCTACCCAGGCCGGCGGGCGGCGCCAAGGCGCCGGGCCGCGCTCAGGCCGCCAGCGCCGCCTGGATCACCGGATTGGTCTGCCAGCTGGTGATCCCCTCGCGCACGGGCTCGATGCCGAGTTCGGCGCGCAGCTCCTCGAGGTTCTGCTCCATCCGCTCCTCCCAGATCACCGGGAAGAGCGGCCGGGCCCGGGCGGCGGTGTCCAGGCCGGCCAGGATCATGCGCAGGGTGTGCCGTGCCGTGCGGGCCTGCTCCTGCGCCGTCTCGAGGTCATCGAACGGCGTGTCGCCCCGCAGCCAGTTGAGCATCAGGGCGATCAGGTCGGTGAAGCCCAGGCCGGGGTGGTTGAACTGGCCGACGCTGATGCTGATCACGCCGATCTCGCCGAAGTTGTCGAGGCTGTAGCCGCTCACGATGTGGTGGATGTCGTGGGTGGCGAAGACGCGGTAGTTGATGTAGTCGGCGTCGGTTTCGAGGTTGTTGTAGAAGTTGGGCTGGGGGAAGAAGTTGATGTCGTAGCCCATGGCCTCGAGCACCGTCACGTAGGTGTGGCCGAGGCTGCCCTTCGGCAGGGCCCGCAGGGCGGCGGTGTCGTAGGGGCCGCAGAGGCGGCGCTCGCGGATCAGGGCCGCCGCGGCGGGATCGCGCAGCAGCAGGCTGGTGCAGAGCTTCATCGGGCGCGATTCCCGCAGGCGGTGCGAGAGCAGGAAGACGTTGCCGGCGTCCTGGCCGCCCCCCACCGCCAGATCGGCCAGCTCGAGGAACTGCTGGGTGTTGTCCTGTCCGGAGAGGCGATCGAGATAGCGGAAACCCATGGCGCTGGCCGGCGGCGTGTTCCTCCGGGTCGTAGCTCCGATGTCCCCGCACTGCCCACCCCACGGGCAGGATGGCCGCAACGGCACCACCGGCATCGATGGCCCAGCCCCTGCCCGTGACGCTGCTGGGCTACGCCGCCGCCACGCTCACCACCTTGAGCTTCTTCCCGCAGGCGATCAAGACGGTGCGCAGCGGCGACACCAGCGGCATCTCGCTGGGGATGTACCTGCTGTTCACCGTGGGGATCAGCTGCTGGGGGGTGTATGGGCTGCTCACCGGCGACGGCCCGCTGATCGTGGCGAACGCCATCACCCTGGTGCCGGCCCTCACGGTGCTGGAGCGCAAGATCCGCTCGCTGCGCCGCAGCGAGGGCCAGCGGCTGTGGCGCGGCTGGTGAGCGCAGCCATGGTCCGGCGCTAACCCCGCCTTAGCGGCGCCTTGATGTGGGATCGATAGGGTCGCCGCAGGCCGCCTCCGTCCCATGGCCCGCGAGCACCGCACCGCCGCCGCCGAGCTGCGGCCCGCCGGACTGCCGCCGGAGCGGGAGCTACCCACCTGGCCCTGCCTGCCGCTGGCGGTGGCTCTGGTGCCCGTGAGCCTCGGCACCTCGCTGATCCTGATCCCGCTGCTGTGGTGCGTGTTGCTGGAGCGCAGCGAGCGGCAGCGCCGCGCGCCAGGCTGAAGGCAACGGAACGAGGCACGCCATGCCCACCTGGTTGCTGCTGCTGCTGGTGATGGTGGGGGTGAGTGTGCTGCTGAGCCCAGGGAGGGAGGACTTCGCCTGGTTCCTGCGGCTGCGGCGGCCCCGCTGGCTGAGCTTCGAGCGCGTCATCCCGCTGATCTGGCTGCTGATCTACGCCTGCTTCTACGGCTCGGCCCTGCTCAGCCAGGGCGCCGGAGGGGGCTGGGGCCTGCTGGTGGGCTATCTGGTGCTGCTGGTGCTGGTGCAGAGCTACACGCTGCTGATCTGCCGCACGCGGCGGCTGGCGGCCGGCACGGTGATCGGGGCCGCGGGCTGGGTGTGGGGCGTGGCGCTGACGCTGCGGCTGCTGCCCCTGTCGCGGCCGGCGGCGCTGCTGCTGGTGCCCTATCTGCTCTGGAGCCCGGTGGGCACCCTGGTGACCTGGCAGATGCAGCGGCTGAACCGGCGCAACCCATGAGCGGGCCGCAGGGGTTCAGTGGCTCGCGCTGAACTGGGCGAAGGCCGATTCGGCGGCGTTGAGCTCCCGTTCGGTGTCGAGCCAGCGCTCGTTGCCGCTGGGTAGGTCGTCGATCTGCTCGGCGAGCTGGGTGCGCAGGCTCTGGAGCCGTTCGCGCAGGTAGTGGAGGCGGAGGTGGCTGGCCAGGCGGGAGGGGATGGACCCGGTGCGGGGATGCTCCATCGGCGTCGGAAGGCAGGCGGGCGCTGGGCCCTGTGACGCCCGCGAGGCTGGCACAGGCGCCCGGGTCGGCGCCCGCCGTCTTCACATTCGCTTCATGATTCAGGGGCGGCCGATGCCTCCCGCCCGATCCAGTAGAGGGGGTAGCGGCCGGGCCGCACGGCGTTGTTGTAGAGCACGCCCACCGCCACCACCAGCACGGCCCCCAGCAGGGTGGGGGCCAGCAGGAAGCTCCAGCCGGGCTGGGTGAGGAACACGATCACCGGGTTCGAGCCCGCCGGCGCGTGCACGGTGCGGGTGGCGAACATCAGCGCGATCGCGGTGCCGAGCGCCAGCCCCACGGCCAGGGGGCTGGGGCCGAGCAGATGGAGGAACACCAGCCCCGAGGCACTGCTGATCACGTGCCCGGCGATCACGTTGCGCGGCTGCGCAAAGGGCGCGTCAGGCAGACCAAACACGAACACGCAGCTGGCCCCCAGCGAACCGAGCACCAGCGGCTGGGCCGTGCCGGCCGCCAGGGCCGCCACCAGGGCGATCGCCACGGCGCCGCCCAGGGCTGCCAGCAGGATGTGGCGGCGCGGCGCCCGGGGCGGCAGGGCGGCGGCCTGGCCGCGGAACTTGGCGAGGTAGGCGGGCATCGGCGGTCGGGGCGGATGGCGGCGAGTCTGCCGAGAACGGCGGGATCGTTCCGGGCTGGGCGAGGCTGAAGGGCCGATGAGCACCGGCCATGCCCCCTCTGCCCCCCGACGGACCCCAGCCGAACCCCGGCGGCCTGCGGCGCCGGGAGCTGCTGCTGGGCGGGCTGGCGGCGGGGTTCGCGGTGGCGGTGCGGCCGATCTCGGCCGCCACGATCACCACCCCGGCCGATGGGCTCACCGCGGGCTTCGTGACGATCCCGGTGGGCGACCGCTCCATCCCGGCCTACCGGGCGCGGCCGGCCGGCAACCAGCGGGTGCCGGTGGTGCTGGTGGTGCAGGAGATCTTCGGGGTGCACGCCCACATCCAGGACGTGTGCCGCCGGCTGGCGCGGCTGGGGGCGCTGGCGATCGCGCCGAGCCTGTTCGAGCGTCAGGGCGATGTGACCACCCTGCCGGACATCCCCTCGATCCTGCCGGTGGTGGCGCAGGTGCCCGACGCCCAGGTGATGGCCGACCTCGACGCCACGGTGGGCTGGGCCGGCAAGCAGGGCGGCGGCGACACCAGCCGGCTGGGGATCACCGGCTTCTGCTGGGGCGGGCGGATCACCTGGCTCTACGCCGCCCACAACCCCGCCGTGCGGGCCGGCGTGGCCTGGTACGGGAGGCTCACGGGCCCCACCACGCCGCTGCAGCCGGCGATGCCGCTCGATCGGGCCGCCGAACTGCGCGCGCCGGTGCTGGGCCTCTACGCCGGCAACGACGACGGCATCCCGCTGGAGGGGGTGGAGGCGATGCGGCGGGCGCTGAAGGCGGCCGGCAGCGCCAGCACGATCGTGGTGTTCCCCGATGTGCCGCACGGGTTCCATGCCGACTACCGCGCCACCTACCGGGCCCCGGAAGCGGCCGACGGCTGGCGGCGGATGACGGCGTGGTTCCGACAGCACGGCGTGCTCTGACCCCCTAACTTGCCGGCAGCCCCCAGCGGCCCCACCGCCGCTACCCCATGACGCTGCCTTCCACCGAGCTGCTCGACGCCCTGCGCTGGCGCTACGCCACCAAGCAGTTCGATCCGGGCCGCACCATCCCGGCCGACACCTGGGCGGCGCTGGAGGAGGCGCTGGTGCTCACCCCCTCCTCCTACGGCCTGCAGCCGTGGAAGTTCCTGGTGATCGACGATCCGGCCCTGCGCGCCGAGCTGCGGCCCCATTCCTGGAACCAGTTGCAGATCACCGACGCCTCCCACCTGGTGGTGTTCCTGGCGCGGCGCACGATCGAACTGTGCGATCTGGAGCGGCTGATCGCGGCCACCAGCGAGGCCCGGGGCGTGCCGGCCGAGCAGCTGGAGAGCTACCGGCAGATGATGCAGAAGGACGTGGTGGACGGCCCCCGCAGCGCCACGATCGGCAGCTGGGCCAGCGATCAGGTGTACATCGCCCTGGGCAACTTCATGACCGCGGCGGCCCTGCTGCAGGTAGACACCTGCCCGATCGAGGGCTTCTCGCCGCCCGATTACGACCGCCTGCTGGGCCTGGAGGACTCGCCCTACCGCAGCGCCGTGGTGTGCGCCGCCGGCTACCGCGACCCGGCCGACAAGTACGCCGCCCTGGCGAAGGTGCGCTACCCGCTGGCTGAGGTGATCGAGCACCGCTGATCAGCCCGGCGGCGGCTGGGGCTCGGGACCGGGTTGGGGCACCGTGCTGCGGTTGCCGTTGCGGATGGCGTGGTAGCCGGGAGAGAGGATCTCCACGCCGGCGGCGGCGAACTGGTCCTGGATGGCGGCCAGCAGATCGGAGAGGGTCTGTCGGTAGGTGCCCACATCGCGCACGAAGGCGTTGAGCTCGTAGCTGATGTGGAAGTCGTTGAGGGCGGTCTGGAGCACGAACGGCTCGGTTTCGTCGGTGATCCCGCCCACGCTGCGGGCGGCGGCGAGCATCAGGGCATGCACCTGGCGCCAGGGCACGTCGTAGCCGATCGTGATCGTGGTGGCGAGCGCCACGGGCTGGCGGATCTCGCGGCGCGAGAAGCTGAAGTTCACGATCGAGCTGGCGATCACGGTGGCGTTGGGGATGCTCACCAGTTCGTTGCGGGGGGTCTGGATGCGGGTCACCAGAAGGTCCTGGTCCTGCACCACGCCCACCACGCCGTTGAGCTCCACCCGGTCGCCCTCGCGGAAGGCGCGGGTGTAGATGAGCATCAGGCCGCTGATGATGTTGGTGGACACGGCACTTGAGCCCAGGGCCGCCAGCACGCCGAGGAACAGGCCCGCCCCCTGGAACACCTTGCTGCCGGAGCCCGGCAGATAGGGGAAGGCGATCACCAGGCCCGCCAGCAGGATCAGGCCCGACACGATGCGGCTGGTGGGCACCGCCCATTCGGAATAGAAGCCTGGAATGCGCAGCCGACCGAGGCCCAGCTGGCGGAACCAGGCCTGGCTGGCGCGCATCACCAGAGCGGTGATCACCAGGATCAGGGCGATCGTGAGCAGGTTGGGGATGGCCGCGATCACCGCCTCCAGCAGCGCCAGGGCCACGCCGAGGATCTGGCCACGCAGGCCCTCGGCGATCACCTGGGTGGGCGGGAAGAAGCCCAGCAGCAGGGGGATGAGCAGGTAGCTGGCCAGCAGCAGCAGGCTCCAGTGGGCGCCGCGGCGCAGCCACTGGAGCGTGGCGGCCACCTGGGGGCCATCGAGCAGCTGGGTGGCGCCGATCCAGAGGCCACGGCTGCGGCCGGCGCCGCGCTCGATCCGGCCGGTGAGCCAGCCGTTGAACAGCAGCTGGCCGCGCAGCCAGAGCACGTAGAAGCCGAGCATCAGCGCGGCGAGGGCGGTGCCCCGCAGCCAGGAGCCGAGGCTGTGGCTGCTGCGGTACTTGCGGATGGCGCCGCGCAGCTGGTCGCGGTAGCGCTCGGCCAGGGCCGCCCGTGGCAGATCGAAGGCACGGGCCGCGCGATCATCCACTGCCAGCTTGGGCGTGAAGCGGCCATCGGCCTGGAGCAGGCCCACCATCGAATAGGGGGGGTCCTCCTGCACCACCAGCTGCTCGGGCGCGATGGCGGGGTTCTCCGCCACGGCGGCGAGCTCCCGCGAGGCGCGGCGCGCGAAGGCCTCGGGCGCCTGGGCGCCGGCGGCGGCGCGGATCTCGAGCACCGGCCGGCCGTCGAGGCTCACCCAGGCCGAAGCTGGCCTGGCAGGGGCTGACCTGGCAGGGGCGGGCGGATCAGCGGCGGGTGCCGGCGGGCTCCAGCCCAGCGGCAGGAGCAGGGCCAGCAGGGCCGCCAGCAGGAGCTGGAGGGAGCGCCGGGAGCCGCGAAGCCGCATGGAGCAGGCCCGGAAGGCGGGCATGGGGAACGAGCCGATGGGGGCACCGCCATTGTTCCGAGGCAATGGGCGCGATGCCTGAGCCCGTGATTGTTTGGTAGGGATTCAGGCGAAGGGGAGCACCGTGAGGCGGATGGGGCGCACTGTTCAGCGAGGGGACGAGCGGCCATGATCATGATCGCGATGGCCCCGCGACCATCAGCGAGCGCTCTGGATCTTCAGGCACGTTCTGATCATCGGTCCGCCCCCGTCCACCCGCAGGATTGAGGTCATCGATTGTCTGGCCAAGAGGTGAGGCCTCAACCTCCCGGACGCCGTGGTGGCAGTGCACCCAATCCGAGCGTGTGTATCGCTCCGAACAAGTGGTTATCGGACCCGTGAACCACGGCGTTGACAGGGGGGCACAATGCGAGCATCGCTGCACCGCAAGCACTTTGCACGATTCAAAACGGCCAACCTCTAGTGGTTCACGGAATGAATGCAGGCTCGGGCGTGGTTCTCGGAAACCATCCAATAAGCGTTATCCGTATCCAGCAAGCCGTTTGCCAGAAACCGCCCCTGGTACTGAAAGGTAGTACTATGCTGGGATGAAGCGGAAGCACCAGCGCACCCTTGAGCTGATCTTCTCCCGTCCCGTAAGCGGCGGCTTGCCGTGGAGGGACATTGAAGCCCTGTTTCAGGAGCTTGGTGGGGAAGTCAGTGAGAGGGCGGGCAGCCGAGTCGCGGTCGTTCTGTTTGGCGAAGTCAGGGTCTTCCACAGACCCCACCCATCGCCCGATACAGACAAGGGTGCTGTTGCTTCAATCCGCAAGTGGTTTGAAGAACACGGAGTGACACCATGAATCTCATGAATGTGGATGGCTACCACGCGAGAATTGAGTACGACGAGGAAACGGATCAGTTTCGTGGGGAGATTCTTGGGCTTTCAGGAGGAGCGGACTTCTATGGATCAAACCCTGATGAGCTTCGCCGAGAGTTCAGAAAGTCATTGCATGTTTTCCTTGAGGTCTGCAAGGAACAAGGAATCGATCCACGTAAGCACTTTTCAGGCAAGTTCAATCTTCGGATTCCGCCTGAGCTACACGAAAAGTTGGCGATGACTGCTGAGGCACAAGGAAAGAGTCTCAACACACTCGCTCAAGAAGCACTCCAGAGAAGTGTCACGGCATAGAGGAACGGACAACAAGCCCCTCGAGTGGACAGGCCTCCATCAATTCCCTGCTTGCGATGTAAAGTACTTGCCTGCCACTCAGGGGCAGCGTTAGCCAGAGCTGAGGCAAAGGCTGATGGCGGCAGAGGTGGCTACAATGTGAGCACGCCTTTCTGAGGTCGCCATGGTTCGGGCGAAGCTTGTGAAAATTGGGAACTCGCGAGGCATCCGTCTCGCGAAGCCGTTGCTTGAGGTTGCGGGGCTTGCTGATGAGGTCGAAATTGAGGCTGCGCCTGGCGTGCTGACGATCAGACCCTCTGCACATCCAAGAGCAGGCTGGGCAGAAGCGGCAGCAGAATTCGATCCAGAAGGCCTTCTCGATGGAATGAGCAGCACCCGCTTTGACGACGAAGAGTGGTCGTGGTAACAGAAGAAGCTGTCTCAAGAGGGGATATCTTCCTTGTTTCCCTTAATCCCACGCGAGGATCAGAAATCAGGAAAACGAGGCCGTGCGTTGTCGTCTCCCCGGATGAGTTGAATGCCCATCTCCGCACGTTTATCGTTGCGCCACTTACCACAGGCGGGCATCCCTATCCATTTCGCGTACGCTGCCGATTTGATGATAAAGATGGTCACGTGGTTGCCGATCAGCTCAGAGCTGTCGATAGAGACCGACTGATAAAGCACCTAGGCGTGTTGGACGAAGACGCGTTGGTTAAGGTACTCAATGTTTTGCAGGCTATGTTTGCTGTGTAGCAGCCCGGCTAACACAGCCTTTCACCTGAGCCGCCCCCGATAACCATTGACGCCTTGGGGCATTCGTGACACACACTCACTGCGGCCTGGTGATGGCGAGCGTTAGAAGGGCTTGATCGGGCACTTAATGGCGTCGTAGAAGTCTTCATGCATTGGACAACGCTCGCTGTAGTGCCGATGGCATTGACGAAGCCAAATTGTCCCTTGATGCAGCCTCAGAGTATCTCGAAAAGATTGGCAGGAGCGATCTTGCTGGGTTGCTTCGTTACTCGGAGTTCGATCTCTGTACTGATGAAGTATGGTTTGAGGTTGCTGTTCCGGTGATCCGGCTGCGTTCTCCGAGGCTTTTCAATCAAGCGATTCAGGGCCTAGAAGAGTGGGATCAGAAAAAGATCCTAGATGCAGTTATAGAGTCATCCAGCGGCGAAGAGCTGCAAGGGCTGACACCTGAACGATTGGTATTCCTTGACATAGAATCCAGCAATGCCGATCAGCTTGTCACCGAGATATCCATTCTTAAAAATGATATGAATGCAGTCGCGACAGGGAAGGCAAGGATCCAGGATCTTGACGATCAGTATAAGGCAACAAAGCGGCGAGTCGGTCGCGAGCTTCAATTGAGGGGCCTACATGACCCAAATCCCTACGAATCACTTTGGGACTGGTACCGCAAATGGAAATCTGAATTCGAAAACTACGGAGAACGCAGGCGGCACCTGGCGGCTCTATTCCAACCGTTGCTCTCGTCGCTTTCACTAAGAACAAAAGAGTCAGTTCCCAGTCGTGAGCCGACAGGTTGGGATCGTGTAGATCGAGGCCTCATGAAGGCCCGAAGAACCCTTGAATCATCCAACCACGAAGAGGATTATCAGTCAGTAGGATTATTGTGTAGAGAGGTCCTCATATCAGTTGGCCAGTCAGTCTACAACCCCGAGATTCACACTCCTAGCGATGGCAAGAGTCCTAGCTCGACTGACGCATATAGAATGATTGAGGCATTCTTCATGCAGGCTGCTGCTGGAAGTAGTAATGAGGCTGTACGCAAATCCGCCAAAGCATCACTTCAACTTGCATCTGAGTTGCAGCATCGGCGATCTGCCGACTACCGTGTGGCATCTCTCTGTCTAGAAGCAACTTCTTCAGTTGTACACACCGTGGCCATTCTTGCTGGTCGACATGACTAGCACTACAGCCATCTAACATCAAGATCCAGCGGCCTGGACTAGAAAGGCTTGATGAGCTGCATGGGCTTTTGCCCGCCGCTGATCTTGAGCGTTAGACGGCTTAGGTTGTCAGTGAGGACTGCTGCCGAATGTTTGCTGGTCAGCGCTCTAAGTCAAGAAGGCGAACTCAACCCTTTAACTTTGCGATCATTTCAGCACGAGCAGAAACGTCTAGCTTCTGAAACATCCGCTTGAGTGCTTGCTTCACTGCATCTCGGCTGATATTCAGCTTCAAACCAATTTCTCGATTGCTGAAGCCTTGAGCAACGAATTCCGCAATTTCAATTTCTCGTGGGGTTAGATGACTATTTAAAGATGGTGTTATCGCAAAGCGCAGAGTTGCCAGACGAACGGATAAGTGCTGACATAGAGAGCTTAACTGAATCAGGTCAGTGTCGTTAAATCTAGGATGCTCTTTTCCACGCATAAAATAGATTCCGCCGATTAACCGACCAGAGCCGATTAAGGGCGCCACCATTGCATGTTCAAGACCATAAGCGCAAAACACGTATTGGTAGAGCTTGCTCTGGTGCCAATCTTTTAACGACTGGAGTGATAGGTGATGAACCGGAGTTTGTTGCTGTAGCATGCGTTGGCTGATCGGATCTGCAATTTGCCCAACTTCTCGATAGCGATCGCGAAACGAATCTGGTAAGCCCCAAAGGTCTGACTCAACCACTCGACAACGGCTATCTAGCAAATCAAGCCCCCAAGCAGTCGCTCCGACCAGTTCACCTGCTTCATCGATGAAGCAAGCACGCAACTGCGCTTCATTAGAAACGCTAGTGAGCTTTTTAATCAGAGGATTAAATCGCATAACCTTGTACCCAGTTGGGGACTTGGCGAGATGGTGATGAAATTCTATGTTACAGAAGTGATCCGCAATTCAGATTTCTTATGTCTATCCCCATTTCATCCTTGTTTATTGGACTGAATGGCTTGATTGCCTTTGCTTTATCTTACATTGTTGTGATGGAGCGCACCAAAACTCGGATTTGGCATGGAGAAACTAAGCCGGAGGTGCGCTGCCAGCCCAGCTATCTTGAGCATCCCAATGCATGGGCAGCCTTTGTTGAAAGCTACACTCAGAAATCTTTGATCACAAAAACATCTGAAGATGGCATTCTGCAGCGCAAAGTGCGTGCCTTTGGCAATTTTATGGAATATGTACCCTTGGGGATATTGTTTGTCACCATGCTGGAATTGATGCACTCACCGTCTTGGATGCTCTGGTTGCTTGGAAGTGCTCTAACGATCGGACGGGTCGCTCACGCATGGGGCTTGATCACCACTTATGGTCCCTCACCAGGTCGTGCAGTTGGATTCTTCCTGACTTGGCTGGTTTACATTGTTGGCGCGATTACCTGCATTTACTACGGTGTCGTTGGAGTTCTTTCGTGATTGCCAGCCGCCCACCACGTCATGGCAGCGGACGGTCGAAAGCCGCTTGTAGGGTTGCCAAGTCTGTCTGCCGCGGCTGCATTGTGCCGTCGTGCGATGCGCCAGACGCTCCTAGGCGACCGCTCCCTCGTCCTTGGTGAAGATCAGGCCGTAATGGAAGGGAGGCAGAGGAACGGTGCGCTCCAGCCGCAGTTCCGGTTCGGCGCCCAGCACCAGATCCACGGTGGCCTCGGCCCCCATGCGCACCTCCTGTTTCGGAACGCGCGGATGTCCCAGCCAGATGGTCTGCTCGCGGGGAATCGGCAGCCAGTTCACCACCGCGAAACGGCCCCCCGGGGCCAGCAGGGCATGCACCTCGCGCACCAGGCCGACCTTGTCTTCGATGCCGTGCAGGGTGCTGTGGAGGAACACCATCTCGAAGGGTGTGGTGAAGGTCTGGCGTAGCTGGCGGAGATCCCCCCAAACCCAGGAACAGTTGGTCAGACCGGAGCCCAGGCTCCTTCCTAGCTCCAGCACATCCGCGTCGATGTCGAGACCCACCACCGGCCGGGACTCCACGAGCCGAGCGGCCGGGATCGTGAACAGGCCGTAGCCGCACCCCACGTCCAGCATCGCCATGCCGGGTCGCAATCCCATCTGCAGCAGCGTGTCGGCAGGCTCGGGCCAGAGGCTTCCCCACCAGTCCCGGTCGGGCATCGAGGTGTTGGAACAGCGCCGCTGGCGATTCTCTGCGTCCTGGAACAGCCGCCGGAATTCCTCGGCATCCACACAGCCGTCGGCATCCCTGTCGACCGCAGCGATCAGGGCATCCATCCCGCCGCTCTCCTCCGCTACGGCCAGGCCCAGGGCCTCAAGACAGAGGCGCAGTTCATCCGGCGAGACATGACCGGAACCATCGCGATCCAGCAGACGGAAGCGTTTCTGCAGCCGCTGGCCGGGATCGGCGATGCGATCCAGGCGCAGCAGCACCGCGAGTTCCGCCGGTCCCAGGTCAGTGGCCCCCACCCGGCCCGTGATGCGTGCCACCAGTTCTTGTAGCCGTCCGCGATCAGCTCTCCGACCCGCTCCCTCCAGCAGGCCGGCGAGCTCCTCCAGGTCGATGCGTCCGTCAGCGTTGCGGTCGATGCGCCGGAACAGCTCCGAGGCGGAGGTTGGCGGGGCGATGGCGGGGCCCACCTGCGGCATGTCGCGGCAGAGGGTCTCGAGCTGCTCCGCCAGGTCGAGGGCGGCCAGCGCTTCGTCCCAGGCTCGGGCGGTCACTTCGCTGTTCACGCGAGAGGGGGCCTCACAAAGGTGCTCCCCATCCTGGCCGTCGTGGAGAGCAGCGACGAACCACCAGCTCTCAGAAGAACTGGGCGACAAAGGGGGTCCCGTCCTTAGGGGCGACAAGCGCCGGTAGGTTGGACCTTCGGGCGCGGGGCTGCCATGGGCGGCGAAAGCAGCGAAGCCGCTCTGGCGGGGGCCCGGAGCGTGCCGGCCACCTGCCTGGGGCTGCACGTGCGCCGGGCCTCCCGGATTGTCACCCAGATCTATGACGCCGCCCTGCAGCCCGCGGGCCTGGCGATGAACCAGTTCAGCCTGCTGGTGGCGACCCACCTGCTCGACGGCGCAACGATGGCGCGTCTGGCCCAGGAACTGGATTGTGACCAGACCACCCTGAGCCGCAACCTCAGGCCGCTGCTGCGGCAGGGTTGGGTCGCGATCCAACCGGGGCACGACCGGCGCACCCGCCAGGTCAGCCTCACACCCGCCGGTCGGGCGGTGCTGGAGAAGGCCCTGCCGCTGTGGGAGCGGGTGCAGGGGGAGCTGAGCGCGCAGTACGGGGCCGAGTCGTGGCAGGCGCTGCTGGCGCTGCTGCAGCGGACCCGGACCTTGAGAGAACCGAAAGACCCTCGTCCATAAGCATGCATATGCATAGGATTGATCGACCACCAGGTCGCCATGCCCGCTTCGATCGGGCCCCCTTCCCGCCCCCTCCCGACGCTGCCGCCTAGGGGATGGAGAGCGAGCGCTGGCGCCCGGAGCATCGGATCACCCATGAGCCGCTTCGACGACCACCCCACCGTCCGGCGCCTGCGCGAACAGCAGGCCGCCGCGGATCCGTCCCCCACGGGGCCCCTTCCACTGGAGGCCGGCGAACTGCGGTCCCTCTGCCTGGCCCTGGGCGCCGACGACGTGGGTCTGCTGAGCATCGACCAGCCGGAACTGGAAGGCGAGCGGGAGCGCCTGCTTCGGGCCTTTCCCCACACCCGCAGCCTGATCAGCTTCGTCTGCCGCATGAACCGCGACAACGTGCGCAACCTCGCCCGCTCTGTCGCCAACGTCGAGTTTCACCACACGGGCGAGGAGGTGAACGGGATTGCCCGCCGGATCGTGCGGGCCCTGGAGGACCGCGGCATCCGGGCGATGTATCCGGCCATGGGCTTTCCGATGGAGGCCCACGACTACCTCGACCGCAACGCCTGGGTGGTGGCCCACAAGCCGATTGCCGTGGCCGCCGGCCTTGGGCACATGGGCATCCACCGCAACGTGATCCATCCCCGCTTCGGCAACTTCATCCTGCTGGGCACGGTGCTGCTGGAGGCCGAGGTCAGCGCCGTCGACAAGCCCATCGACTACAACCCCTGCGTGGAGTGCCGGCTCTGTGTGGTGGCCTGCCCGGTGGGGGCGATCGGCAACGATGGCCGCTTCAACTTCTCGGCCTGCTACACCCACAACTACCGGGAGTTCCTGGGGGGCTTCAGTGACTGGGCGAAGAACCTCGCCGAAAGCCGCTCGGCCCGGGATTCCGAGCGCAAGGTGGGCGAGGCCGATTCGGCCACGATGTGGCAGAGCCTCTCCTTCGGGGCCAACGACAAGGCGGCCTACTGCCTGGCCGCCTGTCCCGCCGGAGAGGAGGTGATGGAGCCGTTCCTGAACGATCGCAAGGCCTTCGTGCGCGAGGTGGTGCAACCGCTGCAGGAGAAGCTTGAAACGGTGTATGTGGTGCCGGGCTCGGATGCCGAGGCCCATGTGGCGAAACGTTTCCCCCACAAGACGGTGAAGCGGGTGCGCAGCAGCCTCACACCGATCTCGGTCGAGGGGTTCCGCAACGGGTTGTCGATGACCTTTCAGCCCGGGCAGGCCCGCAACCTCACCGCCACTTACCACTTCGCGTTCAGCGGCGCGGAGCCCTGCCGCTTCACGGTGGTGATCGCCGATCAGACCTGCACGGTCCAGGACGATCTGGTGGGTCGGCCCGATCTCTTGGTGCAGGCCGACGCTGCCACCTGGGTCGCCTTCCTGCGCCGTCAGCGCAACCTGCTGCTGGCCCTGCTCACCGGCCGCATCCGCCTGCGGGGGAACCCACGCCTGCTGCTGCGGTTTGTGCGTTGCTTTGCGGTCTGAAGCCGGCGTCCCCCGTTCGTCTGGCCTGATCCCGCCGGATCAGCTGATCTGTGGACTTCGAATCCGACAACCCCATCCGTCGAGCGTTGGGCATCGTGACCGCTGAATCAAAGGGGTCTGCTTCAGACTTTTGTTAAACCACCCACACAACAAGGAACTGCCATGTCGATGTCCAAAGTTGTCGTCGTTACTGGTGTGTGATCAAGAATTGGGCGTGCCGCCGCCATGATGTTTGTCAAGCAGGGTTGCCAGGTATTCGGCACCGTGCGCAACGCGGCAAAAGCACAGGAAGTTTCGGGCATCGCAATCATTGAAATGGATGTGCGCGATGAAGCCTCTATTCAGCGCGGCATCCAGACCATCATCGAAAAAGCCAAGCGCATTGACGTGCTGGTGAACAGCGCAGGTGTGTTTCTGATGGGCGCGGCGGAAGAAACGTCGATTGCCGAAGCCCAGACGCTGTTTGACACCAACCTATTCGGCCTCTTGCGCGTGATCAAAGTGGTGCTGCCGCAGATGCGTGAGCAGCGTTCTGGTCGCATCGTCAACATCAGTTCGGTGTTGGGCTTTCTGCCTGCGCCGTACATGGCGCTCTATTCGGCCTCCAAGCATGCCGTTGAGGGGCTGTCCGAGACTTTGGATCACGAGGTGCGCCAATTCGGCATTCGCGTGGCCCTTGTCGAACCCTCCTTTACCAGGACCAACCTGGATCTCAACGCGCCCCAGCCCGATGGTGTCGCAGCCACGATTGTCGACGCAGCATTGGGTGCATGGAAGATGCGCCATACGCCCAGAGGCGAGGCATCTCTTCTGTACAGGTTGCGCCGCTTCATGCACGCCGGTCCGGTCGAGAAAGGTCTAAGAAAATCATTCGGGCTCGTCTGAATCCGCCCGAACGATCAGGGCGAACTGGCAGGAGGCAGGAGGTTCGAGTTATTTTGATTTCTCAGCCCAACCCTACGCCCACGGGACCGCCTTCGGCAGCCCGTGACTTTTACGATAGGCGTTCCAGCATGCCAGCATCTCTCTGTAGAGGAGCTACTGTTGCTACTCATTCAAGCTCGCCATGAACATCAAGCACCTAAGGCTATACCACTACCCCGCGTCTCGCAGTGCCCGTGTGAAATGGATGCTGCATGAAGTGGTCGGCGACGCTTTCGAAGTCGAGAGGGTCGAACTCTATGACGGCATGCAGTACACCGCAGAGTTTATTGAACTCAATCCTAACCACGGTGTCCCAGTGCTACAAGTGACATGGGACACGGGCGTGACACAATGCATCATCGAGAGTGCCGCAATCGTGACCTTTCTAGCAGATTCCTACCCGGACAAGGGTCTAGCACCTAGGCCCGATGCAACACCCGAGCGCGCAGACTACCTACAAATGCTTCACTTTGGGTCAACGTGGATGGACATGATGCTGTGGCAGATCCGGATCCATGAACATGTGTTGCCACACGCCGAGCGCGACCCGCGCACTGTCGCTCGCTATCGCAAGAAGTTTTCCGAGGAAGTGGAGCCGCAGATCGCTCGTCGCCTCGAGCAGGCACCGTACATCTGCGGTGACGAGTTCACGGGAGCGGACTGTGTGGTTGGCCACAGTGTTTTCTGGGCGAGAGTTTACGGTCTATGCCGCGATAAAGGGTTCCGACGCTACCTCGCAACGTTGTCAAGGAGGCCAGGTTTCGTCAGTGCATTCTCCGACGCGCGTCAGTTCTCTCCAGACGTGGCGCAGGACATGCCGATCGTCGCCCGGTTCACCGGCTAGGCGCTGGAACTGTGAAGACTTGCCGGTCGCGTTCGGCTGGTCACGTTGAGTGTCGCCTAACCCCCCGCTCAACCGGACGCTATACAGCATTCCGTCATTTAGCCAACCATTTCACTCTGGGCCAAATGCCGTCCTGCTTTTCCACGCCGGTTAGCTAAAACGTTGGGCTGACTAACGCCGGCAAACCACAGGGTCAGAGCTGATAGATAGTTTTTTTGTTGAAGCCTACAGGGGAGAAGTATTCTCATTTCCATACCATTCGAGCGCATAATCATAAAGGCTGTCAAGAACCTCAGAAAGCTGTTTCCCGCGCTCAGTCAATCTATATGCGACTCTAGGAACCGTGCTTTGCTCAACTTGACGATCGATAAGCTGAATGGATTCCAGCAAGCGCAATCTATCTGCAAGGACCTTTGTAGATATTCCATCAACCTTCCGCTTCAGTTCGCCAAAGTGCAATTCGCCATGGGAGCTTAGGATCCACAAGATGTAGATCGACCACTGTGCCGAGATATGGCCAATTAGTAATTCAAGCGGGCAGCACATCTGTTTGACCATTGGACGGAGGAGGTAGTTACCAAATGGAAACCAATTGACTTTTGCGTCGGATGGCGCGAGGTTTGCGCTGTCCTGAGCAGGCCCAACGCTAGTCCATGGGAACGCTACTGCACATTGACTCAAGTCCTCGCGGCGAATATTCCAGTTCGCGACTACTTGCCAGCACCTTCATTGCAGCATGGAAGGAGAACCATCCAGACGAAAATATTATCTATCGCGACCTGAGGAATACGTGTATACCTCATATCACAGAAGAATGGATTGCCGCAGACTTTACTCCAAGGGATGCATTGACAGCGGAGGCGCGTCAAGTGCTTGACCTCTCCGACATATTGGCAGACGAGTTCCTTGCCGCAGACAGATGTTTATACAGCGTTCCGATGTATAATTTCGGAATCCCATCTAGCTTTAAAGCCTACATCGACAATCTTGTTCGCTTTGGTCGAACATTTACCTCTGATCACGGATACTACCAAGGGCTTGCAAAAGAGAAAAAGGTTCTATTTATCACTGCTCGCGGCGTTGAGTATGGCTCAAACTCGCCCTATCACGGATGGGATGCACAAGAGCCTGGGCTAAGGTATGCATTCCAGTTCATGGGAGTTTCTGACATCAGCTTTATTCATGCATGTGGCCTTGACTTGGGAGAGGAGTCTCGGCGCAGCAGTATTGAGAAGGCCAAAGGCGAAGTTATGAGCTTTATACCATCCTGGTAGTTGACGAGCAGCCCACAACATCAAGATCCAGCGGACGAGATCAGTAGAGTGCCCAAGTCGCCCATCTCGTGCTCGCCGCTGATCTTGAGCCTTGGGCGGACTTAGAATCGCAGGCACTCCTTACAGTGGCAGAAGCCACCCATTCTATTAATCATGGACTGGGACAAGAATCTTCCGTCTATACTTGCGTGGGGTGGTGCAATTGTCACTGGCTTCTTTGCGGTCTTAAGTGCGTCTCTGGCCTCTAGAGTATCCACAAAGCAGCTATCACTAAAGCTCAGACATGAAAATGAGAGAGACCGCCTTGCAGCGCACCGAGAACGCCTTGAAGAACTTTATTCACGAGTTACACGATGGCCCAAGGAAATGCTTAACTTCTTCCTCCCATTCATGTCAGCCATGAAGGGTGACCCGACTTACAACCAGGCACTTGATTTGTCTGCGGCAAATCGCATTTCGCTCGACGCGGACAGGCTGTTTACCCTTACCGAGCTCTGTTTCCACAGTGGCCATGAAAGGCTGCTTGATGTCAGGAGCAGGGCGGATGAGGTCTCTAGAATCAATTCTGACTTCAACCAACTCTACAAGACTGGTGCAACCGAGAGCCCCGAGCATCGAAAACAGATGTCAGATGCACTGACCAGCTTTGACAATGTCGTTAATGCCTATAAAATCGTGCTTACGGGATACGCTTCTGATCGATAAGGCTTGATGGCTTTTCAAGTCAGCCTGCTCAAAATCAGGATGTACCTGTCACGCAACCATGGTGTCACTGCTCCCAAAGATTGGTCTACGCTCAGTTACCCAGCGTACAAGTCCTGGGCGTTGGGCGGAGATGACTTGGAGAACACTCGGGGCATGATGCAGCGGTGATTCAGCTCTACGAAACCGGGGGAGCGAGCGACTTCACCATCCTGCAGGATGGGCTATCCCACGATCAATGCCGCGTCTTGTGACGTGGTCCCCAGGAATCGGTCCACGGTGAATGAGAGTCCTCAACCGGCCTGACTGGGCCGGGGACTTCACCATGAACCGAATCCGCCACACTCCCGAGCAGATCACTCGCAAGCTCTAGACGAAGGCTTCTGCGAAGCAGTAGACCGCTGAACAGCTTATCGCCCAGGGCAAGACCGTCGCCGACGTCTGCCGCGTCATCGAGGTGACACAGCCCACCTACCACCGCTGGAGGCAGCAGTTCGGCGGTATGCAGGCCGTGGAGGCCCTGCGCTCGGTTCCGGTCATCGGGGCGGTTCGCCTGCCGGGTGGTGGGCCAGCACCGCAGCACCCAGCGCCATGACGGCAAGGTCGTCGACATCGAGGAGGTCAAGCTCAGCCGTCGGCTCCGTGAGATCGCGGCAGAGCACATCCGCTGGGGACGGCGGATGGCCGACCGCACGCTGCGACGGGAAGGCTGGGCGGTGAACCACAAGCGGGTGCACCGCCTCTGGCGGGAGGAGGGGCTCCAGCGCCCTACTCTTCGCAAGCAGAAGCGTGCCCGGCCCGCCGACGGCTCCGTGCGCCGTCATCAGGCCGAGCACCCCCACCAGATGTGGGCCATGGACTTTCAGTTCGATGCCAGCGCCGATGGTCGTCGCCTGAAGTTCCTCAACGTGATCGATGAGCACAGCCGCCTCTCCCTGGCCATCCGAGTCGGCAGGCGCTGCAAGGCCAGGGACGTGGTGGCCGTGCTGGAGGAGCTCACCAGCCTCTACCCAGCCCTGGCCTTGGTCCGCAGCGACAATGGTCCCGAGTTGATCGCCCACGCCTTGCGGCGCTGGTGCAACAGCAGCGGCACCGCCACGGCGTCCATCGAGCCGGGATCTCCGTGGCAGAACGGCTTTGCCCAGTCGTATGAGCTCCGCTCGACTTCGTCTACAACGGCCGGTTTCGGGACGAGTTCCTGACTACCGAGCTGTTCGCCACCGTTGCCGAGGCGCAGGCCTTGGCTGATTGCTGGCGCTGGGAGCACAACACCCTCAGGCCGCATTCGGCCCTGCAGGGTCGTACGCCCCTGGAAGCAGCCCAGGCAGCTGCAGCATGACCACCAACTCTCGTTGCGCCTGGACCAATGAAGGTGTCATGTCACTGTCTACGTAGTTGACACCGGACACCAGAGCCAACTGGGGAGTACAGCATGCTGGGCCGACTCAACCCCTCAGCCTCCCCTGTGACTGCCCCCTCCGCCTTTCGCCACCAAGGGCTGGAGCGCCTGCTGGATCTGCCGCCTTTTGCGCTGTCGCTATTCAGCTCGCTTCTGTTGCCCCTACCCCAGACCCTGTTGGTGTCAGCGATCGCTACCGCCGGCCTTGGTCCGGGTGTGGGTCTGATCGCCCTGGCCCTTATCGGTAGCGGCAACTTACTGATCACCGCAGGTCTAAGTGAATCGATCGTGCGCCTAGGGCCCGACGCCCCCAAGTGCACCACCCTGGCTGCAGTAGCGCTCTACTACCTCGGGCCCATTGGCAGCAGGGTGGCGACCTTCGCCATTCTCACCATGTGGTTCACGGCGCTGGTGGGGGGAATGCTGGGATTCATTGATGTGATGGCGGGACTCAGCAACACCTCTCAAATTCCCTGGCTGCTGGGGCTTTCGGTGGTGGTGGTGGCCCTCAACGCCCGCCGCAGTCTCGGCTTCAGCGTGATGCTGATGCTCGGCATCGTCACCTTTCTGCTGCTACTTGCCATCGCCATCGGCGTCCTCCCCCACATGGCCCCCTTGGGCCCACAGGAGTTCTGGAGCCCGTTGCCCCTGGTCAACCCTTGGTCACTGCCACCTTGGTCGTCCCTACTTGCGATCAGCTTCTACACCTATTTCGGGGCCTCCCTTATGGCACCTGCGGCGAGTTTCGTTTTGCCCAGGGATCCAAGCGGTGCCAGCTTTATCAAGGGCAGTATCACCGGAGGTCTGGCGATGATGGCTGTGGTGATTGGCTGGTTGATCCTGGTTAGTCAGGTGGTGCCGCGCCAGAGCCTGCAGGGGCTCAAGGGGACCGTGCTGGTGGCGCTTGGGGGGACGGGCCATCCGGCATTGGCCCTGCTCTGCGCCTCCCTGGCGATCACCCTCTCAGGCTTTGCCGCCATCCGCGCCGGCGGCGTACTCGGCAATCAATTGCGTGATTTGCCCCTGGCTCGCACGGCTTGGGGGAGGCAACTGCTGCCAGTTGTGCCAACCCTGACAGCTCTGTTGCTGATTCTCGGCTGGATGCACAGCGGCACAACCAATCTCACCGCAGCCCTGTCAGTCGGCGGGGGTCTGGGTATTCCGGTGGGTTGCTGGATCGTGCCGACGATGATCCTGAGGCAGGCCCGCCTCAAGCGTCCAGGCCCGGTGACGGGGAGCGTTGATCTGGTAGGCCATCCGGTCGTCACCTCATGGCTGCTCGCGGTAGGTCTTTTGGTGCTGTTGATGTTCGGACTGCTGCTCTGGACCTGGTGGCCGATCAAGATCTTCACCGTGGCATTGGCCCTGGGGCTTGCCGTCTGGATCTGTTGGCTTCAGCCGTCATGGGAGGCATAAACCAAGCGGGTGCTCGTGGTAGCCACTCCATCAGCCCCGCGGATCTGGTGGACCAGCAGCTCACGGAAGCTATCGAGATCGCTGGCGGCCAATAACATCCAAATATCAGTCTCCCCGTAACAGGCGCGAACCTGCTGGACACCATTGAAGGTTTGCAGCGTAGCGACGACTTCACTTTCTCGGGTCTGGGCCTCAGGCAGGAGGCTGATTGCTACGAGTCCCTGAACCGGATGGCTTGTGCTGACGGCGATCATGGGATGGCGATGACCATCGTTTTTGCAGAGCCTGATTTCGACCTGACTATTGGGAAGCAACGACTGCAATGCTTCCGCGGCTGACTCAATCTGCTCCCTTGAGTTCGCCGTGACATAGAGCCCAACGCCGTGGCTGCCATAGAGGGGAGCTGACCACAGACTCTGAACACCATGTGGGGAAACATCAGGCCATGATTCTTCAAGCCTGGCCCATAGACTCAAGGAGCCAATGGCGGACGAGACCAACAGGAACGCTTGGTGTCCTTTAACAGATTCAGCTGGCGAGACAGGGTTCATTGATGGTAGGGGTGCCGGAAGAGTGATAGGAACTTATACCCCGATGCTTCTTTGTCTGTCCAGCTTTTCCAGGTCCTGACGTCGGCACAAGTGCCTAACCACTCAGGCGATACTTGTGCTACCAATGATTGAGTCCAGCAGAAGCTGGCGAAGGCGTGGTTTGCTGGCCTGAGGCGGTCTTGTTTTTCTGGACAGCCCCAATCGTGACCCTCTGATGCTGGGCAACCGCCCCCGAACGGGGCTTCCACCCATGGGCATGCGCCCACCCAAAGCCCCGAGTTCAAGGTCGGAGTCGCCAAGGAGGCGATGAGTGGCCGCCAGTCCCACCAGCCCCTCCATCCGCTATCCCTACTGCAGGCCCTCACACGTCTCTCCATCCCCAACTCCATCCAGGTAGCCGTGTCTCTGCCGCAACAGCCCCAGAGGCCCAGGTCCTGGCCGATCGCTGGCGCTGGGAGTACAACTCGCTCAGGCCCTACTCGGCCCTCCAGGGGCTGACGCCCCTGGAGGCAGCTCAAAAGGGAGCTGCAGCATGACCATGGACACCCACTCTCATTGGGTCTGAACCAATGAACGGGGTCACGTCACTTGTTCGAGAATGCGGCCCGTCTTGTAGCCACGCGCTCCCAAGCGCGAGCTGCAGAAATCCTACGGTCGGTGCCGTTCCGGGTAGTTGACGCCACTAACCACTTCAACGGCGAGTTCTCGACTCTCCACGCCGAAGTGCTGCTTACCGAGTACGAGCGGCTCCGGCGAAGCCCGGATACTGGGGATGAGAAGGCAGATGGACAAATCGCCCAGGTCCTTACAGAGCTTGGTCCATCCATCCGGTTCATCGCTGTCGACCTCGTGCTTGAGCGTCCCGTTCATCCCGATGCTCAGCGCGGACTTGGCCTGAGGCAATCGGAGATCAATAAGCTCGTCTCCAAGTACATTGGGGTATCCGGTGGCTACCTCGGCGACTTCTCCTATCGCAGCCATCACGAGTTTTACGCAGAGCTGGACCTGGACATCGATCCGTACAAGGATGACGGGACTACTCGTGAGCGGTTCATCATGATTCTGAACGAATCGGCCCCCAATGTGCAGGCGCTCATCCTTGAGGGCGTAGTGACCCGGTTCCCAGTGAGGAGCAGTGAGATTCGCACGGAAGAAACAGCAGCAGAAATTCGCAGCTGGATAATGCGCCTCCGAACGGGTCCACAAGTCGAGCAGCCGGCTCTGCGCATCACGAGCGATGTGGTTGAACGCGCGCTACTCGATGCCCAGGAGTTACTCCGCTCTACAGGGGCTACGAGCGGAGTTGACAGGCTGCACACCGCGCTCCATGGCTATCAGCGCGAAGCCTGTGGGGGCGCAGGACTTCAGATCTCGGAGGGCGCGTCGCTGACTGACATGTTCAAACAGGTCCGAGCAGGCCACCCAGCTTTCCACGATCTGGGCCCGCGCAGTGAGGACATCCTTCGCGTCCTTAGAGCCCTTGCAACTATTCTGGACTCATTGAACCCGCTCAGGAACAAAGCAAGCGTCGCCCACGCAAACCCGGAACTTCTGCCAGAGGCCGAAGCAATGCTAGTCATTAATGCGGCACGCTCAATTCTCCACTATGTCGACGAGAAGGTTCATCGCCATGGGAAACCTGCGGGATAGAAGATGCGGCTACCGCCCATCAACCGGTTGCAGCGGTCGGCCCGCTGCTTCGCGGCCCGCCGCTGAACCGGAGCGTTAGGCCCACATAAAGCATGAGCATCTCAGGCGGCAAAATGACGTTACGAACTCCCACAATTCCTTACGCACCGAGGTCAATTCAAAAAGGCACACCGCTTAAGGCTTTGCTCAACCGAGAGGCCATTGAGTGCTTGGCTCAAAATATTCTATACGTTCACAAAGATTTTGAGGCCGAAGCATTCTGCAAGTGCGCTGCAACAGATATAGATTCGCTGGAATTAATGCGTAGGGGTCAACACATCGCCAAAGCCCTACATCATTTCCTGCCCAGAATCTATTCAGAGGCGATTGCAATCATTATTGCGTCACTCACGCCCGCACGAACAGAAGCAGAGGAATTCGGGCTGGCAGGGTTCTTCTATCTGCCGCACAGCTTCTTCGTTTCCGACTACGGGCAAGAACCAAAATACAACAACGGCAAAGATCCCTTTGAAACATCAATGGGGGCATTGTACGCATTGACCACGCGTTTCACGTCAGAGTTTGCAATCCGCACGTTTCTCATCCATCAGCAAGAGCGCACGCTGGCAAAAGTCTTGGATTGGCTACATGACCCTAATCCTCATGTAAGGCGACTTTGCACCGAGGGCACGCGTCCAAGATTGCCATGGGGAAAACGCATTCCTTCGCTTATTTCCAATCCACGGCCAACATTGCACTTGCTGGAAACTCTAAAGAGTGACAAATCCCTGTATGTCCGCCGCAGTGTCGCCAATCATCTTGGAGACATCGCCAAAGACCATCCAGAAGTCGCATTTTCCATGTGTGAACGTTGGTTGAACGAGGATGCATCCAAGGACCTACAGTGGCTCATTAGCCATGCGGTTCGCCATCCCGCTAAGAAGGGGGACGCACGGGCGCTGAAAATCCGTGCAGCAGCAAAAGGCGGCTAGTTTGATGTGCTTCTATCTTGGCTTATCAAGTCATTCCAGCGTACTGCCTCTGGCAGCCGCTGAATTCAAACTCCAGACCGACAGGGCAGAGTACACATCGGGGGACACCTTGAAGGCGGTTGTTCAGAGCGACTACGGCTCTCCAGATGTCCTGGATTTGAAGGACATCGACAAGCCGACGGTCGGGAGCGTTGGTGGAGTCCGGGAAGCTCACACCGGTCGTTGGCAGGACGTACCCTCTCAGCCAGGCTCGCGAGGCGATCTCCTACTTCGGGGAGGGACACGCGGAAGGCAAGGTCGTCATCACCGTCTGAGAGGGATGGGTGACCCGAGCGCGCTTCAGCGGCTCCTGTCACGTGCTGCATGTAGTGGAGGGAGCTTGGAGCCCTCCGGGAGTGATCAGTCCGCCACGATGCGCCGCCGCAGATAGGCGATGGCCAGCTCCGAGGTTTCCCGCACCAGCCGGACGCGGAAGGTCTCCTCCTGACTCGCGGAGAGCCACAGCAGATTGCCGATGGTCTTCACCAGCACGGTGGCGATCAGGCGACCATCCTCCTCGTCGAGGCCGGCCCCTTCCGCGGCGGCGCGGGCCACGAGCGTGCCCGACCAGTCGGCGATCAGCCGGGCATCGGCCTCCTCCTCGATGGCCATCAGATCGGCGGTCGCGGCCTGCACATCCATGAAGATGGCCGGGTAGCCGGGGTGGTCGCGGAAGAAGCGATCCGTCAGCTCCACGATGCGGGCGATGTAGGTCTCCAGGGGGAGCTCCTTCCCCTCCTCCCGATCGAAGGCGGCGAGCTCCTCGTGCAGCTGCTCGCCGTAGCGCTGGGCCAGGCTGCGAAGAATCGCCGCCTTGTCGGGGAAGAACTGGTAGAGGGAGCCGATGGGCACGCCGGCCCGGGCCGCGATGGCGTTGGTGGTGGTGGCGCCGACCCCGCCGGCCAGGAAGAGGGCCTCGGCCGCCTCGAGGATCCGGCGCACCCGCTCCTTGCTGCGGGCCTGGCGGGGCTGGCGGCGCAGGGGGGAGGACTCGGCGGAAGGGACTGGGGCGTCGGCCATGGGCGAGCGAGCTACGCCAGGAAACACGAGCGATCCTCGCATCCCCGTTGACAAACGCGAGGGATGCTCATAGTTTCAGGCACGTGAGCGGTCCTCATGTTTTGTCGATCTTCTCTGGCCGCCCCTTCCCTCCGCTGTTTTCCCATGACCTCCACCACCCAGGCGGTGCCTCCCCAGCTGTTCCGGATCTTCGGCACCGTCGTGGCCATGAGCGGCGGCGACACCAGCCTCGAGTTGGTGGGTGCCCTCACCGAAGCCCTGCTCGAAACCCCCTCCTATGCCCTGGCGGCGGAGCACCTGCGCCGTGATCCGGACTGTGCCGCCCTGATCGACGAGCGCTGGATTCCCCCGGCCCATGACCTCGCCCAGCTTGCCGCCCTGCCGGAGGGCTCCCTGGGCAAGGTCTATGCGGCCACCATGGTCCGGCTCGGCTACGACCCCAACCTCCATGCCGGCATGGAGCCCCTCAACGACGCGGCTTATGTGGAGCTGCGGCTCAGCCAGACCCACGACCTCTGGCACGTGGTCACCGGTTTCGACACCGCGCTGATCGGCGAGATCGGCCTGCAGGCCTTTCATCTCACCCAGTTCCCCTATCCGCTGGCCTCCGTGCTCACCGGCCAGTCGCTGCTGACGACCACCCTCCTGGAGCCCGCCCAGCTGCCACCCCTGGTGGAGGCGATCCGCATCGGGCTGCAGATGGGGCTGGAGGCCAGGCCCCTGTTCGCCCAGCGCTGGGAGGAGGGCTGGGCGAAGCCGCTGGAGCAGTGGCGCCACGAGCTTCAGCTGCGGCCCTGCCCCGGGTTTTCTGATGCTCTGGGCGGCATGGCGTTGGTCCGGGCATGGTGATCCTTGCCGCCCTTCACCTTGCTGCCGCCAGTTGGACTTGGGTGGGTCTTCGTTCCGCCAATGGCTGGGGGCACATCTCACCCTTCGTTGCGCCTGGAGCGAACGTCGCTCCCCATTCCCAAGCGTCAAGTCCCAGCCATGCCATCAGAGCCATGACGGCCCTTTCCTTCCTCCTGCCTCTGGTGGTTCACTCTGTGTTGGCGTTGCTCCCACCGAGTGTGGAGCTTCTGGCGTTTGCGAGGACACGCCCAGGCCGTAGGCGCCATCGCTGGATGCTGGGTGCGGCAGACGACGCAACCTGGTTCATTGTGCTGATGGGTCTGCTGCCGATCGCCCGGGGAGGAGTCAGTCTGGTCCGCTGGTCGCAGCTCCAGGCCTCACGATGACGCAGACGATCCTTTCGGCGCTCTCTCGTGATGATCGGCTGGCGATCGCCGGCACCTACACCCTGACCCTGCTGGAGAACCTCTGCATGCTCGCCTATCCGGCGCTCACCGGGTTGGCGGTCGACGGGCTGCTGCAGCGCAGCTACCAGGGCCTTTCAGCGCTGATCGCCGTGTGGCTCGTGCACCTTGTCACTTCCTTCGTGCGGCAGCGGTACGACACCCGTGTCTTCATGGGGATCTATGCCCGACTTGCCGTCAACACCGTCGCTGATAAGAACAGCCGCGGCCACGGCACCAGCATCGTGTCGGCGCGGGTCGAGATGATGCGCGACATGGTCGGTTTCTTCGAAGCCGACGTGCCGGCGATGTTCTCCCAGGTGGTCACCGTGATCGGTTCGCTGGTGATGCTGTTCACCTATGACCTCGAGGCGGGGTTCATCGCGATGGCCGTGCTGCTGCCGATGGCGCTCGTCAACACCTGGTACTGGCGCCGCGCGCTCCAGTTGCACCGCGGCCTCAACGACCAGATCGAGCGCGAGATCGAGGACATTGAGGCGGCGCGCCTGCTGCGCCTGCGTCGCCACTTCGGCCGTGTGCGTCGCTGGCATGTGCAGCTGTCGGACAGTGAGTCGTGGACATGGACCGTGACGGAGCTCTCCACGATCGTGGCGCTCGTTGTCATCCTGATCGACTTCACCCGTTCGCCGGCCTTCAGCGCGGGCGCGATCTATGCGGTGCTCGCCTACGTGTTCGATTATCTGGAGGGCCTGGACAACGCTCCGGCGTTGGTGAACAACATCGCCCGACTCCAGGACATCCGGGCGCGGCTGGGGCGCTGAGCATCAACACTGCTCTGTTCGATGCCGTCACCTCCGACAAGAAGCTGGCCAGGGAGCTGGCCGACGACTACGCCAACCCCAACGTCCTCACCGCCCACCTGCGCAAGGACCTGCTGCTGTTCGTGCAGACCGCCCGGGGGCTGGGGCTGGAGACGAAGGGTCTGGTTGGGCTGGCGGCCTCAGCTGAGCCTTCAAGGATGTGCGGATGGGAAGGGGCATCCGATGATGCCACCGGCGGCTTCGCAGTGGTTCACAGAAGAGAACCCCGCCTGGGAGTGGTTCAAGGAAACCATCCAGTAAGCGTTCGCTGTAGCAATCCCCAAACGTCCTTGCCAATCAAGCCAGAGGAGGCTGCGCAGAGTGCAAGTAAAGTTTTATCTCCACTTGCGGAGGGTGTTTCTTCTGGCCTAGCGTTGGTCAAATCGCGAATCCTGAAGTTAACCTGCCGAGTAAAAGGATGAACACAAAACAATCGCTCAATTCATCGGAAGCCATCGACCCACAGGCCGCTCGAGGCCTCGCCAAGGCCGCCTACATCTTCACCTATCCCCTGGTGATGAACTACCGCACGATGTTCATGCAGGCCATCGACGGGGACAAGGCCATGGGCCAGTGGCTTCATCTCGGGCTCTCCTCACCGGCGGACACCGATATTGTGACGCCAAACAACGACACGCCCTATTCCTACGCGTGGGTGGATCTTCGCGCCGAACCGTGGGTGCTGACGATGCCCAGGATCGAGAAGGAGCGGTTCTACACGAGCCAGTGGGATGACTACTGGGGCTATGTCCTCGACAATCCCGGATCGATCAACGACGGCAACGATGGAGTTTCCGTGCTGCTGGCCTCCCCGTCGTGGAAGAGCCCTCTTCCGAATGGAGTGGCACGGGTGATTCAAGGTGAATCGGACTTCCTTGGCACCTTGACCCGCACCCAGATCATCGGCGGCCAGGAGGATCTCCGGAAGGTCAAGGCCATTCAGGAAAGCTACAAACTGGAGCCCTTGAGTTCCTTTACCGGCACACCTGCTCCCAAGCCCGCCCCCGCCATCGACTGGCCGAAGTGGGCCGAAGGCGATGAAACCAGAGAGGTCTATTGGACCTACGTTTCCTTTCTGCTGCCCTTCGTCACCCCGAATCCGGATGATCAGGCGATGCATGAAGCGTTGGCCAGGCTCAGGATCCAATCGGGCTCGAGGTGGGACCCCGCGGCGTTGGAGCCTGCAGTCCGCGAGGCGATGCAGCAGGGTCTTGAGGATGCGCGCGCCGAGTTGAAGCAGCTCAGCGAGGGCGGCGTTGACGCGGCAAAGTTCTTCGGCACGCGGAAGCGGGTCGGCACGAACTACATGGACCGGGCCCTCGGGGTCTACATGGGAATCTTCGGCAATGTGAAGGAGGTCTCCGTCTACCTCTCGATGCCCGCGGATGCCGACGGCACGCCTCTCGACGGCGGCAAGTCCACCTACACACTGACCTTCACAAGGGAGCAGCTGCCGCCGGTGGATTACTTCTGGTCGATCACCATGTACAAGCTGCCGCAGCGCTGGCTGGTGGACAATCCGATTGATCGATATTCGATCGGCAGTGCCACCACTGGCCTGAAGACCAACGAGGACGGGTCCCTCGTCATTAACGTGGGCAAGGAATCCCCCGGAAAGGACAAGGAAAGCAACTGGCTGCCCGCCCCCGACGGCCCGTTCTGGACGGTGATGCGCTGTTACGGTCCCAGCCAATCGATCGTCGATGGCACCTACAAGCGACCAGACTATGTGGCGGCATCATCGATCTAAGCGCTTGCGGTCAAGTCCCCAAAGGTAAGCACCAGGAGACGTATCCCAGTGGAAACTCTCGACACTCCCATCGGCAGGCTGTCCTTCACTCCTGACTTCATCAATGGCTACCCGTCCGAGGAGTCGGTCGAACGGCTCTTCGATCAGATTGATTTCCAGCGGGCCTGCCAGGCCTACCTGTGGAGCATCCCGATCGTCTCCTTTGCCGAGTGGCAGAAGGCCCACGAGGTGACCTTCAAGGCGAGGTCCGGCGATGTGGTGGTGTATGACAACTACCTGGCCAAGCTCGGGATTCTCACGGCAAACGCCACGACGCCCTACATCATCAGCTTCTTCAATCTCGAGGAAACCGGGCCGATGGTCGTCCGAATGCCTGCCGGCGCGGTGGCGGGATTCGCCGACGACATGTGGCAGCGCCCCTTGATCGACATGGGCCAGACCGGACCGGACAGAGGCCAGGGTGGCGTCTACGTGATCACGGGCCCCGGGCAGAAAGCCGAGGCCCCCAAGGGGGGCTACCTGGCCGAATCCCCGACGAGCAACGTTTTCTGGGGGTTCCGCGCCCTGGACAAGGATCCCACCAAGGCAAAGGCATTGCTGGAGTTGCTCGAGATCTACCCCCTCTCGAAGAGCGACAACCCGCCCAGGAAGACGATCGTCGACATCTCGGGAATCCGCTGGAGTCAGACGTCCCCCAGAGGGATCGACTATTGGAGGAGCCTGCACGCGATCATCCAGCGCGAGCCGGTGCAGGAGCGCGATCGCTTCTTCATGGCCATGCTCAAGCCGCTCGGCATCGAAAAGGGCAAACCGTTCGAGCCGGACGAGCGCCAAACCAGGCTGCTCACCGACGGGGCCCTGGTGGGCGAGGCGATGGCAAAGGCGAATGATTGTGAGAAGCGGCTCGAGGAGGCTCACTATGCGGAAGGAACCCACTGGCATTTCGCCCTCGTGATCGATCCTTCCCAACGAGCGGAGTTCTACGACCAACTGGACGGACGTGCGGCCTGGTTTTACGAGGCCGTGACAACGTCATCCGGGATGGTGACCAGGACGCCGGGCGTCGGGCAGGTCTATCTGGGAACCTACAAGGACAAGGACGGCGACTGGCTCGATGGGACGAAAAGCTATCGGCTCCGGGTACCCGCGAACGCCCCAGTGGAGCAGTTCTGGTCCATGACCGTCTACGACGTCGGAACGCGCTGCCTGATCGACAACCCCTCCCAGCAAGCGGACCGCTCATCACGCATGGACCTGAACGTCAATGACGACGGCAGTATCGATCTTTATGTCGGCCCGAAGGCGCCTGCAGGGAAGGAAGGGAACTGGGTCGAGTCTGTAGCCGGCCGCGGCTGGTTCAGCTATTTCCGCCTCTACGGCCCGAAGCAGGAGCACTTCGATGGGTCGTGGGTACTCCCCGATTTCGAGAAGATCGAATGGTAACTAGAATGTTCCCCGGGGTAATGAGCCCGAGGATGTGAAGCGAACAAGCCCCTCGCGTGGACAGGCCACCACCCAATCACTGCTGGCGGCCTGCGGCCTGCGATCCTTGCCTGCCACTCAGGAGCAGCGTTCGCGTGTATCTTCAATGAATAGTGTCGCTCACCTAAGAGAGCTCACTATTGCAAAGCAACTCATGTTCAAAGCAACTCATGTTCGTTGCCATCGCTGAGCATGTCAAAAGAACAACTCAGACATCAGTCAACGCGCCAATGGGCTGCTTGCTGTGACTACCGAACTGCTCGCTCCGCTTGTCCTGCTGGCTGTTGTCGATAGCACGAGCTTCGGCACTTTGCTCATCCCCTTGTGGTTGATGCTGGCTCCGGGCCGCCCGCGTCCAGGGAGGATCCTGTTGTTCCTTGGCACAGTGGCCGCGTTCTATCTGATGTTGGGGATGGCGCTGCTGCTCGGAGCATCGACGCTGCTCACAATGGTGCAGGAGACGAGCTCACAGACGCTCCGGATCGCTCAGCTGTTCGCTGGAGTCGGACTCATGGTGGTCGGTGGGCTGATGGAACCCTGGACGAAAGCGGGCAAGGAGCATCGCATTGCCGGCCGCGCACACAAAAAGGCTCGTTCTGGGCCAAGTCTACAAAGGCGGGTGTTGATGCGTTTAGCCGACGCATCGGCTCCAGCAAGCGCGACCGTCGGATTGGCGCTGACGGCGGTCGTCATCGAGGCGGCTTCGATGATCCCGTATCTGGCCGCGATCGGTTTGTTGTCCGCATCGGAGTTGTCGTTGACGGGCCGAGGAGCGGTGCTGTTCGGCTATTGCATGCTGATGATCGCACCAGCGTTGGTGTTGCTGGCTGCGCGGCTATGGCTACATGGGCATGTTGCTCCTGTCTTGGACAAACTAGAAGAAATACTGTCCCGCAATGCTAACGAGGCGATGGCCTGGGTAATGTTTGTGCTGGGTTTGTACATGGTTGGTGACAGCATAAGCGCACTCAGTTGATGGCGAGTTGTTGTTCCGTCTCGAGCTTCAGCTGGAATGACCAACGCAGGCATGTCATCTGAATGACAGGGAAAGACCTTGCATCGATGGCTGCCGCCAGCTGAGCGGCTTTGGCAAGTTGACAGGCGCGAGCCTGGCCATTCATTCCGTTCGATCCCGCTTCGCGGCACGGATTCAATTCAGCATTGGATTGCATCAGTCAGAAGGAAACACTGAGATCAGCGTCTAAGCTTCAGATCTTCCACCCTCCCAGTTTCAGGAGTTGTCGAGATGAGATCGTCAAGCCAACTCCGCAACGGCCTGGCCATGGCGGCACTCGCTTCCATGGCGGCCACAGCCGCCTCAGCCCAGCCCTTCAAGATGACCACCTCCATTGCGCCTGGAGTGGCCACTCCTGACCGGCTCGAGACATCCATCGGCCCGTTGAACCTCAACGATGGCTTCCCGAAGCCGGACACGATCGAGAAGATCTACGACAATCTGGATCGCTCCCGTGCCTTGCAGGCCTACCTGCTGGCCATCCCGATCGTGAATCAGGCCGGCATGCGTGAATCGTTGCGCACGTTCGGCCCCGAGAACACCACCAACGTGATCTGGGAGAACCTGGTGGATCCCAGAACCGTGGAACTCACGGCCAATGACAACACGATCTACAGCTTCATCTGGCTCGACACGAAGAAAGGCCCCCTGGTGGTCGAAGTGCCCCCCAAGGTGCTGGGAGCCGTGAATGACTTCTGGTATCGCTGGGTGGCCGACATCGGCATCACCGGAGCCGACAAGGGTGCGGGCGGCAAGTACCTGTTCCTGCCACCGGGGTATCAGGGCGCCATCCCGCAAGGTTATGTCGTGGTCAAACCCAAAACCTACGGCAACTGGCTCTTCTTCCGCTCCTTTCTGGTGGATGGTTCCACCAAGCCAGGAGTGAAGTCGGTGAAGGCGAACCTGAAGATCTACCAACTCTCCGATGCTGCCAACCCTCCGGCGGTGAAGTTCGCCAACGCCTCAGGTGTGCCAGCCAATTTTGTCGCCCCTGGCGACTACTCCTTCTGGGCGCTGCTCAACCAGGTGATTCAGGAGGAACCTCCCACCGGCGCCGACCCCACCACGCTGGGGCTGTTCGCCTCGATCGGCATTGTCAAAGGCAAGCCCTTCAACCCCAACGAGCGCTGGAAAGCAATCCTCACCGATGCCGCCAACATCGGTGCCGTGACGGCACGAACCCTGGCGCTCAAGATCCGCGAGCCGGAAGCCTACTTCTACCCCAACAGTTCCTGGCGATTGCCGTTCTTCGGTGGTTACAGATTCGAGGTTTCCCCAGGTGTGGCCAATCTTGACGGCGCGATTTTCTATTACTACTTCGCCACCGGTGTCACGCCGGCCATGGAAGAAAAGATTGTCGGCAAGGGCTCCCAGTATCCCTGGGCTTCGTTGGATTCCAAGGGCGATCGCTTCGATGGCGGCAAAACCTATCGGTTGCGCCTGCCGCCCAACATTCCCGTGGCCGATTTCTGGTCGGTGATCGTGTACGACACGCAGACCCGTTCCATGCTGCAGACAGACCAGAAAGCTCCGAGCGTCAGCAGCCAGGACAAGGGCATCAAAACCAATCCCGACGGTTCTGTCGATGTCTGGTTTGGTCCCAGGCCCCCGGTTGGCTTCGAGAAGAACTGGGTGCAGACGATTCCTGGCAAGGGCTGGTTCACGCTGCTGCGCCTCTATGGTCCGTTGGAGCCCTGGTTCAACAAGACCTGGCGGCCAGGTCCGATCGAATTGCAGCCCTGAGCACTCACCATCGCCATGCCGATCAGATTGATCGAACGCGCAGCAATCGTGCCTTCTGTAGGCGCCATGGGATTGACGTGACCCCCAGCTGCGACCTGAGGGTACTGATTCCTTGCGATGGCCAGCGGCGGGCCAAGACCTGGGCCTCGCTCACGGTGCTTGACAGCGCGATGGCGACCATGATGGTGCCGTTCCCCTTGCGCCAGCGGCGCTGGGGATGGGCGATGAACTCGGGGCCATTGTCCGACCTGATGAAGCGTGGCGCCGGATAGAGGCCGGTGAGCTCCCCCAGCACGGCCACCACCTCACTGGCCTTGCGCCGTCTGCCGATCCGGATGGCCAGGCAGAGGCGGCTGTGCTCGCCGATCACGTTGAGGAACTTGGGGCACCGCCCATCGGCGGTGGCATCGAACTGGACATCCATCACCCACCCCTGGTGGGGATGCTCGGCCTGATGACAACGCACGGAGCCGTCGGCGGGCCGGGCCCGCTTCTGCCATCTCGGGGTTGGTCGCTGGGGCCCTTCCTCCCGCCAGAGTGGAATGGCAGTGCCTGGGGTACCTCCCTCTCCGGCTACGAAGGTCAGGCGGGCGTGATCACGACATTCCGATCAGCGCGGGTAACCACGGCGTTCAGTGAAGTGCGGATCGGTTGACTTGCCAACACACTGCTCCAGTGGCTTGAACTCCCGCAAGCAAGCTTGTGATGTGTTCGTCTATGGTCTTGGCCGCCACTGCGCAGGAGCGTACGTCCCAAGACAACCGGGCAGAATCCGGTCATTCAGCAAACAGGGCAGACTCCAATCACTGGACAGGCACGAGAGGCTCTGATGCAGGTCTGAGCGCCAGCTTGACCAGGTGCAAAGTGCATTCAAACAAGCGATTCTCTGCTCTTCGCCTGAAACCTGATTTAGCCGGACCAGTACGCACGACGCTGTCTTGCTGCCGCTGGAATGATCAATATGGACGCCAGGGCGATCGGTTTTGATGAAGGCGTCAAGGCGAACGACTGGGTTGAACCATTCCAACTCAGGGGCATTGATGTACGCCAAAATGTTAGCCGAGAAGAGGCAGCCTCTGTTCTCAACACCTCCAAGGCCCAGGGAGGATGATCTACAACGGACGGATTACCGAGCAGCAATAACTCAAGTGCATGGCATCCATGACGGATGCCAGTGCTCGTGTGCCACACAGCCTCTCTCAGCGTCAGCCCGGGAACGGCCAGCCGAAGATGTCCGGAGCCGGGCCGCATCCTCCATCGTTGATCAGGCGCAGGAAGATCTGCTGGGCGATGAGATAGGCAACGCCGAAGGGGATGATCACGATCGGGCAGAACACCACGATGAGGCCCAGGATCAGCAGTGCCCAGGAGAACACCCAGAACAGAATCCGCAGCAGCTCGCACCGCGTTGGGCGGCAGCACGGATCGAGGAACCACCACGCCATGGCGATCGCCAGCAGGATCACCACCACACCCATCGTGATGATCAGCACCTGCTGCGTGGCAGGGTCGCCCGCGCAGGCGACCAGCGGCATCAGCACCAGGAAGGCGAGCATCAGCAGGCCGCTCGCGATCGCCAGGAAGGCGCACCAGGTCGACAACGCACACGGCTGAACCGTGACCGTCTGCCGTTGCGTGCGGGGGGAGCCGCACCCCTCCGGCCGCACGATGGTCACCGCCGCGGTGAACCGGCCGAGCCTGGGATAGGTGTGGGTGGTGGATGGGCTGGCGGTCTCGGCCGTCGTGCCGTCCCCGAACTCCCAGGCGAACGCCTCGGCACAGTCGATCTCGGTCCCGCTGGCGGTCAGCGTGGCGGTGGTCGACGGCGGACACCGGGACAGGCACCCGGCCGACAGGCCGCTCAGATCCGGACAGCACACGCTCTCGCACGGCCGCAGGTCGATGCCGTCGCTGGCGCAGGCCGCCGCGATCACCGACACCGAGCGGAACGCGGTGAGCCGAAGGGTGAGCTCGGGGCCATTGACGGCCACCACATCCCGTTGGCCCACGGCGGCGGCGATCCCGTCGACCCGCCAGCTGAACACCGAGGTGGCGCCCGCCGGCACGATCACGGCGCGAACGTCGTAGAGCCCGGGCGCCAGACAGTCGCCCGCTTCCACCAACGGAGTGACATCCGTGCCGCTGGCGTCGACCACCCGGAGACGGATCCGATCCACCGGGCAGTCATCCGGGGGAGGAGGTGGTGGTGGTGCCGGACAGTTGGCCAGGTCGAGATTGACCGTGGTGATGCAGTCCCGGCGGCCCGCGATCGTGACGCTGACCTGGACCGTGGTGGTGCCGGTTCCGGGTACCGAATAGGCGTGAAACACCGCCGCCTGACCGATGACCAGCCCACCGCCGAGATCCAGCGCCGACACGCTGACCTGCTCGCTCTGCCCATCGCCGAAGCTCACCTCGGCGACCAGCCCTGAGGAGAACGGATTCACCACGATCGACAGGCTCACGCCTCGGCTCACGCCATCGCAGGTCACCGACGGATCGGCACTGACGCTCAACACGGGACAGGGTGTGGTGGGGCAGTCGATCGGCCGGTCCCAGAGCAGCGCGTCGCGGCACTGGCTGTCGTCGTCGCAGACGGCGAGCAAGCCGAGCCCACCGCCTCCAGCCACCGTGCCGCAGCGGCCCTTGAAGTTGGTGAGGTCGTTGAGCGTGAACGTGACGGTGAACACACGCTCGTTGCCGGCTGGAGCAACGCCGTGGGCGGCGACTCCCGGCGCCAGGAGCGTTGCCGCTCGGCTCACACCGTCGAAGAGCTGTGCCGCCGCGCCAGGCAGCACGCCATTGTCGAGGATGGCAACCTGCAGACCGGAGCAGTCGTCAACCGTTCCAACGACGATGATCTGATCGCGTTCGCCATTGCCGTCGATGTCCACACCGACCACGGAACGGAGGCTAACGGTGCACATCGGCCCTCCCGGAACAGCGGCACCACTTCACCATGGGTGACTGCCCCGCGATCCGAAACGCCATGCAACGTGAGAGTCGCGCGCGGGCTGACACGCCGTCACCCTGGGAGGTGAAGGATGGCCGCCGACCAGCAGGCCGAGCCGCGGCCAATCGCATCGCGCAGAGAACCTCCGTCGTGCTTCTTCTCCCCCTGTTGGCGGTGGGTTGCGGCAACCCCTTCAACAACGCCCAACGCCTCGCCGTGCACGACGTGCGACGTCCCGAGCTGATGACCCTGCAGCGCCGGGGCGGCGGTGAGCACGTCCACGGCCTCACCCTCTCAGGCCGCGGCACGATCGACGGCGAGGCCAGCGTGTCGCTGAGGCTGAACGGCACCCCATACAGAACGGAGACGCTCAGCGGACGCACGGCCTTCATCTGGACGAGCGACTGGTACGCCGACAGCGTGGAGATCCGCTACATGCCGAGGTCGGTGCGGGGCGGCCATCTCCAGTTCCAGGTGGCGTTTCACACCCTCTGACGCGGTGCCTCCAGCCGCCGCGGCAGGATTCCAGCACCCTCCCCCGTGCCATGGCACCGATCGATTCGCTGCCCCCGGGCGTCATCGTGGTGAGCGGCGCCAGCCGCGGCCTGGGCCGCGAGCTCGTGGAGCAGCTCCACGGCCAGGGGCGGCCGCTGATCGCGGTGGTGCGCCGCCGTGAGGGCTGCACCCTGCCCAGCGATGGCCAAGCGCTCCAGCTGGTGGAGGCGAACCTGGCCACCACCGCCGGCATCGAGGCCGCCATTGAGGGGATCCTCGCCGCCCTGGGCGGCCGGCCGCTCGCAGCCCTGGTGAACGGAGCCGGGGCGGTGACGCCGGTCGGCCCGCTGGCGCAGCACGCCAGCGCCACCCTGCTCGAGGCCCTCACCCTCATGGCCGTGGCGCCGGCCCGCCTCAGCTGCGCGCTCGCCGAGCGGATGGTGCCAGGCGGCCGGGTGCTGAACCTCTCCACCCGCTCGGCCTTCGCCACCTTCCCGGGTCTCTCGCTCTACTGCATGAGCAAGCACGCCCTGCACTCGCTCAGCCGTTCGCTGCAGCTGGAGCTGCCGCCCACCATCGCGGTGGCCGAGCTGATCCCCGGCGAGGTCGACACCGGCATGCAGGCCGACCTGCGCGCCCCCGATCCGGCCGACTTCGCCCTGGCCGGCTTCTTCCGGCAGAACCAGGCCAACCTGATCCCCACCCCGCTGGCCGTGGCCTTCATCCGCTGGGTGCTGCTGCACACACCCTTCGAGGCCTTCGCCCGCGAAGAACCCTGGTACGTCTACGACGCCACCCTCCAGCCGCAGTGGCTGCCGCAGGGCGTCGTCTTCGACTGTCCCGAGCCCTGAGCCGGCATGCAGCCGTTCGTCGACCTGGTCGAGGAGCTCGAGCGCAGCAGCGGCACCCACGCCCGGGTGGAGGCCCTGGCCGCCCACTTCACCGCCGCCGATCCGGCCGATGCCGCCTGGGCTCTGCAGCTGCTGCTCGGCCGCCGGCGCCGCCGCCTGATCACCGGCCGCCGGCTGCGGGAGATCGCCCAGACCGTGTGCGGCCTGCCCGCCTGGCTGGTGGACGACTGCCACGCCCAGGTGGGCGATTCGGCCGAAACGATCACCCTGCTGCTGCCCGCCGCCGAACCCGCCGAACCCCTGCGCCAGCCCCTGCACCGCTGGATGGAGGCCACCCTGCCCGAGCTGGCCGCCCTCGGCGGCGAGGAGCAGGCGGCGGCGGTGCTGCGCGTGTGGGGTGCGGTGCCCCGCGGCCAGCTGCTGGTGCTCAACAAGCTGCTCACCGGAGGCTTCCGCCTCGGCGTGAGCCAGGGGCTGGTGCTGCGCGCCCTCGCCCGCGCCTCCGGCCTCGAAGAATCCCTGCTCGCCCACCGGCTGATGGGCGGCTTCACCCCCTCCGCGGCCACCTTCACCGCCCTGCTCGATCCGGCTCCCGCCGCCGAGCTCGCCCTCAGCCGCCCCTATCCCTTCTTCCTGGCCGCCCCGCTCGAGGCCGGGCGCCTCGCCGCCGAGGATCCCGCCGGCTGGCTGGCCGAATGGAAGTGGGACGGCATCCGCGGCCAGCTGCTGCACCGCGGCGGCGAGACCTTCCTCTGGAGCCGCGGCGAGGAGCTGATCAACGCCGCCTTCCCCGAGCTGATCGCCCTCGCCCGGCTGCTGCCCGCCGGCACCGCCCTCGACGGCGAGGTGATCGTGTGGCGCCCAGGCGCCGAGCGGCCCGAACCGTTCGCCGCCCTGCAACGCCGCCTCGGCCGGCAGAAACCCGCCGCCGCCCTGCTGCGCGAGGCGCCGGCCGCCTTCATGGCCTACGACCTGCTCGAACGGGACGGCCGCGACCTGCGCCCCGAGCCCCTGCGCCACCGCCGCGCCGCCCTGGAGCGGCTCCACCGCGGCCACCCGGTGGCGGCGCACACCCCCGCCGCCGGGCTCCTGCGCCTCTCCACCGCCCTGCCCCTGCCCGGATGGGACGCGCTCGAAAGCCTGCGGCAACAGGCCCGCCAGGCCGGCGCCGAGGGGCTGATGCTCAAGCGGCTCGCCTCCCCCTACCTGGCCGGCCGCCGCCGCGGCCACTGGTGGAAGCACAAGCTCGAGCCGCTCCACCTCGATGCCGTGCTGCTCTACGCCCAGGCCGGCAGCGGCCGCCGCGCCAACCTCTTCACCGACTACACCTTCGGGCTCTGGAACGACGCCGGCGAGCTGGTGAGCTTCGCCAAGGCCTACTCCGGCCTCGACGACGCCGAGATCGCCGAACTCGACCGCTGGATCCGCCGCCACACCACCGAGCGCTTCGGTCCGGTGCGGGCGGTGGAGCCGCTGCAGGTGTTCGAGCTGGCCTTCGAGGGTCTGCAGGCCTCGAAACGCCATCGCAGCGGCCTCGCCGTGCGCTTTCCCCGCATCGCCCGCTGGCGCCGCGACAAGCCCGCCTCCGAAGCCGACAGCCTCCACACCGCCCGGGCGCTGCTGGCGGCCCTGCAGGACAGGACGGCGGCCTAGGCGCCGGGCCGGTACACCGAGCGGCCATCGCCCGGCAGCAGCACCGGCAGCGCCGGATCGATCCGCCGGCCCCAGGTGATCTCGGGGGGGTCGTCGTCCCAGCGCTCCACCGACAGCAGCCGCTGCCCTTCGGCCCCGTAGTCGCCGTAGCGGCAGGCCCCGGTGCGGCGGTTCATGGTGCGGGAGCTGGAGGAGGTTCGGGCCCGGCCCTGCTCCTTCAGCGCGTAGTCCACCCCCTCCCAGCGGATCAGCGGCGGGAAGGGGTCGGCCTCCGCCGCCAGCTGCCTCGCCAGCGGCTCAGGGCCGGCCTCCAGCCAGCTCACCTCCAGCCAGTCGTCCTCGCACACCACCAGCCACCGGGCCTCGGCGCCGTCGCGCAGCAGGTACTCCAGCCACTGGAACCCGTCGTCCTCGTAGAGGAGGCGGTCTTCCACCACCCAGTCGGCCGACTCGAACTGCACGATGTCGCCGGTGCGCAGGTCGAACAGGGTGCGCGGCCGCAGCGATGGCGCCGCCGGCCGGCCCCGCCGCCGCTGCACCTGCAGCACAACGAAGGCCGCAAGCAGCAGCGCCAGCAGCAGCAGCCACACCCCCATCGCCACCCCCCGTCCCCACGCCGCGGCGAGCGCCTCGGATCGACTCAGCCTATCGATCGCGCCAGAGGCTCTCGCGCTGGTAGTCGGCCAGCACGGGCCGCGACAGCCGGTTCGGCCGCACCCGCTCTCCCGGCGGCGGCCGCAGATCGCCGGGCAGCGCGAACAGGCGCTGCAGCTGGGCGGCATCGATCCAGCGGCCCCGGAACGGCAGCGGCGCCGGGCGCAGCACCTGGCCGGAGCGATGGGCGAGCACGAAGCCCCACGGCCCGAAGCTCGGCACGTCCACGCTGTAGGGCCGGCTCTGGAGCCCCAGCTCCGCCAGGGTGGCCTGGATCGAGGCCATCACCTTCGGCGCGAAGAAGGGCGTGGAGGCCTGGGTCACGATCAGCCCGTCCGGCGCCAGCCGGCGCAGCAGCCGGCCATAGAAGGTCACGCTGTAGAGCCGGGCCACGGCCGCGCTGTCGGGATCGGGGAAATCGGCGATCACCACGTCGTAGGGCCCCTCCAGCCGGCGCACCCGATCGAAGGCGTCGCCCACATGAACCCGCAGCCGCGGGTCGTCGAGGCTGCCGCCGTTGAGCCGCCGCAGGAACGGATGGCGCCGGGCGAGTTGCAGCATCGCCGGATCCAGCTCCACCAGATCGATCCGCTCCACCCCCGACCAGCGCAGCACCTCGCGGGCGGCGAGCCCATCGCCCGCCCCCAGCAGCAGCACCCGCCGCGGCCGCGGATGCAGCGCCAGAGCCGGATGCACCAACGCCTCGTGGTAGCGGTACTCGTCAAGGCTGGAGAACTGCAGATTGCCGTCGAGGAAGAGGCGCAGATCGTTGCGGTGGCGGGTGAGCACGATGCGCTGATGGCGGCTCTGGAGCCGCCCCACCACCGGGTCGTCGTAGAGCACGTCTTCGATGCGGTTGCCGAGCGGCGCCAGGGCCGAGGCCGCCAGCGCCACCAGCGGCAGCGCCGCGCTCACCACCCAGCGCCAGCGGCGGCACTCCGGAAACAGCCAGCAGAGCGTGGCGCTGCAGAGCAGCGGCACCAGCGCCAGCAGGCCCGCGGTGGGCAGCAGCCCCAGGCCGGGCAGCAGCACCAGCGGAAACAGCAGCGAGCCCACCAGGGCGCCGGCGTAATCCAGTGCCAGCACGCGGGCCAGCGCCTGGCGCAGCTCCTCCTGGGTCTCGAGCAGCCGGGTGAGCAGCGGCACCTCCATGCCGCCCAGCGCCCCCACCAGCACCGTGAGCACCACCAGGCCGAGCCACAGCGGCCCATCCACGCTGAACAGGGCGAACAGGGCCAGCGGACCGAGCAGGCAGAGCGGGCTGAGGCAGAGCTCCACTGCCAGGAAGCCCTGCAGCAGCCGCTGGCGCGGTGCCGCTCCGCCGCCCACGAACTGGCTCAGCCAGGCGCCCAGCCCCATCGCCGCCAGGAAGGTGCCCACCACCACCCCGGTGGCGAGGGCGGCATCGCCCAACAGGTAGCTGGCCTGGCTCACCAGCAGCAGCTCCAGCACCAGGCCCACGCTCGAGGAGAGGGCAGCGGTGGCCAGCAGCACCCGCACCTGCAGCCGGGAGAACGGGGGCACGGCGACCTGGGGCATGCCTACTTGGCCGAGCCCGGGCCGCGGCCCTGGAACCGCGACCAGTCGCGCGGCCGCTCGCGGCTCAGCCAGCGGCCGCCGCGGCTGCTGCCGCGCCAGCTGGCCGCACCGGAGGCCGAGGGGGTGCCCTCATCCCCCAGGCGGTAGAGCAGCGGCCGGGTCGCCGCGGCGGTGCTGCCCACGGCCACCGCCGACACGGTGAGCACCAGGATCAGCCTGCGCTCCAGCGTCATCACGGCCGCTCCGCGCCGGGGGCCGCCAGCGTTCCGACCCGGGCCAGCGGCAGGGCCGCCACCTCGAACGCGGTGACCACGCCGTCCTCCAGCACCAGCTCACTCCACTCGATCTCCCAGGGCTCGCCGCCGTCCTGGAGACGCTCGGGCAGATCGAAGCGGAACCGCAGGCTCTGGGGCTCCTCCACCCTCAGATGGAACGTCTCCGCGAGCGACAGCCAGTGGTCGCCCTCGCTGGAGCCGTGGAAGGGCGTGATCGTGCGCTGCTCGTTGAGGCGGCAGCGACCCAGCTCGTCGCTCACCGTGAACGTGAGCTCCACAGGCTGCAGATCGGCCAGGGGGGGGCGGTCGCTGCTGGGCCGCTCCCACCGGGCCCGCAGCACCAGCTGCAGCAGCCCCGGCCCGCCGACGCGCAGCCGCAGCCCCAGCCGCGCCTCCTCCACCCGCACCAGCCGGCGCTGGCGCCAGCCCCGGTACACCGAGGCCTGCAGGATCCACACCATCGCCAGGCTCACCACCGCGGTGAACCAGAGCAGCGGGGCGTCGACGCTGTGGTTGCGCACCTCCAGCCGCAGCGTGATCGGCTCGCTGCGGGGCAGCCCGGCGCTGTCGAGCAGGTCGGCGAGCGTGAGCCGCAGGCGGTGGGGGCCAGCCGTGCGGGGCCGCAGGGCCACCGCCATGGCGGCCTCGCTCTCGTCCCAGGTGCCGGTGGCGCCGTCCTCGGCCCAGGTGCCCGTCTGCCGCCATCCCTCCTGGCTGAACTGCAGCACCACCGTGCCGGCCCGATCGAGCAGGTCGGCCTCCAGCTCCATCGCCGTGTCAGGCGGCAGCTCGGCCCGCAGACTGATCCGCGGGTAGCCCAGGAAGCCGCCGCGCAGCTCGAACGGGGCGCTCAGCACCGGCTCGTCGGGCTCCAGGGCGATCACCTGGCGCTGGCTGGGCACCAGGGCCGAGGCGGCCAGGATCAGCAGCGGCACCGCCGGCAGCAGGGCGGCCAGCAGGGGCCAGAGCACCCCCTGGCTAGCGTGGCGGCCGGTCCCGGGGGAGTCGATGGTCAAGCCGCTGCTCCAGTTGCTGCTGACGGTCGGCTGGACGTTCGTCGGGGTCATCCTGATCTACGGCGGCCTGGCCCTGTTCGATCGCCTCTCGCCGATCGACTACCGCGCCGAGATCCGCCGGGGCAACATCGCTGCGGGCGTGGTGCTGGGGTCGGTGATCCTGGCGATCGCGGCGGTGGTGGCGGTGGTGCTCGCCAGCTGAGAGCTCCGCGGATCGCTCCCCGGCCCCTGCGCAGCCGATGTCCACGGCCAGCCTGCTCCGACCGATCGACGCCTGGTTCGCGCAGCAGGGCTGGCGGCCCCTCCCCTTCCAGCGCCGCTGCTGGCGGGCCTACCTGGAGGGCCGCGACGGCCTGATCCAGGTGCCCACCGGCGCCGGCAAGACCTACGCCGCCGTGATGGGCCCGATCGCCGCGATGCTGGCCCGCCCCGGGCCGGGCCTGCGGCTGCTCTACATCACCCCGCTGCGGGCCCTCAGCCGCGATCTGGCGCTGGCGATCCGCGCCCCGATCGAGGCGATGGGCTGGCCGCTGCGCGTCGGCATCCGCAACGGCGACACCGCCAGCGGCGAGCGCGCGCGCCAGCTGAAGAGTCCGCCCCAGATCCTGATCACCACGCCCGAGTCGCTCAGCGTGCTGCTCTCCGGCGCCGCGGCCGGCGAGCTGTTCGGCGGGCTGGAGGCGGTGGTGCTCGACGAGTGGCACGAGCTGATGGGCAGCAAGCGCGGCAGTCAGTGCGAACTGGCCCTGAGCTGGCTGCGGCGCCACTGCCCCGGCCTGCGCACCTGGGCGATCAGCGCCACCATCGGCAACCTGGAGGAAGCGGCCCACGCGGCGGTGGGGCTGGCGCCCGCCTCCGCGCCGGCCGCTGGCGCTGCCCCCCGGTCGGAGCCCCGGCCGGAGCCCCTGATCGTCACGGCGCGGATCCGCCGCGGCCTGGCCATCCGCAGCCTGCTGCCCGACTCGATCGACGGCTTCCCCTGGGCCGGCCACCTGGGCCTGCGCATGCACGAGGAGCTGGTGGCCGCCCTCGATCCGGCCGTAAGCACCCTGCTCTTCACCAACACGCGCAACCAGGCCGAGCGCTGGCACCAGTGCCTCCGCTACGCCTGCCCCGAGATGGAGGGTGCCCTGGCCCTCCACCACAGCGCCATCGACCGCCAGGAGCGCGAGGCCATCGAGGCGGGGGTGAAGAACGCTGCGATCCGCTGGGTGGTGTGCACCAGTTCGCTGGATCTGGGGGTCGACTTCCAGCCGGTGGAGCGGGTGGTGCAGATCGGCAGCGCCAAGAACCTGGCCCGGCTGCTGCAGCGGGCCGGCCGCTCCGCCCACTGCCCCGGCGGCACCTCCCAGGTGCTGTTCATGCCCACCAACGCCCTGGAACTGCTGGAGGTGTCGGCGATGCGGCGTGGCCTGGCTGAGGGGCTGGTGGAGGTGCGCCGCCCGCCCCGCGCACCGCTCGATGTGCTGCTGCAGCACCTGGTGACGCTGGCCTGCGGGCCGGGCTTCGACCCGGAGCAGGAGTTCGAGACGGTGCGCAGCGCCTGGAGCTACCGGGAGCTCGACGCTGAGAGCTGGAGCTGGTGCCTGCGCTTCCTCGAGCACGGCGGCGAATGCCTGGGGGCCTATCCCCGCTACCGCAAGCTCGTGCGCGATCCGGTCGCCGCCGCGGGCCCCTTCCGCTACCGCATCGCCGACACGGCCCTGGCCCGCCTGCACCGCCTCAACATCGGCACCATCACCGCCGACCGTTCGATCACGGTGAAGGTGGTGCGCGGCGCCACCCTCGGCCACGTCGAGGAGTCGTTCGTGTCGCGGCTCAAGCCCGGCGACGGGTTCTTCTTCGCCGGCCGGCAGCTGGAGTTCGTGCGGCTGCGGGAGATGACCGCCCTGGTGAAGGCCGCCAGCCGCCGCAGCGGCACCGTGCCGGCCTGGGCGGGGGGCCAGATGGCCCTCTCCGACCTGCTGGGCGACCACCTGCGACGGGAGCTCGACCGCTGCGCCCGCGGCGAACTCGACACGCCGGAACTGAAGGCGCTCGAACCGCTGCTGCGGCGCCAGGCCGATCTCTCCCGCCTGCCGCGCCGCCACCAGCTGCTGGTGGAGACCACGCGCACCCGCGAGGGCAGCCACCTCTACGCCTATCCGTTCGAGGGCCGCTTCGTGCACGAGGGGCTGGGCTTCCTCTGGGCCGGCCGCCTCACCCGGATCGAGCCGGCCACGATCACCGTGTCGGTGAACGACTACGGCTTCGAGCTGCTGGCGCCCCGCGGCTATCCCTTCGCGGCGCTGTTCGAGGAGCACGGCGGCGAGCTGCTCGACGGCCAGGCGCTGCGGGCGGATCTGGAGGCCTCGATCAACCTCTCGGAGCTCTGCCGCCGCCGCTTCCGCGCCATCGCCCAGATCGCCGGTCTGGTGGTGAACGGCTATCCCGGCGCGGGCAAGACGGGCGGCCAGCTCCAGATCAGCGCCGCTCTCCTCCACGACGTGTTCCAGCGCCACGAACCCGCCAACCGCCTGCTGGCGCAGGCCCGCCGCGAGGTGCTCGAGGAGCAGCTGGAGCTGGGTCGGCTGGAGGCGGCGCTGGAGCGGCTGCGGGCGGCCGAGCTGCTGCTGGAGCCCACGCCGCGGCCGGGGCCGCTGGCCTTCCCGCTGCTGGCGGAGCGGCTCAACAACCGGATGAGCAACGAATCGGTGCTGGCGCGGCTGGAGCGCCTGATCCAGGAGGCGCGGCGGGCCGAGGACTGACCGGGGCGAGAGGGTGGGATGCACCGCGCGAAACCCACCCATGCCCGACCCCGCGCTCTGGCTGACCCTCCTGGCCGCCCTCGGCTGGCTGGCCGCCGCCGGCCTGCTGGTGCTGCTGCTCGGACTGGCCTTCGGCCTGGGCCGGGCACCCCGGCTCGGCCAGGCCCCGGCGGCAGAGCCCCCGCCGGCGGAAGGCCAGCCCCTGGGCGGCGCCGGGCTCACCGTGATCGTGCCCACCTACAACGAAGCCGCCAACATCGACACCTGCCTCGATGCCCTGCTGGCCAGCGAGCTGCCGGGCCGTCCCTGGCAGGTGGTGGTGGCCGACGACGGCTCGCTCGACGGCACCCCGGAGCTGGTGCAGGCCCGCCTCAACGCCGGCTCGCTGCCGGCCGGGCGGCTGACGCTGCTGGCCTGTGGCCCGCGGCCCGCCGGCGAGCGCTGGTGCGGCAAGACCTGGCCCTGCAGCGAGGCGGTGCGCCGGCTGGCACCGACACCCGACGCGGATAGGGCGGAAACGGCGTGGCTGCTCTTCCTCGATGCCGATGTGACCGTGGAACCGCGTGCGCTCGCCGCCGCCCTGGCGGAGGCGGAGCGCGAGGCGGTGGATCTGCTCAGCCTGGCGCCGCGGCTGAGCTGCGGCTGCCTGGCGGAATGGCTGGTGCAGCCGATCGTGGCCGTGCTGCTGGGGCTGGGCTTCCCCCTGGCCCGCACCAACGACCCCGCCGATCCCACCGCCTTCGCGGCCGGGCCGTTCATGCTCTTCCGCCGCTCCGCCTACGAGCGGATCGGCGGCCACCGGGCCGTGGCGGGCGAGGTGGTGGAGGATCTGGCGCTGGCGCGCGCGATCAAGGGCCGGGGTCTGCGCCTGCGCTACCTGCTGGCCCTCGATCTGGTGTCGCTGCGGATGTATCGCAGCTTCGCGGCGCTGTGGGAGGGCTGGACCAAGAACTGGCACCTCGGCCTGCAGGGGAACGTGCCGCTCACCCTCGCCAGCGGCGCGGCGGTGCTGCTGCTCTACACCGTCCCCTGGCTGTTGCTGCCGGCGGCACCGGCGCTGGGGCCCAGGGGGCTGCCGCTGCTGGCAGCGGCCCTGGCGGGGGTGGCGCTGCAGCTGGTGATCCGGCTCTGGTGCCGCCGCCACGTCCAGCTGCCGCTGCGCCACTGGTGGCTGGCCGGGCTGGGCGGGCTGGTGATCGCCGCGATCGCGCCGGTGTCGATCTGGAAGACCCGCACCGGCCGCGGCTGGACCTGGCGCGGCCGCTCCCTGGCGGAGGGCTGAGGGGCCCGGCCGCCGGGGGGGGCCGCGGAGCTCAGGCCTTGCCCAGCCGCCGCACGATCACGCTCATCAGCACCAGGGAACCGGCGAGGGCAAGCAGCAGGGCGATCGTCATGGGGGCAGGTGCGGGTTCAGCCGGGATTATCCCTGGCCCACCAGCGAGTCGCCCTGGAGGAAGCGGTCGCGCAGCAGCCGGGCCACGGTGAGATTGGCGACAGGCGGGCCGCCGCCGGCCTCCAGCAGCCACTCGGCCATTTCCATCCGCAGGGCGTAGGCGTCCTCGAAGCGCTCCACCGCCTCGAGGCGATCGAGACGCACCTCGATCCAGTGCCGCGTCTCGGAGGGCAGCTGGCGCTGGCGGCGGCGCTGGCTCACGGGGTCTCGACGTCAGGGAGTGCACGAATCCTGATCGACCGTGGCCGCTTTCCTGTAGCGGTTTCAACACATCCGGCTACAACCATGGACACACCGCCCCCGTGCCCGATGAACGAACGACCCCGCGGCGGGTGGCGCCCCCCCGCTCTGGCCCGGCGGCTGGCGGCGCTGGCGCTAACCGCGATGGCAGGGGCGGCCGCGGCTCCGCTGGCCCGGGCCGGCGACAACCGCCACGACTGCCTGGCCTGGGCCGGCAGCCACGGCGCCGAGCGCGTCGCGCTGGCCAACCGGATCGGCGCCGGCAACCTGCTCACCAAGGCGCGACCCTTCACCGAGGCCAGCCCGGGCGATCCCCAGAGCCTTTACCGCAGCTCCGACATCCGCCGCTTCTGCGCCGCCTACTGATCAGCCGGCCGCCACCAGCCAGCGCCCGCCGGCCCCCAGCAGCACGGCCGCCGCCGAACTCAGCCACAGCAGCCGCCGGCTGGGCAGCACCAGGCGGCGCAGCAGCACCAGCGAACCGGCTACCCCCACCAGCAGCACGGCGCTCTGGCAGAAGGCCACCACGTGCGGATCGGCGCTCCAGCCAGGCCAGCCGCCCCCGAGGCTCACCGGCAGCACCAGGCCCGCCTCCGCCATGCCGGTGGGCAGGTGGCGGGCCAGCAGCAGCGCCCACAGCAGCGGCAGCAGCCCGTAGAGCGCCAGCCGCGCCCGTGAGGGGGAGGGCGGCTGGGACAGGGGCTTCGGCGCGATCCGCGGCACCACCAGCCGCGCCACCAGGAACAGCAGCGAGGGCAGGGCCAGCGCCGCCAGGGCGAAGGCCAGCCGCGGCAGCGGCGGGCCGCTCTGCAGCGAGGCCGGCGCCAGGGGCAGCCAGCCCAGCAGCTTCTCCCAGAACCGCAGGCACACGCCCCCGGCCAGCACCAGGATCAGGCCCGCCTCCCCGGCCGGGGGATCCATCTCGCGCTGAAGGTCGGCGGCGGGCGGCCGCAGGCTGAGCTGCACCGAGCGGTGGGGACAGGCCTGGGCGCAGGTGAGGCAGAGCACGCAGTTGCGGTTGTCCTCCAGGTGGGCCGGATGGGTGCCCAGCGGGCAGCCGGCGGTGGCCAGCCCCTCGCCGTCGGCCGGGCCGCCCTTGAAGCAGGCGTAGGTGCTGCAGCTGCCGCTGCAGGTGCCCACCTGGGCCCGCAGCTCCAGCACCGAGAGCTTGGCGAACAGGCCGTTCATGCCCCCCACCGGGCAGAGGTAGCGGCACCAGAAGCGCTTCTCGAACAGCAGCGAACCCAGCACCGCCCCGGCGGTGATCAGCAGCAGCAGGCAGCTGCTCAACCAGGCGGTGTTCTCCAGGTCGGCCAGTTCCTCCCACAGCAGGATCCCGGCGAAGCCCGCCGCCAGCACGGGCGCCGCCCAGGCATCGGTGCTGCCGCGCGGCCAGCGGGCCGGCTGCCAACCCAGCCTCCGCGCCAGCCGCTGGCTGATCTCCCCCCACACCATGAACGGGCAGACGGCGCACCAGAGCCGGCCCACCAGCGGATAGCCAAGCAGGATCAGCGGCCACCACCAGGCCCAGAACAGGTTGAGGGCCCCGTTGTGGGCCCGGTCCTGCGGACCCAGCCACAGCCACAGGTTCACCAGCACGAACACCCAGCTCACCAGGCCGAACAGCAGGGCGTTCCACAGCCGCGGCGAACGCATCCACGGGCGCAGCCACGGCTTCCAGCGCCAGAGGTCGAAGCGCGGCCGGCTCTGGCGGGGGCTCAGCCAGAACACCTCCTCCGGCAGCTCCACAGGGCCCTGGGCGGGATCCGGCAGCGGCAGCTGCCGCAGGGCACGGTCCACCAGGTCCTCCAGTTCGCGCACGTTGCCCGGGAAGTCGCGGGTCTGCAGGCGGCGCACCACCTCGGTCCCCACCACGGGGGCCGTGGGCCAGCCCAGGGCGCGGCTGCGCAGGCGCAGGTCGTAGCGGAGCCAGTCGCCCAGATCCTGGCGGCGCACCCGCAGCGGCGGCACCCGGATCAGGGTGCAGGCCCGCTCGAAGCCGTTCAGGGCCTTCTCGGTGGTGAAGAACACGCGACCGGGGAAATGGCGTTCGGTGCTGCCGGGGCCGCTGGCCCGCCAGCGGCCGCTGCGGGCCAGCTCCAGCAGGGCGGGCCGGAGCTCGGGATCGACGCGGTCGAGCTTGTCGATCAGCAGCGCCCCCGCGCCCAGGGTCTCAAGGAGCGAACCGTCCCCGTCGCTGCTGGCGCTGCCGAACAGCTCGGTGCCGTCGCCCCGCAGCAAGGCGCCGTCGAGGCGCACCATCAGCTGGCGGCGGGCCGCCGAGCCGAAGTGGATCAGCGCGGCGATGTTGTCCTTCTCCAGGCCAGGCTCACCGGCGATCAGCACCGGCGCGGCGCCGGGATCCTGGGCGGTCTCGCGCACCGCATCCCGCAGGGCGCGGGCGTAGCGGCTGTCGCCCACGATGCCGCGGCGGGCACGGCCCACCAGAAAGGGCGCCAGCCGGCGAAAATTCTCCGGGGCGCCAGCGGCGGCCTCCACCTCCTCGATCGCCACCGCGCCCATCCGCGCCAGTCCCCATTCTGCGCCCGTCTCTCGCATGACCCTCACCCTCTACGGCGGCGCCCGCTCCCGGGCCTCGATGCCGCGCTGGTACCTGGCCGAGAAGGGGATCCCCTACGACTGGCGCCTGCTCGACATGGCAGCCGGTGAGCACCGCCAGCAGCCGTTCCTGGCGATCAACCCCTTCGGCAAGGTGCCGGCCCTGGTCGACGACGGCGCCGTGGCGCCCGGCGGCGGCCCGTTGGCGCTGTTCGAGAGCGGCGCGATCCTGCTCTACCTGGCCGACCGCTACGGCCACGAGTTCGCCAGCCCCGAGCAGCGGGCCCTGGCCGGGCAGTGGGTGCTGTTCGCCAATGCCACCCTCGCCACCGCCCTGTTCGTGGAATCGGCGCGGGAGCGGGAGTTCCCCCGGCTGATGGCCAGCCTCGACGGCCTGCTGGCCGGCGGCCGGCCGCTGCTGGGCAGCAGCTGGGGCGTGGCCGACTGTGCCGTGAACGCCCACCTGGCCTACCTGCCGGTGTTCTTCCCCCAGCTCGATCTCAGCCCCTACCCGGCGGTGCAGGCCGCGATCCGCGCCACCCAGGAGCGCCCCGCCTACCAGGCCGCCATGGCCACCGGCGCCTGATGGGCAACCGGCCGCTCCGGGCGGATCGGCTGCCCTTCCACTGGCGGGGCCACCGGCTGGAGCTGCTGGCCGAGCGGGCGGTGTGGGATCCGGCCCAGGAGCTGCTGCTGCTGGCCGATCTGCACCTGGGCAAGGCGGAGAGCTTCCAGGCCCACGGCATCCCGCTGCCCAGCGACGGCGACGCCGACACGCTCAACACCCTGCTGGCCCTGGCCCACCGCTGGCGGCCGCGGCAGGTGGTGGTGCTGGGGGATCTGATCCACGGGCGGCTGGGCCTCACCGCCGAACTGCGCCAGAAGCTCGCCGCGCTGCCCCAGCTGCTCGGTTGCCCGCTGCGGCTGATCGGCGGCAACCACGAGCAGGGCAGCTGGATCGAGGGGCTGCCGCTGGAGCCGGCCGGGGCCTGGGGTCCGCTCTGGCTCAGCCACGGGCCCGAACCGCCGCCGCCCCGGGCCGGCGAGCGGCTCCAGATCTGCGGCCATCTCCATCCGGTGGCGGCGGTGGGTTCGGCGGCCGACCGGCTGCGGCTGCCCTGCTTCAGCTACGAGCGGACCACGAGCCGCCTGGTGCTGCCGGCCTTCGGCCGCTTGACGGGCGGCCATCCCTGCGATGAACGTACGGATCGGTGGATCGTGGCCGAGGGCTGCATCGTTCCGTGCCCGTCGTCCGCACCCCCATCCGCCCACCGCGGCGGCGGCCGCCGCCGCGCCGCCTGATCCGGCGCCGCTGGCTGGCCCTCGGCCTGCCCGCCAGCGTGGTGGCGGGGCTGGTGGCGATCGCGCCGCCCCTGCCGATCGGCTCGGCCACCGGCGGGGGCACCGCCTTCGGTGGCAGCGGCCGCGAGCCGTTCCGCTTCCACGCCGACCGGCAGGCCTATGCCCTCGACTTCGATCCCCGCCGCGTGCAGATCGATCTGCTCGAAGGCTGGGACCGCGAAACGGAGGCCTACGCCGACAGCGGCGCCCTGGCCTTCCTGTCGGGGCCGATGTACGAACGCCATCTCGACCCCGACGGGCGCGAGCGCACCGTTCCCCTGGGCGACCTGAAGCTGGGTGGCCGGATCTGGCGGAGCCGCAACCGGGCCGCGGCGCGCCAGCGGGCCGCGATCGGCATCCGCCACGACGGCCGCGCCGAGTTCCTCTACGGCGAACTCACTCCCGAGCGGACCCGGCGCTACGACACCTTCATCGGCGGGCTGCACAGCATCTACAACGATCTGGAGGCGCCGCCGCCCGGCTATCGCGGGGCCTACAGCGTGGGCATGGGTCAGCAGATCCGCTACCACCTGCCCCGCATCCGCGTGGTGTTGGGCCTGCGGCCCGATGGCCGGGTGGAGGCGCTGATGAGCCGCGACGGGCTCACCCTGGAGCAGACCCGCTCCCTGGCGCGCCAACGGCGGCTGCTGGCCGCCTACCTGCCCGATCACGCCTCCAAGAGCCGGTTCATCGTGCCCGGGGTGAAGGGGTTCAGCCAGGAGGACGCCAACTGGATCAGCGGCGGTGCCACCAGCTTCGTGCACGTGCCCTATCTGCTGCGGCTGAGTGAGCGGAACCAGCCGCTGCGGGGATCGCCGCTCACCGCCCTGACGCCCCGGCTGTCGGCCGGTGCCTGCGGCGACCTGCCGCTCTGCCTGCCCAACCTGCCGGCTCAGCTGCTGGATCGCACCCTGGCGGGCTTCAACCGGCTGATGGAGCAGGGGGTGGAGCCGATCGCCCGCCTGATCTGGGCGCCCCATGGGACGCCGGCGCCGAAGCGGCGGAATCTGATCGCGCCGCTGCGCGAACCGCCGATCACGGCGGACCCGCTGGCGCTGCGCCAGCGGCAGGAGCGGCCCATCACCACGGAGGCCACCCCGCCGGAACCGCCGGAGCTGCCGGAGGACGACCTGGAGGCGCCGCTGGTGCTGCCGGAGGGCGGCAGCCTCGAGACTGGAGACGGTCGCTTCAACGAACCGACCCCTTCCCCGGATCCAGGCATCACGAACGCGCAACCACCGCCACCGGTGGAGGCGACGGAGCAGCCGGGGGAGGAAGCGACGGGGACCCCACCGTCACCACCGCCGCCGCTGCCTCTGCCACTCCCCTAGCGGGAGGCTCAGGCCCCCAGAACCTGCTGGTTCTGAAGATCCGCGATGGCGAAAGTCTGGCCACCGAAGCTGACCCATTCGAAGTTGCGCACCTCCAGCACGGCCTGCACGGGTTCCTCTCTGCTGAAACTCACCATTCCCTGCTCGATCGAGACGGTATACGTGGCATCCGCGAGGACGATGAGATCATCACCTTTACCTCCATTGATCTGAACCGTGCCCGAGCGGGTGAAGCCGGAAAAAGTATCGTTACCGGCCCCCAGGGCGATGGAGCCATTGCCCGAAATACCACCAGCATTGACATCCAGGAGGTCATCTCCATCACCCATGTCGATCTTCCCTCCCTGAACCGACACGGCAGACCCAAACTTGACGTTGACGGCAATCCCCGTGATCACATCATTGCCATCACCCGTGTTCAACTCACCACCACGATCGACGCGGATGCCGGAACTGAGAGTTGCGGCGCCGATGATGACATCATCACCATTTCCTGTGCCGATCAGTCCGCCAGTGAGGATGCCGGCCCGGCCCCGGCTTGAATTCGCCCCTACAACCAGATCGTCTCCGGAGCCGGTGCGAATGGTCCCATTCAGATTGTGAATTCCATGACCACGGTCGTCCGGGCCACGACCGCTGTCCACAGCCGACACTCCAAGCACCAGGTCGTCGCCAGAGGAGGTGCGCAGGCTACCTTTTTCAATAAAGATGGCATCATCATTTGGGCTGTAGCCGATGATCGCATCATTGCCAGGCAGAGCATCGACGGTTTCGCCGGGCTTGATCTCGAGGTTGACCCTGACGACGAGATCATTGCCATTGGTGAACCGATAGCCTTCGAGAGACTGTGACTTGATCATCGATCAGCCGGGAGCAGAGGGAGGACACACAAGCCCACCCTGCCGCAGCGAGGCTGACCCTGGCAGCGGCAAGGCTCCACCAAACGTAGCCGTCCTGGACAAACGTGCTAGGCGGCACCGGATCAGCCGGCGGCCGCCAGGGCCCGCACCACGTCACCGCGGGTGAGCACGCCCACCAGCACCTCGCCCTCCCGCACGAACAGGCGCTGGGTGGAGCCATCGTGCAGCAGCTTGGCGGCGGCCGGCAGGGACAGCTCCGCACTGCAGCTGTGGGGATGGCGGCTCATCACCTCGCCCACGGTGCTGCCGAGCACCTGGTGCACCTGCTTGTCCCAGTCGAGCGGGTTGCGCAGGTAGATCACCGCGTCGAGCAGCATCACGTAGGGGCCGGCGTCGAAGCCGCTCTCGCGCACCATCAGGTCCTGCTCGGTGAGCTCGCCCACCAGGGCGCCGGCCGCATCGAGCACCGGCAGTCCGCTGATGTGGTGCTCGCTCATCAGCTTCACGGCGTCCTGGAGCGGGGTGGCGGTGGTCACGCTGAGCACGGGGCTGGTCATCGCCTCGGACACCCGCAAAGGAGCGGGGGAGTCGGGGGCCATCGGCGGAACTGCGTCTGAATGGGTTCTACGCCAGCGGGAGCCGCCTGGCGTCCGGCAACGGCGGGCGACGGGCAGAGCGTTGCAACCCGCAGGCAGACTGCCCACCTGCCACCGCGGGCCACCAGCCGCGCCGACGCCGTGACCTCCCCGTTCTCCCCCCGGCGGCTGGCCGACGCCCTCACCGTGGTCCGGGCAGTGCTGGGGCTGCCGCTGCTGCTGGCGCTGGCGGGCGGGCAGGAGGCCCTGGCCTGGCTGCTGCTGCTGCTCGGCGGGTTGAGCGACTGGGCCGACGGCGCCCTGGCCCGCCGCGCCGGGGGCGGCTCGGTGTGGGGAGCAAGGCTCGATCCACTCACCGACAAGATCCTGATCAGCGCGCCGCTGCTGTGGCTGGCGGCCCGCGGCGGTCTGCCGCTCTGGGCGGTGTGGCTGCTGCTGGCGCGGGAACTGCTGATCTCCGGCTGGCGGGCCGGCCAGGGCAGCGGCGGGCCGGCCTCGCTCGCCGGCAAGGCCAAGACGATGCTGCAGTTCGCCTCGCTGCTGCTGCTGCTCTGGCCCGGTGGCTGGAGCCTGGGGCTGGGGCCGGCGGCGGTGCCGCTGCTGCGGGATCTGGGCTGGTGGCTGTTCTGGCCCTCGTTCCTGCTGGCGCTCAGCTCCGCCCTGGGCTACCTGCGCGCCGGCCGCAGCGGCTGACTTCCGCCGGTGGCCTCAGCCCAGCAGCGCCGCATCGGCGCTGAAATCCACCGGGGCGGGTTCCCTGAGGGCGTAGTCGTTGGCGAAACTGTCGGCCAGGGTGGCCTCCAGGTCGAAGGCGGGCTCCCAGGCCAGTTCGCGCCGCAGCCGGTGGATGTCGGTGAGGAAGTGGGCCAGGCGCAGTGGAAACGCCTTACGGGCCTTCTTCTCGAGCCCGGCCGGATCGAAGCTGCGGATCTCCACCGCCGCCGGATCCACGCCGCAGGCGCGGGCCGCGGCCGCCACCAGTCCGCGGAAGGTCACCCCCTGGGCGCCGCTGCAGTTGTAGATCCGGTTGGCGGCGGCCTCCACATCGATGCAGCGGGCCATGGCGGCGGCCAGATCGCTCACGTGGCCCAGCTGGGTGATCGTGCTGCCGTCGCCGGGGAGGGGCACCGGCCGGCCGTGCACGATGCGATCGAAGAACCAGCTCTCCACCGGGTTGTAGTTGCCGGGCCCCACGATGTAGGTGGGGCGGAAGCTGGTGAAGGGGATGCCCTCCTCCCTCAGCCAGGCTTCGGTTTCGGCCTTGCCGGCATGGCGGCTGGCTGGATCGGTGGGGGACTCCTCGTCGAGGGGCCAGAGCTCGCTGTCGGCGTACACCCCGGCCGAACTCACGTACACGAAGCGGTGGGCCGGGGCGCCGGTGCGCTCCAGCACCCGGCGGCTGTCGTCGAGACTGCGGCCGGAGCTGTCCACGATCACCTCGAAGCGACGGCCCTCCAGGGCGGCCAGCCCCTCGTCGCTGCCGCGGTCGCCGCTGAGGTGCTCCACGCCGGCGGGCACGGGGTTGCGGCCGCGGGTGAGGAGGGTGAGCTCGTGGCCGGCCTGCTGCAGCAGGGCCACCAGCGGCTTGCCCACGAAGCGCGTGCCGCCCATCACCAGGATCTTCACCGCGCTCTGCCGCGAACTGGGGGCCATTCAAGCGTTGCGGGGCAGGCTGGCCGCCCGGCTCGAGGCCGATCAGCTCGAAGCCGAGGTGTAGAAGCGCAGCGCAAACCCCCAGAACCAGCGGCTGAAGGCCAGGCAGGCCGCGGCCACCGCCAGGCTGGCCAGCAGCCAGGCGGAGCTGGCCCGGCCCAGGATCGCCTCGGCCGGCACGGTGGTGAGGAACGCCACCGGCAGCACGAAGGTGAAGAAGGCCCTCAGACCGGCGGGATAGGCGCTGATCGGATAGCGGCCGGCCGCCAGGAAGCTGCGCAGCACCTCGGTGGCGTTCCACACCTTCACGAACCAGATGCTGGTGGCCGCCAGCACGAACCAGAGGCTGTAGAGGATCAGCGCACTGGCCAGCAGCATCGCCGCGGCGGCGGCCAGGGTGGGCGGAGCGGGCCGGGCGCCGGCGCGGGCAGCGGCGAACACGATCAGCCCCAGGCCGGTGGCGATCTCGGGCAGCCCCCAGGGGGAGAAGGTGCGCAGCGACAGCCAGAACTGGCTGTCGATCGGCTTGAGCAGCACGAAATCGAGCGTGCCGTTCTGCACGTGGGTCACGATCGTGCCCAGGTTGGGCCGCAGCAGCGTGCTGGCCACCCCGTCGAGCAGGGTGTACACCCCCAGCACCACCAGGGCCCCCTCCCAGCTCCAGCCGCCGAGGCTGCGGCCGGGACCGAAGAACAGCGAGAGCGTGAACAGGCTGCCGGCCAGGTTGCCGGCCATGGCGATCAGCTCGATCGCGGCGTTGGCGCCGTATTCCAGCTCCGCCGCCAGCGCAGTGGCCCAGAAGCGTGTCAGCGTGCGCAGGTGACGCCCCATCAGGCCCCCATCGCGGCGTAGCGGCGCAGGCCGGCGCGCCAGAGCAGCCAGCAGAGGGGCAGCAGGCCGGCGGCCCAGGCCGCCATCGCCAGGAAACTGGCCCCCACCGCCACCGGCCCGCCCGAGAGCAGCTGGGCCGGCACGTACACCATGTAGGGGAAGGGGGTCCAGAACGCGAAGGCGCGCACCCCGGCCGGGAACGCCTCCAGCGGCGCCACCAGGCCGGAGAGGAAGAGATAGGGAATGAACAGCAGCCGCTCCAGGGCGCTGGCCCGCTCGCTCCAGAAACAGAGCGTCGTGAGCGCGAACTGCAGCAGGAAGTTCACCCAGAAGGCCAGGTGGGTGGCCAGCAGCGCCAGCAGAAACGGCCCAGGCGCAGGCACGCGGAACGCGGCCGGCAGCAGCAGGAAGAACACCGTCACGATCACCGCCACGAACGGCAGTCGGGTGGCCTGCTCGGCCAGATGGGCGGCCACGTAGCGCCACACGGGCGCCAGGGGCTGCAGCAGCGTCGGCGACAGCCGGCCGTTGAGGGCGTCCTCCTCGAAGACGTGGATCACCCACACGATGGTGAACTGCCGCACCACGAAGGCCGCCAGGAAGTAGCGGGCCAGCTGCAGCGGATCGAGGCCCAGCTCGCCGCTGGCCTCGGCGCCGCTCCAGACGCCGAGCATGATGAACGGCAGCACACCGGAGAGGGCCCACAGGGCGATCTCGGCGCGGTATTCGAGCATGTAGGCGTACTGGGTGACCAGCAGCACGCGGGCGATGCGCAGCGCCCCGCGCAGCGCAGCCAGGCGACGCTGCCTCATCCCACGGCCCCCTGACGGAACAGGCCGCCGATCAGCTCCTCGATCGGCGGATCGCGGATCTCCAGATCCAGCACCGTGAACGCGTTCAGCAGGCGGCTCACGCTGGCGGTGAGCCGCTCGCGCGGGATGAGCAGCCGCACCTGGCGGCCGTCGTGGAACTCCAGCGCCCCGAAGGAGGCGAAGGCCTCGGGCGGAAGGGGATCGCGCAGCTCCAGCCGCACCTCCCGCGCCGGCGCCAGCCGGGCGGCGAGCGCCTCGAGGCTGCCGTCATGGAACAGCGAGCCCTGGTGGATCAGCAGCACCCGCGGGCAGAGGGCGGTGATGTCGGCCATGTAGTGGCTGGTGAGCAGCACCGTGGCGCCATGGCGGCGGTTGTAGTCGGCGAGAAAGCTGCGCACCCGCGCCTGGGCGTTCACATCGAGGCCCAGGGTCGGCTCGTCGAGGAACAGCACGGCCGGCCGGTGCAGCAGCGCCGCCAGCAGCTCCGCCTTCATCCTCTGTCCCAGAGAGAGCTTGCGCACCGGCCGGGTGAGCTCCTCACCCAGCTCGAGCATCTCGGCCAGTTCCGCGATCCGGCGTCGGCTCTCCCCCTCCTCGATGCCGTAGACGGCGGCGTTGACCCGCAGCGAATCAAGCGGCGGCAGATCCCAGATCAGCTGCTGCTTCTGCCCCATCACCAGGGTGATCTGCCGCAGGAAGGCCGCCTGCCGCCGGGCCGGCACGAAGCCCGCCACCTCCACCCGGCCGGCGCTGGGATGGATCAGGCCGGTGAGCATCTTGAGGGTGGTGGTCTTGCCGGCGCCGTTGGGGCCCAGGAAGCCCACCATCTCGCCGGGCTCGATCGCGAAGGACACCTCCCGCACGGCCTCGACCGCGCGCAGACGGCGCTGCAGGAAGTGGCGCAGCGTGCCCGCCAGGCCCGGCTGCTTGTCGGCGATCCGGAAGGTCTTGGAGAGCCGCTCGACGCGGACGATCGGGCTCATCCGTCGTCCTGGTTGGCCATCACCCAGCGGGATCCCGTCCACACGGCATCGGCCGCACCGTCGCCATCGAAATCGATCGTGGGGTGGGATTCCTCGTCACCCGGCGGCGGCGGACCGGAGGCCACCGGACCTGCGGCCACCAGATCGGCGGCCCGCAGGGCGTAGCCAGCCGCCCTGGCGGTCACCTCGACGGCCCGTGACACCACCGGATCGTGGATCACACCCTGCAGCCAGCCGTCGGCCCTCAGCCGCGCGAGGAAGGCGTCCTGCGACGAAGCGTCCATGCGCGGCAGGGAGCGGAGATCGGAGCCGGATCCTAGGTTCGGCCGCTCGGAGCCCCTGGCTCGGAGCCCATCGCCAGCGGACCGATCAGCGGCGGCGGCAGGCCGCGAGGTAGCCGGCATCGAATCCGGCGGGTTCACGCTGCTGCATCGCCTCGGCCCGGCGGTAGTCGGCGCAGCCCTCGGCCCGGCTGCCACTCAGGAAGAGCGCCTCACCCCGGTTCATCAGGAAGAGGGAGCGGCCGGGATCCAGTCGGATCGCCCGGCTGAAGTCGGCGATGGCCTCGGGGTACTGCTTCAGACCGGTGCGCACCACGCCGCGGTTGTTGTAGGCCAGGGCGAGCCGCGGATCGAGAGCGAGGGCACGGTCGTAGTCGGCGATGGCGGCCGCGGCCTGGCCCAGGTCATCCCGAACATCGCCACGGCGCAGGAAGGCCTCGGCCGAACCCGGCTCCAGCTCGATGGCCCGCTCGCAGTGGGGCAGGGCCTCCTGGGGCTTTCCGGCGACCCGCAAGGCCACGCAGCGCCCGATGGCGGCACCGCCGGGGGTGGCTGGCGGCGCCGCCGCCAGGGCGATCGGCGTCCCACCGGCCAGGAACGCCAGCAGCAAGGCCGGGAGCAGGGAAGGTGACATCAGCGGGGCCGCCGGAACCGGGTCCCCCCATTGTGGAAGGAGCACCGATCCAGCCCGGCTTCAGACTGCCCGCATCGCGTCACCGCCATGGCCAGCTTCCAGGAACTGCTCCGGGGCCTGAACAGCCTCAAGCTGCTCGCCGCGATCGGCCGCTCGGGCGGCGAGCTGAGCTCGGTGGCCGATCTGGTCGACAACCTGATCGACAGTCCCCAGATGGCCGACTGCGTCCGCCGCTTCCGGGTGGATCCCGCCGGGGCCGCCCTGCTCGAAGCCCGCTATCCCCCCTTCCAGCCCGACATCGACCGGCTCATCACCCTGCCCCCGGGGAGCCTCGGCCGCTCCTACGCCGAACTGATCCGCCGGCTCAACTACGACCCCGAATTCTTCCGCCCACGCCCGGTGGACAGCGAGGCGCGCTGGCTCACCCAGCGCATCGCCACCACCCACGACATCCATCACGTGGTGAGCGGGTTCGGCACCGACCCCGCCGGCGAGAGCGGCGTGCTGGCGATCACCGCCGCCCAGATCGGCTTTCCCGCCTATGTGCTGCTCACCACGGCCTCCCAGCTCTCCAGCTTCCGGCTGCGACTGGAGCGCTTCGAGTCGCTCAGCCGCGCCGTGGCCCACGGCATGGCCATCGGCCGCCACGCGGCCTGCCTGGCGGCCGTGCGCTGGGAGGAGGGCTGGGAGCGTTCCGTGGCCGACTGGCGCCGCGAGCTGGGGATCGACGATCCGGCCGACGGCGAGCCCTATGGACTGATTGGAGCGGAACGGGCTTTCATCCAGCCGACTCGGTGAGAGCCGGACCCTCTCCCGAGCGTGCTGGACCCTCACGCACCGGCGATGGTTCAGGGGCCTCCAGCCCGTCGAAGGCCAGCTTAAGGCCTGCCACACCCTACCGGAGCAGGCGACCATCACCCGCTGAACCGGCCGAGGATCAGGCCGATGCGGCGAGGCGTTGCACCAGCCTGGCCAACACGGCCCGCCGGACCTCTCCCTGACGGCCCGCCTGGGTGATGAGCAGGGCGTTCACCCGCAGGCCGTCGGCCGTCATCGCCTCAAGACCCAGCAGTCGGGGTGGTTCGAGCAGCAGCGGTGCCCAGACGGGATCGGCAGCGAACGCGGCCAGCTCGGCATCGATCGCGCCGAGGACTCCGGTGACGTCGCGGGTGCTTCGCGGCAGCAGCAGGGAGACCTCCGCGCCCGAGCGAAGCTTGGTGTGGTTGACGCTCCGCTCACAACCACTGTTGGGCACCATCACCACACGCTGATCCGCGCAACGCAGCTCCGTGCTCAGGACGCCCACGTCGATCACCTCACCGGTGTGCCCTTCGATCTCCACGATGTCGCCGATGGCATAGCGGTCGTCGAGCAGCAGAACCAGCCCGGCCACGAAATCCCGCAGCAGACCCTGGAACACCAGGGCCATGGCGCCCAGCACGGCGCCACTGGCCAGCAGCGCATGGCTAGAAAGGTCACGCAGGACGGGAATCCCCAGCACCGTCCAGAAGCCGAACAGCAGCAGGCAGGCCAGGTCCACCAGCCGGCGCAGCACCCGCAGCAGGCTTCGGTAGCGCTGCTCGCGTCGGGCCTGAAAGGCCGGAGGGACGAACACATTCGAAGCCCATTGGCTCAGCAACAGCCCCACAACGGCCCGCAGCAGGGCCGCCAGCCCCACCAGCAGCAGCGCCTTGAGCAGCACCACCAGGGGCTGAAACAGCACATCGATCGCCGGGGCGACCTGCCCCGGCCAGGCCAGCAGAACCAAAGCGCCGACCCCCACGCCCAGCACGAGCACCAGGGCCAGCAGCAGCCGACTGAGGCCCTGCGCCAGGTGGAACAGGAGCGCGTCGAAGCGAGCGACGCTGGTCGATCGATGGCGATGCAGCCGCGGCAGCTGGCGTTGAAGGCGGCGCCACAGCCAAAGGGCCAGGACCATCAGCCCCACCAGCGCAGCGGCGACGCTGGCGGCAACCCGCAGACGGGTTTCGATCTGCCGAGCGCCGTAGAGCGCCCGGGCACGGCGCAGACGACGCTCCAGCCGTCCACGCCAATGCTCCGCCAACTGTTCGGCCCTCATCCCGTTGAGACGCGCGTCGGCGGCAGTGACGGTGAGCAGTGGAAAGGGCATGGCTCGGCCCGGCACCACCGCCGCCAGCTGGTTCAGCCCCCCGGCCTGCCGCTCCACCTGCACCCGCACGGCAGCCGGATCGCCCAACAGGCCCAGATGATCGGGGTCGCAGACCGCATCCGAGGCTCCGAGAGCCGTTCGCTCCAGCAACAGCTCCCCGACCCGCTCACCCGGGGTGCAGGGCTGCCGGGGCCGGTAGAGCAGCTCCAGGTTTCCCTCGATCACCCGGGCCCGCTCAGCGGCATCCGGGCCGGATTCCTGGCCCGCCACGCTCGAGGAAGCCACGTTGATCACCGGCACGCCGAGGATGCGGACCTGGGCCAGGCGAAAGCTGCCTGCGGCGAGCGGGGCTCCGTCAGCCCTGGAGGGGGGACTCGAGGAGTCCACAGCAGCGGCCGGAAGGGCCGCCAGGCTCAACAGCAAAGCCAGGCCTGCGGCGGAGAGTCGGCGCTGCCACGCGCCCCAACCCAGCGGAATCCAACGGCTGAGGGCCATGGCTGGCGCCCTCCGGGGCCGTCGCTGGGCCTTGCTGGCGGTGGACGCCAGCCAGCGAGAATGGGTCACGACCACGGCTCCAACCGCCCGCCATGCAGATCATCCCTGCCATCGATCTGCTCGACGGCCAGTGCGTGCGGCTCCATCAGGGCGACTACGACCGGGTGACCCGCTTCAGCGACGACCCCGTGGCCCAGGCCCTCGCCTGGCAGCGCCAGGGTGCCGAGCGGCTGCACCTCGTCGATCTCGACGGGGCCCGCAGCGGTGTACCGCTGAACGACGCGGCGGTGCGGGCAATCACCGCCGCCCTCACGATCCCGGTGCAGCTCGGCGGGGGGGTGCGCAGCGCCGAGCGGGCTGAGGAGCTGCTCGACTGCGGCCTCGATCGGGTGATCCTGGGCACGGTGGCGATCGAGAATCCCGGCCTGGTGCGGGAGCTGGCGAGCCGCCATCCCGGCCGCATCGTCGTGGGCATCGATGCCCGGGGCGGCCGGGTGGCCACCCGCGGCTGGCTGGAGGAGAGCACCGTGGAAGCCACCGCCCTGGCCGCCAGCTTCGAAGGCAGCGGGGTGGCAGCCATCGTCAGCACCGACATCGCCACCGACGGCACCCTGGCCGGCCCAAACCTGGAGGCGCTGCGCGCCATGGCCGGGGCCAGCACCCTGCCGGTGATCGCCTCCGGCGGGGTGGGTTCCGTCACCGATCTGCTGTCCCTGCTCGCCCTCGAGCCGCTCGGGGTGCAGGCGGTGATCGTGGGCCGGGCCCTCTACGACGGCAGCGTCGACCTCGGCGAGGCGCTGCAGGCCGTGGGATCCGCCCGCCTGCAGGACCCCATCGGCCCATCGATCGGTTGAACAGGGCCTTATAACAGAGGATGTTCCCTTATCCGAAGCCGGTCCCACTCCGTGTCCGCGACCCTCGCCACCGCTGATGCCGCGGCCCTGTCGGTGGCGACCGCGTTCCGCCGCTGCCGCGACCTCGGCATGCGCCTCAGCCGCCAGCGCCGCATGGTGCTCGAACTGCTCTGGCACGAGAAGAGCCATCTCAGCGCCCGTGACATCTTCGAGCGGCTCAACGCCCAGGGGCGCAACATCGGCCACACGTCCGTCTACCAGAACCTCGAGGCGCTCCAGTCGGCCGGGGTGATCGAATGCCTCGATCGTGCCACCGGGCGCCTCTACGGCTACCGCAGCGATCCTCACAGCCACCTCACCTGCGTCGAGTCCGGCGCCATCCAGGATCTCGACGTGGTGCTGCCCGAGGAACTGCTCCATCAGATCGAACAGTTCACCGGCTTCGCGGTCGAGTCCTACACCCTCCAGCTCTACGGCCGACGCCGCGGCTGAGACGCCGCCCCTGGAGGATCGCGGCACCGGCGGGTCTGGAGTTCCCGGGCCTGGGCCGTTACCTTGGCGCCATGCATCGACCGGGAGCGTGACACAGTCGGCAGCATCGGTCGGGCCCGGCTCCGGCCCGCCAGCCCAGCTGCTGCTCTTCGCGGCCCCGCTGCTGCGGGAAGGCCTGGCCCGGCTGCTGGGCGGAGACCCACCCGGCTATCGCGTCGCCACCTCGCCCGCAGAGCTCGAGGGCGCCCCGCAGCTGGTGATCTGGAGCCTGGAGGGTCCGCTGCAGCCCCTGGCGCTGCTGGAGGAACTTGAGCGGCTGGAGCAGCGCTGGCTGCCGGCCCCGCTGCTGCTGCTCCTGCCCGCCGATCCCGGCTGCCGCGGCGACTGGCTGCTGCAGCTGAGCGCCGCCGGGCTGCTGCAGCAGCCCGATGCCGAGGAGCTGCTGGCCGCCGTCGACACCCTCCTGGCCGGTGGACGGGTGGTGAAGCTGCGCGACGCCGACCCGGCCGGCAGCGGCGCCGCCTATGGCGGTGGCCCGATGGGTCTGGGGCAGTGGCTGCTGGTGAGCGGACTGCAGCAGATCGATGCCGACCTGGTGCTCTGCCGCCGCCTGCTGGATCCGCCACCGGCCAACCCGCTGCTCCAGCTGATCCTGGAGGGCCGCCAGCGGGAGCTGCGCCTGGCCCGTCGCCTGCTGCTCTGGCTCTGGGGGCCGATCTCCCTGGCCTGGAGCAACCCGCTCGAAGCCGCTCCGCCGCCACCGCCGCCACGGTCGCCGGCCGGGGGCAGCACCGCGATCACGCTGCGCCAGCGCACCGCCGAGGGGGTGTGGCAGGCCATCCGCGAGCGGCTGCGCCAGGCCAGCGACGGCCCGCTGGTGCGCCGGCAGGCCGGTGCCCTCTTCGCCCTCGAGGGGCTCAGCCCCGAACGGCGCCGCGACCTGCTGCTGGCCCTGCTCGAGCAGCTGGATCGGCTGCTGCGGCGCATGCGCGAGGAGCGGCTGCGCGGGGCGGAGCTGAACGAGCACTGGGCCCGGCTCCAACCCGAACTCCGCCGCCAGGCCCTGCGTGAGATGGCCGGTGCCTACGTGCAGCTTCCGCTGCAGGGCAGCCTGCTCCCCGTGGCCGACACCCTCACCCGCAGCGGCAGCTGGGATCTGGACGATCCCGAGCTGCCCCCCAGCCAGCCGATGCTGGCAGCCCTGCTCAGCGCCCAGCCCCTGCTGGTGGACGGTCGGCTGCTGGCCCCCGACGAACCCCAGGCCCTGCTCCACCTGGAGGTGCTCGTCGCGAACTGGCTGATCCGCACGGCCGAGGCGATCAGCGCCGAGGTGCTGGCCTGCTGCGGCGAGTGGCCCGAACTGCGCCGCTACCTGCTGGTGCAGGAGCTTCTGGCCACCCGCAGCCTCGAGAGGCTGCGCAACCAGCTCAACGCTCAGCAGCGCTGGAGCGAGTGGTTCGAGCGGCCGGTGCAGCTCTACGAGAGCCGCCGGCTGCTCTACCACCTGCGCGAGGGCACGATCGAGCCCCTGCTGCTCACCGAACCGCGCGACGAGGAACTCCGGCGGCTGGGCTGGCTGCAGCAGGGCGTGACCCTCGCCCTGGAAGCCCGCGATGCCCTGGCACCCCAGCTGCGTGCCTTCCTGCGCCGCCTCGGCGATCTGATCGTGGTGGTGCTCACCCAGGTGATCGGCCGGGCCATCGGCCTGGTGGGCCGCGGCATCCTCCAGGGGATGGGGCGCGGCGTCAGCCGGGGCTGAACGGCCGGGCGCCACAATGGCCCCTGCCCGTTCCCGCCGTCGGTTGCGCCTACCCGCCCGCCTCACTGCCCTGCTGAGCCTGATCCTGGCCGTGTTCCTGCTGGCCGGCCCGGTGCGGCCCGCCGCCGCCGCCCTCACCAGCAACAGCTACGACGGCAACATCTACGCGCTCTATGCCGGCAACGGATCCCTGGTGCCGCCCCGCAGCAGCCTGGCCGAGGCGCTGGCGGCCCACCGCCCGATCGTGCTCGTCTTCTATCTCGACGACAGCAGCGACAGCAAGCGCTTCGCACCGGTGCTCTCGGAACTGCAGCGCCTCTGGGGCCGCAGCGTGGAGCTCATCCCCGTGGCCACCGATTCGGTGCAGAACCGTCCCGACGGTGGCAGCGGCGATCCCGCCCACTACTGGAAGAGTGTGATCCCCCAGGTGGTGGTGTTCGATCCAGCCGGCCGGGTGGTGCTCGATGCCCAGGGGCAGGTGAGTCCCGACCTCATCTCGGCCGCCCTCGCCAGGGCCACCGGGCTCGATCCGGAAGCCGCCGCCGCCAGCGGCGGCAGCGTCACCCGCAGCTTCAACGAACTCAACAGTGAAGTGGTGGGCGCCGGCTGATGAACCGCCTGGAGAGCGACAGCCTCGGCACCATCGAGGTGCCGGCCGAGCACTACTGGGGCGCCCAGACCCAGCGCTCGATCCACTTCTTCCCCTTCGGCGAGTGGATGCCGGCTGCGATCGTGCACGCCTTCGGCCAGCTCAAGGCCGCCTGCGCCGAGGTGAACGCCGCCTTGGGCCGGCTCGATCCCGACCTCGCCGCCGCCATCGTGACGGCCGCCGAACAGGTGGCCCGCGGCGAGCTGGCGGAGGAGTTCCCCCTGCGGGTCTGGCAGACCGGCTCCGGCACCCAGACGAACATGAACGTGAACGAGGTGATCGCCAACCGGGCGATCGAGGCCTGCGGCGGCGTGCTGGGCAGCAAGAGCCCCGTCCACCCCAACGACCACGTCAACCTCAGCCAGTCGAGCAACGACACCTTCCCCACCGCCCTGCACCTGGCCGCCGTGCTGGAGCTGGAGCGGCAGGTGATCCCCGCCGTGGCGGCACTGCAGCAGGCGCTGGCCGCCAAGGCCGCCGACTACGCCCACATCGTGAAGATCGGCCGCACTCATCTGCAGGACGCGGTTCCGCTCAGCCTCGGCCAGGAATTCTCCGGCTACGCATCCCAGCTGGAGCTGGGGCTGGAGGCGATCCGCCAGAGCCTGCCGCGCCTGCGCGAGCTGGCGATCGGCGGCACCGCCGTGGGCACCGGCCTCAACGCCCCGGCCGGCTTCGGGGAGGCCGTGGCGGCGCGGCTGGCCGAGCGGCTCGGCACCGCTTTCACCAGCGCACCCAACAAGTTTCAGGCCCTCGCCGGCCATGAACCGGTGGCGGCCGCCCATGGGGCCCTCACGGTGCTCGCCGGCTCGCTGATGAAGATCGCCAACGACATCCGCTGGCTGGCCAGCGGGCCTCGCTGCGGCCTGGGCGAGCTGATCCTGCCGGAGAACGAGCCCGGCTCGAGCATCATGCCGGGCAAGGTGAATCCCACCCAGTGCGAGAGCCTCACCCAGGTGGCCGTGCAGGTGATGGGCAACAACACCGCCGTGCAGATGGCCGCCAGCCAGGGCAACTTCGAGCTCAACGTGTTCAAGCCCCTGCTGGCCCACAACCTGCTGCAGAGCTGCACCCTGCTGGCCGGCGCCTGCCGTGCCTTCCGCCTCCACTGCATCGAAGGCCTGCGGGCCGATGAAGGCCGCATCGCGACCCTGCTCGACCAGAGCCTGATGCTGGTCACGGCGCTGACGCCGGTGATCGGCTACGACCGGGCCTGCACCATCGCCAAGCACGCCCATCAGCACAGGCTCAGCCTGCGGGAGGCTGCCCTTCTGGTGGGTGAGATGAGCGCCGAGGAGTTCGACCGCTGGGTTCAACCGGAAACGATGACCCGAAGCGTCGACCCCTGAACAGCGCGGAGCCCCTCAGAGGAGATTGGCCGCCAGTTCCGCCAGCGGCGAGCGCTCGCCCTTCATCAGCGTGACGTGTCCGGCCAGCTCCTGGCCCTTGAACCGCTCCACCAGCCAGGTGAGGCCGTTGCTGTCGGCATCCACGTAGGGATTGTCGATCTGGTAGGGGTCACCGGTGAACACGATCTTGGTGCCCTCCCCCACCCTCGTCACGATCGTCTTCACCTCATGGGGGGTGAGATTCTGGGCCTCATCCACCACCATGAACTGGCGGGGAATCGAGCGACCGCGGATGTAGGTGATCGCCTCCACCTCCAGCAGCCCCATGCCCTTGAGATCGGCCCAGTTGCTGCGCGGGGCGCGGCCGGCCCTGCCGCCGCCATGACCCATGCCGTGATCCTCGCCGCCGAGCAGGTAGTCGAGGTTGTCGATGATCGGCTGCATCCAGGGACCCATCTTCTCCTGCAGATCCCCCGGCAGGAAGCCGATGTCCTTGCCCAGCGGAATCACCGGCCGGGTCACCAGCAGCCGATCGTAGAGATGGGCGTCGGCCACCTGGTGCAGGCCGGCGGCCAGGGCCAGCAGCGTCTTGCCGGTGCCCGCCTTCCCCACCAGCGTCACCAGCTCGACCGCCGGATCCAGCAGCAGATCCAGGGCGAAGGTCTGCTCGCGGTTGCGCGGAGCCACACGGCCCAGCTTGATCCGGTTCACCTTCTGCAGCGGGCGCAGGGCGGTGGCCGCCGCGTCCACCCGCGCCAGCAGCGTGTGCTGCGGCTGCACCTCGTCCACCAGGGTCACGCCCTCGTTGGCCAGCAGCGCCGGGGCCCCGGGGGGCCGCGGCGGCAGGTCGGTGAGCGGCAGCCCGGCCTCGCGGTGGAAGGCCTCCATCGCCGCGGCGCTCAGCAGCCACTCGGTGAAGCCCGGATAGAGATCGGCGATCGCCACCTTGTCGGTGGTGTAGTCCTGGGCGATCAGACCCACCGCATCGGCCTTGATGCGCAGGTTCGTGTCCTTGGTGACGAGCACCACCGGCGGCTGGCTGCCCATCACCTCCTGCAGCCGCTGCTCCAGTGCCACCGCCAGGATGTTGTTGTCGCCATTGCCCGCCTTGAGTTCGGGGGGCAGCTGGCTGAGGGTCTCGCTGCGGCAGAACACCACCTTCAGCCGGCCGTGATCCTTGTCGTCGATCTCCACCCCGTCGGCGAGGTTGCCCTTCTCGCGCAGGGCATCCAGCAGCCGCGACACCTGCCGGGCGTTGCGGCCCTTCTCGGAGGCGTCGCGCTTGAAGCGGTCGATCTCCTCGACCACCTCGATCGGAATCACGACCGTGTTGTCCTCGAAACGGGTGATCGCCAGCGGATCGTGCAGCAGGACGTTCGTGTCGAGGACGAAGGTCTTCTTCATCGGATCCGCCGGCAGGGCCCTGGAGCGAACCTAGGCGCGCCCAGTCCGCTGCGTCCCGTCAGACGACGCCTACGCTCCCGCTGTTGCCGGCACCCACGCTTCCTTGCCGTTCATCCCTGCGTTGCTCACGGCGGCCCTGATCGCCCTGCTGCTCCTCGGCCTCGCCCTGCTCTGGCTGGAGGCCAGGCACCGGCTGAGGCCCGCCTCCCCACTCCGCTTCGCCGCCGGCCCCTGGAGCCACCGCTGGTGCGACGACGGCAGCCTCGAGATCGAGGGAACGTTCCGCATCCTCAACCCCCATCCCCGCATGGAGGTGATGGTGCCGGAGCTGGAGCTGCGGCCCACCCTGCTGGGCCGCGGCGATCTCAGCGGGGTGCGCACCGAGGTGCGGCTGATGGCCGAGCACCCCGACGAGGAGGCCCGACCCGATGGCTACTGGGCCGCCTACATCGTGAAGGGCCGCAAGAGCACCCAGGCCCGCGGCCGGCTGCGGATCAGCGCCGAACCCGGCGCCGGGATCGATCTGCCGGCCCTGCTCGACACCCTCTGGCTGGAGGTGCTGGCGATCCACTACGGACCCTTCGGCCGCCTGCAGCGCCGTGACGGCATCCTCATCCCGCTGCGCCGGCCCCAGCCCCTCTCCCCCGCCGACGCGCCCTGGCGCGAGGGCGAGCGCTGCCGGGTGCTGCCCGTGCGCACCCACCTGCTTGGGGTGCTCGACGATCCGGCCGAGGTGCTCGGCCACTACGCCGCGGCGGTGCTCCAGCCCGGCGACATCCTCACCATCGGCGAGACGCCGTTGGCGGTGATGCAGGGCCGCTACCACCACCCCTCGATGGTGGAGCCCTCGGCCCTGGCGCGACTGCTCTGCCGCGCCTTCCATCCCACCAGCAGCCTGGCCACCGCCTGCGGCCTCCAGACCCTGATCGATCTGGTCGGTCCGGCCCGGGTGCTCGGTGCCTGGCTGACCGGCACCGCCCTGAAGCTGTTGGGCAGCCCCGGCGGCTTCTACCGCCTCGCCGGCGAGCAGGCCCGCCTGATCGACGACGTGACCGGCACCACGCCTCCCTACGACCAGACGATCGTGCTGGGTCCGGTGGAACCGGCGGCCAGCTGCGCCGCCCTGGCCCGCGCCCTCGGCGTGCCGGTGGCGGTGGTGGACGTCAACGACCTGGGGCGGGTCAAGGTGCTGGCCTCCAGCCCCGGCTGTGACGAGACCCTGCTGCTGCGCGCCCTGCGGCCCAATCCCGCCGGCAACGCCAACGAGCGCACCCCGCTGGTGGTGGTGCGGCCCGCCTGAGGGTGGCCGCGGAGCGGCCCGGTTGTCCCAGGCCGATACAGTTGAACCAGAGCGGTCCGGCTGTGCCTCACCCCACTCCAACCCGCCGGCCGGGAGGTGAGCCGCCAGCCACCACCGGGGATCTGCAGGTCGCACCCCTGCAGGGTTGGATGCTGCCGCTGCTGCAGGATCCCGCCGTGATCGAGCTGCAGCCGCTGCTGCAGCGCTCCCTGCTGCTCCATGGCGCCGAGCGGGTCTTCAGTGCGCTGGTGCAGCGGCCACCCCTGGCCCCCCGGGTGCTGGTGGCCTTCCGTTCCCCCGACCGCCCCCTCGGCCTGGCGGTGCTGCGCCGGCTCAACCGGAGCGGCAGCTGCTGGGGCGTCGAGCAGCTGCGCCTCTGCCGCGAAGCCCTCGGGGAGCCCGGGGCGCCGGGCAGCCACCAGGTGGAGGCCACCCTGCTGCGCCATGCCCTCGGCGGCAGCCCCGGCGTCACCAGCTGGATCGCCACCGCCCCCGCCGGCGATGGCGATCGGCTCGCCCTGCTGCGCGAGCAGGGCTTCCAGCCCCTGCGCCATCAGACCCTCTGGTTCTGGGAGCCCGCCGGCGCCCCCGCTGAGGCTCCCGCCCCCCCCGGCGAGCTGCTGCAACGGCCGCTCAACCGCCGCACTGCCGCGCTGCTCTGGCATCTGGAGCAGGCCACCTCCCCCGCCCAGCTGCGCCAACTGCTCGATCGGCGGATCGAGGACGTGCTCGACCACGGCGAGGGAGGCGGACTGCTCTGGGTCGACCCCAGCCGCCAGCAGGCGGTGGCGGCCGTGCGGCGCCTCCGCCGCGAGGGCCCGGGCCCGATCGACCTCGACGTCGTCGTCCATCCCGCCTGGTCGCACCTGCTGGGCGCGACGCTGGCCGGGCTGGTGCGCGCCCAGGCCGAAGCGGAACGGGCCGTGCGCCTGCGCAGCGACGCCAGCGACGCCGGCCGCGCCCGCTGGCTGGCGGAGCTGGGGGCGGTGACCGAAGGCGAGGAGCTGCTGATGGCCCGCAGCGTCTGGCGCCGCCAGGGGCCGCAGCTGAGCCCTGCCACGCGCTGGCGCCTCGACACGGTGCTCGGCGGCCTCCAGCCCCGCCGCCGGCCGCTGCCCACCCCGCTCCAGGGCGGCCGGGCACCGGCGACGCTCGGACCTGGCCGTTGAGCCGCCCCGCCCCGCCCCCTCCGCGCTCCGCCCTCGCCCTCGACGTGGGTCGGCGCCGCATCGGTCTGGCGGGCTGCGATCCGCTGGGTCTCACGGTCACTCCGCTGCCGGCCCTCGCCCGCGCCACCTTCACCGACGACCTGGCCCGGCTCGGAGCCCTGGTGGTGCAGCGCCGGGTGGCGGCCCTGGTGGTGGGATTGCCGCTCGATGCCCGGCAACAGCCCACGGCCCAGGCGGCCCACTGCCGCCGCTACGGCGAGCGGCTGGCCCTGGCCCTGGCCCTGCCGCTGGCCTGGGTGAACGAGCACGCCAGCACCTGGGAGGCCGGCGAGCGCCGGGGCCTGCACGGTGACCGCAGCGGCCGGCTCGACAGCGCCGCCGCTGCCCTGCTGCTGGAGCAATGGCTCCGGGAGGGTCCGGAACCCGGTCCGATCGCGCCAGCGACCCCGGTCTGCGGCCAGGGGTGCGACCGTGCAGCATCCTGAGTGAAGATGCCAAGCCGCCATGAGTGCCGAAGGACCGTCGATCACGGGGTCCGGTGACGTGCCCACCGTGCTCGTGCGCGACAGCCGCGGCCGCGAGTTGCTCTGCTTCCTTGAGCAGCTGATTCCCCTTGATGGCCACGATTACGCCCTCCTCACCCCGGTGGACACTCCGGTGTGCCTGGTGCGCATCGGCGACGACGACGAGGAGGACGAGGTGGTCGAGGAACTCGACGCCGCCGAGTCCATCCTCTCGGTGGCCGACGTGGTGCTGCAGGAGCACGACCTCACCCTGGTGCGCTCGGCCGTGACCCTCACCGTGAGCGGCGAACTCGACGAACCCGATCCCGACGAGCTGGACGACGAGTTCGACGAGGAGATGGAAGGGGAGGAAGACACCGATCTCTACGAAATGCTGATCCAGTTCCGGGCCGAGGATCGCGAGTACGGCCTCTACATTCCTCTTGATCCCTTCTTCGTGGTGGCCCGGATGGAGGACGGCGCGGCAGTGCTGGTGGAAGGGGAGGAATTCGAGCGGGTGCAGCCCCGCATCGAGGCCGAACTGGAGGACCGGGAGATCGCCCGGTGACCGTCCGGCATCTGCTGCGACCCGATCTGGTGCTGAGCACCACCCTGGCCGAGCTGCCGCTGGAACGGCTTCTGCGCCGCGACATCCGCGCCCTGGTGCTGGACGTCGACCGCACCCTGCTGCCCCGCCGCCAGGCCGAGCTGCCGCCGGCGATGGAGCTGTGGCTCCGCCAGGCGATGCAGCGTCTGCAACTGCACCTGTTCAGCAACAACCCCTCCCGCCGCCGCATCGGGGCGGTGGCCGAACGGCTCGGGCTGCCGTTCACCACCTCCGCCGCCAAGCCGCGGCGCAGCGCCCTGCGGCGCGTGCTGGCGGAACTGGGGCTGCCCCCGGCCCAGGTGGCGCTGGCGGGTGACCGGCTTTTCACCGACGTGCTGGTGGGCAACCGGCTCGGCCTGTACACGGTTCTGGTGAAGCCGGTCAATCCCCTCGGCAAACCCTGCCAGCGCGACAGGCTGCAGCGGCTGGAGGTGGGTCTGGCCCGCCTGGTTGGCGCCGACATGCGCGGATGACCATGGCCAGCTCATCCGAACGTCCGCCCGCACGATCGGGAGGCTTCCGCCGTGTGGTGAAGGTGGGCACGAGCCTGCTGCGGGGCAGCCGCGAGCGACCCACCGCCGCGGTGATCGCCGATCTGGCCGCCAGCCTGAGCCGCCGCCAGCGGCTGGGCGAGGCGATCGTGCTGGTCACCAGCGGCGCGGTGGGTCTGGGCTGCCGCACCCTCGAGCTCGCCAGCCGGCCGAGCGAGGTGGTGGCCCTGCAGGCCGCCGCGGCGGTGGGCCAGGGCCGGCTGATGGCCCTTTACCAGGACGCCTTCGCCGTGCGCGGCGCCACGGTGGCGCAGGTGCTGCTCACCCGCGGCGATCTGGCCTCCAGGCGCCGCTACCAGAACGCCTGCCGCACCCTCGAGCAGCTGCTCGGCTGGGGGGTGGTGCCCGTGGTCAACGAGAACGACACCCTGGCCACCGACGAGCTGCGCTTCGGCGACAACGACACCCTCTCGGCCCTGGTGGCGGTGGCGGTCGGTGCCGACGAGCTGATCCTGCTCACCGACGTCGACCGGCTGTATTCGGGCGACCCGCGCCGGGACGCGACCGCCGAGCCGATCGAGGAAGTGCGCGACCTGGCCGAACTGGAACGGCTCGGCGGGGTGGCCAGCGGCGGCGGCCAATGGGGCACCGGCGGCATGACCACCAAGCTGGCGGCCGCCCGGATCGCCACCTCCAGCGGCATCCGTGTTCGCCTGGCGGACGGCCGCGATCCAGCCGTGCTCGAAGCCCTGCTGGCCGGCGAGAGCGTCGGCACCGTGTTCCAGCCCAGCCGCAGCCCCCTGCCCGGCCGCAAGGGCTGGCTGGCCCACGCCCTGCTGCCCAAGGGAGCGCTGCTGATCGATGCCGGCGCCGAGCGGGCCCTGGTGGAACGCGGCGCCTCGCTGCTGGCGGTGGGCATCCGTGGGGTGGAGGGCCGTTTCGGGCGGCGTGAGCCGGTGCGACTGCTGTCGGTGGAGGGGCAGGAGATCGGCCGCGGCCTCTGCGCCCTCAGCAGCGACGAGGTGCGGCAGGTGCTGGGCCTCAGCAGCGAGGAGGCCCAGCATGCACTGGGCCGGCCGGTGGGCGACGCGGTGGTGCACCGCGACCAGCTGGTGCTCACCGCCCTCCGGCCGGCCACCGCGCCGCCGAAGAGCTGAAGCAGCCGTCCGACCTACGATCCGCCCGCCGCCGGCGGGCATCGCGATGCGCTTCAGCACACTGCTCACCCATCTGGGCGAGGTGGACGCCGCCACACCCCGGGCGCTCGCGGACGATCCCGACCTCCACGGAGCCGCGGCGCTGGATCAGGCCGGCAGCGGCCAGCTGAGCTTCCTGGAGACCGGCAGCGGCCTGGCGGCCCAGCTCGGGAGCTGCGCCGCCGCCGCCCTGCTGCTGCCCAGCGATCCGGCGCTCCAGGAGCAGGCCAGTGCCCAGGGCATTGCCTGGGTGGCCCTGAAGGATCCACGGCTGGGCTTCGCCGAGGCCCTCGACGCCCTCTTCCCCCGCCGGCCGTTGCCGCCCGGCCTCCACCCCAGCGCCGTGATCGATCCGGGAGCCCGCCTCGGCGAGGGAGTGCACGTGGGCGCCCACGTGGTGGTGGGGGCGGCCTGCACCATCGGCGACGGCTGCACCCTCCACCCCGGCGTGGTGCTCTACGAGGACGTGACCCTGGCCGAGGGCTGCGAGATCCATGCCGGCGCGGTGCTCCATCCCGGCAGCCGCCTGGCTCCCCGCTGCGTGGTGCATTCCAATGCCGTGATCGGCTCGGAGGGCTTCGGCTTCGTGCCCACCGCCGGCGGCTGGCGCAAGATGCCCCAGACCGGCCTGGTGGTGCTGGAGGAGGGGGTGGAGGTGGGCTGCGGCTCCACGATCGACCGTCCCTCGGTGGGCGAGACGCGCATCGGCGCCGGCACCAAGATCGACAACCTGGTGCACGTGGGCCACGGGGTGGTGACCGGCCGGGGCTGCGCCCTGGCCGCCCAGGTGGGCATCGCCGGCGGTGCCCGCCTGGGCCACGGCGTGATCCTCGCCGGCCAGGTGGGGGTGGCCAACAAGGCCACGATCGGCGACCGGGCGATCGCCTCCTCCAAGTCGGGAATCCACGGCACGGTGGCCGCCGGCGAGGTGGTGAGCGGCTATCCGGCCATCCCCAACCGGCTCTGGCTGCGCTGCTCCGCCGCCTTCAGCAAGCTGCCGGAGATGGCCCGCACGCTGCGCCAGCTCAGGGGCGGCGCCGACTGAGCCGGTAGCCTGCCCGGTTGGCCCCTCACGGCGTGATGACCCAGAGCTACCGGATCACCCTCCTGCCCGGCGACGGCATCGGCCCGGAAATCACCGCGGTGGCCCGTGAGCTGCTGGACGCGGTGAGTGCCCGCCACGGCTTCGAGCTCCGCTACGACACGCAGCCGATCGGCGGTGCCGCCATCGACGCCACCGGTTCACCCCTGCCCGCCAGCACCCTGGAGGCCTGCCGCGCCAGCGACGCGGTGCTGCTGGCCGCGATCGGCAGTCCGCAGTACGACACCCTCCCCCGCGAGCAGCGGCCCGAAACCGGCCTGCTGGCCCTGCGCGCCGGGCTGGGGCTGTTCGCCAACCTGCGGCCGGTGAAGATCATCCCGGCCCTGGCCGGCGCCAGCACGCTCCGCCCCGAGGTGATCGAAGGGGTCGACCTGATCGTGGTGCGTGAACTCACCGGCGGCATCTACTTCGGCACTCCCAAGGGCCGCGTCGAGGCCGATGGGCACGTGCGTGCCTTCAACACCATGGCCTACAGCGACTTCGAGATCGACCGGATCGCCAGGGTGGGCTTCGATCTGGCCCTGCAGCGCCGGGGCCGGCTCTGCTCGGTCGACAAGGCCAACGTGCTCGACGTGAGCCAGCTCTGGCGCGACCGGGTCGAGGCCATCCACGCCGGCTACCCCACCGTGGAGCTGAGCCACCTCTACGTCGACAACGCCGCCATGCAGCTGGTGCGCGAGCCGCGCCAGTTCGACGTGCTGCTGACCAGCAACCTGTTCGGCGACATCCTCAGCGACGAGGCCGCCATGCTCACCGGCTCGATCGGCATGCTCCCCTCCGCTTCGCTCGGGGCGGAGGGGCCTGGGGTGTTCGAGCCCGTGCACGGCTCCGCTCCCGACATCGCCGGCCAGGACCGGGCCAACCCGATGGCGATGGTGCTCTCCGCCGCCATGCTGCTGCGGGTGGGGCTGCGGCAGGAGGCCGCCGCCGCCGAGCTGGAGGCCGCCGTCGACCGGGTGCTGGCCGACGGCTACCGCACCGGCGACCTGCTCAGCGAGGGCTGCACCGTGCTGGGCTGCCGGGCGATGGGCGAACGGCTGCTGGCCTCCCTGCCCGGCTGAGCGGCAGGGGGCCGGCGATCTGCGAAACTCGCAGCCTTGTCCCGTCTCCCTGCGTCGATGTCGAAGCGTCACCCGGTCGTGGCTGTCACCGGTTCTTCCGGCGCCGGGACCAGCACCGTCAAGCGTGCCTTCGAGTACATCTTCACGCGGGAGGGCATCACGCCGGCGGTGGTGGAGGGCGACAGCTACCACCGCTACGAGCGCGGCCCGATGAAGGAAGCCATGGCCGCGGCGGTGGCCAAGGGCGAGAACTTCTCCCACTTCGGTCCCGAGGCCAACCTGTTCGACAAGCTCGAGGAGCTGTTCCGCACCTACGGCGAGACCGGCGGCGGCCAGAAGCGCTATTACCTCCACTCCACCGAGGAGGCGGCCGAGCACAACGCCCGGCTCGGCACCAGCCTCGACCCCGGTCAGTTCACCCCCTGGGAACCGATCCCCGGCGGCACCGACCTGCTCTTCTACGAGGGTCTGCACGGCGGCGTGGTGGGTGAAGGCTACGACGTGGCCTCGCTGGCCGACCTGCTGGTGGGCGTGGTGCCGATCACCAACCTGGAGTGGATCCAGAAGATCTCCCGCGACAACGCCGAACGCGGCTATTCCGCCGAGGCCACCGTGGACACGATCCTGCGGCGCATGCCCGACTACATCAACCACATCTGCCCGCAGTTCAGCCGCACGGACATCAACTTCCAGCGGGTGCCCACCGTGGACACCTCCAACCCCTTCATGATCCGGAACATCCCCACCCCGGATGAGTCGTTCGTGATCATCCACTTCCGCAAGGGAGCCCGCGAGAAGTGGGGCATCGATTTCCCCTACCTGCTCGACATGATCCACGACTCCTTCATGTCCAGCCCCACCTCGATCGTGGTGAACGGCGGCAAGATGGGCTTCGCCATGGAACTCATCCTCACCCCGATCATCCACCGCATGATCGAGGAGAAGAAGAAACTCTCCTGACGGATTAGGCTGGGTCCGCCAATCGGACCGGGTGAGGCCGATCTCCTTCGCCACACCGCCCTCCTCCAACCCTCGCCCCCCCGCCGCCCGTCGCTCCACGCCGTCGTTCGAGATCCGTGGAGCCGCGAGTCAGGGTGCGAATCCGGTCCGCTGGGATCAGATCAACAGCGCCGTGGTGATCAAACGGGCCCGTCAGGTCTATTTCACCTACGTGGAGCAGTGTCCGGCCGGGATCGAACCCCTCGGGATCGTGCTGCAGATCAGCACGGCCCAGGGCCGGGTGGTGTTCGAACCGCCGGTGCTCCTGCCCGATGAGCAGTTCGTGCCGATCGACCTGCTCCGCGGGCGCGGCGGCCGGCCCCGCGCCGTGCGCAGCCCCCAGCGCCCCTGATGTGAGCGGCGCCACCCTGCTGGAAGCGACCCCGCTGGCGGCCGTGGTCGTGGCCCTGTTCGGCGCCTGCGTGGGCAGTTTTCTCAATGTGGTGGCCTGGCGGCTGCCACGGCGCGAGTCGCTGGTGCATCCCGCCAGCCACTGCCCCCTCTGCGGCACGCCGCTGGCCTGGCACGAGAACGTGCCGGTGCTGGGCTGGCTGCGGCTGCGGGGCCGCTGCGCCCATTGCGGCGGCCCCATCGCCCCCCGCTATCCCCTGGTGGAGCTGCTGGTGGCCGGCCTCTGGTTGGCGGTGCTGCTGGGTCGGCCCTCCGCCCTCGGTGCGGCCCCGGCGGCGCTGCAGCTGCTGGGGGGCTGGCTGCTGGTGAGCTGGCTCATGCCCCTGATCCTGATCGACATCGATCGCCTCTGGCTGCCCGAACCCCTCTGCCGCTGGGGCCTGCTGCTGGGTCTGGCGGTCACGGCCCTGGCCGCCGCCTGGCAGCCGCCGGCGGCGGGCCGGGCCCTGCTGTTCGACCACCTGCTGGCCGCCTGCGTGGGGCTGCTCGCGCTGGAGGGTCTCAGCGCCCTGGCGGAACGGCTGATGGGCCGTCCGGCCCTCGGCCTGGGGGACGCCAAGCTCGCGGCCCTGCTCGGCGCCTGGCTCGGGCTGGTGGGCCTGGCCCTGGCGGTGGCGCTGGCGGTGGTGGGCGGCGCGGTGGTGGGCGGGGCGGGACGGATCAGCGGCCGGCTGGGGCCGCACCAGCCCTTCCCCTTCGGCCCCTTCCTGGCCGGCGGCGGTGTGGCGGTGTGGCTGCTGGGGGAACCGTGGTGGCTGCGGCTCCTGGGCAACTGGCTGGGATACGGCGGAGCCGCCGCTCTTTAATGGGTGGAACGCTCCGCTCCGGCCCTTCCCCCGTGTCCCTGTTCGACTGGTTCGCCGATCGCCGCAAGGCCGTGCCGGTGGTGCGCGCCACCCAGGAGGTCGACGAGGGCGACGGGCTGTGGAGCAAGTGTCCGGAATGCGGCCTGGTGCTCTACCGCAAGGACCTCATCGCCAACGCCAGCGTCTGCAGCGGCTGCGGCTACCACCATCGCATCGACAGCGAGGCCCGGATCCGCCTGATCGCCGATGAGGGCAGCTTCGAGGCGCTCGACGGCGAACTGGCCCCCACCGACCCCCTGGCCTTCAAGGACCGCCGCAGCTACGCCGACCGGCTGCGCGACACCCAGCGCTCCACCGGCCTGCGTGATGCGGTGATCACCGGGCTGTGCCGCCTGGAGGGCATGCCCCTGGCCCTGGGGGTGATGGACTTCCGCTTCATGGGCGGCTCGATGGGCTCGGTGGTGGGCGAGAAGCTCACGCGCCTGATCGAGGAGGCCACCGCCCGCCGTCAGCCGGTGCTGATCGTCTGCGCCTCCGGCGGCGCCCGCATGCAGGAGGGGATGCTGAGCCTGATGCAGATGGCCAAGATCTCCGGCGCCCTGGAACGCCATCGCCGGGCTGAACTGCTCTACATCCCCCTGCTCACCCACCCCACCACCGGGGGGGTCACCGCCAGCTTCGCGATGCTCGGGGATCTGATCCTGGCCGAACCGAAGGCGCTGATCGGCTTCGCCGGGCGTCGCGTCATCGAGCAGACCCTGCGCGAGAAGCTCCCCGAGGGCTTTCAGACCGCCGAATATCTGCAGGAGCACGGCTTCGTCGATCACATCGTGCCGCGCACCCGGCTGCGCAGCACCCTGGCCAGTCTGCTGCGGCTCCACGGCGCCCCTCGCTCGGTGGCGGCGTGAGTGGCGGCATGAACCGCACCGGCAACGGTGGCGCAGCCGGCCGGCGCCGCCCCCGGATCGCCCGCCGCCTGGCCGCGCTGCTGGCCGGCCTGCTGATCCTGCTGCTGCCGGCCCCGGCGCTGGCCGGTCCGGTGAGCTGGCAGGAGGTGCCGGCCAGCAGCGAAGGACGCCAGTGGTGGGATGCGGGCAGCCTGCGGCTGAGCCGCGACGGCTCCCTCTCGGTGCTGACGCGCTTCCAGCCCGCCGCCGCGCCGGGGGAGAGCCGCCCGAAGCCCGGTGCGTTGTATGTGATGGAACTCGACTGCGGTCAGGCGCTCTACCGCGACACCTCCGTGAACGGGCTGCCCCGGTTCAACGCCGAGTGGCAACCCACCGGCGGCGATGCCCTGATCAGCGCCGTGCTGGAGGAGGTGTGCGCCGCCGGCACTCCCCTGCTCGCCTCCCGCTGACCCCGATGCCCAGACCACACCCCCCGCTGAAGGTCGCCGTGGCCGGCCTGGGCTTCGGCGCCGCGGTGCATCTGCCGGCGCTGCGGGCCTGCGGCGGTACCGAGCCCGTGGCCCTGTGGCACCCGCGGGCCGAACGGCTCGAGGCCGTCTGCCGCGAGGCGGAACTGCCCGGCTTCACCGAGTTCGAGGCCCTGCTCGCCGATCCGGCCGTGGAGGCGGTGGTGATCGCCACACCGCCGGCTCCGCGCTTCGCCCTGGCCTGCGCGGCCCTGGAGGCCGGCAAGCACCTGCTGCTGGAGAAGCCGGTCTGCCTCAGCGCCGCCGAGGTGGCCGAGCTGCAGCGCCGGGCGATCGAACGGGGACTGAGCGTGGCGGTCGACTTCGAATACAGAGCCGTGCCGGTGTTCCAGCAGCTGGAGGGCCTGCTGCGCCAGGGGGTGCTGGGAACCCCCTGGCTGGTCCGGTTCGACTGGCTGATGAGCAGCCGCGCCGATCCGCGCCGCCCCTGGAGCTGGTACGCGCGCCGAAGCGAGGGCGGCGGCGTGCTCGGTTCGCTGGGCACCCACGCCTTCGACATCCTCCACTGGCTGTTCGGTCCGGTGCGGGAGATCAGCGCCAGCCTCTCCACCGCGATCCCTGAGCGGCCCCTGCCGGATGGCCGCGGCACCGGCGTGGTGGATGCGGACGACATCGCCCTGCTGCAACTGCAGCTGGCGGCCGGCGACGCCGCCACGCTGCCGGCCCAGCTGAGCCTGGCGTCGGTGACGCGCCAGGGCCGCGGCTGCTGGCTCGAGCTCTACGGCAGCGAGGCCACCGTGGTCCTCGGCAGCGACAACCAGTCCGACTACGTGCACGGGTTCCAGCTGGCGATGGCCCGCCCCGGCCAGCCGCTGCAACCCCTCGCCCCCGATCCCCGCCTGGCCTTCGCCCGCACCTGGACGGACGGACGGATCGCCCCGGTGGCGCGGCTGCACGGCTGGTGGGGCGCCAGCGTTCGCGAGGGCCGGCCGATGTTGCCGGGGCTGGCGGAAGGGCACCACAGCCAGCTCTGCCATGAGCTGGCCCTGGCCGCGGCCGACAGCGGCCTGCGTCAGAGCGTCGGGCCGGGGCCCGGCTGAGCAGGGCGTGGATGGGCCGCGGACGGGGCGGAGATCCGACTGGACGCTGCCTTGATCGATACCCGGCCAAGTAGCAGCATGCATCAGGAAGCCTGGTAACAACAGCTACCGTTTCTTTCCGTTGATCGAGACCGGCGCGTCCGCGTCTTGGTGGAAGTAGGGGCAGCGGTCCACCGACGCACCCGAAGCAACGCGCCATCCACCGCCCGTTCCGGGCTCACCACGGAGGCTCATCCATGTCCATAACCACCGCCCGCCAGTTGGCCCGCCAGGCCGAGCAGGTCCGTCGCGCCGCCAAGGAGAACGGCTTCACCGTTCAGTCCCTGCGCCGTCAGCAGTTGATCGACTGAGCTCCTTCACCCGGCCCGGGGAAGGTGTGGGCCGGATCACCTAGACTCGCCCGCAGCCCAAGCAGGGTCCCCGCTGCCGGGAGCCCGGCCGGTGGCCCGGCCGTCCGGCCCGCGCGACGTCCCCCCTTCCCCTCCAGAGCTTCTTCACCATGGCCCTCGTTCCGCTTCGGCTGCTCCTCGACCATGCCGCTGAGAACGGCTATGGCATTCCCGCCTTCAACGTCAACAACCTGGAGCAGGTCCAGTCGATCATGGAGGCGGCCCATGAGACCGACAGCCCCGTGATCCTGCAGGCGTCCCGCGGCGCCCGTCAGTACGCCGGCGAGAACTTCCTGCGCCACCTGATCATCGCGGCCGTGGAGACCTACCCGGACATCCCGATCGTGATGCACCAGGATCACGGCAACAGCCCGGCCACCTGCTTCGGCGCCATCACCAACGGCTTCACCTCCGTGATGATGGACGGCTCGCTCGAGGCCGACGCCAAGACCCCCGCCAGCTACGACTACAACGTCGCCGTCACCAAGGAAGTGGTGGACGTGGCCCATGCCGTGGGCGTGAGTGTGGAAGGGGAACTGGGCTGCCTGGGCTCCCTCGAGACCGGCAAGGGTGAGGCCGAGGACGGCCACGGCTTCGAGGGTGCCCTCTCCCGCGACCAGCTGCTCACCGATCCCGCCGAAGCGGCCGACTTCGTGGCGAAAACAAAGGTCGACGCCCTGGCCATCGCGATCGGCACCAGCCACGGCGCCTACAAGTTCACCCGCAAGCCCACCGGCGAGGTGCTGGCCATCTCCCGGATCGCCGAGATTCACAAAGCCATCCCCAACACCCACCTGGTGATGCACGGCTCCAGCTCCGTTCCCCAGGAATGGCTGGACATGATCAACCAGTACGGCGGCGCCATCCCCGAAACCTATGGCGTGCCGGTGGAGGAGATCCAGAACGGCATCAAGAACGGCGTGCGCAAGGTGAACATCGACACCGACAACCGCCTGGCGTTCACGGCGGCCGTCCGTGAGGCCGCGGCCAAGGATCCCGCCAACTTCGATCCCCGCCACTTCAACAAGCCCGCCCGCTCCTACATGAAGAAGGTGTGCCTCGATCGCTACCAGCAATTCTGGTGCGCCGGCCAGGCCAGCAAGATCAAACAGCAGAACATCAACTACTACGCCGGTCTCTACGCCAAGGGTGCCCTCGATCCCAAGACTGCCGTCGCCGCCTGAATCCCTCGCCACCAGCGAGTCACGGGGGCCTGAGGGCCCCTTTTTGCTGTCCGGCGGCCATGGGTGATGGAGTCTTCGGCGGCTGGTGCAAGTTCACAGGGGCGGGGCGGGCCGGCTGTCGGCTCCGGAGGCGGCGCCACCGGGGCCCACCAGCCGTTCCAGCGCCGTGCTGAGGTCCCGCTCCATCACGAAGCGGCGGCCGTCGGTCACCACCACCCGCACCAGGGTGGGGAGATCGTTGTTGCGCGACTGCAGGTAGATCGGCTCCACGTAGAGCAGGCCGTCGCCCACCGGCAGCACCAGCAGATTGCCGTGCAGCAGCCGCGAACCCACCCGGTTCCAGAGCCCGAACTGATAGCTGATCACCGGATCCTGCTCGATCAGCGCCGAGATCTGCTGGGGCCCCAGCAGCAGCCGCTGCTGGGGGAAGCGCACCAGGAACAGCTCCCCGTAGTGGGGCGGATCGTTCCGTGCGGCCAGCCAGCCCACCATGTTGGAGCGGCGCACCGGCGAGAAGGGAAGCAGGAGCACGAACTCCGTCTTGGGTTCACCCGGCAGCTGCAGCGTGGCGTGGTAAGGCTCCACCGGCGTGTTGCTGGAGCCGTAGATCTCCAGCGGCACCGCCCAGACGTCATCGCCGTTGTAGAAGGTGCGCACGTCGGTGACGTGGTAGCGCAGCAGCCGCTCCGACTGGATGGCGAACTGGCTGTTGGGCACCCGGATGTGGTTCAGCAGCGGCACCGGCATCGCCGAGAGCGGACGGAACAGCTCCGGGAAGGCCCGTCGCCAGGTGCGCAGGATCGGATCGGACGGATCACTCACGTAGATCCAGAGCCGGCCGTCGTAGGCATCCACCACCGCCTTCACCGGGTTGCGGAAGTAGCGGATGCCGTCGGCGTTGGGATCGCTGTAGGGATAGCTGCGGCTGGTGGTGAAACCATCGAGCATCCAGTACTGATGCTGGTCGGACCGGTAACCCTCCACGCCGCTCACCCGGGCGGTGACGAGATAGGGCTCGCTCTCGAAATCGAGGAACGGGGCCAGGGCCTCGAGGCGCTGGTTCACCTCCCGCCGCAGCAGCAACCTGGAGTGGGGGGTGAACGAACCGGCAAAGAGCAGACGGGGCTCGCGCAGGTACACCGCCGCCTTGAAGCGCTGCCAGCCGTTGCCGAGGCCGATCCCCAGCTCCCCACGGAAGTGGGTGTACACGTTCAGTTCCCCATCCGGGTAGTGGAACTCCTGCACCCGGGTGGGCGCGATCGCGTAGGGGGCCGGGCCGGAGGCGTAGTACAGGCTGGGGTTGCCCACCGGCAGGGCCGCACTGGCCTCCTGGTCGCTGATGCCCAGCTGGGGGATGCCCTGCACCCGTCCGGTGCGCCCCAGGTCCTTCACGAAGAAGAGGGGAAGGCCGTCGGCCCCGAACACGTTCACCGGGGAGACGGTGAAGCCGTACCCGTGGGTGAAGACCAGGTGGCGGTTCAGCCAGGTGCGCGAGCCTTCGGGCAGGGCCGCGCTGTCGAGTTCACGGGCCGCGATCAGCACCTGCTGGGAGCCACCGCCCCGCTCGTTGCCACGCAGCTGGTAGCGATCGACGGCGGCCGAGGGAAAGGTGTAGTAGAGACGGAGCTGCTGCAGCTGGCGGTTGGCGGCCAGCAGGGGCTTGCTGTCCCAGAGGCGGATGTTGGCGAGGGTGCCCGGGGCGGCCTCCAGATCCGCGGCGCTGAGACCCTGGCGGGGCTCGAGGATCCGCTCGCGCACCAGTTCCAGGCCGAAGGCGCGGCGGGTGGCGCGGATGCTGCGCTCCAGGTAGGGGGTCTCCACGGCCAGCTCCCGCGGCTGAACCCAGAAGCGCTGGGCCAGGGGCGCCACCAGGAATTCGGTCACCGGCACCAGCAGCACGGTGACCAGCAGGGGTACCAGGGCCATGCGGCGCAGCCAGCCGCGCCGGAGCGGCACCACCAGACCCAGGGCGGCGACCAGCAGCAGCAGGGCCAGCAGGAGCCGCAGCGGCAACCGCACGTGCAGGTCGACGAAGCCGGCCCCCGACGCCACCCCGCTGCCCTGCACCATCAGATCGAAGGGTGCCAGGCAGGTGCTCAGGGCCGCGGTGAGCACCAGCACGGCGATCTGGGGCTGGAGCACCAGCTGCTGGGCGCGGCTCAGTCCCCGGAAGCGGAGGTCGCTGAGGCTGGAGCCCTCGCTGAAGGTGACCCAGAGGCAGGCCGCCAGTCCGACGCTGGCCTGGGCCAGCACCACGCTGAGCAGCAGCCGCAGCGCCGGCAGCTGCAGCACGGTGAAGCTCAGATCGAGGCCGGTGAGTGGATCACCCTCGCCGAAGGGCACCGCCAGCAGGGCCGGCAGCCAGAGGCTCCAGCCACGGGCCAGGGCGGTGGCCGATCCGGCCAGTGCCGCCGCCAGCGCCAGCCGCAGGCTTGTGAGGGGCCAGAGCAGCAGTGGCCCCAGCAGCGCCACGGCCAGTCCCAGCAGGGGCAGCAGCGGCAGATCCGCCAGCACCGGCAGTCCGCTGAGGGCCTTGCCGCCGAACGGGGCGGCGATCAGTCCCGCCGCCTGCACCGTCAGATAGGCCAGGCCGATGGTGAGCACGGCGAGCACCAGCGCCAGCAACCCCACCAGGGGGAGGGGTTCCAGCCGCAGGATCGGTACGGCGGGCAGGGGCTTGCGGCCGGCCCGGCAGCGCAGATTCCAGCAGCGCTGCAGCTGCATGAGCTGCAGCGGTACCCCCAGACCCATCACCAGCAGAAAGGCCAGCAGCTGCAGCAGCCAGCGGCGGAGCACCACCGACTGGAAGCCGAACTGGGCGAACCACTCCCACTCGATCGAGAGCCGGGCCGCCACCACCAGCAGCGCGAGCAGCACCAGCACCACCACGACGGCTCGGCCCAGCAGCCGGCGCCGCCGCGGGGGCGGCGGGACAACGGGACGGGTCAGCGGAAACCGTGGCGCGGGGCTCCGCGGCGGGGTGGAGGGTGACACAGGCCGAGGCTAGGCAGCGCGGCCGCAGGCGCAAGGGCGACAGGAGAGAGGCGACCAGGGTCGCCACCAATATCCGATCAAAGCAGTCGGATATTTCTGGGCGCAGGGGACGGCGCTGCTAGCTTGCGACGACCCTGCAGTGGGATCGTGACGGTCACTCTCTCGCGCTCCACCTTCACCGGCCTGCGCTGCAAGGAATGCGGCCACCCCTACGAGGCCGGCGCCCGCCACGTTTGCGAAGACGTCTGTTTCGGCCCCCTCGAGGTCGTCTACGACTACGACGAGATCCGCCGCCGCGTCAGCCGTGCCTCGATCGAGGCCGGCCCGGTCTCGATCTGGCGCTACCGGGAATTCCTGCCGATCGAGGGGGAGCCGATCGACGTGGGCACCGGCTTCACGCCGCTGCTGCGGGCCAACCGCCTCGCCCGCCGGCTCGGCCTCAAGCGCCTCTACATCAAGAACGACGGCGTCAACATGCCGACGCTCTCGTTCAAGGACCGGGTGGTGTCGGTGGCCCTCACGCGAGCCCGCGAGCTGGGCTTCACCACGGTGAGCTGCGCCTCCACCGGCAACCTGGCCAACTCCACCGCCGCCATCGCCGCCCATGCCGGCCTGGAGTGCTGCGTGTTCATCCCCTCCGACCTGGAGCTGGGCAAGGTGCTCGGCACCCTGATCTACAACCCCACCCTGATGGCGGTGAAGGGCAACTACGACCAGGTGAACCGCCTCTGCTCCGAGGTGGCCAACACCTACGGCTGGGGCTTCGTCAACATCAACCTGCGGCCCTACTACTCCGAGGGATCGAAAACCCTCGGCTACGAGGTGATCGAGCAGCTGGGCTGGCAACTGCCCGACCACATCGTGGCCCCCCTGGCCTCCGGCTCGCTGTTCACCAAGATCCGCAAGGGCTTCGACGAGTTCATCAAGGTGGGTCTGGTCGACGAGAAGCCCGTCCGCTTCAGCGGCGCCCAGGCCGAGGGCTGCAGCCCGATCGCCCAGGCCTTCGCCGAGGGACGTGACTTCATCACCCCCGTGAAACCCGACACGATCGCCAAGTCGATCGCCATCGGCAATCCCGCCGACGGCCCCTACGCCCTCGACATCGCCAGCCGCACCGGCGGCAGCATCGCCGCCGTGAACGACACCGACATCGTGGAGGGCATCAAGCTGCTGGCCGAAACCGAGGGCGTGTTCACCGAAACGGCCGGTGGCACCACCATCGCCGTGCTCAAGAAGCTGGTGGAGCAGGGCAGGATCGATCCCGAGGAAACCACCGTGGCCTACATCACCGGCAACGGCCTCAAGACCACCGAAGCGGTGGCCTCCGCCGTGGGTGAGCCGCTCACGATCGAACCCCAGCTCTCCAGCTTCAACGCCGCCTGGGAGCGGGCCCAGTCGCTCCACCGCGCCACCTGGGAGCCGATCGGGGTCTGAACGCCCGCCCGCTCCCGCCTCGGCACCCCATCTCCGCCCTCCCTTCCCTGCGTTCCACGCCCGTTCCGATGGCCATCCAGGTTCTGATCCCCACCCCACTGCAGAAATTCACCGCCGAGCAGGCCACCGTCGAGCTGGAGGCCACCAGCGTGGACGGCCTGCTGCAGGAACTGGAAGCCCGCTTTCCCGGAATCCTGGCCCGGCTCACCGATGAGAACGGCAAACTGCGCCGCTTCCTCAACGTCTACGTGAACAGCGAGGACATCCGCTTCCTCGATCACCAGGCCACCGCCCTGTCCGACGGCGACGAGGTGAGCATCGTGCCGGCCGTGGCCGGCGGCTGAGCCTGCGGGGAGCGCAAACCGTGTCGACGGTGGCGGACCACCGGAGCAGGCCGGGGCTCAATAGGCTCGTCGCCTCACCACCACCGCCGGAACGATGACCCAGGCACCCCAGGCCACCGGCATGGCCGAGAGTTGCGCCGGCCTGGCCGACACCGCCAGCGGCATGGTCACCGACAGCGAGCTCCAGCCCGGTAGCAAGGCCCGGCTGTTCGACTACCGCCAGGCCGCCAACCCGATCCGCCCCGGCCTCACCGAGCCGATTCCCAGCGGCCGCTGGGGGGCTGAGATCCACGCCAGCGGCCCCACCGCGATCCTGCCGCTCGACCTCAGCCGTGAGCTGGGCTGCAAGGCGCCGGCCACCAGCCCGGCCCTGGCGGCCAGTTTCGTGCGAATCCTCGCCGGCGAGGGCATCCCGGCGGGAGCCAACGCCACCAGTTCCCTCTTCTACGTGCTGCGCGGCGAGGGGCGCTGTGTGCGTCCGGCCAGCCCCCTCGGCGTCGAGGTGCGCCTGAACTGGCGCGAAGGCGATCTGTTCGTGCTGCCGGCGGGTCCGGCCGCCGAGCTGGAGGCCTCGGCCGAAAGCGTCCTCTACTGGGTGCACGACGCGCCGCTGCTCACCCATCTGGGGGTGAGCCCCACCGTGGCCCGCTTCGAGGCCACCCACTACCCCGGTGCCTGGCTGCGGCGCGAGCTGGCCGCCCTGGCGGCCGATCCCAGCAGCGCCCGCAGCAACCGGCTCAGCCTGCTGCTGGCCAACAGCGACCTGCCCGCCAGCCGCACCGTCACCCACACCCTCTGGGCGATGTACGGGATGGTGCCGGCCGGGGCGGTGCAGCCTCCCCACCGTCACCAGTCGGTGGCCCTGGATCTGGTGATCGACTGCGATCCCGGCTGCGCCACGCTCTCGGGCACCGAACTCAACCCGGATGGCACGATCCGCAACCCGGTGCGGATGGAGTGGGAACCCGGTGCCGCCTTCGTGACCCCGCCGGGCCACTGGCACGCGCACGTGAACGAAAGCGGCCGCACGGCCCTGCTGCTGCCGATCCAGGACGCCGGGCTGCACACCTACCTGCGCAGCCTCGACATCCGCTTCACCTGAGGCCGGCGATGGCGGGCTGGCCCTGGCCGTCAGGCCGGGGGGCAGCGCCGCCGCCTTGCTCGAAGCGCTCGACCACCGCGCGGAAGCTGTCGCCGGATAGGGTTTCCTGCTCGATCAGCAGCTCCACCAGTTCATCGAGCAGGCGGCGGCGCGGCTCCAGCAGCGCCACCGCCCGCTCGAGTGCGTGGCGGGCCAGGTCCCTCACCCGGGCATCGATCTGGCGACCGGTGCTCTCGGCATAGCTGGGACGGGTGTGGATCAGGTCGCGGCCCAGGAACACCTCGGCGCCATCACCCTCAAGCGCCACCGGACCGAGGCTGGAGAAGCCGTAGCGGGTGACCATCTCGCGGGCGATGCGGGTGGCCATCTGCAGATCACCCGAGGCGCCCTGGGTGATCTCACTGGGGCCAAACACCACCAGTTCCGCCGCACGGCCGCCCATCACCACGATCAGCCGGGCCTCGAGATAGGCCCGGCTGATCAGGCCGGAATCGAGGATGTCCTCATCGGGCATGGTGCGCGCGAAGCCGCCCACCCCGCCGGCCCGGGGCAGGAGGGTCACCTTGTCGAGCCGGTCGGCATGGGGCACCAGGGTGGTGAGCAGGGCATGCCCCACCTCGTGGTAGGCGATCAGCCGCTTCTTGGCGCTGTCCTGCAGCGGAGCCACCGCCAGCCCCATGGTGATGCGTTCGAGGGCATCGCCCAGGGCCCGGTCGTCGATGCTGCTCTGCTGACGGCGGGCGGTGAGGATGGCCCCCTCATTCAGCAGGTTGGCCAGGTCGGCCCCGGAGAAGCCCGGGGTGCGGGCGGCCCAGCCGGCCAGCGACACCTCCGGCGCCAGCGGCCGGCTTCGCGCATGCACGGCGAGGATCGCCTCGCGGCCGCGCCGGTCGGGCAGATCGACCTGGATCTGGCGGTCGAACCGCCCCGGACGGGTCAGGGCGGCATCGAGCACATCGGGGCGGTTGGTGGCCGCCAGCAGGATCACCCCGGAGTTCTCCTCGAAGCCATCCATCTCGGTGAGCAGCTGGTTCAGCGTCTGCTCCCGCTCGTCGTTGCCGCCGCCGATGCCGGCGCCGCGCTGGCGGCCCACCGCATCGATCTCGTCGATGAAGATGATGCAGGGCGCTTTCTCCTTGGCTTTGCGGAACAGATCCCGCACACGGCTGGCTCCCACCCCCACGAACAGCTCCACGAACTCGGAGGCCGCCATCGAGAAGAAGGGCACGCCGGCCTCGCCGGCGATCGCCTTGGCGAGCAGGGTCTTGCCGGTGCCCGGGGGTCCCACCAGGAGCACGCCCTTCGGGATCTTGGCCCCCAGGGCGGTGAAGCGTTCGGGGGAGCGCAGGAAACTGACCACCTCCTGCAGTTCCTGCTTGGCCTCGTTGATGCCTGCCACGTCCTCGAAGCGCACGCTCACCGTGCCTTCGGGCTGCACGCGGGGCTGACTGCGGCCGAAGCCGATCGCCTTGTTCGCCACCTGGGCCGAGCGGCGGATCAGCAGGGTCAGACCGCCGAAGAGGAGAACGACCAGCAGGACATTGACCAGCAGCCCGGCCGTGGCGTCGTCCTGCCGGTCGTCCCGCACGCTCAGCGGCACCCGGCCCTGCTCGGCGGTGCGCAGCAGCAGGGTGTCATTGGCGAAGACGGGCACCCTGGCCTGGGTGCCGTCGGTGAAGTGCACCAAAGCTTCCCGCTGTCGCGGCGAGAGTTCCACTTCCTTCACCTTGCCGCTGCGCATCAGCTGCAGCAGTTCGCTGTAGGAGGGGGGCGGGGTGGTGGGGATGCCCAGGCCCCCCAGCAGACCCGGTCGCGGAGGGGGGGCAGCAGGCGTTGCCGGGGCAGGCGGTGGGGCACCCGCCGGGGCATCGGAGGACTGCTCGGCCGGCTTGGGATCTCCCCCAGCCGGGGACGGGGCGACGGACGCGGTGGCGAGAGTGGTGGACCGGCCTTGAGGCCAGAGCGGGAGCACCGGACGCGGGCTGCTCACGGAGTTCTGCTTCTGGGGCGAGCTTAGCGATTTGACGGATGGCAGCACGGCGGCGCAAGATCATTGTTTGGCTGATCTCCGGGGATGGCTGTTCCCAAGAAGAAAACCTCCAAGGGCAAGAGGAACCAGCGCCATGCCCACTGGAAGGCCAAGGCCGCCGTGGCGGCCACCAAGGCCCTGTCGCTGGGTAAGGCCGTGCTGAGCGGGCGGGCCCAGGGCTTCGTCTACCCGATCGACGAACCGGCCGAAGAGAGCGAGAGCTGAGCGCCGGCGTCCAGACCGGTGCCGCTCCAGCGGCAGCGGCGCCGGGCATCCAGCAGCACCACCGCCTCGAGCCCGGTGCAGCCCATGCGATCAGCGTCATCAGGCCTGGGCGGCTCCCGCCACAGCGGATCCTGATAGAGAGCCGGCGGCAGGGAGCGGAGGCTGGCGTTCACCAGGGCGTCGAGGGCCACCGGGCTCAGGCTGGAACCGCCAGCGCGGCGTTGCCGTGCCTCCGCCTGGAACCGCCAGCGCCGCGGCCAGCGCCAGTCGCTCGGTCGGATCAGCCACAGCCCGTCCAGGGCAGCCCACAGCGGTAGGTAGCCGGCCAGGGCCGTGTCCCAGCGCTCCACCAGCCAGCTCGCCTCCGGCGCGTTCAGCCCCAGGGTTTCCCGGCCACCGAGGGCGGCGATCCGGCCCTCCAGGGCCGTGCCGAGGCTGCGGCAGCCCAGCAGCCAGCCCTCCAGCACCAGCACATCCACGTCCAGCCGTTCCCAGCCGCAGCGGTCGCCGGCACCGCCCCGCAGACGCTTGTCGAAGCGCGGCAGCTCCAGCACCCCTCCGGAGCGCCAGCGCTCCAGCCGCTCCAGCAGCAACGCCACGTCATGGCTGCCGGGCGGCACCCGCTCGACCCCGAAGGGATTGCCCCGGAGCGACCGGCGTCGCTCCAGCCAGGGCAGGTAGGCATCGTCGATCGAGGCCACGCCCAGACGCAGTCCAAGTGGGGCGGCGAGCTGCTGCAACGCGCGCCCCAGGGTGGTCTTGCCCGCCCCCACCGGCCCGTTCACCCCCAGCAGCAGCCGGCCGCCGCCGCCCCGGGCGCAGCGCTCCAGCAGCGGGAGGGTGAGCCCCCACAGCAGGCTGGGATGGCCGGGCCCCGGCGCGGCCGTGGTCGCCAGCTGCCGCTCCCAGCGGCGACGCCATGGCTCCGGTTCGCTTACGCCGCAGGCGGCCAGCAGGCGGGCATGGGGAGCCGCCGGGAAACCCCAGGGTCCGATCGCGTCGTTCACGAGCCGAGCTTGAAGGCTTCGAGCACCACCGCGTAGACCAGCCCCAGGCGCACGTTGTCGCAGAGCACCCAGCCCAGGGGCGGCTCCCCTTCCACCCAGTGGCTGCGCAGCCGCACCACGGCCTCCACCACCACCACGGTGAGCAGCACCGCCAGCGGGCGCAGGCCCAGCCGGATCAGCACCAGCGAGGTGAGGTTGTTGCCGGCGAACAGCCCCAGCAGCAGGGCCAGCAGGGAGAGACTGCGTCGGCGCCAGCTGCCGCGCATGCCGGCCAGGACAGCGGACCCGCCCCGATCGAGCAGCCGCTGCAGGCGGGTGGCCTGGAGGGGCGGGCGGGTCATGGCTGGAGCGTCAGCTGCTGCAGGTAGGAGAGCGTGATCCGGCCCGCGGGGCAAGCAGGCCCCTGCAGCACCGCGCTGGGGGCCTCCTCCTCCCCAAGCCCGTCCACCACGGCCGTGGCCATGGCGAATGCCGCCGCCGGCTCGTTGGCGGCGGGTGCACTGAGCGTCACCAGGCAGCGCAGCCCGGCGGCCCGCGCCGCCGCGAGGCCGTTGCCGGAATCCTCGATCGCCACGGCCTGCCAGGGCTCCAGCCCCAGCCGCTCCAGCGCCAGGGCATGGGCGGCGGGATCGGGCTTCTTACGGGGCACGTCCTCCCCGCAGATCCACAGGGGCAGCTCGGCCGCCAGATCGGGCAGCTGGCTCTGCAGCAGGGCGCTCACCGCGGTGCGGCCGCTGGTGGTGACGATCGCCTGGCGGATGCCGGCGGCCGCCGTCTCGGCGATCAGGCGCCGCACCCCCGGACGCAGTCGCACCTCCCCCCGCTCCACCAGGGAGCGGTAGTGCCGCTGCTTGCTCCGCTGCAACGCCTCCACCTCCTCCTCGGAAGGATCGTGGCCCTGGCCGGCGAGGAAGGCCCGCAGCCGCTCTCGCCCGCCGCTGATGGCCAGCAGCTCCAGGTAGGTGGGCGGATCCCAGCGCCAGGGCATCCCGCGCTCGGCGAAGGCGCGGTTGAAGGCCACGCGGTGGCCCTGCAGCTCGGTTTCCGCCAGCGTGCCGTCCACGTCCCAGAGGAGGGCCTTCAGGGAACCCTGGGTGAGCGTGGCGGCCATCGCGGCAGGGTAGGAGGTTGTGCTGAACGAGCAGGAATCCGCCGGGGGCGCGGGGCCACCAGAATGCGCTCGCCCCGGCGCCTATCCCCTGCCCCCCCGCCTGCCCGATCAGCGCTGGCAGCTGCCGGCCCCGCTGCCCCCCCTGCCGGCCGGCGGCGCCGGCGACCCCTTCGCCGCCCTCGGGCTGCCGCCGGAGCTGCTGGCGGTGCTGCGGCGCCGGGGCCACCACACGCCGGAGGCGATCGGCGCCCTGCTGGATCCGCCTGAGGCGCCCGATCCGGCCGAGCACTTCGCCGAGCTGCCGCTGGCGGTGGAACGGCTGCGGCAGGCCTGCGCCCGCGCCGAGGCGGTGGCGATCTGCGGCGACTACGACGCCGACGGCATGACCAGCACCGCCCTGCTGGTGGGGGTGCTGGGGCGCCTCGGCGCCCGGCCCCGGGCGGCGATCCCGAGCCGGCTGGAGGAGGGCTACGGCCTCAATCCCGCCATGGTGGAGCGGCTGGCCGGCGATGGGGTTCGCCTGCTCGTCACGGTGGACAACGGCGTGGCCGCCCGGGAGGCGCTGGAGCGGGCCACGGAGCTGGACGTGGAGGTGATCCTCACCGACCACCACACCCTGCCGCCGGAGCCACCGCCCTACCTGGCGCTGCTGCATCCGGCACGCACGCCGCCGGACTCCCCCTTCCGGGGGCTGGCGGGCGTGGGGCTGGCCTACGTGCTGGCGGTGGCTCTGGCCGAGGGACTGGGGCGAGCCGATGCCACCGCCATGGCCCTCGATCTGTTCTGCATCGGCACGATCGCCGACATGGCGCCGCTGCTGGGGGTGAACCGCCGCTGGCTGCGGCAGGGGCTGAGTGCCCTGCACGCGAGCCGGCTGCCCGGGCTGCAGGCCCTGCAGCGGATCGCCGGACTGGAGGATCTCCCCCTCGATGCGACGGCGGTGGCCTTCCGGCTGGCACCGCGGATCAACGCCGTCGGGCGGCTGGGAGACCCGGCGCTGGTGGTGGAACTGCTCACCACCGACGACCCGGCGCGGGCCCTGGAGCTGGCCCAGGCCTGTGAGACCCTCAACCGCCAGCGACGGGAGCTGTGCGAAGCGATCGAGGCCGAGGCGGTGGCGCTGGTGGAGGCCGATGGGCCGGAGCGGGCGCCCTTTCTGCTGCTCGCCCAGAACCACTGGCACCACGGCGTGATCGGCGTGGTGGCGGCCCGGCTGGTGGAGCGGTTCGGCCTGCCGGTGGCCCTGCTGGCCGGCGAAGGCGGTGGCCTGCTGCGGGCCTCGGTCCGGGCCCCGGCCGGCTTCGCCGTCGACCGGGCACTGCGGCATTGCGAGGCGCTCCTGGAGCGGCATGGCGGCCATCCCGCCGCCGGGGGCTTCACGGTGCGCGCCGAGCGGGTGGCGGAGCTGCAGGAGTCCCTGAACGCGCAGGCCGAGGGGTGGCTGGCCGGACGGGGCCACGGGCAGCCGGTGGAACCGGAGGCCCTGCTGCCGCTTGAACGGATCGATCGCCGCTTCTGGGCCCAGCTGCAGCGGCTCGAGCCGCTGGGCGCCGGCCTGCCGGCCCCGGTGTTCTGGAGCGGGGGCTGCCGGGTCGTCGAGCAGCGGCAGCTCCGCGGCGGTCACCTGCAGCTGAGCCTGGAGCAGAACGGGTCCCGGCTCAGGGCCGTGGCCTGGCGCTGGCCGGGGGAGGGACCGGTGCCGGACCGGATCGACGTGGCCTTCCGGCTGCGCCTCGACAGCTGGCAGGGCCAGGAACGGTTGCAGCTGGAACTGGTGGGCCTGCGGCCGAGCGGCGGGGGCGAGGTGGTGCTGCAGCGGCAGCGGAGGCTCTACCGCTGCCGGCGGGTGGGGGATGGCCTCAGCATCCGCAACCCGGAGGGGCGGGAACTGCAGGCCCGGCTGCCGGCCGACCATGAGCCTCCTGCCCTGCGCGCCCTGATCGAGGAGGCGGCGCTGGCACTGGGGATGGTGGGCTGAACCGGCTGGGCCTCTGCCGGGCTCAGAGCGCGCCGCGCCGGTAGAAGAGGATGAAGATCACCGCCGGACCCGCCAGGGTGATCAGAGCCAGGGCGAGGAAGTTGGCGATCAGGTGGAAATCGATTCCCATGGCTGCGACGCTCGGAGGCAGGGCGTTACGGGGGCCAGCGTACGGGGCGCCGTCACCGGGCCCGCCTCCGGGCCCGTGCCACTGTGACGGCTTGTCACAGCTGCCGGAGCCGCGCTGATGGGCTGGGGACCGCACTGGAGCTGCATCAGCGGCTGCGGAGCCTGCTGCCGCCTCGATCCGGACCAGCGCTCCGAGGCCCTCGCGGTGCTGACGCCATCCCAGCGGGAGACCTACCGGGCCATGGTGGGACCCGACGGCTGGTGCGTGCACTTCGACACCGGCGGCCGACGCTGCCGCGTCTACGACGAGCGTCCGGACTTCTGCCGGGTCGCCAACCTGGCGCCGCTGTTCGGCGTGGAGCCCGCCGAGAGCACGGCCTTCGCCATCGCCTGCTGCCGCCAGCAGATCCGCGAGGAGTATGGGGGGCGTGATGACGTGATGCGCCGATTCCGGCGGGCCACGTGCCATCCCGCCCCACCGCTTCCCCAGCCGCTTCAGCCATGAACGCCAGCGCCGAGCCGCCCGACGAGCCCAAGGCCGGGCCGGCCGCCAGCAGCGAGCCCCCGAAGCAGGCCGCCGATTTCGTCGCGGTGGCCTTCACCACCTTCACCACCGTGTTCCTCGCCGAACTGGGGGACAAGACCCAGCTCGCCGCCCTGCTGCTCTCGGCCCAGTCGGGTCGTCCGTTGCTGGTGTTCTTGGGAGCGGCGGCGGCACTGATCTGCTCCAGCCTGGCCGGGGTGCTGCTGGGCCGCTGGCTGGCCGCGCTGCTGCCGCCCCAGCGGCTGGAGCGCCTGGCCGGAGCGCTCATGGTGGGCCTCGGCCTCTGGCTCGGGGTCCAGGCGATCACCGACCTGCTCGTGGCCTGAACCCATGCAGCTCCCCCTGCTCGCCTCCACCTTCCTCACCGTCTTCCTGGCGGAGCTGGGCGACAAGACCCAGCTCACGATCGTGACCATCAGCGGCACCACGCCGCGGCCCCTGGCGGTGTTCCTGGGCAGCGCCGGCGCCCTGGTGCTCGCCAGCCTGCTGGGGGCCCTGGCCGGCGGCTCGCTCTCGAGCCTCATCCCCGCCGGGGCGCTCCAGCTGGCCGCCTCGCTCGGGTTCCTGGTGATCGGCCTGAGGCTGCTCCTGCGCTCCGGACAGGACGCTCCGTAAAGTCGGCCCCAGGGATGAACCCGCGCCGGAGCCTCGCCGCATCCCCCGGCACGCCGTCGCCCATGGCCCGCAGGCCCGCTGAGGCGGTCCCGATCCACGGCAGCTCACCTCCGCTCCCTCTCCCCGACCCGCGCCCCCGATGAAGTTCACGGTCGCCGACCTTCTCGACCAGCTCCCCGCCTCCGATCCGCTGCCGGTGGCCCGCCTGGAGAAGGCCCTCGGCCTGAGCCTCAAGCCCGAGCGGCAGCATCTGCGCATCGCCATCGAAGGGCTCACCCGGCTGGGGGTGCTGGAGGAATCGGAGGCGGGGATCCAGCGCCGCCAGGACGACACCTTGATCGAGGCGCGCCTGCGCTGCTCCAGCAAGGGGTTCTGTTTCGCCCTCCGCGATGACGGCGGCGAGGACATCTACATCCGCGACCACCAGCTCAACCACGCCTGGAACGGCGATCGGGTGCTGGTGCGCATCACCCGCGAGGGCGGCCGCCGCCGTTCTCCCGAGGGAGGCGTTCAGTGCATCCTCGAGCGGGCCACCACGAGCCTGCTGGCCCAGGTGGAGCAGCAGGAGGAGCGGCTGGTGGCGGTGCCGCTCGACGACCGTCTCCTGACCACGGTGGAGCTGCCCGCCGCGGATGGGGCCTACCTGGATCCGGCGCGGGAGTCGGTGGTGGAGGTGCGGCTCGACCGCTACCCGGTGGCCCAGTTCCCCCCCCGGGGACACGTGGCCCGGCGCCTGCCGATCACCGGGGGGGAGGAGGCGGATCTGGATCTGCTGCTCACCAAGCACGGCCTGCGTGAGCGCGACGCCGCACCCCGCGCCACCCTCAAGCCCCCCCAGGAGAAGGGCCGCACCGACCTCACCGCCCTGCCGACGGTGCTGCTGCGGGCCTGGAGCGGGGCCGAGGCGCCTGCGCTGCCGGCCCTCTCGCTGGAGCACACCGAGACGGGACCACGCCTCTGGGTGCATGCCCCCGCCGTTGCCGAGCGGCTGGGCGGCGGCACCGCCCTGGATCAGTGGCTGCGGGAGCAGGCGGAGGCGTTCTGCCTGGGCCGCCGCTGGCTGCCGCTGCTGAGCCCCACCCTCACCCGCGCGGCGGCCTTCGCGGCGGGCGAGGAGCAGGCAGCGGTGTCGGTGGGCCTGGAGTTCGACGCCAGCGGCGAGCTGCTCCACCACCGCTTCGCCCTCACTCTGATCCGCCCGGACATGGAGGTCGATGCCGCGGCCCTGGAGGCCATGGCCGAGCGCAAGCCGCGGGCCCGTACCCTGCCGGCTGCCCTCAAGCCCCTCAAGGATCAGCTGCCACTGCTGGAGAACCTGCTGGAGCTGGCCGCGCGCCTGCGTGATCGCCGCCGCTCGGCCGGCTCCCTCGATCTGGATCTGCCCCTGCCGCCGCTGGCCCCCCTCGGCGACCTGGCCATCCCGGTGCCGGACGACGGCCGTCACGGCTGGCTGGTGCAGTTGCCCCCCCACCATCCTTCGGCCCTGCTGCGGGAGTTCGTGCTGCCGGCCGGCCGGGCCCTGGGGCACCACCTCCAGGCCCTCGCGCTGCCGGCCATCTACGCCGTCAACCCTCCGCCCGATCCCGCCGACGTGAACGAGGTGGCCAAGGCGGCCCTCGCCCTGGAGATCCAGCTGGAGCTCACCGACGACGGCAACGCCCCCGAACCCGCGGCCCTGGCGGCCGCCTTCGCCGCCAGCGATCGGGCCCGCGTGCTGCAGCGCCAGCTCAGCGACGTGCTCCGCCCCGTCCAGCTGGCCGCGACCCCCGGCCCGCACACGCTGGCCGGTGAGACAGAGGCCTACGCGCCCTGGTGCCTCCCCACCCTCCACTACGCCGATCTGTGGAACCAGCAGGCGCTGGTGCTGCTGCTGAGCGAGGGGAAAGACCGTCCGAGCGTGCGGCACAAGACCCGGGTCGACCTGGCCAGCGACAGCTGCCACGGCAGCATCGACTGGCCCCTGCTCACGCCCACCCAGCTCGGCGAGCTGCAGCAGAGCCGCAGCGTGCAGCTGCTGCACCGCCTCAACGGACGCAGCCGCTTCGTGGAGGAGCTGCACACCGATCTGCTGGCCATGGCGCAGGCCCGGGCAGCCGAACCGCTGGTGGGGCAGACCCTCACCGGCGTGATCAGTGGCGTGCAGAGCTACGGCTTCTTCGTGGAGATCCCCCCCTCCCAGGTGGAGGGGCTGGTGCACGTGAGTTCCCTCAAGGACGACTGGTACGAATACCGCTCACGGCAGAACCGGCTGGTGGGGCGCAAGAATCGCCGCACCTACATGCTGGGCGACACCGTGGAGGTCGAGATCCAGAAGGTGGACGTCCTGCGCCATCAGATCGACCTGGCGGTGCTGCTGCCGGAGGGCGAAGAGGAGTCGGAGCCGAGCGGGTCCGACGAGGCCTGAGCGGATGGATCCGGTCGTGCTGGCGGTCTCGGGGGCGTCCGCCATGCCCCTGGCCGAGCGGGGTCTGCAGCTGCTGCTGGAGGCCGGAGAATCGGTGGAGCTGATCGTCAGCCGCGGCGCGATCGGCGTCTGGCTGGCGGAGCAGGGTGTGCGCCTGCCCTCCGAGCCGGAGCTGCAGCACAGCTTCTGGCGCCAGCGCACCGGCTGCAGCGGCGGCAGCCTGCGCTGCCATCGCTGGAACGACCAGGCGGCGGCGATCGCCAGCGGCAGCTTCCGCACCCGGGGCATGGTGATCCTGCCGGCGAGCATGGGGACGGTGGGCCGCATCGCCAGCGGCGTGGCCCTGGATCTGGTGGAGCGGGTGGCGGACGTGCACCTCAAGGAGGGGCGGCCCCTGGTGATCGCCCCGCGGGAGATGCCCTGGAACCTGGTGCACCTGCGCAATCTCACCACCCTGGCGGAGGCGGGCGCGCGGATCGCCCCGCCGATTCCGGCCTGGTACCACCGGCCGACCACGATCGAGGAGATGGTGGATTTTCTGGTGATCCGCGTGTTCGATTGTCTGGGCTACGACCTCGGCGCCCTGCGGCGCTGGGAGGGGGCGATCGACCTCTCTCCCGCCTCCTGATCGGCCCCTCAGTCGTTCGCCTGTCTCCGCATCCGCCACCACGTGCTGCAGCGCCTTCTGATCCTTCCCCTGCTCGCCCCGCTGCTGGCGGTGCTGCTGGTGGCGGCGCTCAATCCGCGGCCGAACAGCAGCCTGCGGCTGCTGATCTGGAGCACGCCGGCCCTGCCGATCGGGGCCTGGCTGGCCCTGGCAGCCGGTGGCGGAGCCGCCCTGAGCGCCGCCCTGACGGCCCTGGCCCTTCAGCCCGGCGAGCCGGTGCTGCGGCGACGGCTGCGGCGCGAGAGCGGCCCCTGGCCGCAGGAACCCTTCGAGGCCGAGCGACGGCGCGAACCCGACGCGCCCAGGCGGGAGACGGCGGGAGCGGCCTGGAGCGGCTGGCCGACGGCGGGGCCAGGGGTGGCCGGACCGGAGCGCGGCCCGCACGAGCCCGCTCCCACGGTGGCCGTGCCCTTCCGGGTGATCCGCCGGGGCCGCTCCGGGGGGAGGGCCGAACCCGTCCCCACCGCGGCGGCCACCCCGGGGGCCTCCGCTGGCGGCGATGCCGAAGGCTGGGACATCCCCCTCTCGGACGACTGGTGAAGGCGGGGAGGCGCTTGCTCAGTGGGATGTGGGTGGTGATGCCTAGAGTCACCGCCACTGATCCGTTCCGAGGTCACCGCCGGTGAGCGACTCCGCCAAGCCCGCACCCGCTTCCACGCCAGCAGCACCGGCTCCAGCGGCTGCGGCTCCGGTGGCCAAGGCCAAGCCGCCGGCTCCCGAGGACAAGCCGTTCGATGTCTTTCTGCCGGAACTGTTCCTGCCCGCCCTGGCGCGGGAGATCCAGGCCTACGGAGGCCCCGCTCCCGAGCTCAGTGTCCTGGAGGGACCGATGCCGGTGGTGGGCTCCCCCTGCTGGCAGGTGGCGGGCAGCCTGCCGGGGGGCCGCCGGTTCTGGCTGTGCTTCACCGCGGCCGACATCGGCTCGGCCAAGACGATCGCCCTGGCGGAGGCCGGCTCCGCCCCCAGCCTGCTGGAGCCGTTCCTGAGCGACGAGAAGAAGATGAGCCTGGCGCTGCTGGTCTCCCGGGTGGTCTCGCGGCTGAACAGCCAGAAGTGGCTGGGCCCGAACTGACCCCGCCACGGCACCAGGAACCCACGCCGCTTCACAGTCCCGCCGCGGTCGACCGCGGGGCCCTTACGATGCGGCAACCGCCGTCGTGCCCTCCGCATGGTGCCTCCCACCGCCGCGCCCAGCGCCCCAGCCAGCGTCGCCGATGCCGGAGCTCCCGCCTTCAAGGAGCCGGTGAAGGACACCATCCTCACCCCGCGCTTCTACACGACCGACTTCGACGTCATGGCCGCGATGGACCTGCGGCCCAACGAGGTGGAGCTGGAGGCGATCTGCGAGGAGTTCCGCAAGGATTACAACCGCCACCACTTCGTGCGCAACGGGGAGTTCGAGGGAGCGGCCGACAAGCTCGATCCCGAAACCCGGCGGGTGTTCGTGGAGTTCCTCGAGCAGAGCTGCACCTCGGAGTTCTCCGGTTTCCTGCTCTACAAGGAGCTGAGCCGGCGCATCAAGGAGAAGAACCCGCTGCTGGCCGAGTGCTTCGCCCACATGGCCCGCGATGAAGCCCGCCACGCCGGCTTCCTCAACAAGGCCATGAGCGATTTCGGCCTTCAGCTGGATCTGGGCTTTCTCACCGCCAGCAAGGCCTATACCCACTTCCAACCCAAGTTCATCTTCTACGCCACCTACCTTTCAGAGAAGATCGGCTACTGGCGCTACATCGCCATCTACCGCCATCTGGAGAAGCATCCCGAGAGCAAGATCTTCCCGATCTTCAACTTCTTCGAGAACTGGTGCCAGGACGAAAACCGTCATGGCGACTTCTTCGATGCCCTGATGAAGGCCCAGCCCGACACCGTGCGCGGCCCGATCGCGCGCCTATGGTGCCGGTTCTTCCTGCTGGCGGTGTTCGCCACCATGTATGTGCGGGACGTGGCCCGCAAGGAGTTCTACGAGGCGCTCGGCCTCGATGCGCGCGACTACGACAAGTACGTGATCGCCAAGACGAATGAAACCTCGGCCCGAGTCTTCCCGGTGGTGCTGAACGTCGATCACCCGAAGTTCTATACGCGGCTTGAGCGGATCGTCTCCAACAACGCCGCTCTCAGCGCCGCGGATCAGGCCGAGGCTCCCGCCCCGCTCAAGGCCCTGCGCAAGCTGCCCCTCTGGGCCGCCAACGGCCTCGAGATGGCCAAGCTGTTCCTCACCGCCCCCATCCCCAGCGACAGGTTCCAGCCCGCCGTCCGCTGAACCCGGCAGCGGCGGCCTCCTCGGGGGGCCGGCCACCGACTGCCCCCTCCTCCGTCACCTGCCACCTTGCTCTCCACCCGTCCCGTCGCCGCACCGGTCCCCGATCGCTTCGACCCAGGCTGGCAACCCCTTCTGGAATCCGTGCTCTGGGCCGGCCGGGCGGCTGGAGCCACACTGGTGGAGGTGTTCCTGGAGCGCACCGACCACCTCGGTCTGCTGGCCGAGCAGGAGCGCATCACCAGCGTCAGCCCGGCCTTCGGACGTGGCGCAGGCATCCGCGTCTTCCTGGGGGATCGCGATGGCTTCGTCTCCACCAACGACCTGAGCGAGGCGGGCCTGATGGCGGCGCTTGATCAGGCACTCGGCATGCTGGGGATGGGTCGCAGCCGTCTCGGCACGGGCGGGTTCGAGGGTCTGCCCGCCCTGCGGGATCATGCCGCCGCCAAGGAAAGCTGGCTGGTCGACTGCCCCGCCCTGGCCGAGGCCACCGGCCGACTGCTCGAGGGGACGGCCCTGCTCGAGCGGCACGGCCACCACCTGCAGGCCCGTCGCGGCAGCTATGCCCGCGACTGGCAGGAGGTGCTGGTGGCCGCCAGCGACGGCACCTTCGCCCGCGACATCCGCCTGCACCAGTCGGTGGGCCTCAACGCCCTGGCCGCCGACGGCGACCACCGGGCCAGCCTTGGACGCCGCTATGGCAGCTCGGGGCGCCCGGACGACCTGCGCCAGTGGGATGCCGAGGCCGCGGCGATCGACCTGTGCACCAGCGCCGGCGCCATGCTCTATGCCGACTACGTGGACGCGGGCACCTACCCGGTGGTGCTGGCCAACCGCTTCGGCGGGGTGATCTTCCACGAGGCCTGCGGCCACCTGCTCGAAACCACCCAGGTGGAGCGCGGCACCACCCCCTTCGCCGGCAAGGTGGGCGAAGCGATCGCCCACGAGGCCGTCACCGCCGTCGACGAGGGCCTCACCGGCGGCGCGTTCGGCAGCCTCTCGATGGACGACGAGGGGATGGAACCCCAGCGCACCGTGCTGATCGAGAACGGGGTGCTGCAGCGCTTCCTCTCCGACCGCGCCGGCGAACTCCGCACCGGCCATGCGCGCACCGGCAGCGGCCGCCGCCAGAGCCACTCCTTCGCGGCCGCCAGCCGCATGCGCAACACCTACATCGCCGCCGGCCCCCACACCCCCGCCCAGCTGATCGCCTCGGTCGACCGGGGCCTCTACTGCAAATCGATGGGCGGTGGCAGCGTGGGCCCCACCGGGCAGTTCAACTTCGCCGTGGAGGAGGGCTACCTGATCGAAAACGGCCAGCTCACCAAACCCGTGAAGGGGGCCACCCTGATCGGTGAAGCCACGGAGGTGATGCCCCGCATCTCGATGTGCGCCGACGACCTCGAGCTCGCCGCCGGCTTCTGCGGCTCGGTGAGTGGCAGCGTCTTCGTGACCGTGGGCCAGCCCCACATCAAGGTGGATGCGATCACCGTGGGAGGTCGCTGATCATGACCCCCTCCGCCACCACCGGCACTGTCGGCAGCAGCCTGAACGCCACCGACCTGGCCGAGCAGCTGGGCGGCCTAGCCGCCGGGCTGGGCATCGAGCGCTGGGACCTGGGCGCCGCCTGCAGCACCGACACCTCGGTGCAGGTGGATCGGGGCGAGGCCAAGCAGCTCAAGGGAGCCCAGCGCAGCTCGATCACCGTGCGGGTCTGGAACGACCAGGGGCTGGTGGGCATCACCAGCACCTCCGATCTCTCCCCCGCCGGCCTGGCACGCGCCCTGGCCGGCGCCCGGGACGCCAGCGCCTACGGCAATGCCGATGACACCCCCGCCTTCTCGCCCCTCGCCACCGCTCCTCTTGCGCCGCTGGAGCAGCCTCTGAGCGAAGCCCGCGGCATCCTGGAGCTGCTCGCCACCCTCAAGGAAGCGGAGGCCGACCTGCTGGGCCGCCACCCGGCCATCACCACCGTCCCCTACAACGGCCTGGCCCAGCGCCGCAGCGAGCGGCTCTACCTCAACAGCGCGGGGGCCTGCCGCCAGCAGGAGCTCAGCACCGCCAGTCTCTACCTCTACGCCAGGGCCGAGGAAACCGGGCGCAAGCCCCGCAGCAGCGGCGCCGTGCGGCTGGCCTACGGCGCCGCCGACCTCGACGTGGCCGGCTGCATCGACGAGGCGGCCGAGCGCACCATCCGCCATCTCGACTACGCCCCGATCAGCACGGGCCGCTATACGTGCGTGTTCAGCCCCGAGGCGTTCCTCGACCTGATCGGGGCCTTCAGCAGCCTGTTCAACGCCCGCTCCGTGCTCGACGGCGTCAGCCTGAGCAGCCGTGATTCGCTCGGACAGGCGCTGGCGGTGCCGTTCCTCTCGATCCACGACAACGGCCTCCATCCGGGCAACATCGGCGCCGCCAGCTTCGACGGGGAGGGCACGCCGGTGCGGCGTCTGGCCCTGGTGGAGGGCGGCGTGCTCACCCACTTCCTGCACTCGGAAGCCACCGCCCGCGCCTTCGGCGTGGAGCCCAGCGGCCACGCCGGGCTGGGGGCCAAGGTGTCGGTGGGGCCCCACTGGTTCGAGATCGGCCCCACCCCCGGCACCAGCGGTGGCGCCAGCGGCCTCAACCGGCACGACGCCGACGGGATCGTGTGGATCGATTCGCTCTCGGCCCTGCACGCGGGGGTGAAGGCCAGCCAGGGATCGTTCTCCCTGCCGTTCGACGGCTGGCTGATCCGCGGCGGCGAAACCCGCTCGATCGAGGCGGCCACCGTGGCGGGCGACATCCGCACCGTGCTCACCAGCATCGTGGGGTTCGAGGGAGAGCCCAAGATCACCCCCGACGGCCTCTGCCCCCACGTGTGGGTGGAGGGACTCTCGATCACCGGCGACGCCTGAGCCGGATCGGTGAGGATCCTGTTCTGGGGCACGCCGGCCTACGCGGTGCCGAGCCTGGAGGCGCTGGTGGCTGCAGGCCACGAAGTGGTGGGCGTGGTGAGCCAGCCCGACCGGCGCCGCGGCCGTGGCCGCGAGCTGATGCCCTCGCCGGTGAAGGCGAAGGCACTGGAGCTGGGGCTGCCGGTGTTCACGCCGCAGCGGATCCGGCGAGAACCGGAGCTGCAGGCGCAACTGGCGGCCCTGGGCGCCGATGCGTCGGTGGTGGTGGCCTTCGGCCAGATCCTGCCGCCCCAGGTGCTGGCCCAGCCGCCGCTGGGCTGCTGGAACGGCCACGGTTCCCTGCTGCCTCGCTGGCGCGGGGCCGCACCGATCCAGTGGAGCCTGATCGAGGGCGACGGTGAGACCGGGGTGGGCATCATGGCGATGGAGGAAGGGCTCGACACCGGACCTGTGCTGCTGGAGCGGGCCTTGCCGATCGGTCTGCTGGAGAACGCCACCACCCTGGGCGAGCGGCTGAGCCGGCTCACCGCCAAGCTGCTGGTGGAGGCCCTGCCCCGCATCGAGGCTGCCGGCCAGGGGCCCGAGGCGGAGCGGCTGGCCCGGCTGGGGGTGCACCCCCAGGGCGAGGCGGGCATCACCCATGCCCGCCTGCTGCAGAAGGACGACTTCGCGATCCGCTGGGACACGCCGGCCCTGACGATCCACCGCCGGGTGATGGGACTGCACCCCGGCGCCTTCACCACCTGGGGTGGCCAGCGGCTGAAGCTGCTGGCCAGCGAGCCGCTGATCCGGCGGCTGTCGGATCAGCTCAGCCCCGAGGCTGCGGAGCTGGCACAACGCTGGGAGCCGGCCAGCGAGGCGCCCGGCACGGTGTTGGAGGTGGCTGCGGGGATTGGGCTGGTGGTGGCCACGGCCGGCTGCCCGCTGCTGATCCGGCAGGGTCAACGGGAGGGGAAGGCGCCCGCCGCCGGCCAGGCCCTGCTCCAGCAGCTGGGGGCCCGGGTGGGCGAGCGGCTGGGGGAAGGTTGAGGCCGGAGCTGGAGGCCGTGGGCGGGCCGACGTTCAGCGGGAGGATCCCCGGTTCCCCTGGGCCCTGACACCGGAGCGGCTCTGCAGGGGCCGCTCCCGGAGTGGGCGGCCCGCCTCGGAACGACGGCCGGCCGGTGCGCCACGCCCGCCGCTCCTGGAGCGGCCCCGTCCACCGCTGAGATCCAGGGGTGGTGCCGAGAGGATCGTGGGTTCGAAGCCCGGCACGGGTTCGCGGGGCAGGGTGCTGCCGGTGAGCCGCTCAATCGCCCGGAGCAGTTCGTGCTCCTCGGCCGCCACCAGCGAGATGGCATGGCCGGGGTGGCCGGCGCGGCCGGTGCGGCCGATCCGGTGCACGTAGTCCTCGGCCACGTTGGGCAGATCGAGGTTCACCACGTGGGGCAGCTGCTGGATGTCGAGGCCGCGGGCCGCCAGGTCGGTGGCCACCAGCACCCGGATCTCGCCGCTCTTGAAGCTGGCCAGGGCCCGGGTGCGGGCCCCCTGGCTCTTGTTGCCGTGGATGGCCATGGCGCTGATGCCCTCCTGGGCCAGCCGCTCCGCCAGCCGGTTCGCCCCATGCTTGGTGCGGGAGAACACCAGCACCTGCTGCCAGCCGTTGCTGCCGATCAGGTGGGTGAGCAGATCGGCCTTGCGGGCCATGTCCACCGGATGGAGCATCTGCTCCACCAGCGGCGCCGCCCGGTTTTCCGGGGTGGCCTGCAGCTGCACCGGGTTGTGGAGCAGCCCGTGGGCCAGCTTGCGGATCGAGGGGCTGAAGGTGGCCGAAAACAGCAGGTTCTGCCGCTTCGGCGGCAGCAGGGCCAGGATCTTCTGGATGTCGCGGATGAAGCCCATGTCGAGCATCCGGTCGGCCTCATCGAGCACCAGGATCTCGAGCCGATCGAAGCGGATGGCGTTCTGCTGGTGCAGATCCATCAGACGCCCGGGGGTGGCGACCAGCACATCGGCGCCGCGGCGCAGGCGCTGCATCTGCGGATTGATCTTCACGCCGCCGAACACCACGTCGCCGCGGAGATCGAGATAGCGGCCGTAGGCCTGCACGCTCTCGGCCACCTGGGCGGCCAGCTCCCGGGTGGGCGTGAGCACCAGGGAACGCACCTGGTTGTTGCGGGCGTGCGGACCATGCCGCAGACGCTCCAGCATCGGCAGGGTGAAGCCGGCGGTCTTGCCGGTGCCCGTCTGGGCGGCGGCCATCACGTCGCGGCCGCCGAGCACCGCCGGGATGGCGCTGATCTGGATGGGGGAGGGAACGGTGTAGCCCTTGGCGGCGATCGCCTTGAGCAGGGGTTCCGACAGGCCGAGGGCGGCGAAGTCGGCCACTGCGGCCTGCTGGGCCGGCTCCGCCGTGACCGGCACGCCAGCGTCTGGGGTGGAGCGGCCGTCGCGAGGCTCGAGGCGGCGACGGCCCTGCTGCTCCTGTCCCGGAGCTGGGGTGGTCAGGGAGGTGATCGGAGCGGTTCTCGCAGTGCGCCCAGCCTAGGGGCAGGGCGCAGCAGGGGCCCGCTCAGCGGCCGGCCGCGGCCAGCTGGGCCTTGCCGACGCCGAGCGAGCGCAGTTCCTGCACCAGACCCTGCAGCACCTGCTTGGCGTCGCCGAAGACCATCGAGGTCTGGGGCAGCTCGAACAGATCGTTGCGCACGCCGGCGTAGCCCGAGCCCAGGCTGCGCTTCACGACGAACACCGAACGGGCCTGATCCACCTCCAGCACGGGCATGCCGTAGAGGGGGCTGGCCGGATCGTTCTTGGCCCGCGGGTTCACCACGTCGTTCGCGCCCAGCACGATCACCACATCGGTGCGGGGAAACTCGGGGTTGATGGTGTCCATCTCCACGAGCTGGTCGTAGGGCACGTCGGCCTCGGCCAGCAGCACGTTCATGTGACCGGGCATGCGACCCGCCACCGGATGGATGGCGTAGCTCACCTGCACCCCGTGGCTCTCCAGCAGGCGGGCCAGTTCCTTGAGGCTGTGCTGGGCCTGGGCCACCGCCAGGCCGTAGCCCGGCACGAACACCACCCGCTCGGCGGCCTCCAGGGTGAGGGCGCATTCCTCGGGGCTGCAGGAGGTGACGTTGGCGTACTCCTCCCGGCCACCCCCATCACCGGCGGCTGCGGTGGCGCCGAGGGCCCCACCGAAGAGCACGGAGGTGAGCGAACGGTTCATGGCCGTGCACATCACCTGGGTGAGGATCAGCCCGGCGGCGCCCACCATGGCGCCGGCCACGATCAGAAGCTCGCTGCCCACCACAAAGCCGGCGGCGGCCGCCGCCACACCCGAATAGGAATTGAGCAGCGAGATCACCACCGGCATGTCGGCGCCACCCACCGGCAGCGTGAGGCCGATGCCGAGCAGGAGCGAGAGCAGCGTGAGCGACGCCAGGCCCACCAGGCTGCCCTGCATCACCAGCACGCCACTGAGCACGCAGCCCAGGGCGAGGGCGATGTTCACGGCATGGCGCTGGGGCCGCTGGGTCCACCCCGGGGTGCCCAGCCACTCCTGCAGCTTGCCCATCGCCACCAGCGAGCCGCTGAAGGTGATGCCCCCCACCAGCACCGAGGCCAGCACGGAGCCGCGGGTGAGGGTGTTGAGCGGCGTGGGCAGACCCACCGCGCCGAGCGCCACCAGCAGCGAGGCCATGCCGCCGCACCCGTTGAACAGGGCCACCGTCTCCGGCATGGCGGTCATCGGCACCCGGTAGGCCAGCAGGGCACCGAGCCCACCACCCACCGCCAGACCCAGCAGCATCCAGCTCCATCCGGCCGGGCCCTGCTGCAGCAGCAGACCGACGACGGCCAGCAGCAGGGCCAGCGCCGCCAGACCGTTGGCGGCCCTGGCGGTGCGGATCTTGGCGAGGCCCTTGAGGCCGAGAGCCAGGAGCAGCACGGCTCCCAGATCGAGAGTGAGTTGGCCCATCAGCTCGCCTCCTTGCGTTTGAACATCGCCAGCATCCGGTCGGTGACAAGGAAGCCACCCACCACGTTGAACAGGGCGAACCCCAGGGCCACCGCCCCCAGCGCCCGCAGCGCCGGCGTGGGCGCCTCGCCGATCAGCGCCAGGGCCGCCAGCAGGGTGATGCCGCTGATGGCGTTGGCCCCGGACATCAGCGGAGTGTGCAGGGTGGGGGGCACCTTGCCGATCAGTTCCAGGCCCAGCAGGCTGCCGAGCACGAGCACCCAGAGGGCCTCGTTGCCGCCGAGATGGCCGCTCATGCCACCACCTCCGTGAGGGCGGGCCAGAGGTCGGCGCGGCGGCAGCGGCCGCCATGGGTGATCAGGCAGGGATCGAGCAGGGGATCCTCCGGGTCGAGAGCCAGCCCCTCCTCCACCAGCAGGGGCTCCAGCAGGGCGGAGAGGTTGCGGGCGTAGAGCGCGCTGGCGTGGTGGGGCACCGTGGCGGCCAGGTTGGCGGCGCCGATGATCCGCACCCCGCCGATCTCGACGGTGCGATCGGGCTGGCTGCCGGCGCAGTTGCCGCCGGAGGCCACGGCCAGATCCACCACCACCGCACCCGGGCGCAGGGCGGAGAGCATCTCCTCGGTGATCAGCAGGGGCGCCGGACGACCCGGCACCTGGGCCGTGGTGATCACCGCGTCGGCCTCGGCCAGATGGAGGGTGAGCTGCTGGCGCTGGGCCTCGAGGAAGGCAGCACCGGCCTCGCGGGCGTAGCCGCCCGACTCGCCGGGGGCCTCCAGGCTGGGGGGATCGATGAAGCGGGCGCCGAGGGATTCCACCTGCTCGCGGGCGGCCGGCCGCACGTCGCTCACCTTCACCATGGCGCCGAGGCGGCGGGCGGTGGCCACCGCCTGCAGACCCGCCACACCGGCGCCGAGCACGAGCACCTTGGCGGGCTGCACGGTGCCGGCGGCCGTCATCAGCATCGGGAAGAAGCGGTCGAGCTCGGCCGCCGCCAGCAGCACCGCCTTGTAGCCGGCGATGTTGGCCTGGGAGGAGAGGGCGTCCATCGTCTGGGCCCGGCTGATGCGGGGCAGCAGCTCGAGGGCCACGGCGGACACCCCGCGCTCGGAGAACCGCTCGACCAGGCCGCGGTTGGCGTAGGGATCGAGCAGGCCGGCCACCAGGCTGCCGGCACGCAGATGTTCCGCACCCCCGCGGCCGCCTTCGGCTTCCAGGGCCGGCGCCTGCACGCAGAGCACCACGTCGGCCTGCGACCAGGCCTCGCCCGAACCCTCCGGCACGATCGCCGCACCCGCCTCGACGAAGGCGGCATCGGCGATGCCCGCGGCGACGCCGGCCCCCGCTTCCACCGCCACCTCACATCCCCGGCTGAGCAGCCGGCGAACCGTCTCCGGAGTGGCGGCGACCCGGTGCTCACCCGGCCGACGCTCCGAAGGGACCAAGACCCTGACCACAGACACTCCAGCGGTGCTCAAACTCCATTGATGTGCCGCTGCGGAGGCGATCGCAAGTTGGCCATGAACGTTGTGTGCAACCCACCACATTCAGGCTTCCGTCCGCAGCGATGCAGCTCCGGCTGACCTAACCGGGGGGAGAGGGCCCCGGCCCTGTCCCGCTGTTCCAGCCCCCCGCCATTCCCATCGCCATGGCCAGCTACACCATCACGCTCGAGGACGGCCGCAGCTTCACCTGCCCCGACGACCAGTACATCCTCGATGCCGCCGAGGAGCAGTCGATCGACCTTCCCTATTCCTGCCGGGCCGGCGCCTGCAGCACCTGCGCCGGGAAGATCCTCGCGGGCAGCGTCGACCAGGCCGACCAGAGCTTCCTCGACGAGGACCAGATCAAGGCCGGCTACGCCCTGCTCTGCGTCAGCTACCCCCTCGCCGACTGCACGATCCGTCCGGGCGTGGAGCAGGAGCTCTGAAGCGCCGGTCGTGAAGCGGCCCGCCGCCCACTCAGATCGCCCGTACCTCGCGGTAGTGCGGCTCCCAGCGGGCCGCCTCCAGGCACTGCAGCGCCTCGGCGGCGTCATGGGCGCGGCGGGCCAGCCCCTCGGCCACGGCGGCGAGCGCCACCGCCTCGGCCACCGCCTGCGACACGGACCTCACGGCCGCCAGGTCGGGCATCAGGGGGGCGTCGGGATCACGGCTGGCGGGAATCCGATCGGCGAGCGCCTCCAGACCCGCATCGATCATCCCCTCGCTCACCCGGCGTGCGCCGACCGCCACGCTGGCGAAGCCCAGGCCGGGGAACAGGAAGCAGTTGTTGCACTGGCCGATCCGCCGCTCCACCCCGTTCACGGACACGGGCGCGAAGGGGCTGCCGCTGGCCACCAGGGCCCGGCCACCGGTCCAGCGCAGCAGATCCTCCGGCTTGGCCTCCGCCAGGCGGGTGGGATTGGAGAGGGGCAGGATGATCGGCCGCTCCACCGCGGCCGCCATCGTCTCCACCACGGTGCGATCGAAGGCGCCGGCCACCGTGGAGGTGCCGATCAGCACGGTGGGGCGCACCCCGCGCACCACCTCCAGCAGCCCGACGCGCCCCTGCCGGTCGCGATCGAACCGGGCCGCCTCGGCGGGGTCGCGGGCGAAGGCAGCGGCCATCGCCGTGAGGGCGGGCTGATCCCGCAGCACCAGACCATCGCGATCGATCGCCCAGATGCGGCGCCGCGCCTCCGGCTCGCTCAGCCCGTCGCGCTGCAGCAGCCGCACCAGGCCCTCGGCGATGCCGCAGCCGGCGGTGCCGGCCCCGAACACCACGATCCGGTGGTCGCTCAGCGGCAGGCCGGCGCCGCGGGAGGCGGCGCGCACCACGGCACAGGCCACCCCGCGGGTGCCCTGGATGTCGTCGTTGAAGCTGGGCAGGCGCTCGCGATAGGCCGCCAGCAGCCGGTGGGAATGGCCGGCGCCGAAATCCTCCCAGTGCAGCAGGGCGCCGGGAAACACCCGCTCGACCGCGCCCACCAGCCGCTCAAGGAAACCGTCGTAGGCGGCGCCGGTGAGCCGGGGCTGGCGCCAGCCCGGGTAGAAGGGGTTGCCGAGCAGCTCGGGGCGGTCGGTGCCGACATCGAGCACCACCGGCAGCACCCGCTCGGGGTGGAGGCCGGCGCAGAGGGTGTACACAGCCAGCTTGCCCTGACAGATCTCGATGCCGCCGATGCCCTGGTCACCGATGCCCAGGATCCCCTGGGCATCGGTGACCAGCAGCAGGTCCACCGGACCGGGGGCCACCTGGCGCAGCAGCTCCTCCAGCCGGTCCTGATCGGGTGCGGCGAGATACACCCCACCGGAGGGGCTGCGGTAATCGACGCTGAAGCGCTGGATCGCCGCCCCCACCGTGGGGGTGTACACGATCGGCAGCACCGCCTCCACGTGCTCGGCCAGGAAGCGGTGGAAGAGCGTGAGATTGCTCTGGCGCAGGGCCTGGGCGAAGCGAAAGCGCTCCAGGTCCCCGCCCAGGTCCTGGAAGGCCTGCCAGGCGCGCGCCACCTGGGTGTCGAGGGTCTCCACCGCATGGGGCAGCAGGGCCTCCAGGCCGAGCGCATGCCGCTCCTGGCGGCTGAAGGCGGTGCCCTTGTTCAGGCCGGGATCGGCCAGCAGCGCCCGGCCCCGGAGCGTCGTCTGGAGGGGAGGGAGCGCGGCGCTCAGGGCTCAGGAACCCGGGTACCGGAGCGTACGCCAGTCACCGCTGCCGGTGCTCACCTCCACCCCCACCTCCACGGGCCCGTGGCCGGCGCCCAGCTCCTCGTGCCACCAGTGCTGGGCCACCTCCCAGGCCGCCTCCATCGACTCGTAGACCTCGTCGAGCACCGGATGGGGGGATCCGCTCTGATCCACCAGGCGGTACAGGCGCTGGCGGGAGACACCGGGGAAGGTGTGGGCCATGGAACGTCCGAACGCAAGCAGACATCTCCCCTGGTAGCAAGACCCGCTGGTCGCTGTCAGCGCCCGGCTCTGGGCGGGCCGGCGCGGCCGGCTCAGCCGAACGGACCCCAGCCATTGAGGCTGGCCAGACCCCCCAGAACCGCCAGCATCACCAGCAGGGCCGCCATCGCCCTGATGGCGTGACCACGGGCATCGGCCGACGACTCGCCGCGGCGCATCGGCATCTCATCGGCGTAGAGGTTGTCGTGGTTTTCCATGTCGTGGGTGTGCATGGAGCCCTCCTTGTGGATGCCTTCACTGTGGCCAGATCCCCGGGGCAAGACCGCGGGGCGCCGATTCGCGTGACAGACCTTCGCGGAAACGTCCGGCGGTCAGTGGGGGGAGCCGAGCAGGCCGCGTCGGCGCAGCTCGCGGGAGAATTCGGCCGCCAGCCGGTCGCGCCGCAGGCTGAGGCGCAGCCGGCCGAACCACTCCAGGCCGCGGACGAGCAGCCAGCTGACCAGCAGCACCTGCAGGAACGGTTTCAGGAGCGGGGGAGCAGCCTTGCCGGCAACGTAGCCCCGGAACGGCGCCAGAGGGCCAGCCCGCCGCCGCGGCCCCGGGCGGCCAGCCACCCCGCCCCCGGCTCGGTGGCGATCAGGGCGAAGAAGGGCAGCTGCGCAGCGCCGCTGGTGGCGAAGGGCTGCGACTGGGCGATCGGCCGATCCAGCAGGGTGAGCGCGCCCAGCCGCAGCTGCAGCCGCTCGAAGCGGAACAGGAGCAGCGGCCGGCGACCCTCCAGGCGGGCCTGACCCCGGAAGCAGAGCTCCAGGGCGCCCAGGGCGACGCTGTTGCGGATCTCCAGCTCGGCCCCATCGGCGGCGGCGAGCGAGAGCCGGGCCCCCAGGCCCCGCAGCAGGGCGGAGCTCAGCGCGGCGGGACGCTCCCCGGAGCGGGGCCAGACCGTCTCGAGCCGCCAGCAGCCCAGCAGGCCGGAGTGCTCGATGCCGCTGCCCCGCTGCCGGGCGTGGCGTTCCAGGGCCAGCAACGACGTCCCGTCGGGGCTGCCGGCGGCGGCGGATGCGCTGGAGGGGGGTCCGGCTTCGGGAGAGCCCACGGCGGAGGGGGTGCACGGCAGCGGCAGCCTGGCAGCGGCGGAGGCCGTCACCCTTTCCACCCCCGGCCCGGCGCGCTATCACCGGGCCCCGAGACCACAACCATGGTTGCCCCCGGCCAGCCGGATCCCTCCCCGCCAGGCCCCCCGCCGTCGTCCGGGATGCGGCGGCGGGCCCTGGCGGTGATCTCCCTGCTGCTGCTGAGCGGCGGGGCGGCGGCGGCGATCGACGCGATCCCACCCGCCACGGCGCAGCTGGTGCTGATGCGCACCGCTCGCACCATCCCCGCCACGGGAGATCCGGTGTGGCAGCTCCAGCTCAGGCTGCCGGGCGAGCGGCCGCGCAGCTTCGAGGCCCTGGTGGGAAGAGCGGGGCGCCAGCAGGCCGACCGCCACCGGCTGGGCAGCCAGGCCCCGCTGCCGCCCGGCCGCTACACCGTGAGCGGGATCCTGCCCGTGGAACCCGACGATCCCCCGGAACTGGGCCGGCTGATCTGGATCGGGCTGGAGCCCCAATTCCCCACCGAACGGGCCGGACTCGGCATCCATCACGACCCGAGCGCCGGGCTCGGTCGCGAGAGCGGCACCGACGGCTGCATCGGGGTCATCCGCGGCGATGACCTGCTCAGCCTGGCGGCCCTGCTGGAGCACAGCGGCACCCGGGAGCTGGTGGTGAGCCAGTGAGCGTCTGCGCTGCTCAGGCCGGGCCGGGAGCGCGGCGGAGCTGGCCGGCGTACGCTCCGCGCCCGTCGAGGGCGGCCGCACCGCAGTGGCAGCCCAGGGCGATCGCCAGCCGGGCGTCCCAGCCGGCACCCAGACCGGCGGTGACCCCGGCCGCGAAGGCATCGCCGGCCCCGTAGGTGTCCTGGATGGGCCGCCGGCGGACCGGGGCGGCGAAGCGGCCACCGGGACGGCAGAACCCACCCCGTTCCGCCTCGGTGGCCACGTAGAGAGCGGGAGAGGGATCGAGATCCCCGGCGGCATAGCGTTCGGCCGGATCCCTGGCGCTGCCGATCAGGGCCTCGAGCCGCACCCCCGCCTCCCGCAGCACGCCCAGACCGGTGCGCGGGGTGGCGGTCAGCACCCGCGCCCGCCGAGCCAGGCGCAGGCCCGGCGCGTCGGTGGCCGTCACGAACACGGCGTCGCAGGCGGCCAGATCCGCCCAGGGGAGGGGATCGGCGGCCCTGGGGGTGAGCCGCTCGCCGATCACGGTGATCGTGCGCTCGCCGCCGCTCTCCACGAAGGTGACCGCCCGGCGTGTGGGGGCGTCGCGCCAGGCCACGTGAGGCTGGAGCCCGAGCGCCTCCAGTTCGGTCACGCTCCGCTCGCCGAGCGCATCGCGGCCCAGGGCGGTGAAGAACGCCACCGGCCGATCGGTGAGGCGCGCCAGCTGGGCCGCCGCCACCGCGCCGCCGCCGGCGGGCTGCTCGAGCGCGTGGGTGGCCCGCGAGATCTCGCCGGCCCGGGGCAGGCGATCGACCCCGACGAAGCTCACCCATTCCAGATGTCCCACCACAGCGAGGCGCTGGGAAGGCAGGGCCGGGAGCGCCTCCAGTTCGGCCATGGGTTCGAGCGTCACCGGCGGGGGCGCCTCAGACGATCTCAGGGCGAGTATCGAGGCTCGCCAGATAACGCTTGCGCTGGCCTGAAGCCCACGGTTCGTCGACGGCATAGCCAGCCGCATCGCTGACGTCAGACGATGGGCAGAGGGCGGTGTCGATCGCTCGGTTGGTGTCCTGGTTTTCGTTCATGCCTTCACGCTAGGCGCCACTCCCGGAGGGGTTCGGTATCGCGGCTGGCCGGATGGCGGTGTCCTGCCATCCCTGCGCCAGGTGAATCAGAAACGCCTCCCACAGGGCAACTAGGGTCGGTTCCCCTCCGGCTCACCCCGTGATGTCAACCAGCTCCCCCGACGTCAGACCTCGGCGTTCCAAGCGGGTCGAACAGCGTCTGGAGCGGTGGATGTGGAAGCTGCGCCTGGTGGCGATCCTGCCGGTGATCATGAGCCTGGTGAGCACCGCCGTGACCTTCACCCTCGGCACGATGGAGATCGGCCGCGCCATCGTCGAACTGCTGGCCGGCCGCCACAGCGAAGGCTTCATCGCCGAGATGCTGGGGGGCGTGGTGTCGGGGATCGATCTCTATCTGATCGGCATCGCCCTGCTGATCTTCGGCTACGGCGTCTATGAACTGCTGATCTCCCCCATCGAGGCGGCGCGCCAGGGGGATCACGCCGGCAACGGCCTGCTCGACATCCGCAACCTCGACCAGCTGAAGGAAAAGCTGGTGAAGGTGCTGGTGGTGGCCCTGATCGTGTCGGCCTTCAAGGCGATGCTGAGTCTGCCGATCCGTGACGGCAGCTCGCTGGCACTGTTCTGCCTGAGCGTGCTGCTGCTGGCGCTGAGTGGCTATCTGGTGGCCGGCGAGGGGCACCGGCCTCTTCCAGGATTCAGTCCAGCGGGCCTGGATGGGCCTCGGGATCCCAGCCGGTGATCCATTCGCCCGGCGTGCCGCCCTCGTCGGCCTGCGCTTCCTCGAGCGCGGCGGGCTCCGCCTCTTCAGCGGCGTCGCTGAGGGCTTCCCCGGAATTCTTCGCGTCGTCATGAAGCTCGTCGTCGGGTTCGCGGGGATCCCCTGACCAGGGTTCTGTGCGGGTCATCGGTTCCATCCCCGGCGTTCCGTTCCAACACCAACGTACCGCTGGCAGCCCCGCGAAGGCGCCGACCAGAATGGCGAGCGAACGCCGGCGCAGCATGTCGATCCGCAGCACCTTCGCCTATGGACTGCTGGCGATGGTGCCCCTCTCGATCGCCGCAGAATGGGGCCACTGGGGGGAGACGGCGGTCTTCCTCACCTCCGCCGCGGCGATCATCCCGCTGGCGATCTGGCTGAGCACCGCCACAGAGGAGTTGTCGGTGGCCTTCGGGCCGTCGGTGGGGGCCCTGCTCAACGCCCTGTTCGGCAACGCCACCGAGCTGATCATCGCCCTGGTGGCCCTGCGGGCCGGCCTGGTGGAGATCGTCAAGGCCAGCATCACCGGAACGGTGATGGCCAATCTGCTGCTGGCCCTGGGCCTGTCGATGGTGGTGGGCGGCGTCGGACGCCAGGAGCAGACCTTCCAGCCGGTGGTGGCCCGTGTGAACGGCTCGGCGATGACGCTGGCGGTACTGGCGATCCTCTTCCCCAGCCTCGCGCTGCTCTCCGGCGATGGGCCATCGGCGGGCACGGAGCCGTTTTCGCTCTTCATCGCCTGGGTGCTGCTGATCGTCTACGCCCTCACGCTGCTGTTCTCGCTCCGCACCCACCGGGTGCTCTACGAGGTGGCCGAGGTGGACCTGCAGGAGGAGGTGGCCGGAGGGCATACCCCCGATCCGCGGCCCTGGCTGGCGGTTCTCGTGGCGGCCACCGTGGCCCTGGCCTACGAGTCGGAGATCTTCGTGGGGGTGGTGGAATCGGTGACCGAGGGGCTGGGGCTCTCGGCCCTGTTCACCGGCGTGGTGCTGCTCCCCCTGCTGGGCGGTGCCGCCGAATACCTCACGGCGGTGAGCATGGCCCGCAAGAACAAGATGGACCTCTCGGTGTCGGTGGCGCTGGGCTCCACCCTGCTGGTGGCGCTGCTGGTGGTGCCGGTGCTGGTGCTGGCAGGCCCCCTGCTGGGCCATCCGATCGATCTCAGCTTCGATGTCTACGAACTGGTGGCGGTGATCACGGCGGTGGTGGTGAGCAACCTCGTCACGCTCGACGGCCGCTCCGACTGGCTCGAAGGGGTGCTGCTGCTGGCGGCCTACCTGATCCTGGGGGCCGGCTTCTACTTCCGGGCGGCCTGAACGGATGACCCCACCAGCGGACGATCGCCCGGTCCCCGCCCTGCCGGGCACCCCCAGCCTGGGCCGACTGAGCGAACTCCCCGCCCTGCAGCTGCTGATCGCCCTCGCTCTGGTGCTGCTCGGCCTGGCCGCCGGCTCGACGGCGCTGACGCTGGCGGCGGTCCTGCTGACGCTGCTGCTGGCCCTGCGGCAGCTGCTGCCGCCACTGTGGCGGCGACTGGGCGAGCGCCTGGAGGACCCGGCCCTGGCGAAGACCCTGGCAGCGGCGGCCCTGCCGCTGGCGCTGCTGGCGGCGTCGGTGGTGCTGGGCTGGTGGGAGCCGCTGGCGGCGATCTACCGCAGCGGCGACTGGCAGGCGATCGGGGCTGTGGGAGAGGGGATCATCGGCGCCTTCGGGCAGGTGCTGATCGCCGTGGTGGCGCTGGTGATCGCCTGGCGCCAGTTCGTGGTCGACCAGCGGCTCACCACCCAGCAGAACCGCATCACCCAGGCCCAGACGATCGACAACTTCATCCAGGGCATCTCCACCCTGATCAGCGACGAGGAGGGGCTGCTGGAGGACTGGCCACTGGAGCGGATGCTGGCGGAGGGCCGGATGGCGGCCGTGCTGGGCAGCGTCGACAGCCAGGGCAAGGCGAAGATCCTGCGCTTCCTCTCCCACGCCCGGCTGCTCACCCCCCTGCGCCGCGACCTCCGTCTGGGCCGGGCGATCCTCGATGGCCAGGGCAGCTACGAGGAGGACCGGCGGGACGGCGTGCCGGTGGTGCGTCTGAAGGGGGTGCTGCGCGGCGCCGATCTCTCCAGCGCGGATCTGCGCGGCATCGACTTCAACGGCGCCGATCTGCGCGGCACGATCTTCCGCGGTGCCGACCTGAGCGAGGCGAACCTGGCCGGCTGCCTGCTCTCCGGCGCCGATCTCGACGGAGCACGGGTCGATCGCACCCTCTTCTTCCTCGGCAGCGCCGAATTGGCCACACCCGCCGACCCCGACCAGCCGCCCGACCACGGCAGCGGGGCCGGCACCGGAGCGGTGGTGGAGAACGCGAACCTCTCCGATCTGATCCAGCTGGGGCCCGAGGCCCGCTTCTACCTCGCCTCGTGGAGCGGCCAGCGGTCGCGCCAGACCCTGCCGGGCGGATGCAAGGGGATCGCCAACCGCCTCGATCGCTGAGCCCGGGCCCTGAACCGGGCCTCGAACACCCAACCTGGAGCCGCCATGGAACCACCCGTCAGCGGAGATCCCGCCCTCCCGGAGGAGGCCGGGGCAATGATCGCCCGGCTCGGCCTCCAGCCCCATCCGGAAGGGGGCTGGTACCGGGAAGTGCACCGTTCGGCGGTGGGTGTGCGGCGGCTCGGCGACGGGGCGGAGCGCTCGGGACTGACGGTGATCCTGTTCCTGCTGCCGGGGGGTGCCATCAGCCGCTGGCACCGGGTGGCAGGGGCCGATGAGCTCTGGCAGCACGCGGGCGGTGCTCCGCTCGATCTCTGGCGCCTGCCACCGGAGGGCGGCAGGGCGGAAAGGCTGGTGCTCGGCGCGGCGGGGGGCGCACCAGCGGAGGCGACGCCCCTGGCGATCGTGCCGGCCGGCTGGTGGCAGGCGGCCTGCAGCCGCGGCGCCTGGACGCTCTGCAGCTGCGCCGTGGGACCGGGGTTCGATTTCGACGATTTCCTGTTGCTGAAGGATCTGCCGATCGGAGAGCGACCGGCGGGCGCCGATCCCGCGCTGCTCTGAAGCGATAACGCGGGCTTATCCGGTCGATTGCCGATGCTGCGCGACGCCATCAGCCGCGGCGCACGGCACCCACCTAGCGTTCCGCCACCGCAGCAGGAGGGAGCCACCTTTTCATTCCGTTCCGTGCCGGATCTTCTCTCCCTTCCCGTCATGAGCAACGCCCAGCCCACGCCCCTCCTGCGACTGAAACTCCAGGCCAACGATGTGCTTCCGGAACGGGAAAGCTGGATCATTCAGGAGGGCTATCTGCGCATTCTCAGCTGGAACGACGAGGGTGAAGCGATCACCCTCGGCCTCTGTGGCCCGGGCGAATGGCTGACCCGCGATCTGTTCACGCACACCCCGCTGGAACTCCAATGTCTTTCGCATGTGGTGGTGGAGCAGTTTCACCCCTCCGCCGATGACATCACCGCCTTCCTGCGCCATCAGCTCCGCAACACGGTGGAGATCTCCCAGATCACCAGGGTTCGCCATGCCGACCATCGGCTGCTGCGGCTGCTCTGCTGGATCGGCTGCCGTTTCGGCCAGGTGAGCAGCCGGGGCTACCGGCTGTCACTGAGGGACATGAACCTGACCCACCGCCTGCTGGCCGACATCAGCGGCCTCAGCCGCGTGACGGTGACCAAGTGCCTGAGCCGCTTCCGCGCGGCCGGACTGCTGGAGCGGGTGAGCGAGGCGGATCTGCTGATCCCCCGGCCGGCCTCGCTGCCGCCGGCCTGCTGAACGCCCCAGGCTCCTGAACGGAGGCCGGCCGCCGCGAGCGCCAGGATGGGGAATCCGGATTCCCCCCGCTGACGCCTCGCTCCGATCCCGCCCGGGCGCCTGACTGGCATGCCCTCGATCCGGACGACTGTCTGCGGGCGCTGGGCTCCAGCCGTGACGGACTGGGCGACGCTGACGCCGCGGCACGACTGCAGCGGCTCGGAGCGAACCGGCTCACCCCGCCCCGGGATCGGACCCTGCTGCGCAGCCTGCGCGAGCAGTTCACCGGTGTGATGCCGCTGATGCTGCTGGCGGTGGCGGCCATCTCCGGAACCATGACCACCCTGGAGGGTGAGATCCCCGCGGACGCGCTGGCGATCCTGGTGATCGTGCTGCTGAACGGCCTGCTGGGGGTGGTGCAGGAACGGCGTGCCACGGGCGCCCTGCGGGCCCTGCGGCAGCAGGGCCAGCCGGCCGTGCGGGTGCGACGGGAAGGCCGCTGGCTCAGCCTCGGTGGTGAATCGCTCGTGCCGGGGGATGTGATCCGACTGGAGCCCGGAGCGCGGATCCCGGCCGACGCCCGCCTGCTGGAGGGCCATGGGCTGGGGCTCGATGAATCCGCTCTCACCGGTGAATCCACCACGGCGACCAAGGAGACGATCTGGCCGCTGACGGCCGACACGCCGCTGCACGATCGGCGCACCTGCGTCTTCCAGGGCACGGAGGTGCTGCGCGGCAGCGGCACCGCCCTGGTGTTCGCCACCGCCATGAACACGGAGCTGGGCCGCATCGCGGGCCTCATCGCCACGGCAGGCGGGGATCCCACACCCCTGCAGCAGCGCCTGGCGGACCTGGCCCGCAGCCTGGTGCTCGGCGCCCTCGCTCTGGTGGCCCTGGTGGCCCTGGCGGGTTGGTGGAGCGGCCTGCCGCCCCTGGATCTGCTGGCGGTGGCCCTCAGCCTGGCGGTGGCCGTGGTGCCGGAGGGCCTGCCGGCGGTGATCACGGTGGCGCTGGCCATCGGCACGCGCCGCATGGCGAGCCGCGGCGCCCTGATCCGTTCCCTGCCGGCGGTGGAGACCCTGGGCTCGGTCACGGTGATCTGCACCGACAAGACGGGCACCCTCACCCAGAACCGCCAGATGGTGGTGGAACTGCGCACCGGCACCGCCGCGTTCGGCGTGGATGGCGGAGAGGGGACGGCCGAGGCGGCCTTCACCCGGCGCATGCTCACCCCCCCGCCGGGACTGGAGCAGGGAGCGGCCCCTGGCGCGCTGGAGCTGCTGCTCGCCGGCGGAGTGATCTGCAGCGACGCCGACCTGGAACGGGAGGAGGGCGGGCCCTGGCGGCTGAAGGGCGATTCCACCGAAGGGGCCCTACTGCTGGTGGCGGTTCATGCCGACCCCGAAGCGCTGACGCTGCGCCGGCTCCATCCGCGCCTGGAGGAGGTGCCGTTCCGATCAGAGCGGCCGTGCATGGCGGTGCGGGTGCGTGATCCGGACGCGACGCTGCAACGTCCTCTGGCAACGGCGGCAGCCCCTTCCCCCACGCTCTGGATCAGCAAGGGGGCACCGGAAACGATCCTGGCCGACTGCGACCGCTGGCTCGGGCCCCGGCGCGTGGAGCCGCTCACCTCCCCCTGGCGCGACTGGTGGCTGGAGGAGTCGCGGGCGCTGGCCGCCGCGGGACTGCGGCTGCTGGCGCTGGCCTGCAGGCCGGACGGCCCTGGCGAGAGGGAAGGCTGGATCCTGCTGGGACTGGTGGCCGAGCGCGACCCCGCCCGCCAGGAGGTGGCCGGGGCGCTGCGGCGCTGCCACCAGGCCGGGATCCGGCCGGTGATGCTCACCGGCGATCACCCGCTCACGGCCCGGGCCATCGGTGTGGTCACCGGGATGGTGGAGGAAGGAGCCCCGGTGCTGCTGGGGGAGGCGATCGAGGCCGCCAGCGACGACGAACTGGCGCTGCTGGTGCAGGGCTGCTCGCTCTTCGCCCGGGTGACGCCGGAGCAGAAGCTGCGGATCGTGAGGGCCCTGCAGCGCAACGGCGCGGTGGTGGCCATGTCGGGCGACGGCACCAACGACGCCCCGGCCCTCAAGCAGGCCCACATCGGCATCGCCATGGGCCTCGGTGGAACCACGGTGAGCCGTGAGGCGGCGGACATCGTCCTGCTCGATGACGACTTCACCACGATCGTGGCGGCGGTGGAGGAGGGGCGGCTGGTGTACGCCAACATCCGCCGTTTCGTGCGCTACGTGCTCGGCAGCAACGTGGGGGAGCTGCTGACCGTGGTGGCCGTGCCGCTGCTGGGATGGAGCGCGGCGGCCCAGACGCCGCTGCAGATCCTCTGGATCAACCTGCTCACCGACGGCCTGCCGGCGCTCGCCCTCGCCCTGGAGCCCCCGGAGGCCGATCTGATGCGGCAGGCGCCCATCCCGCCGCAGCAGTCGATCCTGGCCGGCGGGGTGGGCCGCTACGTGCTCGGATCGGGAGCCCTGCTCGCCCTGCTGATGGTGGCGCTGATGGGTGCGGCGGCCGCGCGCGGGATGCCCTGGCAGACGATGGTGTTCACCAGTCTGTGCCTGGCCCAGATGGGCCATGCCCTCTCCGCCCGCAGCGAACGACCGCTGCTGAGGCTGCCGCCCCTGGCGAATCCCTGGCTGCTGGGGGCCGTGAGCCTCGGCACCGGGCTGCAGCTGGCCCTGCTGACGGTGCCGGTGCTGGCCCGGTTCTTCGGCATCGTGCCCCTCTCGTGGCTCGAGCTGGCGATCTGCGGCGGCGTGAGCCTGCTCTACGTGGCCCTGCTGGAGCTGGCGAAAGCCTGCGGCGGCCGGGGCGGAAGCCCGCTGCCGGTTTTCCAGGCCGATGCGACGGCCACCCCCCCTTCCGGAGCCTGGACAGGCTCGCCAGATTGACGATCAGATCCGAACAGAACGATGAGGAGAGCGTTGGAGACGGCACGGGCGCTCGGCGGGAACCTGCGGCACTGGCTGGCGCGGCACCTGCTGCGGCTGGGCAGGGCCCTCGATGGACGCTCGCCCTCGTCCACCGCCCTGGAATCCACCGCCGGCCTGGTGATGGCGGAGCCGAGCCAGGCCGCGGCGCCGGCGAGCTTCGCTCCGGCGACGCGGGAACCGCTCACCGTGCAGCAGGCGGTGCTCAGCCGCGATCTGTCCGTGCTGAAGCGGGAGGCCGCCGATGCCCTGGCGGCGCTGGGAGCGGCGCACGCGCTGGTGAGTTCGGCCCGCCTCGGCCAGCTCCAGCAGTGGCGTGGAGCCGCCGGGCGGGGCGAGGTGCCGGAGCAGGCGCTGCTGGCCCTGGCCGCCGACTACCAGGGCTGGCAGAACGACCAGGTGCGCCTGTTCGACGCCCTGAGCCTGGTGCTGCGGATGAAGGTGCCGCCGGGCAAGGTGCTGGATCTGATGGATCCAGGCCTGCACGAACAGGCGCAGAAGCATCTGGACGCCCTCTCCGTGGAGTACCAGCGCCGGGTGCTGGAGCAGTTTCCGGGGCCATCGCAGTCGGCTTGAACCTGCACCGCTACGGGGCCGATCAGCACGGGATCGGGCCGCCGCACAGCGGGGTGAGGGAGTCGAAGCCGTCTGGAGTCTTTCCCCGGGGGATCAGGCGAAATCACCCCCCAGCTGCAGGGAACCGTTCAAGCCACAGCTGGAGAGCTTCATGGAAGTGCTGCTCCAGGTGATCGGGCCGAGGAAACTGGCCGTCAGGTCGTCGAGAGATGGGGCGGCATTCTGGTTGACCTGGCCAATGGTCTTGATGGTAAAGGTTCCTACCAGTGCCACCAGAAGAGCAGCTCCGACAAGGAGACCCACAGCGCCATCGACGAACAGGGAAAGAACGGCCAGTACCGTCGCAATCGCCAGCATCGCTGCCGTTAAGTCCGCGACGACCTGGTTGAAGTAATGACCATTGATCTTGGTCGCGGGGCGCGAAGGCTGGCACACCAGGGTCTGTTCACCCTTGGCATTCTTGCCGAGAGTGATCGTGAACCAATCGGTGGAAAAGCAGGTGGCATGAATCCCCGGGCTGACCTCCACATCCGTATGGGTCTCGATTTTCATTTCGTTGCCAAGGATCTGCACAACCAAACCGGTCAACATTGGGTCGTAGCTGCTGCCATTGGAGTCACTGATCTGTGGCAGTGCAACCACCACACCACTCTTCAGCCGCAGAATGGCATTGCTGATGTCAAGATCCAGATCGGTGTCTTTCAGATTGGGCCACATGGCCAGCAGTGCCGGCTTGATCATGCCCTCCAGCAGGCGCCCTTCGCCGATCAGAAAAGCAGCGCCACTGCCTGCGGGCACGGACAGTGCCGAAACCTGCTGTGCAGTCGGTGCGGGCGAGGCAGAGGTCATGCACAACAAGCCAAGGATGCCCGATGACTTGCCAGGCAGATCGACATAGGCGTAGCTAGAGACGACGGGCTTGCAGAAAGCCCATGGCCCCGTGTCGATCTGATCATTCAGGTCGATGAAAGCAAAGACATGCTGGAACTGGGCGAGATTGGCGGTGCACCAGTTCAGAATCGCTGTCTCGATCGGCGGAGCGGCCTGTGGATCGGACAGGGGCTGGCGGAAACTGACACCGATCAGGGTCGCGACCGGATCAGCCAGCACACTGCTGACCGTGCGCGGCTTCAGAGCATGGCGTGTGGTACCGGTTGCCGCGGCGGGCAGAGGTGTTCCATTCGGTAAGTGGGCTGGGCCTGTGTGCTGTTCGATGGTCAGCCGGATGCCGATGGTGGCGAAGGCATCGGCGCAGGTCACCTGGCCGGCGGCACCTTGAAGCACGTAAGTCGCCACCAGATTGCGCATCGGCAGTCCGAAGTTGACCACGCCACCGTCACCACCCGGAACGATCTGCCAGGGATCAAAGTCGGCACTCAAGCTGAAACTCAGCGGCCCCGTCGGTGCCCCTTGCAAACGGGGTGGAGTCTTCCCCCGGGTGACGATGTCGGCATTCAATTCATCGATGGACACGGCAAAGACCGTATCCCAGTTGAGGGTGGAAGCTGCAGCTGTTGCGTTAGCCATGGCCGAGGATGTCAGAGCGGTGACGAGGAGACGTGGGGCGGTCGCGACACCAAGGGAAGCCGCAATGGTTCACGTCGACAGATCTCCATACAGCAACAGGCAATCCGCCAGCTGGGCATCCACCAGGGTCCAGGTCGTCAGCTGGGGCCATTGGGATGCTCCGAGGGCATTGTTGACGAAGTTATCGATTGAGGGAAGATTGGCGGTATCAATGGAACCGTCCTGCAGAACCTGATACTTCTGCCAGATCGACATTCCACCCGACAGGGCAGCGATAAACCCCGTGAGCTTGGCAAATCGAGTGATGTAAGTGATGGCGGCAGCGGATAATGGAGCCGCACCGGTGGTGAAGGCAGCAGCCGCTGCAAGGTTTCCCTGTGTAATATCGGCAGCATCCACCAGAGCACTGTCGGCATCGAGAGCCACAGCGATCGCAGCATCCCCGGCCGTAAGGGCTGTTCGCACTGCTGCAGCAGATTTCGACAGGTTCGCCGCATTGAGTGCCCACTTCCCAACGGCAAAACTGCCGATCGAGAGCACGGATGCCGCGATGGAGACGATGTCCATCACGCGGTCGAACGTCGCCGCAGCCTGGTCCGGTGTCGCCGTCACCGTGCAGTCGCGCAGGTTCGGAGCTTCATTGGCGTTCGGGTCGGATGGGTCCTTGTTGGTTGTGACAAGAATGACGTCTCCAGCGGAATTCTTCGCGGAAGCGAGAAAAACGGTTTGAGTGAAATCGATGCTGACCTTATCACTGCCAGCAAATGTCAATGGATGAACAAAGAAAGCACCGGTGAAACTCAGCTCTATCCGGTTGGCCACCGCATACATGCTGAAACCTTTGGCGGGAACCGTCAAGTCGACAATCTGGCCATCCCCGAGCGTCACCTTACGCCATAACAAATCTTTGTTGTTCGTGACGATCCGATCGAGGCTCGTGATATCGAAATCAGCATTCTCATCAGAACCCTGGAAGACTGCAGCGGCTCCTTTTCGAAGAAAGTGGCACGCAAACTTCTCCTCACTGATCACAAACGCTGAGTTGGCATTTGTGGGCAGGATGTTGGCAAGACCGGCGTCAATCTGGTTTGCAAGTGCCTGTGTTGTACCTTGCTCCGTTAGACAAAGAGCCGAAAAGATCGCAGCACCATTGTTGGCCGTAACCGTGGCATAGCCCAGCTCAATTGGCTTGAGCCATTGGAAACCATCGATGGCTGCTTGTTCATTCAGAACTGCAGTATGGAAGATCTGGCTGAACAGTTGGATATTGGCATTGAACCACTGTTGGAACAACATGGCGAATGGCTGATTCAGCGCCTGCTGGCTGATGCTGATCACATCCACGGCAGGCTGCGGTGGCAGGCCGGCCGACGGGGCCAAGGGGGTGGAGTTGACCCGCAGGGACTGTTGGCTTGGCTGGCCGCTCGGCGGAGCCTTGCTGGCCGTAGGGGCTGTGGCCGTAGGGTCGTTGATGGTAATGGTGGGATCCGTCACTTTCTCTAAAGTGACGCTGATGTAGACAACTGCCCCATCCAGCTGATACGGGGAACCAGTGACATCAGTGGCACTGCCTTGCTTGATCGGGCAAGCCATCGTGATCTTTTGCCCCGCACTGGTGACATCAGGCTCCAGTTGCCAGTCGTCCCATGTTCCCTGGATCGTGCCACTAAATTTATTGGTGGCACTGAAGCTGGATGGGATTGTTGGGGGTTTGCCCTGTGCGATCTTGGCTTGATTCTCGGCCACAATCGCTTTGTTCATCGTATCGAACTGGACGATCGTGGCTGTATGCCAACCCTGCAGAGAGATCGTTCCACCGACAGCATTGGCCTGGGCTGCAGAGAGTGATGAGTTTTGCTGAGTCATTTCAAAGACAAGCAATGGAAATCAAGGAGTGTTGATCAATCAAGCCAGTGTGCCGTAGATCAGCAGGCTTCCATTCAGACGCGCATCCACCAAGGTCCAGGTCTTGGTGTCGGTCCATTCAAAAGGCAGCAGGTTCTTGGCCATCTGATCTTCCAGAGTTGAAGAAGCCGGTAGCCCATTGAAATCTCCCACGGCAATTGCATCAGCGCTGGTTTGGCTAAGGCCAAAAGCCGCCCAATCGGCAGCTGTCAGCAATCCAGAAAAAGCACCCAACACAGTAAGCCCAAGAGCATGCTGGGCCATGAAAAGCATGCAACTTCCACCTAGAGGGGCTGGAGCTACAGTAGTCGGTGGTATAAACTGTCCGGCATTTATTTCACTCATCTCGCGAGTTATGGTTCCACCCAACTTATCCCCAATTTGCTCATAAACGTGTGCCGCCCCAGGAAGCACGCCATACGGATTTACAGCGTTACCATTTTTGGCCACCAGAGCGGCTGCATTGGTGGCATCGGTATCGGCGGCCGTTCCCGCCAGGCTCCAACCCTTCACCGCCGACCCGATCAAGCCGATGCTCAAGACTGACAAGATGATGCCAGTGATCATCAACCCCATGGTCGCTTGTTGTGCACTTGCACTTAACTGATAACTGATTCTCACATCATCCGCCCGCGGCTTGCCGTTGTCGTTTGGATCCGCTGGATCCTTGAAAGTGGCATAAAGAACATTCTTGCCATCCTTGCGCTTGTTCAAGGTCAGATAGAGATACTGATCGAAGCTGAATGTGACGCTTTCGCCGAGCCCGAAAACAGCGCCAGGGTAATCGAAGCTGATATCACTGATGGTCAGCTTGATTCTTGTAGCATCAATCGATGCCCTCACCCCCCCAGCGGGGATCTCGGGGTTGACAGTCGTGCCGTCTCTGAGCTTCATGTCGCCGAACTTCAAGACAGTCTTGTTCGTAACCACCATGCCCTTTGAATCAAACTGAAAATCCTGCTCTGAAATCGTGGAATTGGCAGCTTTAAACATGGTGACAAGACCCGGCAACAGAATCTTGACCAGCAGCCGCTCGGTGCTGATCGCCACCACCGCATTGGCGGGATTTCCGTTGGCATCCTTCGGCATGTCCTGCAGGATGTTGGCCGACACTTGCCGAGCCAGATTCGGATTTGTACGTTGTTCGGTTTCGGTCAGGATCGCCAGGGCGCTCAGCGTGGGGTCGCTTGGATTCAGCTTCGGAAGATCAGCCGCCGCATAGGCGAAGCCAGTGGGCTTCATCCAGGTGGGTGCGGCAGCAGCTTGTTGGTTGCCCGTTGGCGTTGTGGCCGGAGCGGTGATGTCGATCGTGTGGAAAATCTTGGTGAAGCTGGCGATGTTGTCGTTCAACCATTCACCAAAAGCTTGGACAACGGGTGGATCGGCAGCCAGGCCGCCGGCTAGCGTCACCGCCGTGACGGTGGTGGCAGGATTGGTTGGCAGGCTCTGATCGTCCACGACCAATTTCATCTGATTGCCGCTTCCAGGCACCTTGGCCAGCCGAATGGTTCCACTGACCGTCGCACCATCGAGCTTCACCGACTTGCGGGTCGGAGGAGCCATCCAGCCCCTGAATCCCACCGGCAAAGCATGCTGGAAGGGACTGGCACCAAAGTTGATCGTCAAGGACGCGATGCCCTTCCCAACAGACACGGCTGCGTAAAGAGGGGCAGAAGCGGAGGCTGTGATCGAGGAGAAGGCCGCACCCGTGCCAGCCACCGGGTCGGCCCCGGCGCCCTGCCAGGACCCATCCGGGCCGCGGAACCAGATCATGCCCCTGTCCAGATCGACAGCCACTCCAATAGTGTCACCCGCCTTGTTCCATGGCGCGGGGTCGACCATGCCCGTGGGACCCTTCACCTGAACCTCGATCTTGTTCGAGCGCAACGTGCCGTTCACCTCATAGCCATAACCACTGGCATCATTGGTAAATGTCTGATTCGGGGCCCTGGTCGTTCCAATTCCGACGTAGGCGATTTTCCCCGTGGCCGACATGACGCTCGAGGGATTCGTCACCTCGAAATACCACTTTCCGGAACTTTGAGCGATCGAGCCAAAGGCGCTTTCCTGCGAAGTCGCGGATGGGGACGGACTGACGGTCAGGCGGGCCTGATCAAAAGTCACCGTGCCTGAAGTCGTGGGATCGAACGTGGCATACACATAGGGCGGCTGGTCGTAGATTGCGGTGCCGCTCTTCACCGGAAGGGAGATCGCCAGTGTCGCCCCGGCAGATCCGGAAACCAGCTTCCAGGTATCCCATGAGCCGTTCAGATCGACCCGTTCCAGCCCCCATGGCGCCAGGGTGAACGTCTGCGGAGATGTGCTGGATCGTTGGATCGCCGCGTTTACCACATCGAAGCTGGCGGCGTTCACGACATCCCAGCCCTGAAGGTCCACCATGGAAGACACCCTGGATGGTGTTGCCGTCATGATCTCAGACTCCGGTAGTGTGTCAGCCCGATTTTGGGGCAGCGTTTTCCATCAACATGCTTCCTTGATCAGGGTCCGCTCATGCTGCATGTCAGTTCAGCGATCCCCGGAGATAGAGGGAATCAGACAGGCCGCCCTCGGTGACGCTCCAACCGGTGCTGCCTGGCCATTCAACTGAGGCGAAGGCCCAGTCTCCGACGGCCGTGGTGCTGCCCTGGGCGCCCACCTTGCCAGCCACTGCGCTCGATACCGTGTCGACAACGATGTCCACAACAGCCACCAGCACCAGCCCGAGGATGAGGCCAAGAGGCAGCAGGGCTACGGCTCCAACAACGTAGATCCAAGTGGGAATGTGCTTCTCGTAAGTCGATGCCGGTGGCCCGGCCGGAGTCAGCGACAAACCACCAGATCCTGCATCAAAGGCACACTTCAATCCCTGCTGGATATCGAAAGTGACGTAGGAATTCACCAGCCCAGTAATGCTGAACAAGCCAACCGCATCCGCCTGGATCTGATCGCCGGCCACCGCTACCTGAAGCGAGCTCAGCACCGGTATGTAGTCGGTTCCGGCATTGGTCACCGTGGGGCAGATCAGCGGCGCAATGCTCATCACCATGTCCCCCGCCACCACGAATTGCCATGGTTGAGCACCCACGAATCCGGAAGGCAACATCGGTAAAATATGATGTTCCAAAAACAGATCCTTGTGCAGGAGCAAACACACATCATGGTTGCCATCGCACAATGTGGAATCGATGTTCCGGCTGCGTGTCTTGGGGTCGAGGCTGCGCACCATCGACAGCACCGCCAGATACCCCGGGCCCTGTCCGCCGCTGGCAGTCTTCGCCCCTTGCACGAACAGATACTCCATGGCCACCGGCCCCGGCCATGACGTGCCGACAGGCGCCATGTTCACGGAACTGATGGCATAGGCCAGACCATCCCTGTTGGCGATCAGGCAGGCTGGAAGATGATCGTGCAGGGCCTGCCCGGCGGCACCGCTGGGATCTGCCTTGGCCAGAACCCCGCTCAGATCCGCATTCACCACCCAGATCGCCCCTGCGGTCGTATCGCTCAGCGAGGTTGCCGGGGTCTGGAAGTTGAACGTCAGATCCGTCTTTTTTCCTGTTGCATCCTGCACAAAGGTCAGATCCAGGGCGATCTCGATCTGGGCGCCATCGAGCGTCACCTGGGGAACTGCGGCGAACTTGGAACTGGAGGTCAGGGAGCCGGTGCGGATCGGCAGAATCATCGTCAAGCGGTTGTCAGAACCGAACGATGAAATCTTCCAGGGATCGAAGGTGGCGGCGATCTGCAGACCGGAGCCGTCGGAATAGGTGACCGTCGGCGGCGTCTTCTGCAGCCGGGTGGCCAACAGTGCGTTCAGCTTGTCCTGCGAGCAGGCGGTGACCAGGTCCCAACCATGGGTGTCCAAAATGGGGTCTCATCGCTGTGGAACAAGCAGGCAGGCAGGCAGGATTGGGGCGAGGAAGCTGGGAATGGGCCTGATTTCGCCAGCTTCGGCCAGGTGAGCGGATCCTGCTTCATGGTCAGTGGAACATTCGGCGACCCGATGAGGCGGCACTTGAGCGCACTCACGGCATCAACAAGAATCTGAACAATCTCCGGAATCATTCAAGACTGGAACGCCCGCTCAACAGACTGCCGTAGCCACCGATACCGAAGTGAGTTTGCCTCCCCATGGCACGACCATGACGTCGCGTGCGACAGGTCCGTGTCCGCCATAACCGTGTCCGCCATGGTCAATCGCCCGGTGGATCATGACCAAGGATCCGCTCAGCCAGGCACTGGAGAGTTCAGGGCAAGTTCAACACTCCACCGGGTGGTGGTCTCCCGGGCACGGATCGCCCAGGCATGGATCAGGTCGTCGGGCTTGCAGCGTTCCCGCATCGGCCTGGACGGCTCCTCTCCGGGAATCTGGCGCGGTTGCTGGTAGCCGTCCAGCCTGATCGGCGACTACGGGGCTCCATGGCCGTCCTTCGCGGATCATCGACGGTACTGATCTGCAGCAACGTCGCGATCACGGCGCAGACCATGGGGGCCGGTCATGGCCATCACCCAGCCGCGCAGTGGATCGACGCTCTGCGGCTGATCCAACCAGGCCTGGAGATCCTCGGTTCATGGGATGAAGCGAGGCGCGGGAGTGGCGATGGCCACCCCTCGCTGGGCCAGGTGGTTCGCCATCTGCATGAGCCCGTGGAAGCCGCCGGAATGGAACGCTCGGCGCTCCAGAGGAACGCAGGGGTCAGCACGGTTGGCGAGGATCGACGCGGGGGTGTGGAGACAGAAGGTCTGCAACTGGGCGGTCTGGGCGATCTGGTCGTCGGCATACGCCTGACCGAAGAAGCCCCGGCCGCTGAAGCACACGAAAGGATTGCGGTCCCTGGCCTTCGGGCCACCACGGGCGATGTCCGCCAGGATCAGGCGGCGGATCTCTCCCCAGGTCTGGCCTGGGGAGAGGGCTTGGGGGCCAGCGGCGCTGCCGAGGCGGTCCCAGTCGAGCCCCGGACCTCCAGCTGCCAGGCTGGCCTAGGCCTCCAGCAGCAGCTGGGTCTGGGAGAAGACGGACTCGTCATCGAGCGGGCTGTAGCCCTTGCCGGCCTGGGTCCGACCGACACGGCAGGTCTCATTGACCGTGAGCTAGGGGCTGGTGGTGCGAACCCGGACACGCTATGGGCAGCCCGCCAGACGGAGCCTCTCAAGAGACTGAACAAGGACGCTTCGAGCCCTCATCCCTGTCGACCGACCTCCCCCCATTCTGGGAAAACGGGGCTGTCAGCGTTGGGCAGTCGTGACAGAAAGTGCCCCCAGATACCTGCCGACACCCGCAGAGGTCAACAAGTTCAGGAGGGAGATCGAAGCTCGAAACCGACTGCGCTGCAGTGGCTTTGAAGCAACAATCCTGGCCAGTTCCTAATGGGTCGCCTGAGATTCGAACTCAGGACCAATCGGTTAAAAGCCGAGTGCTCTACCGCTGAGCTAGCGACCCGCCCGGAAGGGCTGCCCTTGCGGGCATCCAGCGAAGGTATCACCCGGGGGTGGCCGTCACCAAGGGGCGCTCAGGAAGCCGCCCTGGAAGGGCGCCGAGAATGGGCCCGCCCAGCACCGTCGCCATGTCCGCTCCGCCGTGGCCCGAGCCCTCGATCCATCCCCTCGCCTGGGTCGCCCCCGCGGCCGTGGTGCTGGGCGATGTGCGGCTGGCCGCCGGGGCGAGCCTTTGGCCCACTGCCGTGGCCCGTGGCGATGTCTGCGCCATCACGGTGGGGGAGAACAGCAACGTGCAGGACGGCGCCGTGCTGCACGGCGACCCCGGCCAGCCGGTGCGGATCGGGGTGGAGGTGACGATCGGCCACCGGGCCGTGATCCACGGCGCCACCATCGAGGACGGCTGCCTGATCGGCATCGGCGCCATCGTGCTCAACGGCGTCACGGTGGGGGCCGGCAGTCTGGTGGCGGCGGGTTCCGTGGTGACCCGCGACGTGCCGGCGGGAACCCTGGTGATGGGTGCGCCGGCAGCCGTGAAGCGCGAGCTGGACGCCGAGGCGATCGCCGGCCAGCGCGAGCACGCCCGGCGCTATCGCCGGCTGGCCGATGCCCATGCCGGCCGGGGGGAGGGCACCGGCTTTCCACCACCGGAACCACAGCCCTGAGATTGCTGCGAATTCGATCAAGCCGGCCGCCACGAGCCGGGAGGGGTGGCGGAGGTCCGTAGGATCGGGCCCAGCTTGTTTGGTCACCGATGGACGCTCGGCTGCTGCTGGTTACCGCCCCGATCCTGCTGGCCGTGGCCTGGGCCGTGTTCAACATCGGCCGGGCGGCCGTCGGCCAGCTGCAGCTGATGCTCAAGCGCTCCCGCGCCTGATGGTGCTGGTGATCGGTGCCGGCCTGGCCGGCACCGAGGCCGCCTGGCAGATCGCCGAGGCCGGCGTGCCGGTGCGGCTCGTGGAGATGAGGCCCGTGCGGCGCTCTCCGGCCCACCACAGCGGCGAGTTCGCCGAACTGGTGTGCAGCAACAGCTTCGGAGCCCTCTCCAGCGACCGCGCCGCCGGGCTGCTGCAGGAAGAGCTCAGGCGACTGGGCTCCTTGGTGATCCGCACCGCCGATGACCACGCCGTGCCGGCGGGTGGGGCGTTGGCGGTGGATCGGGGCCGCTACAGCGCCGCCCTCACCGCCGCCCTGGAACGCCATCCCCTGGTGACGGTCGAGCGACGGGAGCACACCGTCCTCCCCGAGGCCGGCGAGATCGCCGTGCTGGCCACCGGCCCCCTCACCAGCGAACCCCTCGCCGAGCAGCTGCGGGCCTTCACCGGCCTGGCCGACTGCCACTTCTTTGATGCGGCGAGCCCGATCGTGGACGGCGACAGCATCGACCTTGGCGTGGCCTTCCGGGCCAGCCGCTACGACAAGGGCGACGCCGACTACATCAACTGCCCGATGGACCGGGAGCAGTACCTCGCCTTCCGCGAGGCGCTGCTCGGGGCCGAACAGGCCGAACTCAAGGACTTTGAGCGGGAGAACGCCGCCTTCTTCGAAGGCTGCCTGCCGATCGAGGAGCTGGCCCGTCGCGGTGAGGACACCATGCGCTACGGGCCGCTCAAGCCGATCGGCCTTTGGGATCCGCGCTGGGGCGACGTCAACGACCGGGACGTGCGCCGGGCGAAACGGGCCCATGCCGTGGTGCAGCTCCGGCAGGAGGACCGGGATGGCCGCCTCTGGAACCTGGTGGGCTTCCAGACCAACCTGAAATGGGGTGAGCAGAAGCGGGTGCTGCGGCTGATCCCGGGGCTCGAGCACGCCGAGTTCGTGCGCTTCGGCGTGATGCACCGCAACACCTTCCTGGAGGCCCCCAGGCTGCTGGATCCCACCCTCCAGTTCCGCACCCGGCCCACCCTCCTGGCGGCCGGCCAGATCACCGGCACCGAGGGCTACGCGGCGGCCGTGGCGGGGGGCTGGCTGGCCGGCACCAACGCGGCGCGCCTCGTCCTCGGCCGCGACCCCATCAGCCTGCCGCCCACCACGATGATCGGTGCGCTGATCCACTTCATCGCCACCGCTCCCAGCGACCGGTTCCAGCCGATGCCACCGAACTTCGGGCTGATGCCCGAACTGGCCGAGCGCATCCGCGACAAGCGCCGCCGCTACGGCGCCTACCGCGACCGCTCCCTGGCGGAGCTGGAACCCTTCCGGGCCGCGTCGGTCGCGGCAGCCGCCTGAGCCGGGGGCTCGTGCCACCTAGGGTCGGGCCTCTGCTCCTCCTCCTGCGGTGACCGTCACCTCACCCCTCACGGTGCCCTCCGACAGCCCGGTCACCCCGCCGCCCGCCGGCGGATGGGACGCGGTGGTGATCGGCTCGGGCCTCGGCGGGCTGGTCACCGCCACCCAGCTGGCCGCCAAGGGGGCGAAGGTGATCGTGCTGGAGCGCTACCTGATCCCGGGGGGATCGGGCGGCAGCTTCCGCCGTGACGGCTACACGTTCGACGTGGGCGCCTCGATGATCTTCGGCTTCGGGACGAGCGGCCACACGAACCTGCTCACCCGCGCCCTGGCCGCGGTGGGCGAGCACTGCGACACCATCCCCGACCCCGCCCAGCTCGAGTACCACCTCCCCGGCGGCCTCCACCTGGCGGTGGACCGCGACTACGGGAGCTTCATCGCCCGCCTCAGCGCCCTGTTCCCGCACGAGAGCACCGGGATCCGCCGCTTCTACGACACCTGCTGGAGCGTGTTCCGCTGCCTGGACGCGATGCCGCTGCTGTCGCTGGAGGATCCGGCCTATCTGGCCAAGGTGTTCCTGCGCGCTCCGCTGGCCTGCCTCGGCCTGGCCCGCTGGCTGCCGGTGAACGTGGGAGCGGTGGCGCGGCGGCACATCCGCGATCCCGAGCTGCTGCGCTTCATCGACATCGAGTGCTACTGCTGGTCGGTGGTGCCGGCGGACCTGACGCCGATGATCAACGCCGGCATGGTCTTCTCCGACCGCCATGCCGGCGGGATCAATTACCCCAGGGGAGGGGTCGGCGTGATCGCCGAAAAGCTGGTGAATGGGCTCCAACGCCATGGCGGCGTGATGCGCTATCGGGCCAGGGTGAGCCGGGTGCTGCTGGAGAACGGCCGCGCCGTGGGGGTGGAACTGGCCAGCGGCGAGCGGATCCACGCCCGGCGCGTGATCTCCAACGCCACCCGCTGGGACACCTTCGGCCAGCTGGTGGACGAAGCCCATGTGCCGGCCGCCGAGCGCACCTGGCGGCGGCGCTACAAGCCCTCGCCCTCGTTCCTCTCGCTGCACCTCGGCGTGCGGGCGGAGGCGATCCCCGCCGGAACCCACTGCCATCACCTGCTGCTGGAGCGCTGGGAGGAGATGGAGGCCGAGCAGGGCACGGTCTTCGTCTCGATCCCCACCCTGCTGGATCCCTCCCTGGCCCCGCCGGGCCACCACATCGTGCACACCTTCACGCCCTCGGCCATGGACGCCTGGAAGGGACTGGCGCCGGGCGCCTATGCCGAAGCCAAGCAGCAGGCCGCCGATCGGCTGATCCAGCGGCTGGAGGCGATCCTGCCCGGACTCGGCGCCGCCATCACCCACCGGGAGATCGGCACACCCCGCAGCCACCGCCGTTTCCTGGGCCGGGCCGGCGGCAGCTACGGCCCGATTCCGGCTCTGCCGCTGCCGGGGCTGCTGCCGATGCCCTTCAACCGCACCGGCATCGAAGGGCTCTACTGCGTGGGCGATTCCTGCTTCCCGGGGCAGGGGCTGAACGCGGTGGCCTTCAGCGGCTTCGCCTGTGCCCACCGCATCGGCGCCGACCTGGGCCTCAATCCCTGGGCCCTGCCCGATTGAAGCCGGCCCCGCCGGCCATCGCGCTAACCCCGCGACGCTGCATAGGGTTGGCTGCAGCCGAACGGACGTGCCGATGGTCCCGGACCCCCAGCCCAGCCACGAGGATCTGGCCCGCTATCTGGAGCACAACGGGGCCCTGGCCAAGCCGTGGCTGATGCTGCAGCTGCGACTGAGCCGTCTGAAGCAGGACAAGGAGCGCCTGGGTCCCGACGAGTACCTGCGCCGGGTTCAGGACGCCCACAGCGATCTGATGAAGCTGGGCAGCTTCTGGCAGGGCCGCGAGCGCGAACTGTTCGGACCCCGCTGACCCCTTGCCCATGGCCGCCACCACCGACGCTGCAGCCACCCCGAACGCTGAACGGCGTCCTCCGGGTGAACCGCAGTGCTATCCGATCGCGCCGCTGATCCGCCTCACCCTGCCGCTCCTCTACCTGGCCCTGGTGCTGCCGCTGCCGCTGCTGGCGCCGGCGGGGCTGCGGCCCTGGCTGTGGGTGGCCTTGCCGCTCGGCCTGGCCCTGCTGGCCGCGCTGCTGAGCGAGCGGGTGGTGCTCGATGCCGCCGGCATCCGGGTGGGCCATCCGCTCTGGTGCGCCTGGCTGCTGCGGCGCGGCTGGAGCCTGCGCTGGAGCGAGATCGGCGACCTGGAGCCGGCCGGCACCAGTCAGGGTGGCACCGTGTACTACGTGCGGGGCCCGGCGCCGCGCCGCCACCTGCTGCCCCAGCGGGTGGCACGGTTTCCAGCCTTCCTGCTGCAGGTTCAGCGCGCCACCGGCCTCGACCTCTCCCGGGTGGAGCGGCTCACCCCACCCTGGACCTACTGGACCCTGGCGCTGCTGAGCGGTGGTCTGCTGCTGGGTGAACTGGGCTGGGGGCTGGCTCAGCTGGTGCCGGCGGCCTGACGCAGCGGCGGGGCTGTGGTGCTGCCGGCTGCAGGGCCTTCAGGCGCCTCGGGCAGGGTCTCGAGGCTGAATCGATAGCCCTGCTGGCGGACCGTCTCGATCCCCCCGCCCTCGCCCAGGCCGGCCAGCTCGAGCTTGCGCCGCAGGGTGAGCACCTGGGTGTCGACCGAACGTGGACCGCCGCTGAAGGGCGGCCAGGCCATGCGCAGCAGCTCCTGGCGGCTGCGCACCATGCCGGGCGGCATCAGCAGGGCACAGAGCAGCGCGAACTCCCTTGGGCTCAGTTCCACCGGCTGGTCGCGCAGGGTGACCTGCCGCAGCAGCAGATGGACCTCGAGCGGACCGACGCAGACCCGCTCCTGCAGACCGCTGCCACTGCGGCGCAACAGGCTGCGGCAGCGGGCCGCCAGCTCCTCCAGGCCGAAGGGCTTGCGCAGCACGTCGTCGGCGCCGGCGTCGAGCAGAGCCACCACGGGATCGGCTCCGGTGCGGGCGGTGAGCACCATCACCGGGCAACGGAGCAAAGCCGCCAGGCGCAGCGCCGAGCTCTCCTCGAGCAACTCAGCGCTCACCAGCAGATCCGGCATCTGGTCGTCGCAGAGCTGGAGGGCTTCGCTGGCGGTGGCCACGGCGGCGGCCAGGTGGCCATCCTGCCGGAGACGCTGGGCCAGCACGGTGCGCAGGGTGGGATGCGGGTCGACCACCAGCACACGCTTCGGGGCCAGGCCGACGCCGGCGGATTCACTCAGGGACAGGGAAGCATCCGCGGCGGAGGGGTCAGGGTTGGATCTGGGTGTGAGTTCCACACACGGCCCCTGGTGCTTCCTTAGGCTAGCGGGCGTTGAAAGGGGATCCCGGTATCAGCCGATGCCGCCACCGCCCTGGCCGACCCCACCCCATGACCGCCCTGCAGAACCCCGAAGCGATCCGCCACTTCCAGTCGTTGTGCGACGCCTGCCAGGACCTGGCCAGTCGCTACCACGGACCTTCGGAACTGCGCCTCTATGCCGACGGCTACCTGCATGCCCTCCGGCGCTCCGCCGTGCTGGATCCACTGTCACAGCGCCGCCTGGAGGAGTTGATTGATCGCTGGATCATGGATCCCTCGAGCTTCATCGGGCCGAACGGCGACATGAGCACCCTCTACGAGAGCGGTCGCAACTGAGTTCGGCTCAGGAGGCCAGCGCCACCGTGATCATCTCCCGCAGCTCACCCGAGTTGTACATCTCGATCAAGATGTCGGAGCCACCCACGAACTCCCCGTTCACGTAGACCTGCGGGATCGTCGGCCAGTCGGAGTAGTCCTTGATGCCCTGCCGGATCTCCGGATCCGAGAGCACGTCGAAGCTCTCGAACGGAACACCGAGGGCATGGAGGATCTGCACCACGTTGTTCGAGAAGCCGCACTGGGGCATCAGCTTGGTGCCCTTCATGAACACGAACACCGGGCTGCTGCCCACCAGTCCTTCGATGCGTTGCCGAACCGTGCTGTCCATGGTGCTGGGGAGGGGGTGAGATCGATCGGGAAGGCGGGCAGGAACCGTCAGGCCGGCAGGGAAGTCTGGAGGGCGAGGGCGTGGATCGCCTCACTGGCCAGCTCGCTGCGCAGGGCCCCGTAGACCAGCTGGTGCTGGCGGATGCGGGAGAGGCCGGCGAACGCGGAGGACACCACCTTCACCTGAAGGTGGTCGCCACCGCCGGTCAGGTCCTCCACTTCCACCTGCGCGTCGGGGAGGCTGCTGCAGATCGCGGCCCTGACCTGCTCCGGTTGCACCATGCCCTTGATCCTGCCGTGGTGGGCGAAATCTAGAAGGCGGGCTGCGACGCCGGACGGGCCGGGTCGGACTCAGCGCGGCGTCGGAGCGACGGGATCGGCGCCGGCGGCGTAGGGGGTGGCCACGAAGCCGAGTTCCACCAGGCTCTGGTAGGCGCGGCGGCCCTCCTCACGGGCGGGGGTCATCACCTTCACCACCTCCACCAGCAGCGGCACCGCCACCTCCGGCTGGTTCTGGCGGCGCAGCAGGGCGGCCAGCCGCAGATTGGCCTGCGCCAGCAGTTCCAGGGCCTCACGCCCCTTCTGATCCATCTCCCTGGGAATCCGGGCGTCGAGACCGCGGAACGAACCGCTCAGATCCCGGTAGAACCCCAGCAGCCGGCGGCTGGCATCGCGGGCCAGATCGAAGTCCTTGCGGGCGGCGGCGAGGTCGCCCCGGGCCACGGCCGCATCGCCGCGGCTGAGCACATTCCTCACCGCCGTGATGTTGAAGGTTCCACCCGCCCCCTCGAGCACCCGTGGGGGTTCGTCCTGGGCCAGCACCGGCAGGGCGGGAGCCAGAGGAAGGAGAGCTGCCCCCAGAGCAAGCCCGAGGGCAACGTTGAGCCGGCGCACGGCTACACCACCGAAAGTCCGGCGAACTCTAGGAGGCGTGGAATGGACGCCCCACCGCGATGCGGGCCGCTTCCTCAGCTGATCGCATCGCATCCGCCAGCAGCCCGTTGAGGTGGTGCACCGCCGCGCGACCCTCCCCGTCGACCGGCAGCGGCGGCGCGAAGCAGAGAGCGGCCCGGTCACCCCAGCGGGGCCGCACATGGCCGTAGGCCAGACCCACCGGAACGACACGCACGGGCACCCCCTGCCCACGGGCCAGCACCGCCAGCCGCGCCAGACCCGGCATCAGCCGTAGCGGAGCGTCGTCCTGCTGGATGCGACCCTCCGGAAAGACAACGAGCTGCTGCCCTTTCTCCAGCAGTTCCACGGCGAAGCGCAGGGAGGCAGCCGCCGGCTTGCGGGGATTCACCGGAAAGCAGCCGAGCCGGTGCAGGAACCATCCCTGCAGACCGGTCATTTCGTCGCTGCTGACCATGAAGCGGCAGTCGCGGCCCGTGATCCGGCGGCCCGCCGCATGGGGCAGCATCAGCGCGTCCCAGCGGGCGCGGTGGGTGGGCGCGAGCAGCACCGGACCCTCCCGGGGCAGATGCTCCGCCCCGAGCACGTGGAGCTCGCGAAAAAATCCCCGCAGGGCCACATCCTGGGTGACCACCATCGCCACCGGGGCGAGCCAGGGATTGATGCCGTTGCAGAGGCTGCGCTCGCGGGCCGTCGGCACGGCGGGGGGAACCGCCAGCGGAACCATCGAGGGCGACCTCGGCGCCGTCATCCCCGCTTTCAATCCGTGCGACGTAGCTCAGCGACGACGCTAGGGGCGCCCGGGTGCCGCCGCCCCACGGGGCGGGCAGTTGCTCCTGCGGCCCGCCGCCGGGCGCCGCCCCATAGGATCCCGGCTCCGCTCGGATCCCGGCAGCGCGATGGCCAGCCTCGGCGTGAACATCGATCACATCGCCAACGTCCGCCAGGCCCGCCGCAGTGTGGAACCCGATCCGGTCACCCTGGCTCTGCTGGCGGAACTGGGTGGAGCCGACGGCATCACGGTGCACCTGCGCGAGGACCGGCGCCATATCCAGGAGCGGGACGTGGAGCTGCTGCGCGCGACGGTGCGCAGCCGCCTCAACCTCGAGATGGCCGCCACCGCCGAGATGGAGGCCATTGCCCTGCGGATCCGCCCGGACATGGTGACCCTGGTGCCGGAGAAGCGGCAGGAGGTGACCACGGAGGGCGGTCTCGACGTCGCCGCCCAGCAGGATCCGCTCGGCGGCGTGGTGGGCCGCCTGCAGGGGGCCGGCATCGGCGTGAGCCTGTTCGTGGATGCCGATCCCCCCCAGCTGGAGGCCTGCCGGGCCACCGGGGCCCGCTGGGTGGAGCTGCACACCGGTCGCTACGCCGAGGCCGGCTGGGGGGATCAGCCCCTCGAGCTGGCCCGCCTCACCGAGGGCTGCTTCATCGCCCGCAGCCTCGGACTGCGGGTGAACGCCGGCCACGGGCTCACCTATCAGAACGTGGAGCCCGTGGCGGCGATCGACGGCATGGAGGAACTCAACATCGGCCACACGATCGTGGCGCGGGCCCTGGCGGTGGGCCTGGAGGCGGCGGTGCGGCAGATGAAGGCGCTGGTTCAGAATCCCCGCCGCGATCCCCTGTTCGGCAGCACCTGAATCCATGAGCGCCTCCGCACCGGCCACCTACCACTTCGTCGCCGCCAGTGAGGCCTTCCTCACCGTGGAGGAACCGCTGGAGGAGGTGCTGCGCGAGCGCGTGCGCCACTACGGGGAGAAGGGACAGGCGATCGATTTCTGGCTGGTGCGCCGCCCCGCCTTCCTCGAGGCCCCGGAACTGTCGACTGTGGCGGCGAAGGTGCCGAGGCCGGCGGCCGCGGTGATCTCCACCGATCCGAAGTTCATCGAGTTCCTCAAGCTCCGCCTGGAGTTCGTGGCCCGAGGGCACTTCCAGGCACCCAGCGCCTCGATCCCCGATCCCCTGGCCGGGGGCGCGTCCTGAGGCAGGAGCGCCGCCCGCTCGGCCTCAGAGAGCCAGCTGCCGGTGACGCAGCAGCCAGCCGTCGAGCACGTCCTGCTCGTTGCGGTTCAGGGCGGCATCGGCGAGCAGTCGCTCCCGAAGACGTTCGATGTCCTCGGGATGCAGTTCACCGTTCTCCTGCCAATGGAGATCCGTGGTGATCAAGGGGTGGTGGGCTGTTCCGGTCGAACCATGGTCTCAGTCCGAACGACGCGAGCGGGCGGCAAAACGGCTCGATTTCCTGCAGAGAATCGGAAGATCCGCCGTCAGCCATTCAGAACAGACCGAAGAAGCGCCGCCGCGGCTCCCCTTCGGACTCCCCGGCGGAGGGGCTCTCCGCCGCGGCCCGCTCCTGGCGGCCGTCCTGCTGATACCGGGGTCGGTTGTCGCCGATCGTCAGCAGGGCCTCCTTGTTCTTCCACCAGATCCAGTCCCGGATCGGCGGGGTGGCCATCAGGTCCTCCCGGCTGAGGCCCAGGCCCAGCTTCCGGGAGGCATCCACCAGCACGTCGAGCATGGCTTCGCCGTCGCCGCAGCGGGCCAGGGCCTCGTTGGTGCGCTTGGCACCGTTGAGCGCCTTCACCAGCGCCCGCACCTTCTGCGGCACGGAGAGGGACGCGGGATCCATGGGCCTCCGACCCGTCTGCGGGGACCGTACCAGCGCCGCCCGGGGAGCGGGGCCGATGCCGGGGGCTGACAGAAGGTGCCATGGACGGCCAAACTGCAACCAACGCGACCCATTCATGGCGCCCCCACCGCAGCCCCCCCGCCACTGGGTGATTGGGGACGTTCACGGCTGCGCCCCTGCCCTTCTCGATCTCCTCGCCCTGCTGCCGGCGGCTGACCGGCTGGTGTTCTGCGGTGACGTGATCAACCGCGGACCCGAGATCGAGCGGACCATGGAACTCGCCTGGGGGCTGGTGGAGCGGGGTCGGGCCATCTGGCTGCGCGGCAACCACGAGCAGAACCTGGTGGATGCCCTGGCGGCCGGATCCTGGCTGGCCGATCCCCGCCTGGCCGGCTGCGACACCTACCGCCAGCTGGGCGATGGCCGCTGCCGCCTCTGGCACGACCGCCTCGCTTCCCTTCCCCTGGCCTACTGGGGCGACGGCTGGGTGGCCACCCATGCCGGCTTCGACCCCCTGAGCTGGCGGCCCCACCTATCGATCCGTCAGCCGTTCTGGCAGAGCTACGACGGCCGCTTCGGGGACGTGGTGATCGGCCACACGCCGGTGCCGCGTCTGGAGCGCAGCACCAATGGAATCGTGAAGGTGGACACCGGCGCCTGCTACGGCGGCCGGCTCACCGCCTACTGCCCCGAGACGGGCGCCCAGTTCAGCGTGGCGGGAGCTCGCGTCAACGCGGACGGGCGGCCGGCCGGCCGCACCCATCCGGCCGCAGGCTGCGCTTGCTGACCGTCGTCCGGAGCAACCGGGCGGAGCTGCTGGCCCAGCTGCTGGCCCAGCAGCTCCGCCTCGCTCCACCCGACCCGTTCGAAACCGTGCAGGTGGTGGTGAACACCTGGCCCACCAGCCGCTGGCTGGGGGAGCAGCTGGCCCTGCATCTCGGCGGGATCGCCGCCAACATCCGCTTCCCCTTTCCCGCCAGCCATTTCCGCCGGCTCGTGGCCCAGCTGCTCGGCGACGACCCCGCCGCAGGGGATCCGTGGCAGGCCAGCGATCTGGTCTGGCCCCTGCTGGAGGCCCTGCCGGCGCTGGTGGCCGAACCGGAAGCCGCGCCGCTGCAGGGCTGGCTGGAGCGGCGCGGCCACGGCGGCACCCTGGATCTGCCGCTCTGGCAGCTGGGGCGGGCGATCGCCGACGCCTTCGATGACCTCACCCTCTACCGCCCCGCGATGGCGGCGGCCTGGTGGGAGGGCCACGACCACGATGGCCGGGGCGGGCCGCTGCCGCCGCCGCTGCGCTGGCAGCCCCTGCTGTTCCGGTGGTTGCGGCAACGGCTCGGGGTGCCCCCCTTCGGCCTGCGGGTGCTCGGGGCGATCCGGCGGCTGCGGGAGGGCAGCGCGGAGACGGCCGGGCTGACGGGGCCGCTGCGGCTGTTCGGTCTGAGCAGCGCGGCGCCGCTGCAGGTGCAGCTGCTGCAGGCCGTCGCCGCGGTGGTGCCGGTGGATCTGTTCCTGCTCACACCCTGCCCCGACCTGTGGCAGCGCTGCGGCGAACGTCGGCGGCGCCACGGCAGCGCCGCCGACGCCGCGGCGGGATTCCTGGTCGACTGGCTGGAGGAGGCCCATGGGCTGGAGGCCCGCTTCGGCCGGCTCGGGGGCGAGTTCCAGCAGCTGCTGGAGGGCACGGGCGAGGCCCAGCTCTCCCAGGAGCGCACCAGCGATCTGTTCCTCCTGCCGGCCACGGCCGCACGGCAGGCCGGCCGGGCACCAAGCCTGCTGGAGCAGCTGCAGGAGCAGCTGGTGGATCCGGAGGGGGCGCCCGCGCCGGTGCGCGCCGACGGCGACCCCTCGCTGGAGTTCCACCCTTGCCCGGGGCGGTTGCGGCAGGTGCAGATCGTGCGCGACCGGCTGCTGCAGCTGATGGCGGCCGACCCGACCCTGGAGCCACGGCACATCCTGGTGATGACGCCCGAGGTCGACCGCTTCGCCCCGCTGGTGGCCTCCGTCTTCGGCGACGCGGCCGCCACCGGTGTCAGCCTTCCCTGGCGGCTGACCGACCGGAGCCAGCAGAGCGAATCGGGGATCGCCGCGGCCCTCGGGCAGCTGCTGCGCCTGGGGGGCGAACGGCTGACCGCCTCGGCGCTCGAGCTTCTGCTCACCAATGCCCCGCTGGGCGAGCACTTCCAACTGGAGCCGGAGGATCCCGGTGCCCTCACGGCCGCCCTGCAGGCCTGCGGCTTCCGCTGGGGACTCGATGCGCACGACCGCTCCGGCCTGGCGACCCACAGCTTCGCCTGGGCCATCGACCGGCTGCTGCTGGGCCTGGTGCTGCCCGACCGGCCCGGGCTGGCCGTGGGTGAGACGGCACCCCAGGCCATGGGCGGCACGATCGAGCGCCAGGGGCGCTGGATCCACGTGCTGCACACCCTCCGCCGTTGGCTGGGGAGCCTGCGTCACAGCCGCCGCGCCGCCGACTGGGCCGCAGAACTGCCGGCGCTCCTGGGCGACCTGTTCGGCGATGGGGGAACCTGGGCCTGGGAGCTGCAGACGATCCTGGCCGCCCTGGCCGACTGGGGGGAGACCGCAGGGAGCTGCCCGCTGCGGATCGCGGCTCCGGTGGTGGCAGCGGCGTTGGAGGAACGGCTCGCCGCCGACAGCGGCCGCTTCGGCCACCGCAGCGGCGCCCTCACCATCAGCGCCCTGGAGCCGATGCGGGCGATCCCGCACCGGGTGATCGTGCTGATGGGTCTTGATGCCGGCGTGTTCCCGCGCCAGCCGCCGCGGCCCGGCTTCCATCCGCTGGAGCGGGGGCGTGAGCTGGGCGACCCGGACCGGGCCGGGCAGGACCGCTACGCGCTGATGGAAGCCCTGATCTCCGCCCGCGACCATCTCCTGCTCTGCTGGACCAGCCGGGAGGAGCACAAAGGGGAAGCGCTGCCGCCCGCCGCGCCGGTACGGCAGTGGCTGGAACTGCTGCAGGCCCAGCTGGGCGAGGCGGCCGCCGCGGCCCTGGTGGTGGAGCATGCCCCCAATCCCCTCGACCGGCACAATTTTCTTCCGCGGCAGGGGCGCCCGCCCGCCAGCTGCGACCGCCGCCTGGGCGAGGCGCTGCGACGCCTGGAGAGCGACCCTCGCGGCAGCGAAGCGTCACTGCTGCCACTGGCTCTGCAGCCGGTGCCGGAAGCCCATCCAGCGCCGCAGGCCGGGTCCGGGGCCGCGGACGATCCCTACGACGACCTGCGCCAGTGGCTGATCGCCCCCCAGCGCCGCTGGCTCGAGCAGCTGGGTCTGAAGCCGCGGGAATGGGCCGAGGCCGTGGAGGATCTCGAGCCGCTCGAGCTGCAGGAGCTGCAGCGCTCGGCGCTGCTGCGCGACCAACTTCGCCGGATGGAGGCCGGCGAGGCACAGCCGGGTCCGGACTGGCTGGCGCTGGGCCGCGGCCGCGGCCAGCTGCCGCCCTGGACGGCAGGCGAGCTCGAAGCCCGTGCCCTGCAGCAGCGCTGGGACTCCCTCCACCGGGAGCTCACCCGGCTGGGGGAGCAACGCCGCGAGCGGCACGGCTGGGCGTCGCTGCAGGCGGAGCTCGGCTGGCGAGGCAACAGCGTGGTGCTGACGCACACCTCCAAACCCCGTGCGGTCCACCGGCTGGAGCTTTGGCTGCAGCTGCTCCTGGCCGTGGCGGCCGGCGCCTCTCCGAGTCAAGCTGTGCTGATCGCCCGCAAGGACGGGGTGTTCGCCGTGGTCGAGCGCCTGGGGCCGCCAACGGCAGCGAGCGCTCAGGCCGCTCTGGAGCAGCTGCTGGAGTGGCGGGGGAGTCATCACCTCCGCTGCTGGCCCGTTCCCCCCGCCACAGGCTGGGCCTACGCCGAGGCCGAGGCCAGAAAACCGGGCAGTGGCCCGGCCAAGGCGATCGCCCAGTGGGAGGGCGGCGGCAACCAGCCCGGCGAACGGGAGGAGGCCGCCATGGCGCTCTGCTTCGGAGCCGCGTGCGCGGGCAGCGCGCTGCTGGAGGACCGCTTCGGGCCGTTCACCGAGCTGGCCCCGGCACTGGTCTGGCCGCTGCTGACCCTGCAACGGCCAGCATGAAGCGTCCGGCCCGCGACCCCGACTCCGCTGCGGCCATGGTGGATCCCGACCTGGCGCCGAACGATCTGCCGCTGCAGGGCGGGGTGCATCTGCTGGAGGCGAGCGCCGGCACCGGCAAGACCTTCACCCTGGCGCACCTGGTGCTGCGCCTGGTGGCGGAACGGGGCCTGGAGCTCGGCCAGCTGCTGGTGGTGACCTTCACCGAGGCGGCCGCGGCGGAGCTGAGGGACCGCATCGGACGACGGCTGCAGGAGGCCCTCAACGGCCTTGGCGAGGGAGGGGCGCCAGGGATCCCGGTGGAGCCGGATCCGGTTCTGAAGGAGTGGCTGCAGCGGCACGGACCCGAACGGACGCCAGGGCTACGCGCCAGGCTGCTGCTGGCCCTCGAGCAGCTCGACGCCGCCGACATCACCACCATCCACGGCTTCTGCCGCCGCACCCTGCAGCGCCAGGCCCTCGAGGCTGGCCTCGGGCCGGGGGTGGAACTGGAGCCGGAGGGGGCCACCCTGGTGGCCCAGGTGGTGCACGACTACACCGAGGCCAGCCTGCTGCGGCTGCCCGATCACCTGCTGGAGGGTCTGCGCGCCAGGGGCGTGAAACCGGATCAGCTGGCTCCCCTGCTGACACAGCTCGAGGGGGATCCGGCCCTCCAGCCGCCGCCGCTGCCGCCCGGCTGGACACTCGAGATTCCACTCGACGAGCAGCTGACGCGGCAGTGGCAGACCGACTGGCAACGGTTCGGGGAGCTCTGGCGGAGCCGTGGGGCGGCGCTGGAGCAGACCCTGCGGCAGGCCGCCGCCGACCTGCGCTCGCGGGGGCTCGAGAAGACCAGCCCGTACAGCCCGCGCCCCAGGAACGATCGGGCCGCCCTGCTGGACGCCTGGCTGGCCGACCAACCCGACAACGGCTCCTACGCCGCGGTGCTGAGCGGCAAGGCGAACTGGCTGGCCGACTACTTCCATCCCGGCGCGTTCAGCCAGGCGTGCGCCCCGCTGGAGGGGCCCCACCCCTCTCTGCCGGATCGCCCGCTGATGGACGCGGTGGCGGCCCTGGTCGATGGACCGGCCGAGGCGGTGCTCAGCCACTTCTGCCACTGGGGGCTGGGGGAGCTCCGCCAGCGGCGCGCCCGCAGCGGCCGGATGAGCTACGGCGACCTGCTGCTGGGCCTGGACCCGGGGCCACAGGCGAGCGCGCCCTCGGAGCTGATCGCCGCGATCCGGGGGCGCTACCAGGCGGCCCTGATCGACGAATTCCAGGACACCGACCCGATCCAGTGGAGGATCCTGCGGGCGGCCTTCCTGCCCCAGGCCGGCGAGCCAGGGCCCGCCCACCTGCTGGTGATGGTGGGCGACCCGAAGCAGGCCATCTACCGCTTCCGGGGCGGCGATCTGGCCACCTACCTGGCGGCCCGCCGCACCGCCGCGGAGCTCGGGGGCGTGCATCGGCTGCGCCGCAACTTCCGCTCTTCGGTCGGGCTGCTCGCCGGTCTCAACGGGCTGATGCGGCCCGGGCTGGTGCGCTCGACCCTCGAGGTGCCCGAGGTGCTGGGCGGCCGCGGGGAGGGACGGGGTGAGCTGCTGCTGGCGGAGGGGGAAGCGGCCCTGCAACTGCTCTGGCTGGGGAGTGACCGGGCCGCCGGTGAGGCAGCCCCCAGCCGCAGCCAGCTGGAGAAGGTGCTGCCGCCACGGGTGGCGGCACTGGTGCTGCAGCTCCTGCGGCGGGGCCTGCGGCTGCGGCGCGCCGGGGGGGAGCGCCCCCTGGAGCCGGCTGATGTCTGTCTGCTGGTGCAGAGCCACGCCCAGGCGGAGGCCCTTCGCGCCGCCCTGGAGCAGCGCGGCATCGCCAGCCGCCTGGTCAGCCAGGGGGATGTGTTCGCGGGGGAGGGGGCCACGCTGCTGCAGCGGCTGCTCGATGCCCTGGCCGAGCCGGGCAGCGGGGTGCGGCAGCGGCTGCTGGCCGCCTCGCCCCTGCTGGGCTGGAGCCCGCGCCGGATCGCCGCGGCCGGCCCCGCCGAATGGGATCGACTGGCCGACCGGCTGGCCCGGCTGGCGGCCGGCCTGGCGGGCCGCGGGCTGCTGGCGACGCTGGGGGATCTGCTGGGCGGCGACGACCTGGCCCGGCTGTCGCTGAGCGGCCGGCTGCTGGCGGATCTGCAGCAGTGCGCCGAGCTGGTGCAGGTTCGTCTGCACCAGGAGCGGCTGGGGGCGACGGCCGCCGCCGACTGGCTGCGGCGCCGGCGGCACCACCCCCCCGACACCGTGCCGGAGGAGCATCTGCCCCACAGCTCCGCCGTGACCTCGGCCGTGGCGGTGCTGACCGTGCACCGCAGCAAGGGCCTGGAGTTTCCCGTGGTGATCTGCCCCTACCTCTGGCAGGCCGGCCGCGACCGCGGCCGCCGCGGCCTGGAGGCCCGCCGCTGGACGCCACCGGGCACGGAGGAGCCGCGGCTGGTGCTCCATCTGGATCCCCGCTGGGGTGACGGCCTGAACGCCTACCGCCAGGAGCGGGACGCCCTCGATCAGGAAGCCGAACGGCTCGCCTACGTGGCTGCCACCCGGGCCATGGACCTGCTCGTGCTCGGCTTCGTGCCGGCGGCGGGCCAGGCCACCAATCCACTGTTCCCGTGGCTCTACGCGGACGAAACCCCACCCGGACGGGACGGGGCTGATCCCTACACCGAACGGGGCGATGCGGACTGGCTGGCTCTGCTGGAGCAGGGGATCGGGCGGCGGCGCCTGCCGCTGGAGCTGGTCGTGGCGCCGCTGGAGCCGGCGGCGGGCCTGCGCTGGTGCCCACCGCCGCCGCCCGGCACACCGGGCACCGGTCCGGTGCCGTCCTGGCCGTTGAGCGGCGGCTGGGGCCGCAGCAGCTACTCCAGCTGGACCCACGCCGCTGCCGGCCTGGGGCCGAAGAGCCTGGAGGAGGGCCGCGACACCGACAACGAGACCGACACCGGCGGCGAGATGCGGATCGACCTGGAGCTGCCGTGGAGCACCACGGGCCCGCTGGCCGACTTCCCCCGCGGCCCTGGAGCGGGGGATTGTCTGCACCGGATCCTGGAGCAGGTCGACCACCGCCAGCCGGGCGACACGCCCGCCCATGCCGAGCTGGTGCAGCGGGAGCTGAGCCGCGCCGGCCTGCCCCCCACCCTGCTGGCACCGGTGCTCGCCTTCCTCGAGCAGCTGCGGCTCACGCCGATGGGCGGGGCCCTGGCTGGATTCCGCCTGGCGGATCTGTCACGGGAACGGCGGCTCAACGAGATGAACTTCGATCTGCCGCTGGCCATCCGGCCCGACGCACCCGCCGGCGCCGGGTCCGCAGACGGCGGCACTCGCAGTCCCCGGCCCCTGGTGCGGGCCACGGCCCTGGCGGCCGTGTTCCGCCGCCACCCCCCGGCCGGCCTGGACGCGGCCTACGCCGAACGACTGGCCTGCCTGGAGGTGGCCAGCCGCGGCTTCCTCACCGGCTCGATCGACCTGATCTTCACCGCCCCCGACCCCGCCGGCCGGCCGCGCTGGTGGGTGGCCGACTGGAAGAGCAACTGGCTGGGCGAGCGCACCGCGGAGGGACTGCCGCTCCGCTGCGGGCCGTGTCACTACGGCCCGCAGGCGATGGCGGAGCTGATGGCGCACCACCACTACCCGCTCCAGGCCAATCTCTATCTGGTGGCCCTGCATCGCTACCTGCGCTGGCGCCTGCCGGACTACCGGCCGGAACGGGATCTGGGCGGCTCGGTGTATGTGTTCCTGCGCGGTGTGCCCGGCCCGCTGGAGCACGGCGGACGGCCCGATGGGCCGGTGCCGGGGATGGCCGTGGAGCCGGCGATGCTGGAGCGGATCGAGGCTCTCGACACCCTGCTGCGGGAGGGAGTGCCGTGAGTGCGAGCCCGGCGGCGCGACCCTGGCTGGAGCCCCTCGGGCTCGCCCTGGCGGAATGCCTGCTCCGCCTGCACCGGGTGGATCCCGATCCGCTGCTGAGCGAGCTGGTGATGGCGCTCACCGCCGCCCTGGAGCGGGGCGAGCTGGAATTGCCGCTGGAGGGGCCCCCACCGGAGGGCCTCACCGCGACGGCCTGGCCCCGGGGCCATCGGCAGGCCCTGGAGCACTCCGGTCTGCTCGGAACCCTCACGGACCACGGCGCCGAGACGCCCCTGGTGACCACCGAGCGGGGGGTGGCCTGGCGCCGCTGGCAGAGCGAGATGGCGGCGGTGCTGGAGGAGATCGCCCGGCGGGCCAGCTCACCGCCGAGCGAACCGCTGGACGCCGCGGCGCGGCGGCGGGTGGTGCGGGCCGCCACGCGCCGCGGCGGGCTCGATCCCCTCCAGAGCCGGGCGGTGGGGGCCCTGCTCGAGCACCGGCTGGTGCTGCTGGGTGGTGGCCCCGGCACCGGCAAGACCACCACGGTGGTGCAGATGCTGGGGGCGGCGCTGGAACTGCAGCCCGAGCTGCGGCTGCACCTGGCGGCCCCCACCGGCAAGGCGGCCGCCCGCCTGCGCCAGGCGATCGGGGAGCGGGCCGGGTCGCTGCCGCCCGCCCTGGCGGGGCGCCTCGGCGCCGTCCCCTGCACCACCCTGCACCGCCTGCTCGAGAGCCACGGCGAGGGCTTCGGCCGCCATCGAAGCCGGCCCCTGGCCCTGGATCTGCTCGTGGTCGACGAGGTCTCGATGCTGGACCTGCCGCTGACGGCGGCCCTGCTGGCGGCCCTCCCCGCCGAGGCCCGACTGCTGCTGGTGGGGGATCCGGCCCAGCTCCCGCCGGTGGGGCCTGGGCCGGTGCTGATCGAACTGCACCGCCCGCAGCGGCTGAAGGCCCTGGGCACGGCGGCCCTCCAGCTGGCCACGCCTTACCGCAACGAAGGCGCCATCGCCGCGGTGGCCGGGCGCCTGCGCCAGGACGATGGCGCGGGACTGCGGGAGGCCCTGCAGGGCCTGGGCGAGGACGACAACCTGCGCTGGCTGCGCTGTGAGCCGCCCCGCCTGCCGGCGGAGCTGAGGGAGCGGCTGGCCGTCCACCGGGATCGGCTGGCGGAGCTGGCCCAGCAGGTCGCGGTCGAGGAGCCGGCCAGCGCCGAGGCGGTGCTGGCGGAACTGGAGAGCTGCGTGCTGCTGGCACCGCTGCGGCAGGGTCCCTGGGGGGTGGAGACCCTCAACCGACGCCTGTTGGGCGAGGCCGGGGGGCTGGGCCCCGGCGGCTGGCCACCCGGCACGCCGGTGCTCTGCCACCGCAACCTGCCGGAGCAGGGCCTGGCGAACGGCGACGTGGGGGTGGTGGTGCCCTGGCAGGGGGAACGGCGCCTGCTGTTCGCCATCAGCGGGGACGACGGCACCGCCGGCCTGCGATGGCTCCATCCGGCGCGGCTGGCGGGGGCCGAGCCGGCCCTGGCGCTCACCGTGCACAAGGCCCAGGGCAGCCAGTACAAGGAGGTGTTCGTGCTGATGGGGGAGAGCGCCCGCTGGGACCGGCGGCTGCTCTACACCGCCCTCACCCGCGCCAGCCGCCGGGCGGTGCTGATCACACCGCAGCGGCCCAGCTGGCTGGAGCCGCCGGCGGCCGCCGCGCCGTGAGGGGGCCAGGCCTGAGCCCCCTGCAGTGGCGTGTCTGGAGCCTGGCCGCCGCCGGGAAGGTGCTGGAGGGGCTGGTGGTGTTCATGGGGGGCTTCACCCTGCCCCTCGCCCGGACGGAACTGGGCCTGGAGCGGCTGGGACTGTTCGGCGCCGCACCGCTGATCGGCATCCTGGCCGGAGCGCCCCTGCTGGGGAGCCTGGCCGATCGCTGGGGGCGCCGGCCGGTCTTCCTGGGGGAGATGGCCCTGCTGCTGGCGGGTCTGCTGGCGGTGGCGCTGAGTCCCTCGGCGGGCTGGCTGCTGGTCGGGCTGCTGCTGATCGGCCTGGCCCTGGGGGCCGACTACCCCACCGGCCATCTGGTGATCTCCGAGCAGATCGGCACCCGCTGGCGGGGCCCGCTGGTGCTGGCCGCCTTCGCCGGCCAGGCGGTGGGGGCGCTGGCCGGCGCGCTGCTGGGTCTGGCGGCGGGCGCTGGAGGTGTGCTGAGCTGGCGGGCCTGCTACCTCCTGCCCCTGCTGCCGGTGGCCCTGCTCACCTGGGCCCGCCTGGGGGTGCCGGAAAGTCCCGGCTGGCGGCCCCCACCGCCGCCCGAGAACCGTCCGGAGCGGGCACCGGTGGCCTGGCGCCCGCTGCTGCTGGCCAGCCTGCCCTGGTTCCTGCAGGACCTGGCCACCTACGGCGTGGGCATCTTCCTGCCGCTGCTGCTGGCCGGAGCGGAACCCGGTGCGGCGCCGGCCTGGGAACCCCTGCTGGAGGAAGGATTCTTGCTGGCCGGCATCCTGCTGGCGATCCCCCTGTGCGACCGTCTGGGGCGGATACCGCTCCAGGTGGGTGGGTTCGTCGGCTGCGCGGCGGGGCTGGCGCTGGGAGGCTGGGGCTCAAGGGCGGCAGCGCCGCAACCGGCGCTCACCACGCTCGGGCTGGCGCTGTTTCTGTTCATGACCAACCTGGGGCCGAACGCCACCACCTACCTGATCGCGGGTGAGGTGTTCCCCCAGGAACGGCGCGGCCGCAACGCGGGTCTGGCGGCGGGCGCTGGGAAGGTGGGGGCGGTGCTGGCGGCGGTGAGCCTGCCCTGGCTGTGGAGCCGCTGGGGAGGTGCCCCGGTGCTGGGTGGCCTGGCGCTCAGCTCGCTTCTGGGGGCCGCCGTGAGCTGGGTGCTGCGCATCGAGACGCGCCACGTGGACACCGGCGCCGGCACCGGCTGAACGACTCAGGGATGGCCCCAGAAGCCTCGGCTGTTGAGCCAGAGCCCGATCAGCACCATGGGAAGGAAGACGGCCCCGAGGATCTGGAGCTTGATCCGCAGCGGGGAGGGATCAGGCATCGCGGCAGCAGCGTCGAGGGCGGCACCGATCATCGCGGGCCGGGAGGGGCCATGAAAAAACCCGGTGGTGCCAGAGGCCCCACCGGGTTCACCTTCAGGAGAGACGCCCGATCAGACTAGGTAGTTCTGCCTAGAACTGACGGGTGACCGGGCTCAGCGGATGAAGAGCATCTCCTGGTAGGTGGGCAGAGGCCAGGCACCGTCGTCCACCAGGTTTTCGAGGCCGTCCACGGCCGTGCGCATCTGGCGCATCAGCGGCAGCAGGGTGTCGGCGCAGTGGCGCATGTGGGCTTCGGTGCCATGGGGCGGATGGGCCAGGGCCTGCTCCAGGGCCGTGCAGTGGGCCAGCAGCTGCTGATTGAGGCTGGCGATGCGGCCGGCCGTCTCGCGGTCGGGGGGGAGACCCAGATCCTCCTGGTAGCGGAGCGAGTTGGCCAGCTGCCCCAGGTAGACCATCACCGCCGGGTACACCTGGGTGCGGGCGATCTGAAGGGCCAGCTTGGCCTCCACCTCCACCGCCAGCACGTACTGCTCGGCGTAGACCTCGAAACGGCTCTCGAGCTCCAGCGGCGTGAGCACCCCCTGCCGCTCGAACAGCTCACGCACCGCCTGGCGCCTCAGCACCATCAGGGCATCGGCGGTGGTGGGCAGATTCTCCAGCCCCCGTTCCTCCACGGCCATGCGGTGCCACTCACTCGAGTAGCCGTCGCCGCCGAACACCACCGCCCCGTGCTCCTGCATGATCTGCTTCAGCACGGCGAAGGAGGCGGCCTCCAGACTCTCGCCGGCGCCCAGTTTCTGCTCCAGCTGATCGGCCACCCAGCCCAGGGAGTCGGCCAGGATCGTGTTCAGCGCCACCAGGGGCCCGGCCACGGACTGGTTCGAGCCCACGGCACGGAACTCGAAGCGGTTGCCGGTGAAGGCGAAGGGGGAGGTGCGGTTGCGGTCGCCCGGATCCTTGGGGAATTCGGGCAGGGTGTCGACGCCCAGCTGCATCACACCGCCGCTGGCCGAGCCCTTGAGATCCCCCTCCTTGATCTGGTTGAAGACATCCTCGAGCTGGCTGCCGAGGTACACCGAGATGATCGCCGGCGGGGCCTCGTTCGCCCCGAGGCGGTGATCGTTGCCGGCGGTGGCCACCACCGCCCGCATCAGCGGCCCGAACAGATGCACGCCGCGGATCACGGCGGCGCAGAACACCAGGAACTGCATGTTCTCGTGAGGGGTGCTGCCGGGGTCGAGCAGGTTGCCCTGGGTGGGGTTGCCCACCGACCAGTTGACATGCTTCCCGGAGCCGTTGATGCCCTCGAACGGCTTCTCGTGCAGCAGGCAGTTCATGCCGTGCTTGCGCGCCGTGCTCTTGAGCAGCGTCATGGTGAGCTGCTGGTGGTCGGTGGCCACGTTGGCGGCCTCGAAGAAGGGTGCGATCTCGAACTGGCCGGGGGCCACCTCGTTGTGGCGGGTCTTGGCGGGCACCCCCAGCTTGTAGAGCTGGCGCTCCACGTCCTGCATGAACACCTGCACCCGCTGGGGGATGGCGCCGAAGTAGTGGTCGTCGAACTGCTGACCCTTGGCCGAGGGGCTGCCGTAGAGGGTGCGCCCCGCCAGCAGCAGGTCGGGACGCAGCGGCACGAAGGCGCTGTCGACCAGGAAGTACTCCTGCTCCGCACCGCAGCTGGAGTTCACCGGGGCCACCTCGGTGTTGCCGAGCAGCTTGAGCAGGCGCTGGGCCTGGCGGTTCATCGCCGCGTTGGAGCGCAGCAGGGGGGTCTTCTTGTCGAGCGCCTCGCCGGTCCACGACACGAACACCGTGGGGATGCAGAGGGTGACCCCGTTCGGGGTCTCCATCAGGAAGGCGGGGCTGGTGATGTCCCAGGCGGTGTAGCCGCGGGCCTCGAAGGTGGAGCGGATGCCGCCGTTGGGGAAGGAGGAGCCATCGGGCTCGCCCTGCACAAGCAGCTTGCCGGTGAACTCGGAGAGGGCCGTGCCGTCGCCCTGGGGGGCGATGAAGCCGTCGTGCTTCTCGGCGGTGGAGTTGGTGAGCGGATAGAAGACGTGGGCGTAGTAGAGGGCGCCACGGCTGGTGGCCCACTCCTTCATGGCCTGGGCCACCACGTTGGCCACCGACACGTCGAGCTTGCCGCCGGAGCGGATGGTGCGCTCGACCGATTTGAAGATGTCCTTGGGCAGGGCGGCCTTCATCTTGGCCAGGTCGAACACATCACTCGCCCACAGCTCGCTGAGGGGGGCGGGGGGTGCCGTGGCGACCGCCGGACGCTCCTGAATCCTGTGGATGGCGGCGAGACGCTGCGGGCTGGGCATGGGAGGCGGGTTGCTTTCGCGCATCCAAGGCGGCCGGGCCTCCTGGCAGATGAAGCCGTTGTTACACATCAAGCAGCGCCACCCCGCAAGCCAGACGGGGCTGTCTTCTCCCCTACGGACGGCTCGACCGGGGTGAGCGAGACTGAACTGGTGTCTCCCCTGGGCCGATGATCCGATACTTCCTGCTCCTGCCGGATCCGCAGGGCGGCGAGGCCACCCTCGCCAAGATGCTGGACGATCGATCGGAGGCCTGCTTCGACTCCAGCGCCACTCCACCCTCCTGGCAGGACGGCGGCAACCGGATCCAGCGCCGCCTTCACGCCCGTGACGGCATCGCCGAGATCAGCCAGGCACGGGCCCAGGCCTGGCGACCCGAAGCCTTTGGCTGAACCCAGGCTCCCGCCCCATCCCGACGGACGGATCCACCGGCCCTGGGGCTGGTACGAAACCCTCGGCAGCGGCGCCGGCTACCTGGTCAAGCGGCTGTGCCTGATCGCCGGCCGCCGGATCAGCCTGCAACGCCACCACCACCGCTGCGAGCACTGGGTGGTGGTGGCAGGGGAGGGCTCGCTCGAATGCGACGGGCAGCTGGTCGAGGCGGTGGCGGGCACCACCCTGTTCATCCCCCAGGGCGCCGTGCACCGGGCCAGCGCCGGTCGTCACGATCTGCTCATCGTGGAGGTGCAGCGGGGCAGCATCCTGCGCGAGGGCGACATCGAGCGCCTCCAGGACGACTACGGCCGCCGCCTGGGGAGCTGAAGTGACGCCAGGCGGGGGGATACCTGAGCTTCCCCAGGCCCGCAGGCCAACTCACCATTCTTGGAAATGAAGCCGGGGTGTTACGATCAAACTTCACCCTTTGATAAAGGGCAAGGCAGTCTTGCTTCAGGCCTACGGGCCTCAGGGCCCCGGGCCCAGTGATTCGGGTTGCTGCCGGCCTGCGTTGAAGGAATTCCCAGGCCCCAATCCATCGTGACCCAGCCCTCCGCTTGCGAGAGCTTCGCGTGCTCCGCCGACCCGATTCCCCCGTCCGAGACGGCCAGCCTTCCGGTTGAACCGCCGGCGGCCGAAGGTCCCGTCACCGGGACGTCTCCCGATCCCCTGCCGGCCGCTTCCGGTTTCGCCCGCTTCGGTTTCGGCGCGGAACTGATGGAGGCCATCGCGGCCTGCGGCTACAGCGAGCCCTCACCGATCCAGAAGGCCGCCATCCCCGAACTGCTGCTCGGCCGCGACCTGGTGGGCCAGGCCCAGACCGGCACCGGCAAGACGGCCGCCTTCGCCCTGCCGCTGCTGGCGGGGCTCGATCCCGATCAGCGCACCCCCCAGGTGCTCGTGCTGGCCCCCACCCGCGAACTGGCCCTGCAGGTGTCGGAGGCGTTCAACAGCTATGCCGCCCGGCTGCCCCAGGTGCGGGTGCTGCCGATCTACGGCGGCGCCGATTTCCGTGACCAGATCGTGCGGCTCAAGCGCGGCGTGCAGATCGTGGTAGGCACGCCCGGCCGGGTGATGGATCACATGCGCCAGGGCACCCTCGATCTCTCCGGTCTGCGGGCCCTGGTGCTCGACGAGGCCGACGAGATGCTCCGCATGGGCTTCATCGACGACGTGGAGTGGGTGCTCAGCCAGTTGCCCGAGCAGCGCCAGGTGGTGCTGTTCTCGGCCACCATGCCCGCCGAGATCCGCCGGCTCTCCCGCCAGTACCTCAAGGACCCGGCCGAGGTGACCATCCGGCAGAAGGCCGCCGACGCCGGCTCGATCCGCCAGCGTCATCTGGTGGTGCACGCCGGCCAGAAGCTCGAGGCCCTCACCCGCGTGCTGGAAGCCGAGAGCCGTGAGGGAGTGATCCTCTTCGCCCGCACCAAGGCGATCACCCTGGCGGTGTCGGAGGCCCTGGAGCAGCAGGGTTACGACGTGGCCGTGCTCAACGGCGACGTGCCCCAGGCCCAGCGGGAGCGCACCGTGGAACGGCTGCGCAGCGGCCAGGTGAACGTGCTGGTGGCCACCGACGTGGCCGCCCGGGGCCTGGACGTGGAGCGCATCAGCCTGGTCATCAACTACGACATCCCCTTCGACGCCGAGGCGTACGTGCACCGCATCGGCCGGACCGGGCGGGCGGGACGCAGCGGCGACGCCATCCTCTTTTTGACTCCCCGCGAACGGCGCTTCCTCAGCGGGCTGGAGCGGGCGGTAGGCCGTCCGATCCCGGCCATGGAGGTGCCCACCGATGCCGACATCAACCAGGGCCGGCTCGACCGGCTGCGCGAGCGGCTCACGGCCGCCGTGCGCGAGCCTCGCGGCGACGCCAGCGAGCAGGCCCTGCTTGCGGAGATCGTGCAGCGGGTGGCGAGCGAGCTGGAGGCCAGCCCCGAGCAGCTCGCCCTGGCGGCCCTGCAGCTGGCCGTGGGTGATCGCCCCCTCCTAGTGCAGGGCGGTGCCGCCTGGCAGCGGCCCGCCGGTATGCCTACGGCCGGCCGGGAACGCGACCGCGACGAGGGCCGCGGCGGCGAGCGGCGCCGGCTGGAGCGCCAGCCCCGTGGCGGCTCGGCTCCCCGCAGCGGCGACGAGCCTTCGCCGCCCGAAGCGGACATGGAGCGCTTCCGCATCGAAGTGGGCTGGCGCGACCGGGTGAAGCCCGGGAACATCGTGGGCGCGATCGCCAACGAGGCGGGCCTCAACGGCCGCAGCATCGGCAGGATCCAGATCTTCGACACCCACAGCACCATCGATCTGCCGAGCGGCATGCCCGAGGATGTGTTCCATGCCCTGCGGCGGCTGCGGGTGATGAACAAGGAACTGCAGATCTCCCGCCTGCCTGCCTGAGCCCCCGGTCCCCCCGCTGACCTGCATGAGCACCCTTCCTCCAGCCGCCTTCCGCTCCAGGCCGCGCCAGCGGTCGGCGGAGGCCATGGCCACCGTCCTGTCCGCCCTGACGGCCCTGGCCGCCCTGGGAGCATCCGAGGTGCGTGCCAACACGGTCACGAGAACCAGCGATCCGGTTCAGGACCAGCAGGTGACGCGCTTCTGCCTGGCCAGCGTGAGCGCCGCCTTCGAGGCGGCTCGCAAGGTGCCCCCTCCGGGCATCGGCGCCTATGCCTGTCGCTGCTTCCTCGATCAGGTCAGCCAGGGGGCCGGGATCAACACGGCCCAGGCCGTCTGCCGACAGCGCACGGTCGCCCGCTACAGCCTCTGAGCTCCTGTGAGCAGGCCCTGACGAACCGCGGGGCAGCGCCCGGTCTCAGGCGCAAAGGCCGGTGACCGAATCGGTCGGCAGACAGGTGAGCTGCTGCAGGGGCAGCCGCTCGATCGCGGCGATCAGGGTGGTCTGCACCTGGCTCGTCTCAGACCCTGAGATCACCAGGGTCTGAAGGAGGTCGAAACGGTCCTGGGGAGCGAGCTCACCGTCTTCGGACCAGGCGAGACTCCAGGCAACGGGGGCAGCCATCAGCTTGGGATCAAGACGTGTGGGTTTCATGACAATGGGGCCCTTGCCGGGATCCTGATCGATTCTTCGGGATTGCTTCCGTTCCCCTTCACGCTTCTCCATCCATGCCCCGGCCCGCCGCAGCGAGCGGTGGACGATGGACCGCCCTGACCGGGCCGCCCTGTACGATTGGCGTGATTCAACGGCTCCAAGGCTCCCATCGATCCGCTCCACAGGACCCGCTCCGGACGGGCATTCCTTGCGGAACCCCAAGCATCCACGAATCAGTTCCAGGTTCCCCTCAAGGAATGACCATTTACGTAGGCAATCTCTCCTTCCAGGCCGAACGGGAGGACTTGCTCGATCTCTTCGGCCAGTACGGCGAAGTCCGTCAGTGCAGCCTTCCGCTCGACCGGGAAACCGGGCGCAAGCGTGGCTTCGCCTTTGTGGAGCTCGCCGACGATGCCGCCGAGCAGAAGGCCATCGATGATCTTCAGGATGTGGAGTGGATGGGCCGGATGATCCGCGTCAACAAGGCCACCCCGCGGGAACGCAGCGGTGGTGGTGGCGGTGGCGGCAACCGCGGCGGCGGTGGTTACGGCGGCGGCGGTGGCGGCGGCTACGGCGGCGGTGGTGGCGGCGGCGGCTATGGGGGCGGTGGCAACCGCTGGTGAACCCAGCCCATCCAGGCGTTGCCATTTCTGCCAACGCGTTGGGGCCCTGCGGGGCCCCTTTTTGATGGCACCATCGCCGGAGCCTGTGGCGACCGCTGTTCACATCGTGCACATCTACCTATTGGCAACGGCCCGGTGGCGAACGATGGTGGGTTCGAGGATTCCAGGAGGAGCCGCATGTCGGACACCACCCCACCTGAGCAGTTCGGTTTCCGAGTCATCCCGGCGATCGGGCGATCGTGATTCGTGGTGCAGCGTTCCGTTCCGGCATCCCTGCCCGCACTCCAACGCTCTGATTGAGCCCAGCGTCCCTTGATCTCCGGGATTTCGTCGACCCTCACTCCGTCGACATCGTTCCTACGTTCTTTGCATCGAACCAACACTCATCGTTCAGCCTTTCGGGGGCGGAGTTCACTCCGCCCCGCCATCTCCAGGCTCAGAGCCGCCTTGGGCGGTGGGAGTCATTCAGGGATCCGGAGGGGTTTGTTTGATGGTTGATTCCGTTGGTGGATCCGCTGCAGGATCCATCAACGGGTGCAGGTCCCGATTCATCGCCGCCGATGCCCGCCACCGTGGCGGCATCGCGGCACTCCTGAGGCCAGCCCTGCCGGGCTGGCCTCTTTAATGGCGGGTGCCGCCGGTTCCTTGCGCCATGGCTCGATCGCCGTCCCCCCCGGCCCTGGCCCGGCTGCTCGTGACGCTGCGGCCGCACCGCCGGCGGGTGGCTCTGGCGGCGGCCTGCTCGGTGCTCAACAAGCTGTTCGACCTGGCCCCGCCGGTGCTGATCGGCCTGGCGGTGGACGTGGTGGTGCGTCAGCAGACCTCCTGGCTCTCGGCCCTGGGGGTGGTGACGGTGCCCGCCCAGCTGACGCTGCTGGCGGTGCTGTCCTTCGTGATCTGGAGCGCCGAATCGCTGTTCGAGTACCTCTACGGCCTGCTCTGGCGCAACCTGGCACAGACGGTGCAGCACGACCTGCGGCTCGAGGCCTACGCCCATCTGCAGCAGCTGGAGATGGCGTTCTTCGAGGCGGGCAGCAGTGGCCGGCTGATGGCGATCCTCAATGACGACATCAACCAGCTGGAACGCTTTCTCGACCACGGCGCCAACGAACTGCTCCAGCTGATCACCACCGTGCTGGCGGTGGGTGCCGCGATGGTGTGGCTCTCGCCGGGGGTGGCGGGGGTGGCCTTCCTGCCGATCCCGGTGATCCTCTGGGGGTCGCTGCTGTTCCAGAAGCGTCTGGCGCCCCGCTACCGCGAGGTGCGCGAGCGGTCCGGCGATCTCAACAGCAGCCTGGCCAACAATCTCGGCGGCATGCTCACGATCAAGAGCTATGCCGCCGAGGCCTGGGAACTGGAGCGGGTGCGGCGCGAGAGCGACGCCTACCGGCAGAGCAACCGGCGGGCGATCCGGCTCTCGGCCGCCTTCATCCCGCTGATCCGCTTCGCGATCCTGTTCGCCTTCCTGGCCATCCTCGTGATCGGCGGACTGCAGGCCTGGCGCGGCAGCCTGGCGATCGGCAGTTACAGCTTCCTCGTCTTCATCACCCAGCGGCTGCTCTGGCCGCTCACCACCCTCGGGCGCACGCTCGACGACTACCAGCGGGGGATGGCCTCCACCGGCCGGGTGCTGGATCTGCTCGAGACACCGATCGCCATTCCCGGCGGGGTGCGTCCGCTGCCGCTGGAGGCGGTGCGGGGAGCGCTCGAGTTCAGCGGGGTGAACTTCGCCTATGCCGGCCGTGAACGGCTGCTGGAGGGGTTCGATCTGGCGGTGCCGGCCGGAAGCACCGTGGGCATCGTGGGAGCCACCGGTTCGGGCAAGAGCACGATCGTGAAGCTGCTGCTGCGGCTCTACGAAGTGCAGGGTGGCGAGATCCTGCTCGACGGCCTGCCGATCCGGGAGCTGCGGCTCGACGATCTGCGCCGGGCGATCGGCCTGGTCAGCCAGGAGGTGTTCCTCTTCCACGGAACCGTGGCCGAGAACATCGCTTATGGAAGTTTCGGCGCCAGCCCGGCCGCGATCGCCCGGGCGGCAGGCCTGGCCGAAGCGGCGGGATTCATCGAGGCCTTGCCCCAGGGCTACGCCACGGTGGTGGGGGAGCGGGGCCAGCGGCTCTCCGGCGGCCAGCGGCAGCGGATCGCCCTGGCCCGCGCAATCCTCAAGGATCCCCCGGTGCTGGTGCTCGACGAGGCCACCGCGGCGGTGGACAACGAGACCGAGGCGGCGATCCAGCGATCCCTGGATCGGATCACCGCGGAGCGCACCACCCTGGTGATCGCGCACCGGCTCAGCACGGTGCGGCACGCCGATCGGATCGTGGTGATGGACAGCGGACGGATCGCGGAGGTCGGCCGTCACGAGGAACTGCTCGCCCGCGGCGGGGCCTATGCAGCTCTGTGGCGGGTGCAGGCGGGACTGCGGAGCGATGAGGCACTCACCGTCTGAATGCAGCAGCATGGGGGGTGATCTGCGGCGGCCGCTGCCGGCGGCAGCCCGCCCATGGCGTTGACCTCCGGCCCGTTCCAGTTGCTGCCCAACCAGCGGGGCGACCTGCGGGAGGTGGCCGTGCGGCTGCTCCAACCCACCCAGCTCTGTCTGGGACTGGCCGAGGTTCGCGCCCGAACCGGCGATTTCCGCCGCGACTCGCCGGCGGAACGGCGCCGGTACCTGCGCAGTCGGCCCGTGCCCGTGGCGGTGAGCAGCGCCGGCGAGCACTGGATGATCGACCGTCATCACCGGCTCAGGGCACTGCTGGAGGTGGACCCGGAGGCGACGGCCTTCTGCTCGGTGGTGCTGGAACTGGAAGGGGCCAGCCGCCTGCACTGTCTGGAGGAGCTGAACCGGCGCGGCTGGCTCTATCTGCACGATGCCGCGGGGCATGGGCCCCACGCCCCGACGCGCCTGCCGGACGCGCTGGCCGCCCTCGAGGACGATCCCTACCGCAGCCTGGTGTGGAAGCTGAAGCAGGAGGGATTGATCCGCCCCCAGCCGCTCGTGCCGTTCCTGGAGTTCCGCTGGGGGGCCTGGCTGCGGCAGCAGGCCCTTCCCGTCTTCTCCTCCGACGACCTGGAACCGGCGCTGCCCCTGGCCAGGGAACTGGTGCGTGGGCAGGCGGGCACTGGGTTGCCGGGGGTCTGAGGCGTCCAGCTCCGAAACTGGAACCCGGCCGGCGGCGGCCGGCCGGGGAACTCCGGCGAGATGAAATAAGGTTTCATTATGACGAGAGCCCCGGCACCGACTTCCAGCCCTGCCAACGGCCGCGCTGGAGAGGGGTTGGACGGGCACCCTTCCCATTCCTCCGGCCGTGCCGTCCGCTCCCCCGGACGCCGCACGGCACCCGCCGCCATCGACTCCACCGTGGCTTCCAAGCCTTCCCATCCCCGGCGCCACCACCGCGGCCCGATTCTGCTGGCGATGCTCGTCGGGCTCGGCGGAGGTCTGGCCCTGGCCAGCCCCCTGGCCTCCCTCCTCAAGAGCGGGATGCTGCCCGAAGCCGGCAAGCTCACCAACCCCTTCGCCGCCTTCGCCTTCACCGGCCAGGATCTGCTGGTGTTGGGCACCGACGTGGGCGGCGGCAACACCGACGTGATGTTCGCCCTGCGGGTGGAGAACGGCAAGACCCGCATCATCCAGGTGCCCCGCGACACCTACATCGACTCGGCCCGCTTCGGTGGGGTGAAGGCCAACGCGCTCTATGCCTACGGCGGTGCCGAGGCCGTGAAGGAAGAACTTTCGAAGCGGCTGGGCCGGCCGATCGACCATCACATCCTGGTCAATCTGAGCGCGATCCGCCGCATGGGGGATGTGCTCGGCGGGGTGGAGGTGAACGTGCCCAAGCGCATGTACTACGTCGACAACAGCCAGGGCCTCTACATCGATCTCCAGCCCGGCCTGCAGACCCTGCGGGGCCGCGACCTGGAGGGCTTCCTGCGCTGGCGCCACGACGAGGAAGGCGATCTGGGGAGGATCGACCGCCAGAAGCTCGTGCTCGACGCCCTCTTCCGCAAGCTCATCCGCCCGGAGAATCTGGTGCGGCTGCCAAGCCTGATGGCCAGTGCCGGCAAGGACCTCGAGACCGACCTCGGGCCGATGCAGATCGGCGGCCTGATCACCGCGATGGCCTCCACCACCTTCGATGCCGAGCGCCTCGGTGGCCGCCCCTTCGACCAGGACGGCATCAGCTACTGGGAGGCCGACTGGCCCAGCCTGAGCACCGAAGCCAGCACCGCGGCCGACGGCACGCCCCCCACCGACAATTCGCGCTACCGCTTCCTGTTCTGATCGGGTGACGGCCTGACCCATCTTCCGGAGATCCGGGCCCGCAGACCGCTGCAGCGGCGGATCGCCGGTACCGTGGCCGCAGCTGCATCCGGACCAAAGGGGTGGTGCTCTCCCCGCTGCCCTGGCTGCTGGGCGCTCTTCTGGCCTTGGCCGCAGCCCCCGCCGTGGCCACCACGGCGGATCTCGAGCGGTCGTGGCAGCGGCTGGACGAGGAGTTGCGCCTGCTCGACCGACTGCTGCCTCCGGAGGACGGCGGCACCAACCCCGGGCCGCAGGCCGGGGAGCCACCGGCGAGCCCGGCGCCGCTGGCGCTGCCCACCGCCCCCGAGCTGCGGACGGACCGGCTGCAGAGCCTGAGCCTGGAACAGGCCGTGGCGGTGGCCCTGACACGCAGCCCGGCGCTGCGCACGCGGCAGCTGGAGGTGGCGGCGGCCCTGGCGGAACTGCAGGCGCGCCTGGGGAGCTACTGGCCCAGGATCGCCGCCCTGGCCGAGCTGGGGTACACCCGCAGCAGCCAGAGCTTCGCGGTGCCGCGCGGGAACACCGCGCTGGGATTCGGCCCCAACTTCGCCAGCGACGGCCTGCTGGCGGCCGATAGGGAGAGCACCGCCGGCCCCTTCGCCGTGCCCAGCGGTGCCCGGGCCGCCCTGGAGTCGAGCCAGGGCCGACTGGGGGGCGGGCTGGTGCTGGATCTGGCCCTGCTCGACTTCGCCCGCACCCCTTCGGTGCGGGCGGCCCGGGCCCGGCTGCGCCGGGCCCGGCTCGACTGGGCCAGCGAGCTGCGTCGGCTGCAACTGGCGGTGAGCGAGGCCTACTACGGCCTGCAGCGCGCCGACCAGCTCGTGCGGATCCGCGACGCCGACCGCCGCAACGACCGGCTGATCCTGGAGGACGTGCTGGCGCTGCAGCAGGCGGGACTGGTGCCCCGGCTGGACCGGCTGCGGCGCACGGCGATCGAGGCCGACAGCGAGGAACGGCTGATCCAGGCCCAGGCGGAGCAGGCCATCGCCCGGCGCCGGCTGGCGGTGCTGCTCAACCTGCCCCCCCAGCTCACGCCGGTGGCCGCCGATCCGATCCGGCTGCAACCCGGCTGGCCGCTCGACCTGGAAAGCAGCCTGCTGGCGGCCTACCGCGACAATCCGGAGCTGGAGGCGGTGCTGGCGACACGGGAGGCCCTGGCCCAGGAACGGGACGCCCTGGCCGCCCAGCTGCTGCCCCGGCTGAGCCTGTTCGCCGCCGGAGGCGCCGCGCGGCGGCAGACCCGGCAGTGGAACGCCAGCGGTGACTGCTGCGGCAGCACGGTGATCCCGATCCTCGACACCGCTTCGGCCGACTGGTCGGTGGGGCTGACCCTGCGCTGGCTGCTGTTCGACGGGGGCAGCACCGCCGCCGAGGTGCGGGCCCTGGCCCGGCGCCTCGAGGCGGAAGCGGAGCGCTACGCCGCCCGCCGCAACGACATCCGGCTGCGGCTGGAGGAAGCCTTCTTCCGCCATCAGGCGAGCCTGGCCCGGCTGGTCTCCGCACGGCGCGGCGTGGCCGCCAGCCTGGAGGCGTTCCGCGACGCCCGTCTGCGCTACCAGAGCGGCCTGTCGGACGAGATCAGCCTCTCACTCACCCAGGACCGCCTGATCGCCAGCCTGGTGGCCCGGCTGGACGCCACCGTGGAGGTGAACATCACCTACGCGCAGCTGCTGCGGGAACTGCTCCCGGTGCCGCCGGAAACGGCCGGGCCGCCACCGCTGCGCCTCACGCTCCCCTCCGGCTTCACGGCTCGATGAAGCTGCAGCGGCCAAGCAGGGAGCAGTGGCGAAGCAGCCTGCGCACGGCCGTCGCCGCCCTGATCGCCGCGGCCATCACCCTGCGCTGGTCGGGGCATCCCCGGCTCGATCTCTGGTACTGCCTCTACGGGGTGGCCCGCAGCAACCTGGCCGATCAGCGGGTCTCGGCGCGGGCGGCCCGGGAGCGGATCCTCGGCACCCTGTTCGGTGGGGCGATCGCCACGGCACTGCTGCTGCTGGGCGGAGGCTGGATCTGGGTGGGCATCGCCTACCTGCTGGTGGAACTGCTGGGCAGCCCGCTGCGGCTGAGCGCCGGCAGCCGCTCCAACGCCACGGTGGTGGCGGTGCTGATGTTCCTGGTACCGGCCGATGCCGGCTCGGGGGCGTTCTACGTGTTCTTCCGCACCCTCTGGCACCTGCTGGGCCTGGCGATCGGCATGGCGGTGGAGCACCTGTTCTGGCCCCGCGGCGACCGGGAACGGCTGCAGGAAACCGAGGCGGACCTGCTCGAGGCCCTGCAGATCGTGGAGAACCGGATGGGGGCGGATCCGCCAGGGGAGTTGGATCCTCTGGGGGTGGAGCGGAGGCTGGTCGGCGGCCTGCGGCGGCTGCGGGAGCTCGGCCAGCAGCTGCGCGAGGAGCAGCCCGGCCGCTGGGCGGCGCAGGGGCGGGAGGAGCGTCTGCGGCAGCTGGAGCAGGCGGTGATCCAGGCGATGGCCCTGCTGCGCCGCGGCCCGGCCGAGGCCGGCGGCGGGATGCTGGCCCGGCGCAGTGCCGAACTCGACAGGGCCGCCCTGGCCGGCAGCCTGGCGGTGCTGCGGCAGCCATGACGCCGCCGGTGCTGCGGGCCGTGGTGGTGCGCAATGCCGTGGTGCTCAGCCTGGCGGCCGGGCTGGCCGCCCTGCTGCGGCTGCCGGAGGGGGTGTTCCTGGCGCTGGCCACCCTGATGACGCTGGAGGGTTCGGTGGGCCAGGGCCGGGTGGCCGGCCGCGAGCGGATCCTGGGCACGCTCTGCGGGGGAGCCGTCTGTGTGCTGGTGCTGGGGCTGCTGGGCACCACGGGGGTACCGGCCGCCACCCTGGGGCTCCTGCTGGTGCGGCTGATGGGCCACGGGCTGGGGCTGGCCAGCGGCTTCATCGTGGGGGGCCACGTGGTGGCGGGCTCGGTGGCGAACCACAGCGCCGACTGGCTGCCCTTCGTGCTGCTGCGCACCGGCGAGACGCTCGGCGGGGTGCTGCTGGGGGTGCTGGCGGCGCGCTGGATCCTGCCGGTGCGGGCCGGCACGCGCCTGCAGCAGGAGCTGGCCGGCTGGCGGAGCGAACTGGCGGGCACGCTGCGCGCCGGCGTCGGCACCGGCGGGCCGGAACGGCTGACGCAGCTGCGGGGGAAGCGCGACCAGCTGCTGGATCAGCTGCGCTTCGCCCGCGAGGAACTGCCCGCCTCTCCCGCCGGACGTGCGCTGGAGCGCCACTGGGACCGGCAGCTGTTCCACGGCGCGGCTGTGCTGGGCTGCCTGCGCGATCTGCGCCAGGCCGAAGCCGGGATCCCTGCCGATCTGCGCCAGGCCTGCCAGGCGCTGCTGGAGCGCGGCGCCGATCTGCTGGAGGAGCGCGGCGGGCCGGCGGAGGTGCGGGCCGCGGCCCTGGAGCTGCGGGGCCTCTGCGACGGCCTGGAGGGGGAGGTGGAGCGGCTCGATCCGGCCGGGCGCGACCGGCTGGCACTGGTGGTGCACCGCGCCGGGCTGCTGGCGCTGCACGCCGAGGCGATGGCGGGGGGGCCGAACGATCAGCCCTCGCCACCGGAGAGGAAGCGCTCGATCCGGTAGGCCAGCACCACCACCAGCACCACGAGCCAGAACCAGAGCTCGGGGGCGTTGGAGCGCAGCAGCACCAGCAGGATCGCCGCCTCGGCCAGCAGCCAGGGGAGTTCGCGGCGCAGCGGCGGTGGCAGACGGGGCGTGGTCATCGGAAGGTGCCGGTGAGACGGCGCAGGCCGGGCAGCACGTAGGAGAGGGGCGTGCGCCATTCCACGTAGGCGTGGGTGGCCACCGTGAGCCCCTCGCGCACCGGGAACACGGCACTGCCGCGCGAGAGCGTCCAGCGGAAGCCGTCGCGGCTGCGGGGATCGCGCTCCAGTTCGATGTCGGCCCGCATCACCGGACCGCCCTCCACCAGGGAGCGGGCCAGCTGGGGGTTGCCGATGGTGGTGGCGATGTCGGCCTCGGTGGCGGGCAGCACCCCGACGTGGCTGACGCGGCCGGTGATGCCACCGAAGCGGCTCCGCTGGTTCCAGTCAGGCACCACCTCCACCGGCAGACCGACGGGCAGGCGGCGGGCATCGGCAGGCCGGAAGTAGGCCGCGGCCCGCAGCGGCAGGCCCGCTCCGCTGCGCCCCAGGGTGCCCAGCCGCTGACCCACCGCCACGCTCTGGCCGGGGATCACCTGCAGATCGAGCACCTCGCCGTCGCGGTCGGCCAGCAGGCGGCCCTCGAAGGCCAGGCGCGCCTCGGCCACCCGCAGGCGCCGCCGCAGGTCGTCGAGGCGGAAACGGCGCTGCAGCGCCTCGGTTTCGATCGTGAGCCTCACCTGCTCGAGATCGGCCTGGAGCCGCCTCGCCTCAATCACCACCCCGTCGAGGGAGGCGCCGCTGGCGGCGAGGCCCTGCTCCACCGCCACCACCTCGTTGGAGAGGGGCGCCACCACCTCCCGGCGGGAGAGCCACTCCAGCCGGCTGCGCTTGCCGGCATAGGTGGCCTGCAGCGCCCCGAACCGGCGACGGTCGGCCTCGAGTTTGGTGAGGGCGGTGTCGAGGGCCCGCCGCTCGCTGGCCAGCCGTTGGGCATCGCGGCGGCTCAGCTGGGCGTCCTGCGCCTCCAGCTGGCGCAGATCGGCCCGCTGCCGTTCGAGATCCCGCTCCAGCACCGGCAGCTCCAGCTCCAGCAGCAGCTGGCCGCGCTTCACCCGATCTCCCACGCGCACAGGCAGGCGCCGCACCTGCCCGGCGGCGCGGGCGTCGAGCAGGCCGGCCCCATCGGGGAGCAGCAGCACCCCGCGGCCCACCACCTCGGTGGGCACCCGCCAGAGCACGCTCCAGAGCACCAGAGCACCACTCATCGCGATCAGCGCGATGGCCACGGGCCGGCGCGAGGGCGCCGGGGGCGGGGCGGACGGGGCAGGGGCGGAGGCGGCGTCCATGGGCGCCAGCTTGGCGGGGTCGGCGGCGGTTGTCAGGTCAGGTGGCGGCGCCCGGCAGGCGCGCCAGGGCGGCCCCATCGCCGGCGATCGCCGCGGCCATCTCCTCGACCAGGGGCGGCACCAGGGCGAAGGGTCCGCCGAAGCCCGCGCAGACCCACAGCCCCGGAGCCCCGGCCACCGGACCCACCAGCGGAGCCCCCGCCGGCACGAAACTCACCGGCGTCTGCAGGAAGCGGGCCCGCACGCTGTCGAGGGCCGGCAGCAGCGGCCGCAGCGCCGCCCGCAGCCGGGCCTCCAGCGGCGCCGGATCGGGCGGTTCCCCCAGGCTCTCCGTCGGGCGCACCAGGGTGGTCTGGCCCAGCACCAGCCCGTCGCCCCAGGGCGCCAGGCCGGGATCGACGATGCAGGCTTCGGTGGTGAGGGCGGCGGCACGGGCTTCGAGCGGCTGGCGCGACCCCAGCAGCGGCATCCACACGTCGGCGGCCTCACCCACCAGGGCGCGGCGATCGGCCGGATCCTCCACCAGCAGCACCCCCGCCCAGCTGTGGCGCAGCCGCGCGGGGAGGGCGGGCCAGAGGGCACGGCAGCCGGCGCCGGCCGCCAGCACCAGGGTGGCCGCCGTGAGGCTGCCCCCATCCAGGCGGAGCCGCCAGCCACCGCTGGGTTCCAGCTGAAGATCCACCACCCGGCGGCGGTCGCGCCGGATTCCGGCGCGCTCCCAGGCGGCGGGCAGGGCCCTCGCCAGGGTGGGCGGATCGAGGCGGGCATAGGCGAGCCGCAGCTCGAGCGGCCCCTGCTCGATGGCCTCGGGCGGCAGATGGCGGCGCGCCAGCCGCTCCACCGCCTGGCGGGCGGCGACCACCGCCGGAGAGGTCGCCTCGTGTGCCGGCCAGTGGAGCCGCAGCCGGCAGGGGTGCCAGCCCAGGGGACCGTGGCGCCGCTGGAGCGCCTGCCAGCAGGACGGCGCCGTGGCCATCAGGCGGTCGAGCGGACCGTCGGGCCCGGCCCACCAGGGCACCCCGCCGTAGGTGAGGGCGGTGGCGGGGGTGAAGGGTGGGGTGGCCGGATCGATCAGGCGAACCGGCAGCTGCCGCTCGGCCAGCGCCAGGGCCAGCAGACCACCGGCCAGGCCGCCGCCGACGACGACGACCTCCGCCGCCGGCCGCTCGCCCGTGGCCGCCATCGGCTCAGATCTGCAGGGTGAAGGAGGTGATCACCTGGTGGAACAGGTCCTTCACCTTCGGCCAGCGCACCTCGTTGGTGCTGGCGGCGAGGGTGTAGAGCCGGCCCCGATCGACCACCACCGTCGCCAGCTCGTGGCGGTCGCGGTCGGCCAGGTGAACGGCGTACTCGAGGTCGTAGAAGGTGCGGGGGCCGTCCTGGCGCTCGACCGCCTCCACCAGTTCCGCCTGACGGCCGCTCCCCTCGGGCGCGATCACGACCCGGCGCAGCTTCTCGCCCACGGCCACGGCGCTGCCGAGGGAATCGAGCGCGTTGGTGGCATTCAGGTCGGAGATCACCAGGGAGAGGGTCTCGTCGCTGTTGATCAGGTCGTGGAACACCACCTGGGGCCCACCGGTGACGGCCACCCGGGTCCAGCCGGTGGGGTAGAGGAAGGCATAGCGGCCGTCAGGGCTCTGGAAGGAGTTGAGGCCGGCCGCCGCGGCGCTGCAGCCACTCAGACCGGAGCCCAGCAGCAGGACAGCGAGCAGGAACCCCAGCAGCCCGCCGAACGACGGACGGGGGAACGGCGGCAGCGGGCGCGGCGGCATGGGGTGCGGGCAGGGCGGACGGGTGCGGCGGCACCGCTGGCATTCTTGCCGGTCCACCCGGCCGGGGCGTCGCCCCTAGATTCCGCCCAGTGGCGGCGGAGCGCTGAGCGGTTTCACCAAGCCCCTGGCCCGGCTGATCGATCAGTTCGAACGGTTGCCCGGCATCGGGCCGCGCACCGCCCAGCGCCTGGCCCTGCATCTGCTGCGCCAGCCGGAGGAGCAGATCCGCGCCTTCGCCGACGCGCTGCTGGCCGCCCGCAGCCAGGTGGGACAGTGCAGCCGCTGCTTCCATCTCTCCGCCGAACCCCTCTGCGAGATCTGCCGCAGCGAGGACCGCCGCAACGGCCAGATCTGCGTGGTGGCCGATTCCCGCGACCTGCTGGCCCTCGAGCGCACCCGGGAGTACCGGGGCAGCTATCACGTGCTGGGGGGACTGATCTCACCGATGGACGGCATCGGCCCGGAGCTGCTGCGCATCCAGCCGCTGGTGGAGCGAGTCGATCGCGAGGGCACGGGCGAGGTGATCCTGGCGCTCACGCCCAGCGTGGAGGGCGACACCACCAGCCTCTACCTGGCCCGGCTGCTGCGGCCGTTCTGCGAGGTGAGCCGCATCGCCTACGGCCTGCCCGTGGGCAGCGAGCTGGAGTATGCCGACGAGGTGACTCTGGCCCGCGCCCTGGAAGGCCGCCGCCGGATGGAGTGAGCCCGCCAGCCATGAGCCCCACCACCAGCCGCTACAGCGCCATCCCGCCCGCCGAGCGTCTGCCGGCCTGGCTGCGGCGGCCGATCGGCAACGCCTCCGCCCTGGAGACCGTGCAGGGCGTGGTGAAGCAGCAGCGGCTGCACACGATCTGCGAGGAGGGGCGCTGCCCCAACCGAGGTGAGTGCTACGCCGCGGGCACCGCCACGTTCCTGCTGGGAGGGCCGGTCTGCACCCGCAGCTGCGCCTTCTGCCAGGTGGACAAGGGCGCGGCGCCGGCCCCGTTCGATGCCGCCGAGGCCGAACGGGTGGCCGAGGCGGTGGCAACGCTCGACCTGCGCTACGTGGTGCTCACCGCCGTCGCCCGCGACGATCTGGCCGACCACGGCGCAGAACTGTTCACCGGCACCATGGCGGCGATCCGACGCCGGAGGCCGGCGGTGGCGATCGAAGTGCTCACCCCGGATTTCTGGGGCGGCCATCGCGACGGGGGGGAGGCGATCCGCGCCCAGCGCCAGCGGCTCGCCGCCGTGCTGGCGGCCCGGCCGGCCTGCTTCAACCACAACCTGGAGACGGTGCGGCGCCTGCAGGGGGAGGTGCGCCGCGGCGCCACCTACGAACGCTCGCTGGCCCTGCTGGCGGCCGCGCGGGAGCTGGCCCCGGCGATCCCCACCAAGAGCGGCCTGATGCTGGGGCTTGGGGAAAGCCACCAGGAGGTGGTGGAGGCGCTGCGCGATCTGCGGGCGGCCGATTGCCAGCGGGTCACGCTGGGACAGTATCTGCGCCCCTCGCTGGCCCACATCCCGGTGGCCCGTTACTGGAGGCCGGCGGAGTTCGATGAGCTGGGCCGGATCGCCCGCGCGATGGGCTTCAGCCAGGTGCGCAGCGGCCCGCTGGTGCGCAGCAGCTACCACGCGGGCGACGCACAATGACGGAAGCCCAGTCGCTGGCCGATCGCCGCAAGCGCCAGGAGCAGGGCAAGGCGCACCGCAGCCGGCTGACCCGCTCGGCCCAGGCGCACTGGCAGCCGGCGGCGGGCCGTGACCCGATCGCCCTGCTGGAGGCCTCGAACCAGGGACGCCTGCCCTCCCTGCTGCCGCTGCGGCGAGGCCGCATGCTGGCCAGCCCCTTCGCCTTCCTGCGGGGCGCCGCCGCGCTGATGGCGGCCGATCTCGCCGCACAGCCGCACAGCGGGATCCCCGTGCAGGCGGCGGGCGACTGCCACCTGCTCAACTTCGGCCTGTTCGCCACACCCGAGCGCAACCTCATCTTCGATCTGAACGATTTCGACGAGACCCACCCGGCTCCATGGGAATGGGACGTGAAGCGCCTGGCGACCAGCTTCGTGCTGGCCGGGCGCGACAACGACCTGGCCGAGAGCGACTGCCTCCGGGCTGCCCGGGAATGCGTGGGGTCCTACCGCCGCCGGCTGCGGGCACTGGCGGCGATGAGCCCCCTGGAGGTGTGGTACGAACGCTTCGACGCCGAAGCGATCGTCGACGATGCCCCCGACGCCGATACCCGACGCCTGCGCCGGGAGGTGATCGCCAAGGCGCGGCGGCGCATCAACGACCACGTGTTCCCGAGGATCACGACCCTCACCGAGGGCGGCTACCGCATCCTTGATCAGCCCGCCTGCTACGGCCATGGGCTGGAGACCGACTGGGAGGAGCGGCTGAGCGCGGCGTTCAGCCGCTACCGCGATTCCCTGCCGGAGGAGCGGCGCGTGCTCCTCGATCGCTACCGGCTGGCCGACCTGGCGGTGAAGGTGGTGGGGATCGGCAGCGTGGGCACCCGCTGCTACGTGGCGCTGCTGGTGTCGGCCGACGGCGATCCGCTCATCCTTCAGATCAAGCAGGCGTGCAGACCGGCGCTGGAGCTCTACACGACCCCGAGCCGCTACGCCAACCAGGGCGAGCGGGTGGTGGTGGGCAAGCGTCTGCTGCAGGCCTCGAGCGACATCTTCCTGGGCTGGTTCCGCGATCCGGCCGGCGACGACTACTACGTGCGTCAGCTGCGGGACATGAAGATGTCGTATCCGATCGAGGGGATCTCGGCCGCCCGGCTGCACCAGTACGCCGACTATTGCGGCTGGAGCCTGGCGCGCGCCCACGCCCGCGGCGGCGATGCCGCCACGATCGCCGGCTATCTGGGCGGGAGCGAGCGCATCGAGGACGCGATCGCGGCATTCGCGGTGGCCTACGCCGACCAGACCGAGGCCGACCACGCGGCCCTGCGGCAGGCGGTGGAGCGGGGGGAACTGGAGGCGGTGGAGGAGGGCGGGGCTCAGGCGAGCAGCAACTGATAGGCGGCGTGGATCCGCCGGAACGTGTCGGCGTCACCGCCGCGATCGGGATGATGCGTCTTGACGAGGCGGCGATGGGCGCGCTTGACGGCCTCACGGGAAGCCCCCCGCCGCAGCCCGAGCAGGGCGAGGGCTGCGGCCCGCTCGGGATCGTCGGCGGCTGCGGCGCGCGCATCCGAAGGCTCCTGGCGGGGCCCATCGTGGCTGGAGCCGGCCTGCCGGGCGGCCTCCTCGAGAACGGCGATCCGCTCCAGCAGGTCGTTCACCACCCGGTCTGGGGCTTCCGTGAGCCACTCCGGGGCGCGCCTGCCATAGAGCGCGAAGGCCGCCCGCACCGCCAGCCGGGCCTTGCTCTGCGGACCGTGCAGGGCCTGGCGCAGGTCGCGATCGAGGCCGGGGGAGCGGCGCTCGAGTTCCTCGAGCAGCCCCCGCAGGCCCGTGAACGCCACCACGCCCGCCGTGCGCATCGAGGCGCCGACCCGCAGTTCACGCCAGCGGGGTTGGCGCTCGAGCGCGTCGGCCCAGCGCCGCACCTGCTCGGCGCCGATGGCCGGAGCCGAACCGCTGGTGACGCCGGGCCGGCCGGCGCCGCCCCCGACCTGCGGGCCGCGCGCCTGCAGGCGGCTGAGTTGCTGACGCAGAACCGCCACCTCCCGGCGCAGCGCCTCGTTCTCGGCCAGCAGGGCATCGAGGTTGGCGGTGACCTGACGGCCCCGGGGCGGCGCGCCGGCCCAGCTGCGTGGATCAAAGCCCATCGTCAGGGAGCGTGGAGCGCATCGACGGCCAGCTGCCGCAGCGCCAGGCGATCGGTCTTGCCGGTGACGTTGAGCGGCATCTCCGCCAGCACCCGCACCTCCTCGGGAGCCTTGTAGCCCACCCGGGCCCGTGCGAAGGCGATCAGCTCGTCTTCGCTGGGCACCGGCTGACCACTCTGCAGGGTCACATAGGCGCGCACGTTCTCGCCATGCACCGGGTCGTGGATGCCGATCACGCCCGCCAGGCCCACGGCGGGGTGCTCGGCCAGGGCTTCCTCCACGTCCTGGGGACAGATGTTGGAGCCGTCGTGCACGATGATCTGCTTGCGTCGGCCGCAGAACCAGAGGTAACCGTCGCCGTCGACGCGCATCTCGTCGCCGGTGTCGACCCACCCCTCGCTGATCGTGGCGGCCGTGGCCTCTGGATCGGCCCAATAGCCCACCAGGGTGGAGGGGGCCTGGATCCAGAGGCGGCCCTGGTGGCCCTCGGGCACCTCACGGCCGCTCTCATCGCGGAGGCAGGCGTGGAAGCCGGGGCAGAGCCGGCCCACCGAGCCGATCCGGATCGGAAGCGAGGGCGGCGAGATCGTGGCGTAGCCGATCTCGGTCATGCCGTAGCACTCATCGATCGAGAAGCCGCTCTGCGCGCGGAATTCCTCCTGCAGCTGGTGGGGCACCTTGTCGCCGCCGGAGATGCAGAGGCGGATCGAGGCCAGATCACCGGGTTGCAGCTGGCGGTCACGCACCAGGGCGAAGAGCACGGCCGGCAGGAGCAGCAGCACCGAGGGCCGCACCCGCCGCAGCAGCGCTTCCAGGGTGGGGGCGTCGAGGTTGCTCGCCAGCGCCACCGGCACGCCGGCCGTGAGGGCCGCCAGCGCCAGGCCGGAGGAGGCGATGTGGGCCAGGGAACTGCCGGTGAGCACCTGATCGCCAGCGCCGAGTTCGATGGCCTGCAGCAGCGAGGCCAGCATCGCGCCGTAGCTGGCGCGGCTGTGGGTGACACCCTTGGGCTTGGCGGTGCTGCCGGAGGTGAAGTAGAGGAAGCAGGGATCCTCGGGCGCATGCTCCGGCCAGGGTTCCGCCGTGCCGGGATTGGCGTCGAGGAAGGCGTCGAGGCCGCCCCGCTCGTCGACGCTGATCAGACCCAGCCGCAGCGAGGCTGTCTGCGTGCAGGCGCGGATGTCGTCCTGCCGCTCCGCATGGAACACCAGCGCGGCGGCCCCGCTCACCCGCAGGGCATGGTCGATCTCGGGGGGCACGTAGCGGTAGTTGAGCGGGGTGAGCACCAGGCCGCTGCGCAGACCCGCCAGGTAATGCACCACCAGGTCCACCCGGTTGGGGATCAGCGAGGCCAGCCGATCGCCGCGGCGCAGGCCCAGGGCCCGGTAGGAGCGGGCCAGCCGTTCGGTGCGGCGGTCGAGCTCGGCCCAGCCGAGGGCGGTGGTGAGATCCTGCAGGGCCACGGCCGTGGGATCCCGCCCCAGACCGAGCGCCAGCGGATCCTCGAGGGCCAGGGGCCGGGTGAGGGCGGGGCCATGGAAGGGCATGGGAGCGGGCGGCACGGTGCAGGATGAAGACCAGGCCCACCCGCAGCACAGTCTCGACCATGCTCACCAGTCCGGATGGCGACCGCCCGATCAAGCGGGAGTGGGTGCATCGGGCACCCACGGCCGTGCACATCGGGGCCGATGATCTCCCCTTCGTGGACATCGGTGGGGGCAATCTGCTGCGGGTGCTGCAGGTGTTCCCCTCTGACAACATCTGGGTCACCGAGAACGTGTTCCAGGCCGGGTTCGAGAGCCCGATGCACATGCACACCGGCAGCGTCTGGGGTCACACCTTCTCGGGGTCGTGGAAATACCTGGAGTCGGATTTCGTGAACCGGGCGGGATCGTTCCTGTTCGAGCCGGCCTCCTCGGTGCACACCCTTCAGATCCTGGAGAACGACACCCGGGTGCGCTGGCACATCCACGGCGCCAACCTCAACCTCGACGCGGAGGGCGGCATCGCCAGCATCGTGTTCGGCAAGGCCCGGCTCGACACCTACTGGCAGCTGTGCGAGGAGCAGGGCCACGGCCGCCCGGCGGTGATGGTGCTGTGAACGGTCGGACGAGGGCTGCGCTGGCGGGAGCCACCCGCCTGGTGCTGCAGATCGGGGCGCTGGTGGGGCTCGACCAGCTCGCCCGGGCTCTGGCCCCCCACCTGCCGCTGGCCCTCCCCTCGAACCTGGTGGGCATGCTGCTGCTGAGCCTGCTGCTCAGCACGGGGCTGGTGCGGGAGGCATGGATCGGCACCGGCGCCGGGCTGTTCAACCGCCACCTGGCCTTCTTCTTCGTGCCGATCGCCGTGGGGCTGCTGGCCTATGGGGCCTTGCTGCGGGAACACGGCCTGGCCCTGCTGCTGGTGATCGGGCTGAGCACGGCGGCGGGCCTCGCCGCGGCGGGCTGGATCGGTGCCTGGCAGGCGTCGCCGGGCAAACCGATGGCCTCGCCGTGATGCCCCTGCTGTTCGGGTTGGGGGTGACGGTGGCGGCCTACGGCCTCAGCCGCTGGATCGGCCGCCGCCATCCCTCCCCGCTCACGGTGCCGGTGCTGCTGAGCACGCCGCTGGTGATGCTGGCCATCACGCTGAGCGGCATCGGGCTGGAGGGCTACCGGGAGGCCAGCGCCGCGATCACCTGGTGGCTGGGGCCCGCCACCGTGGCGCTGGCGCTGCCCCTCCACCGCCACCGGCAGGTGCTGATCGACCACGGACTCCGGGTGGGGGGAGCGGTGCTGGGCGGCACGCTGGTGGCGATGCTCACGGGGGTGGGCCTCGCCCGGCTGCTGGGGCTCGCGGCCCCGCTGCAGGGCGCGCTCGGGCTGAAGAGCGCCACGGCTCCGGTGGCCATCGCCCTGGCGAGCGGCGTGGGAGCCGATCCGCCGGTGGTGGCGGGCATCGTGGTGGCCTCCGCCCTGCTGGGCACGGTGGTGGGACCGGCCCTGCTGAGCCGGATGGGAATCCGCAGCCCCCTGGCCAGGGGGCTGGCCCTCGGCACGATCTCCAGCGGCCAGGGCACCGCCCAGGCCCTGCGCGAGGGAGAACTCACCGGCGCGGCGGCCTCGGTGGCGATGGCCCTGGCGGCCCTGGCGGTGGCCCTGCTGGCGATGCCGCTCGGCGCCCTGCTGCGGCCCTGACCGCTTCAGAGGAAGCTGGCGGCCGCCTCCAGCAGGAAGGCGTCCTGGCCATGGGCGGCCAGCAGCGAGAGGCCCACCGGCACCCCGTCCGCCTCGCCCAGCGGCAGCGACAGCTGGGGCAGGCGGGCGATGCCGGCCAGGCTGGTGAGCGCCAGGGTGCGGGGGTAGTAGGTGCTGCCGCCGGCAGCCCGCGAGGCGCGGGTGGGGAGCGGGGCATCCAGGCGTGGTGGCAGCGCCGGGGTGGTGGGCATCACGAGCAGATCGGCGGGGCCGAGTGCGCGGCGGATCCGCCGGAAGGCGCGCTCGCGCCACGCCACGGCCCCGGCGATGCGCCGGCGGTCGAGCTGGGTGGTGAGGGCGAAGCTGGCGGCGGTGGCGGGGCCGAACTCCGGCCTGGCCTGATCGATCCAGCTGCCCAGACAGCTGCGGATCTCCGCCCACTGCAGCACGCAGTAGGTGTCGCACCAGCTCTGGAGGATCTCCTCCACGGCTGCGCCTTCCGGATCGGGCCGGCCCAGCTCGTGGAGGGAGATCTCCTGCAGGCGGGAGCCGAAGCGCTGGCGCAGCCGCCGCAGCGGTTCCTCGAGGGCCTGCCGCACTTCCGGATCACTCAGGGCCAGGGCGTCCCGCAGCAGGAACACCCGGGCGGGCTCCGCCGCCGCCACCGATTCGCAGGCCAGCAGGCCTGCCGCCACCCGCTGCAGCACATCGAGCCGGGCGGCGAACAGGCCCACCGTGTCGAAGCTGGGCGCCAGGGGGTTCACGCCGGCGAGCGAGATGAACCCGTGCGATGGCCGCAGGCCGAGGATGCCGCAGTGGCTGGCGGGAACACGCACCGAACCGCCGGTGTCGGTGCCGAGGGCGAAATCAACCAGGCCGCAGGCCACCGCCGAGGCCGAGCCGCTCGAGGAGCCGCCCGGCACGCGATCGGGAGCGCGGGGATTGAGCGGCGTGCCGTCGAAATGATTCCGGCCGAGCAGGCCGAAGGCCAGCTCATCGCTCACCGTCTTGCCCACACAGCGGGCACCGAGGGCCAGCAGCTGCTCGACGCACACGGCATGGACGGCCGCGGGGGGATGGGAGTGCCGCCAGCTGGGGTTGCCGCAGCCGGTCGTCCAGCCCGCCATATCGATCAGATCCTTCACCGCGAAGCTCAGGCCGTTTAACGGGCCGGAGCCGCTCGGCGGCAGCTCGAAGCGGGCCACGAAGGCTCCGCTCGGGTCGCGGTCGGCGTGGTGTGCCAGCAGGGAGGCTTCCGCGACGGACCCGATCATCCCAGCCGTTCCCACTCCCGCACCGCCAGCTGCAGGGAGGGAGCAAGCGGACGCGCCTCCTGCCGCCTGGGGCTCCAGACCGAGCCGCTGCGCAGCTCGTCCAACCCGGCGAGCACCATGTCCTGACCCTCGCAGAGCTCCAGGGCCTCCAGGGGCACCGGCAGCGGGGCCCGGAAGACATGGGCGATGCGACGGGGATCGTGGTGGCTGAACCAGAAGGGCAGGTCGCCCGCTCGCCAGCGGATCTCCTCCAGCAGTTCGCGCTGCAGGGCCTGGAGCGGCGTTTCCTGCGGTTCGAGGTGTCCGCCGAACAGAGCCCAGGTACCGGGGAAGACGATGCCCTCGATGTCGTCGCGGAGCTGGAGCAGCCAGCGGCCGTTCCGCTCCAGCACCGCCAGCGCCACCTCCACGTCAGGAACCATGGGAGCCATCGCAGAACGGCTTGTTGGCGGAGCGGCCGCAGCGGCGGCGTTCACCACGATGCACTGCTCGACCAGGGGCACGGCGCCGCTGATCCGGGAGGGGCCATCGGTGCCGATCGTGATGCGGACGTCGCCGGGCGATGGGATGGTCATGGAAGCTCCGCGCAACGGATCAGCCCAGGCCTCGGGCGAGCCGGGGTTCCCTCACTGGTAGCGAGGGCGGCAGCGCCTGCATCAGTCGGAGGCCGGGATCAGCAGGGCCACCAGCACGAGGCCGACGGCGAACAGGGCGTTGCCATGCCAGTGCCAGCTGGCCCAGAAGCGGGCCACCAGTGCCGAGCAGAGCGCCGCGCCCAGGTAGGCCGTGAAGAACAGCCAGGTGCCCAGGCGGGTGCGCGCCTCGGCATCCAGGGAGAACACGGTGGTCTGATGGGCCACGAAGGTGCCCTGCACGCCCAGATCGAGACAGGCCATCCCGATCACCAGGGCCGGCAGGGAGCCGGATCCGAACGCCAGCAGCAGCAGACCGGCCAGGCCCAGCAGGCAGCCGGCCCGCACGATCGGCCGGGGGCCGTGGCGATCCACCAGACGGCCGATCGGCCGGGCCGCGGCGATGCTCACCAGCCCCACCAGTCCGAAGGCACCGATCGCCGCCGGCCCGAACCGCCAGGGCGGCGCCGCCAGCTCCAGGGCGAGGGCGCTCCAGGTGGCCATGAAGGCGCCGAACAGCAGGGCCTGGCGCAGGCAGGCCTGGCGCAACGGCGGATAGCGGAACCAGAGCTGGAGCTGGGAGCGCTGCAGGGCCAGATAGCCCCTGGGTTGAGAGGGGATCTGGCGGGGCAGCCGGCTGCGGAACAACACCGCCACGCCCACCATCAGCAGCGCCGACACCAGATAGATGGTGCGCCAGCCGGCCACTTCCGCCAGCAGGCCGCTGAAGCTCCGCGAGAGCAGCAACCCGCCGAACTGACCGCTGAGCAGGGTCCCGAGCACCTGCCCACGGTGCGATTCCGGCGTGAGTTCGGCCACGAAGGGCGGCAGCAGATAGGGCACCAGGGCACACAGGCCCACGAGGAAGAAGGCGGGGAGCAGGAGGGAGAAGCCGGGCGCCAGCACGATCGCCAGGCAGGCCAGGGCCATGCCACCGGCAGCCCCCACCAGCAGACGGCGCCGCTCCAGCCGATCCCCCAGGGGCAGCAGCAGCAGCAGGCTCAGGGCCAGGCCCCACTGGGTGGCCGCCGGCACCAGCACGGCGGTGCCGGCGGCTAGGCCCAGATCGGCGGCGAGCGGCGGCAGCAGCGACTGGCTGTAGTAGGGATTGGCCACGCTCACGGCCACGGCCCCGGCCAGCAGGGCGAGCGGCGGCAGGGGCCCGGGTACCGGCCGGCTCAGATCCAAGCGCTCACTCCACCTCCAGGATCAGCCGATCAAAACCCCGGAAGCGATCACCCACCAGGCGATGGGAGGCCTGCTCCTGACAGTGGATGGCCGAGAAGCGTTGCCGGAAGGCTTCGAGCACGGCCCGTCCCTGCAGGCGGGCGAGCTGGCGGCCGAGGCACTGGTGCAGCCCCGGCGCGAAGCTCAGGTGGGGATTGGGATCCCGCTCGATCCGGAACCCATGGGGATCATCGAACACGCGGGGATCGCGGTTGGCCGCGCCCACCAGGGCCGTGAGCGAATCGCCGGCGGGGATGGCCTGGCCCGCCAGTTCGATCGGCTCGGTGGCGGCGCTGGCATTGAGCGCCTGGGCCGGCGGCTCCCAGCGCAGCACCTCCTCCAGCGCCGGACCCACCAGGGAGCCGTCGTCCCGCAGGCGGGCGAACGCGGCGGGATGACCGGCCATCGCAGCGGCGATCGTGCCCACGAGCAGGCGCAGGGTGAACACGCTGGCGCTGTAGAAGTTGCTGGAGATGAACAGCAGCAGCTGCTCATCGCTCACGGGGGTGCCCCCACGGGGATTCACCATCAGGCGACTGAGCAGATCGTTCTGGGGGTTGGCGCGGCGCTGATGGATCAGGGGCAGGAAGAACTCGCGGTAGATGGCGATGGCGTCGTCACCGTCGGCCGTGGTCTTCTCGGTCTGCGTCAGTCCACGGGCACGCACGAAGGAGGGCACATGCCTGAGCAGCTCCTGCTGCAGGTCGGCAGGAACTCCGATCAGCTCACTGGTGACGGCCACCGGCAGCGGATCGGCCAACAGGGGCACCAGATCGAACGGTTCGCCCGGGGAGATCGAATCGAGCCGTGCGGCGATGAAGTGCTGGGTGAAGGCCTCGAGCCGCGGGATGTCGATGGCGCGGAAGGCCTCGATCACATGGTGGCGAACCAGCGCATGGGGCTCGCCATCCATGTAGGGGATGTCGAGCTTCTGGTCGTGGAAGACGTGGCCGCTGCCGAAGCGATCGATCAGCTTGTCGAGATGGCGCTGGCGGCTGCAGCGGGGATCGTGCATGTGAGCCACGGCCTCGGGATGGCCGAGGATGATCCACATCTGCGGCCCTTCACACCAGTGCAGGGGGCTTTCGGCGCTCAGAGCGGCATAGGTGGGATAGGGGTCGGGATGGCCCGGCAGGCAGGGATCGTGCTGGAAGGCCTCGCGGTCCGCGGCGGAGAGCGTCATGGCGGGCGGCGGAAGAACGAAGACCTCGGTGGCTCATCATGCCCGGCCGATCGGATTGGAAGCGGATCGCACCGAGCGCCGTGCCCCCGAGACCCTGACCATGACTCCCGGCGATGTCGGGAAGGGCCAAGGCCGAGGGCGTGCTCCATGGCGTTCGCCATACCCGGAGCTACCGGTTCATTGATGAGTTCGGGCGAAACTCGGCGTCGGGGCGTGACCTGGCGTTCCCCAACGCCATCAAGCCGGGAATGGGCGCGCTGGAGGGGACACGGCCTGCAGGGGGCGGAGCATCGGAGTCCATTGGCTGTCCATCACTCTGATGTCGTCCTGATTGAGCACTGCACGTGGCCTTGAGCGCCTCATCCCGCAGCAGTGGCTCCCATGGCATCCCTCTTGGCTGAACCCAGTGGTTTTGACCCGATCGAATGCTCGTGTTCTCAGCGACTTTGAGCCAGTGCCTCGTTAGCCGTACGGCAGTCACTGAGTTGCCTCGAAGTCAACGGGACGGAGCGCCTTTGTGTTCACCATCAACCGAAAGATGTCGGGTCTCGAGTAATGCCCCGCGACATCAAGACTCCGCTGGGCGATGCCAACACGCTCAAGATCGACCTCGGCGTACAGAATGCCCAGTTCACGCCGCATCGGCCCAGCCACAATCCTTCCGCCAGGTTCGATCACCACGGAGTCTCCAGGATTGATCCATTCGTCGGCATTGGGATACAGCTCCGACTTACCGGGAACGGAGTCCGGGATATCATCGGCCCGAAAGGCCATTCCGCTACCGACGACCCAGCATGCGCCCTCGCGTGCAATATGCTGCAGGGTGCCAATCCACTTGTCACCAGAATCATAGGTTGGGGCGATATAAATCTCGACGCCAAGCGCATAAAGCGAGAATCTCGCCAGCGGCATGTAGTTTTCCCAGCAGATCAGCCCGCCGATCCGGCCGCAAGCCGTATCGAGCACCCTCAGGCCTGAAGCATCGCCGAATCCCCACACCATGCGCTCCGGGTTCGTCGGCATGAGTTTTCGATGCCGGTTCAGCAGCTCTCCCTCTGGCCCGATCACAACAACCGTGTTGTAGATCGTGCCGCGACTGAATTCCGCGTCCCGCTCGTCAATGCCGCAGACGACCGTTACTGCGTGCTCCTTGGCCGCCTCGCGAAGCAGCACGAGATCGTTGCCATCGAGGCTGACGGCGTTGGCGAGAAGCTGCGCGTGAAGCGTTTCCGCGAGCGACATATCGGCACCGGGCCGCAGCCTCCAGATCCATGCCGGATATCCCGGAATGTACGCCTCCGGAAACACCACAAGCCGGGCTTCATTCGACGCGGCCTCCCGGATCGAAACTACGGCGGCGTCGATCGTAGCCGAACGATTCAGCAGGACCGGCGGTCTTTGAACAACAGCGATTCGCATGGTCTTGCTCCAGTGGTGATTTTCCGACCGGTCAAAAAACGTTCTGCGTAAAACCCAACCTCCATCAGGTGGCAACCCACCCTGATCGGCCTGCAGCCCTTGACATGCAGCACCAACGCCCGATCGTGAACATCAGAGTTGCGGTGAATGCCCAGAATCGCTGCCGCAGAAACATCCCTTCTCTTCGCGACTGGATGGTCGCCGAAGACACTTCCTCCCCGTGTCATCCACTATTTCGATGGCTCTACAGCGACCAGCCATAGAGCCAATGCTGGCAACTTTTGGGGCGACCTGCACCGCTTTCAGATTTTTTACTGTAGAGGCATTGTCGCGACATGGCGACCCATATCGATACGAATCGCAATGACAAGAACCTCAACTACGCATCACGTTCTCCTGACGACCAACCTGGCCAAAGAGCTGCGAACGGTGTGTCAACGGACCGTTGGGGACACGCCGGCTTCGGCCATCGGCCCCAGGCCCCATCCAGCAACCAGAGCGGTCCGAGCTTGGTGCTGCCCATCTCGCAGGACTCGCAGGACTGGTGCATCCGGCACAGGCGCAGCACAGGGGAGGGGGGACCCATGGCATCCCTTCCTTGCTGAACTCCCCCATCACAGAGATCCCAACAGGGTCCAGCGGGGAGTTCGGTGACATGGTCGGGGAGCCCCCGCCATTCCCCCCCCTAGGCTTCCGCCGCATCCTGGAGCCCCCGCCCCATGCAGCTCGCCGGCTTTGCCACCTTCAACGTGGCCATCATGGTGCTGGCCGCCGGCAAGCTGCTCAACCGGCGCGTGCGTCTGCTGCGGGAGTTCAGCATTCCCGAGCCCGTGAGCAGCGGTCTGCTGGTGTGCCTGCTGCTGGCCCTGGTGCACGCGCTCACCGGCCTCGAGATCGGCTTCGATCTGGCCAGCCGGGATTTCCTGCTCCTCTATTTCTTCGCCGGCATCGGCCTCAATGCCGACGTGAGCACCCTGCTCGCCGGCGGTCGGCCCCTGGCGATTCTGGTGGCCCTCACGATCGGATTCCTGGTGGTGCAGAACCTCACCGGCGTCGCCATGGCTTCCCTGCTCGGCCTCGATCCGGTCATCGGCCTGCTGGCCGGCTCGGTGGCGCTGATCGGCGGCCACGGCACCGCCATCGCCTGGGCGCCGCGCTTCGCCGAACAGCAGGGCATCGCCAACGCGCTGGAGATCGGCGTGGCCTGCGCCACCTTCGGCCTGGTGCTCTCCTCCCTGATGGGCGGCCCCATCGCCCGCCTGCTGATCCGCCGCCACCAGCTGCGCACACCAACAAGCGCCGCCGCGGCGACCGCCGAAAACGACCAGGCGGGCCCGGCCGAGGGCAGGGAACCCGGCCGCAACGATCCCGCCCCGATCACCAGCTTCCGCCTGCTGGCCACCCTCTTCTGGCTCAACGTGAGCCTGGCGCTGGGGGAGCTGCTCCAGGAGGGCCTGGCCGCCCTCGGCAGCAAGCTGCCGCTGTTCGTGTGCTGCCTCTTCGCGGCGATCCTGATCACCAACACCGTGCCGCGGCTGCTGCCGACGATTCCCTGGCCCGCCCACACCCCCGCCCTGGCGCTGGTGTCGGAGGTGTCGCTGGGCATCTTCCTGGCCATGTCGCTCATGAGCCTGCAGCTCTGGGGCCTGGCCGGCCTGGGGGGGCCCCTGCTCGTGATCCTCGCCGCCCAGTTCCTGGTGGCAGGCCTCTACGCCTGCCTGCTCGTGTTCCCCGCCATGGGACGCGACTACGAGGCGGCGGTGGTGTGCGCCGGTTTCGGCGGCTTCTCTCTCGGCGCCACCCCCACAGCCATGGCCAACATGGCCGCCGTGGCGGGCCGCTACGGCGCCGCCGAGCGGGCTTTCCTGGTGGTGCCGCTGGTGTCGGGCTTCTTCATCGACATCTCCAACTCCCTGGTGATCCAGGGCTTCCTCCAGAGGATCCCCTGAACACCCGTCGGTAGGATCGCCGGCTGTGCAGACAGGCAGGGCAGCCCATGACGATTCGCGTCGGCATCAATGGCTTCGGTCGCATCGGGCGGCTGGTGTTCCGTCGCTCGCTCGAACTCGAGGGCCTCGAGGTGGTGGGGATCAACGACCTCATCGATGTCGACTACATCGCCTACATGCTCCGCCACGATTCCACCCACGGCCGCTTCCGCGGCACGGTGAGCGTGGAGAACGGTCAGCTGATCGTCAACGGCCGCACGATCCGCGTCAGCGCCGAGCGTGATCCGAAGAACCTCGCCTGGGGCGAGCTCGGGGTCGACGTGGTGCTCGAATCCACCGGCTTCTTCCTCACCGACGCCACCGCCCGCGCCCACATCGAAGCCGGCGCGAGGAAGGTGGTGCTCTCCGCCCCCTCCAAGGACGACACGCCGATGTTCGTGATGGGGGTGAACCACACCACCTATGCCGGCCAGGACATCGTCTCCAACGCCTCCTGCACCACCAACTGCCTGGCGCCACTGGCCAAGGTGCTGCACGACGCCTTCGGCATCAGGGACGGCCTGATGACCACCGTGCACGCCACCACCGCCACCCAGAAAACCGTGGATGGCCCCTCGGTGAAGGACTGGCGCGGTGGCCGCGGCGCCGGCCAGAACATCATCCCCTCCTCCACCGGTGCGGCCAAGGCCGTGGGGAAGGTGATCCCCGAGCTCAACGGCAAGCTCACCGGCATGGCCTTCCGCGTGCCCACCCCCGACGTGTCGGTGGTGGATCTCACCGTGAACCTGGAGCGGCCCGCCAGCTACGACCAGATCAAGGCCGCCATGAAGGCCGCCGCCGACGGCCCTCTCGCCGGCATCCTCGGCTACACCGAAGACGAAGTGGTGTCCACCGATTTCCTCGGCGAGACCTGCACCTCGGTGTTCGATGCCGGCGCCGGCATCGCCCTCACCGACACCTTCGTGAAGGTGGTGGCCTGGTACGACAACGAGTGGGGCTACTCCTGCAAGTGCCTCGACCTGATCCGTCACATCGCCGGCTGAGGCAAAAGCTAGTCACCCCAGGCCTTTTCATCTGGTTGCTGATCGGGAATCAATCAGGGCTATTGGCAAAGCTATTGGCAGCACTCTTGCCGTACATGTCAGCTTGTGAACTTGACATAAGGATCGCTGATCGGCTAGCCGTGAGTTCGATAGTGTTTTCTCATATTTCGAAACTACTTCATGCAATACACGGAGCTAAATTAGAGGAAGCCAAGCATTGCTTTGCTCTTAGTTTTAGAGCAAAGGATTCATCCGCATGTATCGACTAGCTGGGGCCAGAATGCCATCAAGCGTGGAATGATGAAATGTATTGGAAGCCACCAAGATTAGAGGCCACAGTCTTAGCTCTTCAGCTAAGCCTTACTAGCTGCGCCACACCACCACCTAATCAGAATCAAGCTAATCGCATACCAGTTCCACCAGCCCCAGAATGCACAATCCAGAATCTAACACCTGAATCATTATTTGATCAATCAAAAAGTGGTGTGGCAGTTGTTGAGACAGACGATGGCCAAGGCAGCGCTTTTGTGATACGACATCAAGATGGCAATACACTTATGATCACAAACTCTCATGTGCCAGAAGACTCTCTGGTGGTAAAGGTTAAGTGGAGCGACGGAAGCCAAGACGAAGCAGTTGTGGTAGCTCAGGATTCAGGAGATACACATACAGCTGACCTGGCACTGTTACAAGTCAAAGGAACAAAAGGAACGCCGCTAAAACTAAAACGCGACAAGCCAAGCATAGGAAGTGATATCATAGCGATTGGCGCTCCTAGAGGGCTTGAGTTTAGCCTAAGTCGCGGCGTGGTCAGCAGTATAAGGGAGAACGGAGATCTTCTTCAGATTGATGCCGCAATCAACCCAGGCAATTCTGGTGGGCCAGTCCTTGACAAGTCAGGCTGCGTAGTTGGAGTTGCCACATTCAAACTTAGGGATAGTGAAGGCTTAAACTTTGCCATCGCTTCTAGTGCCGTTGAAAAATTCATTGCCAAACCAACACCACCTAAATCCATTGCAGCGACTCCCGCACCTATACCTCTGCTGCCGAGAGAATCAGAACCGCCTCCTCGCCCACAAGAGCCAAGCCAGAAGAAAGATACAAACTGCTGGTTTCAGCAAGCTCGCGCAGGAAGTGACCTTATCCGAACGCCATGCATGATTTCAACAAGAATTAACTTTAGCGGTCAAAGAGTAATTGATCTAGAGGAGCCTAATGGCATGGTTAGATCGATAGTCCTCTGGAACGACAAGCGAGCAGAGGTGCTGCTAAACGGTACACAGTATGAAGGTACATGGACAATTGACTCAGATAAGGACGTGCGAGTTAAGGTTAATGACGGAGTTTTTGCGTTCACGCCGTAATCTCCCTCTCTTAGAAAAGATTCACTTCTCCCCTCAATACCACCACGGGGCTTGCTGAACAAGATCATTAAGTCCTTCCAGCCAAGTCCTTAAGGCGGATTTCGACTGACGGATGATCCTGCCACACAGCTAGAGCGGGACTCGCATTGCCACACCCCTGTACAGCTGCGGAAAGCCCTTGACGACAAGGGTAAGGCGGAAAAGCTGAAGTAGAGATCAACACACTTGGATCTCTGGCCCGAATATGTAGTCACACATGTGTATCTAGTGAGGGAATGACCCCAGCAGGAGTGCGGTTCACGGTCGACCCACGTTCTTCATGGCTACTTGTGCCGCCGAAGCTCCAACAGCAGAATGGATAACAGACCCAGCGAGCTCCCATCTGAATGATTTAGTTTCCCAACATCCTCCAGCGGCATTAGATCCTGCTCATTAACGACACAGGTTATAGCGGCTGCCTTTGATCGTGAAGTGTATTTTCTTGTCACACCGCTGAATACACTGATGCCTGCTGGCCGATTTCCATTATGCCATGCAATGGATTTCCAGAGATCCAATTCCGAGGTGCAGCATGATTTACAGCTAGAGAGCTTGCAGAGATGTGATTTAAAGAAATCATCCAATGAACAACAGTTTCACTCAAAAGCTTTAGCTAGAATAATCTTCCCAGCCTGCCTAGCTTGGGCGGCCAAGCCGCCGCCACAGCTCCAACAATGATATCAAGTTTAATCCATGAGTAATCCAAGCACCACCTCCGAAGACTTCGTAGAATTTTCCGATGAGGCATCTAGAAAGACTCATGAAGATCTACTCTCCAAGGACAATGAAGGAGATTACGCAGCATTCTTTAGAGAGCTTACACATCAGCCGCTTGAGTCAAGAGTCAATACGATTGCACGTGGCTTTGCCTTCTCAATCGACAAGGTTCTTGCAGTTGAAGTGTACAGTGGTTCGGATAGGGAAAGAGTTAAAGGGCTCTTACTGAATATGGCCAACCGGATGGCGAAGAATAACCCTGAAGCTTACTTGGATGCATCACCACAGATTGAAAGAGCAATGGCAACGATCGCGACAGAAAAGAAATCATCTTCATATCACCGAATCGACAACCTCATCGTTCCTGCCGGGACAGAGCTATTTGATTCGTACACAGTAAACATTGAATCAATTGGTCCACACCTTGTAAAGCTATTCTTTTGGCTGGCACCGTCTTCTGATCTTCAAAGCAGAATCAGGGATCTTGCTCGAAATCAAACCAAGACCAACGTCAGGATTTACCGGAAGTGGGTTAATAGATTTCGCAGAAATCGCATACCAGCATTTGACACTAAAAAAGGAAATCAAATCAAGAGAGATTCTATCAAGTCACTAGATAACATGATACAGAGCCAAGTCGAGTCCATAGTGAAACGTGATGCTAAAGGAATCTTGACGGCAAACTACAATGGAATACCCATTATGGTGTTCCATCAATGTCACAGAGAAAATGAACTAGATTCGACCATTGGTTCATATCCTGCGGACGATAGGAGCCAATTTTTTCAGCTAGTCGCAACAGCAGGGGTTAACAGCTGTGATACTTATACAGACCCCACATCTAGCGATACATTCCTTGAGCAGGATCGCAGAGCTGGAAAAGAGCTGAAGATTATGAGTAAATTCATTAGCTTCTCAGGCAATGGACACGAGTTAGCCATGGAGATCCTATGGATCAATACTCTTAAAGAGATCCTACGGTTTCAGGGCAGGCTACTAGATGACCTACAGAATCAGATCATCATGCGTTTAATAGCAAAGAATAGAAAAAGTCTAGACGCTCAGCGACTGCAGCTATATCAACACGTTTCATTATACGAGACCCTCATGTTCGCGCATGATCAAGAACTTGAGTCAACCATGGAAAGATCTAAGGCTATGATCAATAAGTTTGTTTGGGTGCCATTAGCAGACAAGGAGCTCGGATACTATTACTACGGCATTGAGTCAATTAAATGGTTGCGCATACAGATTGACGAGCAGATCCCGAGGCTAAGAGAATACTATCAATTGGCTAAAGACGAGTTCAGCAATCAAGCGCTATTATTTCTTCAGCGATGGGCCACTATCTTTTCATGCCTCGCTGTGCTAGTCTCTTTGGGTCCGAGTGTTTCGAATATTGCTCGACTTGTTATTCTGAGGTCCATAGACGGGTTCGAATTCTTGCACCCGCAAGTCCCAGCTAAGCCAGTCATCATCAGATAGCAAGTGCATCCCAAATCCATCCCGTGCTCTTCGCAATGTAACTCAGCCAAACAGATGAAGGATACGTGAATAATCAACAGCGTCGACTTGCCCTTGCGTACATATCTCTATAGACAGAGTCGACTGTAGCGACTTAGCCTAATAGTCAGAATTTCAGCCAGTGATGGGAGTAGAAGCGTTGGTGCATGAATAGTCTCCTACGGATTAATCTGCAGGCCCACCCAGCCCAGAATTGTCAACATGAGATCACCTCAAACCCAACCGCTCCACCAGCCGCTTTACCTGTGTCGGACTGAGCGCTTCCCCATTCTTCGTGACCTTCCCAGCACCCTTGAGAGCCGCAGCCATATCCCGGAGTGACAGACCAGCCAAGACCATGGGGACCAGCACACCCCTTAGCTTCTCCGCTTCGATCGTGGCCTTGTCCTTTGCTGCCTGATTCTCTCGTAGTGTCCCTGGGCGGACTCCACCAAGCTTCACTCCACGGGCCTTTGCTGCTGCTAGTGCATCCTTGGTCCTTTCACTGATTCTCCTGCTCTCAAACTCAGCCACGCTGGCCATCACAGCCAGGATGAGCCGACCTGCTGACGTAGTGCAGTCAATGTCCGGTAGATCGCAGAACAGGAAGCCACCAATCCCATTGGCCTCAGCTTCCCTGCTCAGCCTCAGGACAAACTCAGCATCCCTGGCCAGCCGATCGAGCTTAGCCACCGCGACAATCGCCCCCAGCTCCCGTGCCTTGGACAGTGCAGCAGCCAGCTCCGGTCTGTCCTTCTTCCTTCCTGACTCAACCTCAGTGAACTCGGCTACCACCTCAGCCCGACGCTCCTGGGCAAGAGCAGACACCTTTGCCCGCTGAGCTTCCAAGCCCAGACCTGAGGAGCCCTGCCTGTCTGTGCTGACCCTGTAGTAGGTAACGATCTGAGCCACGATTCTCAACAAGGCGCAAGGCTGTACCAAGAGGCTACGAACGTAGAGGCCGGTACGTCAAGCCAGCAGGCAAGGGAAGATCAAGGCGACAGCACGGCCAGCGCATCCCAAAGCAAGCACTGAGCAGACAGCAGGGAAACACAACCGGCAAGGCCCCTCTCACCTTCTGACCACCCAGACACACTTAAGCCAGCCCAGAGGCCCGTTCCAGCATCAATTCTCTACGGATACGCCCGACAGAAAGGTCAGCCCACACCAGGCCACAGGATCAGAGCAGACTGGGATCAAAGCGAGTCAGTCTCTCCGCTCCACTCAACCTTTAATCAATTCTGTCAGAATGGGCAGGAATCGAGACCCGGCATGGGGGGAATTGCGTACATGAACATGCGTTATACTCGACTTCAGCCAGAAGTTAAAATTATTTGAGATGTTACTTGCGATACACTCTATAAGATAGCAGATCGAGCTTTGTTATGCCTGAGAGATAGCCTTGGTTGACTAGAGATGTTCAGCCGCCTATGGTTTGTATTCATTACCTCCATATAAGCTACCGATGAGGCAAGTTCTACTGGCTGTCGTTTCTTCGATTCTTTATCAGACAATAGCGCTCCAACCAGGGATAGCATATGACGCAACGAGGATAGGCAAATGTTACTTCAGGTCAGACCCCAATTCAACTCCCGTCTGGTCGCTTGATGATTGTGAGATTGTTTCCTCAACCAGTCAAGGCCATTACGTCTATGAGATTAGGTTCAGCGGTAAGCGTCAGTATAAAGTCAAAGGAGGAGATCAAAGGATGACTTGGGAAGAAGCTCCAGCCACCTTAAACGGAAAGCCTGCAAACTTCTTTCGCAGCAATGACTATAACTGTTGGAGAAAGTCAAACCCTTACCATGAAGTGTGCTTCAAGTAAAGTGAAAGTCTTTCATCCTGAGACCAACCAATACTGAACGACGACTGAAGGGAGGAGTGACCAAACCAACCAAGACTTTAGTCTGGTTAGCTAGGAGGACTAGGGGCTAACGCCCCGGGCACTGACCAACAGAAACCTTGAGACCAACCAAGGCTGAACGACGACCGAAGGGAGGAGTGACCAAACCAACCAAGACTCAAAACTCTCACCTGCCTAATAGACTCTATAGGCACCTGAGAACTTTTTCCGGTAGTCATCCCAAGGTAAACCTTAAAGCAAAGAGACAGCAGGAAGGGGACAGAACCAATCCATCCCCATTACTAGAGTAGAAGTTACAGAGCAGCTACAGTCTAATAATCATAAGAATCTCTCGTGTAGTCTTGCGGTCTCCTAATCCATCCTGGTGTCTTAGCCTTATCTCTGGACCTATTCCACAAGTTTCTATCCTTGAGGCTAATCCCTAGTTGGTCTTCAATCCATCGTTTCATCTCCTTGGTCTTGACTGTCACCGTTGGTGCTGCTAAAAGGTACTCTTCAATGCAACCAGCTACTTTCTCCTGGTCCGAATTATAGTCATCAGTATTCAATAGGTGATGTGTATCTGCGTCAAGGATTCTGACTCCAGGGAAGCATTCTCTAAGATGTTTCACTACGTGTGGAAGCTCTCTCTTGGATAGACCTAGGAAGGCTGACATTGGATTGGCTTGTGTAACATCGTTGATCGTGGTCACTTGTCTGCAGCTACCACGGCTTAATGCCTGTTGAATGTCTGACGCAATCTGGGAATAGGCTAGCTGTCTAGATGTATAGGGTTGAAGTGTGTCTTGTAGAGGGTGTCGTGTTTGCGCTCTAGCTGATGCTGCTAACACTTGCTCGTCTAGGTGCAGTGTTCCGAACAGAAAGACATTCATGCACTGAGACCAGTCATTGCTTGCTCGATGCTTGCCCCATGTAGTGAAGTGAAACCGGCTAAGGTCATGTTCACCAAGGATCTCTTTAACTTCATCGATGTGAGCATTTGGCCTTGGGTCTGGACCCTTGAATGTAATAACTAGCGACTCATCTCGTGGAAGTAGCTTGAAAGCATCACGAATAGGCTTGTACCAAGATTGACCGATGCCTTGACCATTGGTGAATGAATACCGTCCTGCAGGAATAGGCTTGATGTAGATTGATACTTGGTCGTATCGCTTTAGAGCATGGCCATGCTGTAGAATAAATGGAGCTTGGTTGATAGTTGGGTCCAGCATTACTAGATGGTTAGCAGCAGCAGAAGCATCAGTGATAACGGCACGCTCAAGAGCATCAGGAAGTTCAATATCAAAGTTCATGACCGTATCATCTATACCATTGTCTGATTCATAGGCTACAGCTGATTCACCTTGCCAATTCAGAATCTGGCATGCCTGTTTAACGTAGTTCTGGCCATATTCACGGTTAGCTCCTTCTGATCGCAGATAGCAATCGGCAGCAGAGTAGTCCTCCGATTCAAGTGATGGCACTCTTATGTTGAAGCTCTTGCTGTTTCGCTTACTAGACTCGATCTGCTCGATAATCTGCTTGATTATGCTCATCAATGGGTCTAGCGCTGGTGCAGGTTTGCCTTCCTCTACCCTTCGTACAAACTCACGAAGCATGTTGATACTCGCGTGACAGGCCTTTGTCGCAATTGCTTCCTCATCCCAGCACAGGAATCTGATGCAATCATTGTAGTAGCAAACCTCTTCTAGTCTACCTTGAGCCTTTCGTTTGTGATTGTGCAGGTCAGCGCCTTTACGACGGACAAGATTTTGAGTAACAAAGATAATCGGGCATTCACTGAGTTCATTCAACGAAGCAACTTGAGTCCTAGCTTTAAACTGATTGCCGTCTTGCTTGGTGTGATAAAGGCCAATCTCATTAGGTGGCTGTCCTAAATGCTCCTCCAGAAACAAAACATGGTCCTCCAGTTCTGTAACCTGATTGCTGCACACAAGAATGCCGGTAATGTCAGCTTGCCGTAGCTCCCCACTCCGCAGGCAACGAATCACCTCCAAAAGAAAGAACCTCAGGCATGTAGTCTTTCCTAGGCCAGGATGCGCAGCCCATACAGTACGCGTTGGCGGATCAACACCTAGAAACTGATTGACGTAGTTGTTAATCAGCCCAGAGATAAGCTGTTTGTGCGAGGAAGATACGACGTTTAACTCAGACAGAAACCCGAGTACATTATCTTGAACTGTACTAGACAGCTTCGCACTTAACGAAGACACGGGCATTGCGATAGTCATAGGAACGTTTGATTAGACGAATTACATAGCAGTTGGAGTGATGCCTAGTCAGTTATCCTTGGGTCTTTGGCTTGGGTTACAAGGACTGTGAGTAATTGGCTCTAGTAGGAAAGCAATCTTCCTCATTGTGGCATTCAACTGATTCAACGATATAACTACAGCCTCAGCATCAGGAGACAAGGCTTCCCACTGAATCTGCTTTGAGAATGAAGACATAAATAGAATTGGGATAACGACCAGATGCGTGATTGTTTATCTCAGTAGCAGCAGCTAAGCCAACTACTGATAAGCCGTCGCCCGGCAATACCATCCACCCGCAGCGAGCAGGGATAGTGATCCTCTCTGAATGGGTATGTTGAACGTGTCTGGGAGAGTCAAGCTTTGCTCCCTTCCCTCAATAGGGGCGGATCCAGTCAGCCTCTCTCTCTTCCCCTAAGAGGCCGCCATCGGCCAAACCCCTTGCTATGACAGGGATTGTGCTCTCCCATTGGCCCCAATCAACCAGGCCTGAGGTGCCCCTTCCCCAATAGGAGGACTTCGATCAGCCCCGCTAGAAGCAGTCCGGTCCCTCAATAATGGCGGATCGACCAAACCCATTGCTACAACTGGCTTCCCAGTCAGCAGCACAGACGACTCAAAGGTACAACGAATGGGTGCAAAGCCAGGAAAGACTATCCCAGCCAAGTTTGTCATCCTTGACTGACTAGTCAACTCGCATTCCCTTGTTGACTTGAGTTGCTGTCATGCACTCATCAGGACTCTGATAGCTGTTATCTAGCGCTCACTTGGCCTCGCTGGAGATGGCGGACTTGGCTCGTCTTGTGGCAGTCCAGCACTCTTCCCCACATCACACGTGCTGTTGTATCCAATAGGCGGTTCACCGGGTGGGCAATTTGGATTCATTGACGCCCTACCAACAGCCCCCAGTCTCATTTCACCAGCACCACGTAGCCAGTTGTACTTACAGCCCCAGCCTGGCTTACCTGCCACGATTGGATCATGTCCTAAATCGGTCGAAGGATAATGACAAAACACTTGCTGACAGTTTCCTCCACCGATGTATGCAAAGCCAGCCGGACATTGATTGCCTTCCGCTATGTCGGCTCCCTGTGAGTTAACTTGGCGCACTGGAGCAGATGTATCGCCGTTCATTGCTCGTACACAACCTGCATAATCCTTAGCTTCAATACAAAGCTTGTGAATCTTCGGGTCAACATTCTGAGCGAACAACGGCGTAACCAACAGAAAGACTGTTGCCGTAGCCCCAACAGTTATGCGCATTGGTGAAGTGTGCTGATTAGCGAATGTCCGAATCCTAGCGCTGCTCATCACTCACCGGCAAGAAGCCTAGATCGAGCGTGCAGTTGCTAGTAGTCAGTTCAGTTCTGAGGTCTGTTGCCTTGTGCGCCATAATGTTTGAATGATCACAGCTCTCCCGCACGTGATTCATCTTCAGAGAGTCATGTAGCTTTAGTACAAGTCCATCAACGTATGACTTAATCGACTCGGGCCATTCACAATGCACCGTAAACCTTTCCGCTTCAATGCCGATCCATAAGCCGGGAAGATACAGGAACTCTATCGGTCGGCCCTGAGATCAATGTGTGCTCAGAAGTCCTAAAGCCATTGGCCCCACCTGTCAACCAAAGCATCATGCAGGCCCTGTTAATGCACCCAGCCATACATTGCTGGACGGATTGAATGCGCGTTAGATTGCGTGCTAGTCCAAGGGAAAGTCAGTGGTAGCAAGAAGTCTGTAAGCCTGCTCCATCTATCCACAAACAGGTAAATACAAGGCCTACCACAGCAAGCTATATTGCGGATAGTTAAATGTGGCTTCCAGTCATCAACGATCATCCCTGGCTAAGCTGCTACTCGATTAGCGGACAATCCACCTAGACCTGTTGCTCCCAATACCTTATGCAATGAGATCAGCTAAAGCAGTTCGATTGCTTCCCTAAGAATGGTGTCCGATAAAATACCGTAATAAGCTTGTGTGTGAGTCTGACTGTGGCCAATCAAATAATCCATGACAACTTGATTCACACCATGGTTTCTCAATAGCGTTATTGCGTGATGGCGAAACGTATGAGTCTTCGATGTTCCAGCAATCTCTTTACAATGCTTCCCTAAATATGCACCCCACCGGTCTTGTTTCTCCTGATAGAGTTCTGGCCATAACGGTTTCCCACTATCACCCTTGTATTTCAGCACAGTATCCAGTAAGTCACTATGAATTGGAAGTTTCCGCTCACTTCCAGAAGTTTTCATGACACGCTTTGTCCATGGCCTAATCAAGATTTCGGAGCCAGTAATGTCAATGTCTCTTAATGCCGCGATCTCATGGCAGCGGGCACCTGTTTTGAGCAGAATCAAGAATAGGTCCTTATACTTGTGGTCAGGCCACTGACTTACAGGCCAAATGGAATCATAAGTAGTCTTGGGTCTAATGCTCTTTCGGATAATCTTTGTCAGCCCTTTCATTGGATTTGGTACACCTGTCTCCTCCTCCTGAATCTGGAAAAGACCAGACAGGAAATTAAGATTTGTCGATACACTAGACGGGGCCATAGTTCGCAGTAGCTCCTCGCGCAGCCGCAGACAATGTTGTCTAGAAATGCTAGTGGTATGCCTCACACCAGAACTCTGAATGATCTTTTTCAAGGCAACCTGCCAGTTTCGATAAGTGCTAGTTCTTGGATTCTTGGTTAGCTTCGCCAGCTCTAGCAGCTCTTGTCCAGTCATTCGTATAGGCAGCCTCTCCTTTCCGTCTAAAACGTTGTTAGCAAAAGTCAAGTCTTCCAGTGTAAGATCCTCCTGGTCATCATCAAGAAGAGCTAGCCACTCTCTACATTCATTAACTTCCTGGCGATTGCTCAGATCAATACTCGCTAGTTCACCCTCAATCCGTTCTGTGAGGGATAGACTCTGCTCCTTTAAAGGATTACGGGCAGCGACAATCTCCTGATCAGTCCATGCAAGAAAGGCTGGGAGCCGAGACTGTGCCTCTCTCAGTGTTCTGCCGCCTGACACTGACCAAGTCGATTTGCCTACCACCTTACGAAGATCAATCGGTACAGCCCGAAAAAGCTCCCAAGTATTCCCACGTTGCCGCATATGACGAGGATTTTTCGTGAACGCCACAGGCACCTATTGGCAGAGCTATTGGCATTGTAGGGGCTCAGACTCCAGGTATGCAGTGCACCTATACGTTCTCACTGTTTAGTGGGGCTACTCCTGCAAGTGCCTCGACCTGATCCGTCACATCGCCGGCTGAGGCCGTTCGTGGCCATCCCGGTGCGCCCTGCCTAGAACTCCGGCAGGGGCGGCCGGGTGCCGGAGGGGGCGATGCAGCAGGAAGCGATCCAGGGGCTGGGTGATCGCCAGGAACTGATCGAGCGGGCCCGCCACTTCGCCAGGCCGTTCCGGATCCGCGACGGCGACGGCTTCCGCCTGGCGGACATCGACCCGGGTGACACGCTCCATCTCGACTCCGAGGACAAGCCACGGGCCCGGGAAGCGCTCGCCATGGGGGTGGAGCTGCTGGCGGAGTTCCAGGACAAGCTCTACGCCCAGGACCGCTGGGCCCTGCTGCTGATCTTCCAGGCGATGGACGCCGCCGGCAAGGACGGCACCATCAAGCACGTGATGAGCGGCGTGAACCCCCAGGGCTGCCAGGTGAGCTCCTTCAAGGCCCCCTCGGCCCAGGACCTGGATCACGACTTCCTCTGGCGCTGCATGCAGCAGCTGCCCGAGCGCGGCCGGATCGGCATCTTCAACCGCAGCTACTACGAGGACACGCTGGTGGTGCGGGTGCATCCCGAACTGCTGGAACGGCAGAAGATCCCCGGCGAGCTGGTGGGTGAGGCGATCTGGAAGGAACGCTTCCGCGACATCCGTCACTTCGAGAGCTATCTGGGCCGCAACGGCGTGGTGGTGCGCAAGTTCTTCCTGCACGTGTCGAAGAAGGAGCAGAAGCGCCGTTTCCTCGAGCGGCTCGACAACACCGAGAAGAACTGGAAGTTCTCCGCCAACGACATCCGCGAGCGCGCCCATTGGGAGGCCTACATGGAGGCCTACGAAGACATGATCCGCCACACCGCCACGCGCGAGGCGCCCTGGTATGTGATCCCGGCCGACAACAAGTGGTTCACCCGGGTGGCGGTGGCCGCTGCGATCATCGACACGCTGGAGTCGCTGGATCTGCGTTACCCGGAAGTGGGCCCCGAGGCGCGGGAGCAGCTGGCGGAGGCCCGCCAGGCCCTGCTGGCGGAAGACTGAGCACCGACCCGGGAGAGCGACGGATGGACGATGCAGGTCATCAGGGCGACGGGTCAATCGAGCAAAGGCTCGCCGCGCTGGAGTCGCTGGTGCGTCGCCATGAGGACAACTTCCGCCTGGTGGCGGACCTGGTGCGCTTCGGGCCGCTGCGCGATCGACTGGCGGCCGGTGAGCTGATCGAGGCGGATCGCGAAACGGCCCGGGTGCTGTACGACTGGGTCGGCAGCACCGCCGACGCCATCACGCCCGAGGCGATCGAAGTGTTTCCCGCCACGCCCCTGCAGATCGTGGATCGCCTTTGGAGCGAGGCCAGTGGCGGCCGCTTCGGCTTCTCGGCCCAGCTGCGGATCTACCGCGAGCTGGGCGGCAGTCTCGACACCCTGATCGCCCAGGACGCCGAACGGTTCCGCCACTTCTGCGAGCGGGTGGGCTGGGGAACGGAACGACTGCTCGCCAACCCCGATGACAGCGATCCCGGCTCCCTGGAGGAGCCAGGAGAGGAGCCGGATGCGGCAGCACGGCCTCTGCTGCCAGACGGTGCCCTGCCGCGACGTTGCTGGTGCACCTCCTACGGCATGAAGCTGGGCAACCTCCTCCTGGCTCGGCTGATCACCGCCGGCCTCGAGCCGGGCGCCCCGCAACCGAGCCCGAGCGGCGCCGAGCCGTCTGGCTGATCACGGCAAAGCCGGCTCCCAGCGCCGCACCCAGCGCCGCACCCAGCAGCGGCGTGCGGCTGTAGTAGGCGCGGTAGAAGCCTCCCTCGAAGCGCAGCCGTCCCACATCGGGCTGCCCCAGATAGCGGAGGGTGGAGCCGAACAGGGCGCCCAGCAGGGCCGTCATCACGGCGGCGAACAGCACCAGCCGCCTGTTGATGGGGGCTTGTCGCCTCACGGCTCGGACTGCGCAGGCTCACCGCCCAGCAGGTAGCGACGCTCCAGACCCTTGATCACGACGAACAGCACCGGGGCTACACCCAGACTGAGCACGGTGGCCACCAGATAACCACCGAAGCTCACGGTGCCGATCGACCAGCGGCTGATCGCACCGGCGCCGGAAGCGGTCATCAGCGGGATGTAGCCCACCAGGCCCGAGGAGGCCGTCATCACGATCGGCTGGAAGCGGGCCTTGGCGGCGGAAATCCCGGCCTGGCTGAGCGACATGCCGAGCCGCAGATACTCGTTGGCCTGCTCCACGATCAGGATGGCGTTCTTGCTGGCCATGCCGATCAGCATCAGCAGCCCCACCTGGGCGAAGATGTCGTTGCTGATCACCGGCCAGAAACTGCCCGCCTGAAGGGCATTGGCTCGCACCCAGATCGCCGCCATCGCCCCGAGCGCCGCCAGGGGAACGGTGAGCAGGATGATCAGCGGATCGATGTAGCTGCCGTACTGCGCCGCCATCACCAGGAACACCAGCACGGTCGCCAGAGCGAAGATGGCGCCGGTGGCACCACCAGCCGTGCGCTCCTCCAGCGACAGACCCGTCCACTCGTAGCCGAAGCCCGGATCGAGCACCTCGGCCGCCACCTCCTCCATGGCGGTGATTCCCTGCCCCGAGCTGAACCCAGGGGCGGGCGTGGCCTGGATCTTGATCGACTCGTAGACGTTGTAGCGGGTGATCGTGGGTGGGGCGAAGAAAGGCTCGGTCTCCACCACCTCGCTGAGCTGCACCAGGCCGCCGCTGCGTGTGCGCACGTAGAAGGAACCGATCGCGGCGGGATCGGTCCGGTACTGGCCGTCCGCCTGCACATACACCCGGTACTGGTCCTTGTCGAAGACGAAGTCGTTGACGTAGCGGCCGCCCAGATAGGCCTGCAGGGTGCCGAACACCTCGCTGATGTCCACATCCAGCGACTTGACCAGATCCCGGTTGACCCGGATCGACAGCTGCTCCACCCCGGGTGTGAAGGTGGTGGTGACCCGCTCCAGCTCGGGGCGCTTCTGGGCGGCCGTGATCATGGCGTTGAGGTTCCTGAGCAGGGCCTCGGTGGGCAGCCCGCCGCGGTTCTGCAGCTGAAACTCCAGACCACCAGTCGCTCCCACCCCGTCAACGGGCGGCACGTTGGTGGCGAAGGCCAATGAACCGCTCACCTCCCTCTGAAGCCTCTGGTTCAGCCGGGCCAGGATGCTGAACACGGATTGATCCGGATTCGGCCGCTGATCCCAGGAACTGAGGCGAATGAAGAACAGATACTTGTTGTAGCTGTTGCCTTCCAGCCCATAGCCGGCCGCCCCGAGATAGCTCTCGATCTCGGGCTTGAAGTCAGCCAGGATTCCGTTCACCTGCTCCACCTGCTTCTGGGTGTACCCCAGGGAGGCACTGGGTGGGGCTTCACCCAGCAGGATCATCAGGCCCTGATCCTCCTCGGGGATGAAGCCAGTGGGCACGATCCGCAGCATCATCACGGTGGCCAGCAGCCCGACCACGAACAGCGCCACCACCAGGTAGCGAACCTTCACCAGCCACTCGATCGTTCGCCCATACCAGGCGAAGAGCGCAGCGAAGCCCCGGTTGAACGGACGGAAGATCCAGCCGAACAGGAAGTCGATGGCGCGGTCGCTTGCGCCCGGTGGGGCACCCTCCGGCTTGAGGAACAGGGCCGCGATCGTGGGGGAGAAGGTGAGGGCGTTGAAGGTGGAGAACACGATCGCCGCCGCCAGCGTGATGGCGAACTGGCGGTAGACGATGCCGGTGGTGCCCGGGAAGAACGACACCGGAATGAACACGGCCAGCTGCACCAGAGCCGCGGTGATGGTCGGCGTAGCCAATTCGTTCATCGAATCAAGGGCCGCCTGCATCGGCCGCATCCCCTGGCCCAGCTTGTCCTTGACGGCCTGCACGATCACCACGGCATCGTCGGTGACCGTACCGATCGCCAGGATGATGCCGAACATCGTGAGCTGGTTGAGGCTGAAATCGAAACCCAGCACCACCGCCATGGCGCCGATCATCGCCACCGGCATCGCCAGCGCCGGCACGATGGTGGAGCGCCAGTCCTGCAGGAACAGCAGGATCGTGAGCACCGCCATCAAGATCGCCTGGAACAGGTTCGAGGTCACATCCTGCAGGGATGTGGTCACGAACAAGGTGGAATCGTAGGGAATCTCGTAGCGCAAACCCGGCGGGAAGTCGGCCGACAGTTTCTCGACCAGTGCCTTCACCCTGGTGCCGGTATCGAGGGCGTTGGCGCCGGGCAGCTGATAGAGCGCCAGACCCGCCGAGGGGCGGCCGCCAAGACTGGCAATCAGGTCGTAGCTCTCAGCCCCGAGTTCCACACGGCCGATGTCGCGGATCTTGGCGGTCTCGCCGGCAGGACCCACCTTGACGATCAGATTCTCGGCATCGGCCACGCTGGTGAAGCGACTCTCCGCCTTGAGCGGAATGGCGAACTCCTGTCCTGGCACCATCGGCTCTTGGCCGATGCGGCCGGCGCCCGACTGGATGTTCTGTTCCTTGAGTGCGCGCTCCACATCGAGCGGGGTGAGGCTGTAGGCCGCGAGTTTCTGCGGATCGAGCCAGATCCGCAGGGCGAATTTTCGCTCGCCGATGATCACGGTGTTTCCGATGCCTGGGATCCGACGCACTTCATCCACAAGATTCTGGTCGATGAAGTTGCTGATGAAGAGAGGGTCGTACAGGGGCTTGCCCAAGGCATCGGTGTCGGAATAGAAGCCGAATGCCACAAGAAGACTGGGGGAAGCCGCCTCCACCGTCACGCCAGTCTGTTTCACCACGTCAGGCAGGGTCGGCGTGGCCTGATTCACCCGGTTCTGCACGTTCACCTGGGCGATGTTCCGGTCGACCGCGACCGGAAATGCCACGGTGATGTTGGCGATCCCGTCGGAAGAGGTGTTCGAGTACATGAATTTCATGTCCTCGACGCCGTTGATCTCCTGCTCCAGCACATTGGTGACGGTGTCGACGGTGGTGCGCGCGTCGGCACCGATGTTCACCGCCGTGACATTCACCTGGGTGGGGGCCAGCTGGGGCAGCTTCTCCAGGGGCAGCAGCGGGATGGCGATCCCCCCCAGGATCAGGATCAGGAGGGAACAGACCGTGGTGAGAACCGGGCTGCGGATGAAGCGATCCGAGAGGCTCATCGCAGTTCCGTCCCGTTCTTGCGGCTCTGAAAGGCCTCCACGGCCGTGGGCAGGGTCGGGAAGAAGCGGGCTGCTCCCACCAGCTCCACGATGCCGGCGCGGCCGAGCTGTCCGTAGAGATCCTGCTTCACCCGGGCCATCCCGAAGTGGATGCCGCGGCCGCTGAGCTCCTGATGCAGCTCGCGCAGCACGTCCACGGCGGTGATGTCGATCTCAACGATCGCTTCGGCGTTGATCACGAACCACTCGACCGGTGTCGTTTCAGCCGCCACAGCTTCCAGGGCCCGACGGCGGAAGTCCTCGGCATTGGCGAAGCAGAGCGGCGCGTCGTAGCGGTAGATCACCAACCCCGGGAAGGTGGTGGCCCCCTCCCAGTCGCCCACGTCGTGCAGGCCGGCGAGGTTGGGAACCGCACCCATCACCGCAGCGTGGGGTCGCACCAGACGTGCGAACAGATCAATCACCGAGAACGCCACCGCCAGGCCCACGCCCACCAGGATGTCGGTCAGCAGCACCCCGCCCAGCGTGAGCAGGGCGAGCCGGAATTCGCTGCGGCGAAACCGCCGCATCCGCTGGAACTCGGGAATGTCGATCAGCCGCAACGCGGCGTAGATCACGATCGCGCCCAGGGCCGCTTTGGGGAACAGGGCCAGCAGCGGCCGCAGGAACAGCAGCACCACCAGCACCACCGCAAAGGCCACCAGCGAGAACAGCTGGGAGCGGCTGCCGAGGGAGTCGCCGATGGCGGTGCGGCTGCCGCTGCTGCTCACCGGAAAGCCCTGCATCAGGCCGTTGGCCAGGTTTACCCCGCCCAGGGCCAGCAGCTCCTGGTTGGCATCGATGCGGTAGCCGCCCCGGGCCGCGAACGAACGGGCGGTGAGCACGTTGTCGGAATAGCCCACCAGGGCGACACCCACCGCCGTGGACACCAGATACTTGAGCTGCCCCGGCGCCACCGCCTCGGGCAGGGCGAAACGGGGCAGGCCCGCCGGGATCACCCCGATCACCGCCACGCCACTCCGGTCGAGATGGCCCACCGCCACGATCGCGGTGGCCAGCAGCACCGCCAGCAGGGGGCCGGGGGCACTGGGGAAACGCCGCTGCACCAGCAGCAGGAAGGCCAGCACCCCGAACGCCAGCAGCACCGTGGGCAGGTGGATCTCGCCGCGGTGGGCCAGCAGTTCCAGCAGCTGGCCGCCCAGCGACTCCGACTCGAGGCTCACGCCGCTGATCTTGCCGATCTGGCCGGTGATCATGATCACCGCCACCCCGGCCATGTAGCCCACCAGGATCGGCTTGGAGAGCAGATCGGCCAGGAACCCCAGCCGCATCGAGGCGCCGAGACAGCAGACGATCCCCACGGTGAGCGCCAGCAGGCTGGCCAGGGCGCCGTAACGGCCCGGATCGCCGGCAGCCATCGGGCCGATCGCCGCCGCCGTCATCACTGCCGTGGTGGATTCCGGACCCACCGACAGCTGGGGCGAGGAACCGATCAGGGCATAGAGCAGCATCGGCGGCAGGATCGCCCAGAGACCGGCGATCGGCTGGAGCCCCGCCAGTTCGGCGTAGGCCATGCACTGCGGCACCAGATACGCCGCCACCGTGATGCCGGCCAGCAGGTCACCCCGCAGCCAGCCGCCCTGATACCGCCTCAACCGTTGCAGACCCGGAAGCAGGGAGGGGAGTGGGGAGGCGAGGTTGGCTGGACCCATGGCGCCCCCCGGAGAAGGATCAGCTCTGCACGGAACGCATCAACCGCTGCAGCTGACGGCTCTCCAGCTCCAGCACGCGGCGAGCGAAATCCGGGTCTCGATCAAGCATGGCATCGAAGGAATCCACCGGTACCGCCAGCAGCCTGGTGTTGTCACGCTCGGCCACGATCGTGTTCTCGCTGGCGCTGTGGGTGAGCACCTCCAGTTCGTCAAGCATCTGGCCCGGCCGCAGCGGCTCGGAGCGGGTCGCCTTGCCATCGCGGTAGCGCACCGAGGCCTCACCCTCGATCAGCAGCAGCAGTTCGCGGCAGGTGTCGCCGGCCTCGGTGATCAGTTCACCGGCCCCGTGGCGACGCAGTTCCGAGGCCTCCGCCAGGGCCTCGAGGGTGTCGGTGTGGGTGCCGCGGAAGAAGTCGCTGGCCGCCAGACACACCCGCTTCTCCAGCTCCGGGAAGGCCGAGAGCGGCAGGGAAGGGGCCGCTTCGCCCCCGGCCGCCTGACCCAGCAGGCGCTCGGCCGTGGCCGCCAGCAGCGGCGCCACGGCCACGCCGCGCCGGTCGTGCGCCAGGGCCACGCCCTGGCGACGATCGAGCCGGGCGATCAGCAGCAGCGCACTGGCCTGCACCACGGCATTGCGGTCCTGCAGAAGGGAATCGAGATGGCGCAGGGTGTCGTCCTGGGAGAGGGCCAGCGGGCAGAGGGCCGGCTCGGCGCCGGGGCTCAGCAGATCCGCGGCCAGCGCCGGGTCCAGCCGCTCCCGCCAGGTGCCGCCCGCCAGCAGCTCATGCAGGCTCAGGGGCGACACCCGCCGCAGCCGCTCCACCAGGTCCGGCAGGGCGGGATCTCCCCGCAGCGCCACGAAGGCCTCGAGGATGGCCTCCACGCTCAGTTCGCTGCGGCGACGCAGCGTGTCACCCAGCAGGGATCGCAGGGCGGGCTCCAGCGGCAGGCCGCTCTGATGCACGGCCCTGTGGGCACCGATCAGCTCCGGCAGCCGCTGCAGCAGGGTCTCGGCCTTCTGGAGAGCACCGGCGGCGGCAGAGAGGCCGCCGAGCAGGGCCGCCTCCTCGCCGGCGGTGATCGAGAATTGCCGCCGCAGGGAGCGGATCGCCTCGGGATCGCCCTGGCGGCTCTGCAGCAGCATCAGTCGCTCCAGCGACTTTCGGTAGCCACTCAGGCGGATCTGGTCCTCGAGGCTGCGGCGGCTGTCGGGATCGAGCAGCGAGGGATCCTCCACCCCCAGCTCATCGAGCAACTGCTGGTGCTCGTCGTCGGAGATGTTCAGTTCGAGGCGCATCTGCTGCAGCACGTCGAGGCTGCTGGCCACGTTCACGTAGCCCTCCTGCAGGGCGTCGCGCACCACACCCTTGTAGGCCTCCAGCCGTTTCTCACGGCTGAAGCCCGGCAGCACCTTGGCCAGCACGTACACCTCGTGGGTGTTGAGATCCCCCAGGGAGCGCCCCTCCAGGAAGCGGCCCACATCGAGCTGGAGGCGCTCCAGCTGCTTGCGGAACCGGCCGGCCAGGTTCTCGCGCCCGTACATCTCCGGGCTGCGGCGCCAGGCGTGGTAGAGCCAGAGGGTGCTGGTGGCCACCAGGCTCACGTCGAAGAGGTACTGCACCCACGGCGGGAGCAGCAGCAGCAGGGGGCGGCCGGCGAACAGGAAGAAGAGGTTGAAGACGAGGAAGGTGGCCACGACGAACACCCGGTGGCGCGTGAGCTGGGCGTTGAGCGGCTGCTGCAGCCGCCGCTGGCGACGGCGCAGCCCAACCTCGATCGCCTGGCCGAGCCACACCCCCAGGGCGGTGAACAGCCCCAGCACCAGGGGCACCGCCACCAGCTTCGGCACCGCGATCGCCTGCCCGAAGAGGTAGAGCCCCGGATCCATCAGCTGGGCCAGCTGGTCGCCCTGGCGCGCCCAGGCCCCCGAGAAGTAGTACGTCCAGTTGCCGGCATAGAGGTAGTAGTAGAGGAAGTAACCCACCACCAGGCCCACGTAGCCGTAGCGCTCGAAGGCGAAGTCCTTCGAGTCCAGCCGCGCCCAGTACATCCGCTCGGCGTCGATGTCGATGCAGGGCTGCTGGCAGGCGACGCAGGCGCTCTGCTCGCTGCCATCCGGCAGCACGGTGCGGCACATCGACTGGGTGATCGGCTGCTCGCTGGTGTGGGCCTGGCTGCCCAGCAGGCCGGAGGGGGTGGAGTAGACGCTCTGCACCGGAGCCATCGGACAGAAGTACTGGCACCAGCTCTTGCCGCCATAGAGCCAGCCCACGGCGATCGCCGCCGCGATCGTGGCCAGCAGCCAGCCGGCCAGCACCAGGCGGTCGGCATTGAAGAAGAGGATGCGGCCGCAGAGCCCCACGAACAGCCAGGCGAACTGGAGCTGGGAGTAGTGGCGCCCCAGCCAGGAATCGGGGGGCACCTTGGCGATCGTCCGGCGCGTTTCTCCGGTCTTCGGATTCACCCGGGCGATCTGGCGCTGCAGGCCGAGGGCCCGCGGGATCTGCGAGAGGAACGAGAGCGGGCAGACGCGGCGCCAGAGCTCATGGCCGAACACCAGCAGCACGAAGATCGCGCTGGGCACCACCGCCCCCCAGAAGATCGTGGTGCCGAGGGGATAGGGCCGCTCCACCAGGCAGGCCCCCTGCACGGGCACGCAGTCGGCCGGCAGCCGCAGCGGACTCCAGGGGTGGTCGGCTTCGGTGAACCGGGCCGTCCAGGGGTCGAAGAACAGCGAGGCGATGATCAGCAGCCAGGCGGCACTCAGCCCCCAGCGGATCAGGTGCATCCGCCTTTCCGCCACCGGGGTCGCCATCATGCAGGTCTCAGCGGAGCGCGACGCTAGCGGCGGAGCCCCAGCGGCACCTCCACGGTCATACCCTGACAGGACTTCGAAGCCGACCGTGCACAGGCCACACCGGTTGCTGGGTCTGGCGCTCGCCACCCTGCTGGCCGGCGCCTCACTGCCCGGCCGCTCGGCGCCGCTCCGGCCCGACGCCCTGCTCCCCCTGCCGCTGGAGCCCGGCCAGACCCTGCTGGTCGAGAGCCGCCAGCGGTCCGATTACGGCCCGCTGGCCGAGCAGTTCCTCACCCAGGCGAACCTGGCCTACTGCGGCGTGGCCAGCATCGTGATGGTGCTCAACAGCCTGGGGGTGCCCGCTCCGGCCGCCGCGGGCTACGGCAGCTACCGCTTCTGGACCCAGGAGAACGTGTTCGATCCCCCCGCCACCCGACGGGTGGTGGGGCCCGAGCAGGTGGCGCGCGAGGGGATGACGCTGCAGCAGCTGGCGGGCCTGCTGGCCAGCCATGGCCTGGCGGTGACCCCGATCCACGGCGACGCGATCACCCTGGAGGCCTTCCGCTCCCTGCTGCGGGCCAACCTCCGCAACCCGGGGGACCGACTGCTGGTCAACTATCACCGCCAGGCCCTGGGCCAGAACGGCGGCGGCCACATCTCCCCCCTGGCCGCCTACCACGAGGCCAGCGATCGGGTGCTGATCCTGGATGTGGCCCGCTACCGCTATCCGTCGGTGTGGGTGCCGGCGGAAGCGCTCTGGCGGGCCATCCGCACGGTCGACGACAGCTCGGGCCGCAGCCGGGGGCTGGTGAGCATCCACGGACTCCCTCAGCAGTCGGGCAGCCAGCCATCGGGCGGCGAGCGATCGGGCGGCAGCCAGGCCCGGCGCGCCTCCGCTGAGAACAGCCGCTCGGCCGAATAGAAGCGCAGCGGATAGGCGGGATCGGCCAGCGGCGAGGCCAGCAGCGCGGCGGCAGCTTCCGGCAGCGGCAGCTCTCCTCCCGCCGTCGCGATCGCGGCGGTGTCGAAGGCTGCGATGGCCTGCAGGAAGAAGCGGGTGAGGGTCTCGTGGTACCCGGAGACGGGGCTGTTGGGTGTACCCACGGCGGTGTTGTGGGCACGGATCCGTCGGCGCAGGAGCTGCAGGGCCCGCGCGGACGGATGGTGACGCCGGTGCCACAGGCCCACCACCAGGTGGGCCCGGTGGGTCCAGCGGGCCCGGGGCAGCCGCCCGGCCAGGAAGGTGCTGACCAGCTCCTCGATCGCGGCGGCCTCCGCGAACGGCTCCTGCGGGGGAGGAGGTGTTGCGCTCACGGCAGCATTCAGCGGATCACGAAGCGCTCGGTGTGGGCCAGGCGCCCATCGGCGTAGATCTCGAGCCGGTAGAGGCCACGGGGCCAGTCATCGCGCGGCTTGCTGATCGAGAAGATCAGCACGGGCAGATCGCCGGGCGCGATCTCGGCCGCATCGATGCGGAAATCGGGGCGGATCTCCTCGGCGGTCTCGGCGATCCACACGCCCCGGTAGCGGCGCCCCGGCGCCTTCGCCCTGGGGAAGTGGAAGGTGATCTGCGGGGTGCTGGCCGCGAACTCGAAGCCTTCCGGGGTATAGCGGCGCATCTCCTGGGCCCGCGCTGCCGGCACGGCGGCGGCGAGGCCGAGCCCAAGGGCAGCCATCAGGGCCGCCAGCGGCAGCAGGCGGAAGGGGCGGGAAACGGACGACACGGCGATCGGCTCACTCTCAAGCCCAGTCTCAAGGCTGAGTCTGCTCCGCAGGGGAGCAGCACGATCGGCATGGTGACATCCACGGCCGGGGAGAGAATCCGCGAGGCAGAATCAGCGATCCCCTCACATGCTCAACCTGACCGAATCGAGGTCCAGAAAGATGCAAGAACGAACAGCTTATCGCCCATTGAAGCTAACTTTTTTGGATCCATGGTAACCTCAACGATGGAATCATCCGCACCCTCGTGCCTCCGTTTGCCGTCGAAGTCCTGGCGATCCTGCTGCTGATCATCGCCAACGGACTCTTCTCGGGGGCGGAGATCGCCGTGGTGTCGGCACGGAAGGTGCGGCTGGAGCATCTGGCCGCCCGCGGCAACCGCAAGGCACGGGCGGCCCTGAAGCTGGCCAACGCCCCGAACGACTTCCTCTCCACCGTGCAGATCGGCATCACCCTGATCGGCGTGCTCAGCGGGGCGGTGGCGGGTGCCACCATCGCCCAGCGGCTCCAGCCCGTGCTGGCAGGGATTCCGGGGCTGGGGGGCTCCGCCGAGGGGCTGAGCGTGGCCCTGGTGGTGGGCGTGATCACCTACCTCTCGCTGGTGATCGGCGAGCTGGCCCCCAAGCGCATCGCCCTGAACGAACCGGAGGCGATCGCCTGCGCCATCGCCGGCCCGATGCGCCTGCTCTCGCGGTTCGCCGCTCCGCTGGTGCATCTGCTCGGGGCCTCCACCGACGGCCTGCTGCGCCTGCTGGGGGTGCGTGCCTCCAGCGAGCCGTCGATCACGGAGGAGGAGATCCGGGCCCTGGTGCAGCAGGGGGCCGCCTCGGGCGTGCTCGAGGAAGCTGAGAACCGGATGGTGCAGCGGGTCTTCCGGCTCGGCGACCGCCACGTGCGGGCGATCATGACCCCCCGCACCGAGATCGCCTGGGTGAACCGCGAGGCGCCACTGGAAACCAGCCTGCGCGAGGTGATCGCCAGCAACCACTCCCGTTTCCCGGTGGGTCGCGGCAGCCTCGACGACTGCCTCGGCGTGATCCGCGGCAGCAGCCTGCTCTCGGCCCAGCTCGGCGGTGAGCCCATTGATCTCGACGCCCTGATCCAGCCACCGCTCTACGTCACCGAAACCACGCGCGCCCTGCACGTGATCGAGCAGTTCAAGCAGACGGGCATCCACATCGCCCTGGTCACCGACGAGTACGGCGGCATCGAGGGCCTGGTCACCCTCAACGACCTGATGGAGGCGATCGTGGGCGATCTGCCCTCCGCAGAGGATCAGGAGGAGCCGATGGTGATCCAGCGGGAGGATGGCTCCTGGCTGCTGGATGGGGCGCTGGACATCGGCGAGTTCAAGGAGCTGGTGGAGATCGACGTGCTGCCCGATGAGGCCACCGGCGGCTTCCACACCGTGGGGGGCTTCGTGATGCACCGGCTGGGCCACATTCCCCAGGCGGGCGAGGGTTTCCACTGGTCCGGCCTCAGCGTGGAGGTGATGGACATGGACGGCAAGCGCGTCGACAAGGTGCTGGTGAGTCGCCTGGCCCCGCCACCAGCACCGACGGACGAGGGCTGACTGAGCCGGGGCCGCTGCCCTCCTCAATCGGCCGCCGCGATCACTCGGCCGCGGCGCCCAGGAACAGCGACACCACCCGACCCTGCCGGAAGGTCACCACCAGGCCGCCGTAGAGCGAACCGGCCACGAACGCACCGGCCTGGCGGCTGTCCTCGGCGTTCCACTCCCGGCCATAGGCCCGGCGCACCTCGGCTTCGGTGCTGCCGATGCCGACACCTCGGCTGGTGCGCAGCGGCGAGGGGGGCGTCAGCCGGATCGAGCCGACCCGCTGCGGCCCGCCGGCCTGCTCGGCCACCATGTCGAGCCGCAGGCCGCAGCCGGTGGAGTCCCAGTTCTGGTGATGCAGGGCGTCGGCCGGCCAGAACCGCTCCGTCCCATGCGTCCAGCGGCAGCCGGGCACGGCCGCCGCCACGGTCGCCGCGGCGGCCCCGAGACCCAACCCTCCGATCCGCTCGCTGGCCAGGTCGGGCGGCGGGGTGAGCAGAGCCGCCATCAGGAGCAATCCCACCATGGGTCAGAGGCTGCTGGAGAGCACGATGGGGCCCTGCGGGGCCTGGCCGGCCGGATCCGTCTCCAGACTCACGCTGACGCTGCTCGCCTCGGTGGTGGGAGAGGTGGGAATGGCCATGGCGACATGGCCAGCGGCATCCGGCCGGAACGGCACGCAACCCACCAGGCGCCCCTGCACCCGAGCCCAGAGCCGGTAGGTGTGGTTCGGCGGCGGCGGCGGCAGGTCATCGACCACAAGCATGTTGTGGTTGCGGTTTCCCGTCACCAGCACCTCGCCGCCGGCCCGGCCGCCGGGATCCAGATCCCGCAGCGGGATCCGCCGGTTCACGGCCTGAAGCGCCAGGGGCACCTCGAGCCGCTGCTGCAGCTGGGCCAGCTGATGGCGGGTCTGCTGCAGCTGGATCCCCATCCCCAGCAGGCCGAGGCCCATCAGGGCCGGCATCAGCCAGGCGCCCAGCTCCGCATGCCGGCGGGAGCGGTCGACAGCCGGGGCCTCCCCACCCTCGACCAGGCGGCGGCGCAGCCGACGGGGCGGCGCCGCCGTGGCCGGCAGAGCCAGCGGCAGCAGTTCAAGGGTGGTCTGGAACTCATCCAGCCGTTGGCGCAGGGCCGGGGTGTGCCGCAGCAGCGCCGCCAGCTCCTCCCGCTCGCCGGGGTCGAGATCGCCCAGGGCATGGCCCGCCAGCAGGGTGTCGATGCGATCCGCGGAGGTGGTGTCGTCGGGCTTCATGGTGCACTCCGGAAATCGATCAGCAGTTCGCGCAGGCGGATCAGGCCCTGGCGGGAGCGGCTCTTGACGGTGCCGAGGGGAAGCTGCAGCCGTTCCCCGATCGCCGACTGGCTCAGCCCCTCGTAGTAGGCCATCTCCAGCACCTGCCGCTGGCCGGCGGGGATGGAGGCCAGGGCCGTGCGCACCCGGCCGGCCAGGTCATCCTGCTCGGCGGTGTCGTGGGGGCTTCGCACGGCCGCTGGAAACAGCTGCTCCGACCAGCGTTGCACCAGCTGCCAGCGGTTCCGGCGCTGGTTGAGCCGATTGATCGCCATCGATCGGGTCAGCAGCAGCAGATAGGCCAGCACCGGCCCCCGCGACGGCTCGTAGCGGCCCTGCCGCCAGTAACGGAGGAACACGTCGTGGCAGAGGTCCTCGGCCTCCTGACGGGAGCGGCAGAGGCGCAGGGCCAGGCGATAGACGGGCGCTCCGCAGGCGTCGTAGAGCGCTCCCAGATCCTGGTACGGCAGCACGTGTCCAGGCGGAGCCGGTGCCGCCTGTTCTGCGGCCGGGAGATCGGGGTCGGAGGGGGTCGCTCCCACGCGCTCAGCCATTCGGAGTGATGCCTCCGCTCCTACCGGCGAGCGGCCGGATCGGATCGGCGAACCGGTGGATCCGCGCCCACCGCGACGGCGGTAGCGCCAACACCGATCCGCTGGTGGGAGTCATCGGTACGGAAAGGCCGGGGGCAGCGATCCGCTCCGGATCGCCCACTCCATCCCCCGCTCCCTCGATCGCTCCCCCATGTCCGTTGTTTCGAAGCTCCTGATCGGCTCTGTCGGTCTGGCCCTGCTGGGCACCGCCGGCTCCCTGCAGGCCCGCGACACGATGATGGCTCCCGCCGACCCGATGATGGCCCCGGCGGGGTCCACGGCCCCCCGCAGCTTCCGCCGGGCCGAAGCCCCGGTGAGCGGCAGCGTGCTGATCCGCCAGCAGAGCGGCAAACGGCTGCTGGTGCTGAGCAGCGATTTCCGCACCAAGGACACGGCACCCGACCTGAAGGTGGTGTTCAGCCCTTCGACCACTCCCCTGGCCAGCAGCAAGGCGCCCGCCTACCCGCTCCGGCCCGGCACCTACACCGTCCTCGCACCGCTGAAGTCAGCCGACGGCGCCCAGAGCTATGTGATCCCGGCCTCGATCGATCTCGCCAAGCAGGGTTCGGTGCTGATCTGGTGCCAGCAGTTCAACGCCACCATGGCCTGGGCGCCCCTGCGGCCCTGAACCCACGGCTGTGAACCCGCCGCCGGGTGGCGGGCTCACAGCCCGGCGAACCACTCGTACCCCTGGTCTTCCCAGTAACCCCGGCGCTCCCCCAGGCTGGCCATCACCCGTAGGTCGGTGACCCACTTGCTGAGCTTGTATCCCAGCTTGATCGGAGTGGCCAGACGAACGGGAGCGCCGTTGGCCGCCGGCAGCGGCAAGCCGTTCAGGTGTGTGGCCAGCAGCGTCTGGGGATGGAGGGCGGAGGCCCGATCCCAGCTTTCGTAATACTGGTCGGCCGAGCGGATGAACACATAGCCACCCAGTGGCGAGATCCCGGCCAGCTCGAGCACGTCGGCCAGGCGCACCCCCGACCAGGCCACGATCGCCGACCAGCCCTCCACGCAGACGTGGCGCATGACGCAGGCGTGCTGGGGGAGGGCTGCGAGGGCGGCCAGATCGAGGCTGAGGGGGCGGCGCACGTGGCCGTCCACCCGCAGCCTGTAGCGCACCGGATCGAGCCGGGGGATGCCGTTGAAGCTGTTGACGAGCAGAGCGGCCGGATCCACCTGGTCGGGGCGGAACTCGGGCACGGGCCCACCGCCCTGCAGCAGGGCCTCGATCCGCTCGTTGAGCGGCTGGGTGGCGTCCCCCACCGCCCCGCTGAGGCCGTTGAGGGCACAGCCGCCGAGCAGCAGCGAGGGGGCTGTGGCGAGGCCGAGGCGCAGCAGCCGGCGGCGGTCGAGGCGGGCGGGATCCGGCATGGAAGGTCAGGCGCGACCATCGAGCGCAGCAGCCGCAGCCCACCGATCCGCCAGGCGAGCAGCACGTGCGCGATCAGCAGCAGCACGATGGCGGGGATGGTGGCCAGGTGGCACACGCGCAGGGTCTGCCAGCTGGTGGCGCCGAAGGCCTCGCCGAAGCCGAACAGCCCCGCCAGCCACCAGAACTGGGCGGGCTTGTAGAGCGCGAGCCCGCTGATCAGGCTGAACCCCAGCACGATCAGCATCAGCGTGTAGACGAGCCGGTGGGCCGAGTGGCGCCGCCGGCTGCCGTTGCCGCTGGAGCGCAGCGTGGCGAGGTCGCCCGTGCCGGCCAGTCGCCGCCTGCGGCCAACCAGCAGGGCGATCCAGACGCCGAGGTTCAGGGCGTAGGGGCCCATGAAGCCGAAGTGCCAGTCGCGGCCGCCGGCCAGCCAGCCCCCCAGCGTGAACAGCTCCGGCACTGTGGCCCCGCCCCGGCCGCCGAAGACGGGGTTGGCGTTGTAGATCTGCAGTCCGCTGGCGCCCATCACCACCAGCACCCCAGCATTCAGAGCATGGAAGGCCCGGCTCCAGAGCGGACTGGGGCGGATTGCGGCTGAGGCAGGAACGGACGGTCGCTCCGGGGAGTGGACCATGGGAAGGGCGCTCTGCCGGTCATACCAGCCGGCGGCGCAATCGGATCGGTCGATCCTGCCGCGGCGCTCAGAGGCGCAGCCGGAAGCCCTCCCGCCGGTGAAAGTCGGGCTCGGGGCCGGGGTGGGCCAGCGCCCAGTAGGAAAGAGCGCCATCGGCGTGCTCGATCACGGCGCAGATTCCCGCCTCCAGCGACGGCTCACCTCCTAGATCCTCCGGGAGATGGAGGCGAAGCTCCAGGCGCAGCTCCCCTGGCCCCCGCTCGAGCCGCAGGGCCGGAGCCGGCAGCTCGGGGTCGGGCCTCAGCCCGTGGCGGTAGCCATCGAGCCGATAGCCATTCCAGTGGCCGGCGGGTGAGAGGTTGAGCTCCCGGTAGGCCTCGGCACCGGGGGCAGCGAGGAAGGCCTCGAAGCAGGTGGCCTGCCACAGCCCGTCACGCCGGGCTGCCGCGGCCGCCGGTGGCGGGATCACCAGGGCGTCGAGGGGACCATGCAACGCGTAGTCGATCGTGAGGCCACGGCCCTCGCGCCGGATCCGGCCGGTGAGTGTGAAGGGGGCCTGGGCCGGGCCGGCGGCGAAGGGCAGCAGGCGGAAGGACTCGCCGTTCATCGCAGGGCCTCGATCAAGGCGCGGATCGCCTTCTCCTGGGCCTCGATGCTCTCGGTGAGCCGGAACTGCACACGGGCGCGATGCAGATTGTGGCCGGGGTAGCGGGTCTTGAAGTACACATCGCCCTCGAGATGGTCGGTGAGGAAGCGCAGCCCCAGCTCGAAGCTGATCAGCCGGATCGCGGCGTAGATGTAGTCGTGATCGGCGGGGGTGAGGAAGTCGCGTCCGGCGGCCAGATAGCCCCGCAGGATCGCCTCACAGCGCTCCAGATCGAACTGCACCGCTTCCGGTTCGGGCGCCTCCTCCCCGAGCGGATTGCAGCCGGAGCGCAGGCAATCGCCGATGTCGTAGTGGATCAGGCCCGGCTTCACGGTGTCAAGATCCACCAGGCCGATCGCCCGGCCGGTCTCGACGTCGATCATCACGTTGTTGACCTTGGGATCCCCGTGGATCGGCCGCAGCTGCAGCCGCCCCTGCTCCCTGGCGTCCTCCAGCACCGAGACGTCCCGCTCCCGCTCCTGCACGAAGCGCAGGCAACCCTCCAGTTCGCGCCGGCGGCGGGGGTCGGTTTCGGGCTGAGCCTGCGGGAGCGCGGCGTGAAAGCGGGCCAGATAGCCGGGGGTGACGTGGAAGCCCTCCAGCGTGTCCGCCAGGGCGGTGACGGGCAGATCGGCGATCAGGCCGTGAAACCGGGCGAGGCCGTAGCCCACCTCCCGCGCCTGGTCGTTGCCGCTGATCGTGTCGAAGGAGCGGGAGGACTCGAGGAAGGTGATCATCCGCCAGAACTCCTCCCCCTCCTCCACCCAGGGCTCGCCGGAGTGACGGGCCAGCACCACCCGTGGCACCTCCCAGCGGCGGCCGGCCGGATCGCCGCCCACCGGGCCCAGCCGCTGCTCGACATGCTCGGCCAGGGCCAGCATGTTGGCCATGACCAGCCGGGGCTCTCGGAACACCCGCGTGTTGATCCGCTGGAGCACATAGCGCGGGGCTCCCTCGGCGGCGAGCGTCACCAGGAAGGTGTCGTTGACGTTGCCGTTGCCGAGCTCGCCGACATCGGCGACCGGAGCGGGAAGGCGGAACAGCCCGGCGATCCGCGCGAGGCTGGGCCGGTCGATCCCGCTGGCCTGGGACACCTGGCGGCTGGAGCAAGGCAGCGCATCCTGCCATGGGCTCCCAGTCACGGCGCCGGACGGCGGCGAAGCCACCAGCGCTCGCTGCGGCGAGCGCCCTCGGCGCAGTCACCCCGCATCAGCAGCCCCGCACCGCCCCAGATCAGCCGCAGGGGCAGATCCCGCGGCGCCGCCCCCACCTCCCGCAGCGGCGTGAAGCCCAGACCGCGGAAGTAACGCACCAGCCGCCGGTGCTGGCGCTCGTCGTCGCGGATGGCCAGCAGCCGGGCGGCGCGGCAGGGGGTGTGCTCCAGGGCCCAGGCGAAGGTGGCGCGCCAGATCAGAGGGCCCGCCAGCGGCGCGCCTCCGCTCACCCGCATCGTGTCCAGATGCAGCCCCTCAGGGGTGGGCAGCGCCCAACCCTTCAGCTCCCCCACCAGTTCCAGCGTGCCGTCGGGCCGCCGCCGCGCCACCCCCACCCGCAGTCCCTGCACCCCGAGGCGCTGGCCGTTCCGGAGCCGCAGCAGCAGCCCCTGGCCGGCCGCCTCGCGCTCCAGGGCAGCGAGAGCATCGCTCACGGCCCGTAGGACTCCGCCCGCAGCACCGCCTCCAGCGGCAGAGGCCCATCCACGTGCGGAAAGGGCTCGCCACTCTCGGGCGCGGGCTCCAGCCGCACCGTCAGGCCCGCCGCCGCCAGGCGTGCCGGATCGATCGTGAGCAGCACCACGGAACCGGCATCCGCGTAGAAGCGCCGGAAGGTGCCGCCGATCTGGTGGGCGAGGCTGGCGTGCAGAAACCCCACCTCCTCGACGCTGCGGCCGCGGGTGGAACGCCGGTAGACGCCCTCCGCCCGCGCCTGCCGCCACTCGTCGGCCAGCGCCAGGTGATAGAGCCAGCCCGGCGAGCGCCAGGGCTGGCGGGGCGCCCAGGCCCCATCCATCACCGCCACCAGCTCGGGGCCCTCCAGGAAGCGCCTCAGCCAGAGGTGCAGCGGTTCCAGACCCTGGGCCGCGTCGAAGCCCGCCGGATCGGCCAGGCGGAACTGGCGCACGAAGGGCAGCAGGGCCCAGTCGGCCAGCGATGGCCGCTCCCCCAGCAGCCAGCCGCCATTCTCGAGGCGCCCCGCCCAGGCGCGCAGCAGATCGAGGGCGGCCGCCCGCTGCTCGGCGGCCACCACGCCGGGATAGCGCCTGGCGTACTTGAAGCGGTCGAGATGGTGCTTGAACGGCCCGTCATTGAGGGCGATCAGGGCCTCGATCTCGCGCCGCGCCACCACCGCCCCTTCCCCCGAGCGGAGCCAGTCATCGGGATCGCGGCGCGCCAGGGCCCAGCGCATCACCGGCAGGCTCTCGTCGATCACGCCACCATCGGGCAGCACCAGCACCGGCACGGTTCCCTTGGGCGAGGCCTCCAGCAGTTCGGGCGGCTTGGCCCCCAGGCTCACCTCGCGCAGCTCGAGATCCCGGCCCGGCACCAGACCCGCCGTCCGCAGCGCCAGCCGCGCCCGGATCGCGTACGGACAGCGGCGGAAGCTGTAGAGGATCGCCACGGCGCTCAGTGGGCCGGGCCCAGGTGCGCCCCACCGCGGGCGTCGGCGCGTTCGATCTGGCGCTGGCGCTCGGCGAAGCGGCGACGGTCGGCTTCGCTGAAGCGCGGCAGGCAGTGGCGGCAGCTCACCCCCTCCACGTAGCTGTCCAGGGCGCGATCGGCCGGGGCGAGGGGCAGACCGCAGGCATGGCAGAGGCTGTGGTCGCCGGCCTCGAGCCGGTGATTGAGGGCCACCCGCCGATCGAACACGAAGCATTCGCCCCGCCAGCGGCTGCGATGCTCCGGCACCTCCTCCAGATAGCCCAGGATGCCGCCGCGCAGATGGTGCACTCCGCCGAAGCCCCGGGCCACCAGATAGGCGGTGGCCTTCTCGCAGCGGATGCCGCCAGTGCAGAACAGGGCCAGCGCCGCCGGCCGCCGCTCGGCCACGAGGGGCCGCAGCTCCTCCTCCACCCATCGCGGAAAGTCGCGGAAGCTGGCGGTGCCCGGATCGATCGCCCCCTCGAAGCTGCCCACCGCCACTTCGTAGGCGTTGCGGGTGTCGATCAGCAGCGTGGTGGGATCGTCGATCAGGGCATCCCAGGCGGCCGGCTCCACGTAGGTGCCCACGCCGGCGGCCGGGTTGCCGGCCGGATCGCCGAGGGTGACGATCTCGCGCTTGAGCCGCACCTTCAGTCGATGGAAGGCCTGGACCGGCGCCCGGCTGAAGCGGGCCTCCAGCTCCGCCAGCCCCGGCACCTGCCGCAGCCGCTCCAGCAGACGCTCCACCCCGGCCGGCGGCCCGCTGATCGTGCCGTTCACCCCCTCGGCCGCCAGCAGGATCGTGCCCCGCAGCCCCTCGGCCCCGGCGAGTGCCAGCAGGGCGGCACGCAGCGCGGGCAGCTCCGTCAGTGGCGCGAAGCGATAGAAGGCCGCCACCTGAACGGTCCCGACCGGATCGGTCCCGTCGCCGGGGGGGTTCAGGAGTCCGCCTCCTGCCACGGGGTCACGCCGGCGGCCGCCAGCAGCTCCCGGTCGGCCTCCACGGCGGGGTTGCCGGTGGTGAGCAGGGTGTCGCCGTAGAAGATCGAATCGGCGCCCGCCTGCAGACAGAGGATCTGGGCTTCGCGGCCGAGCTGCTCCCGGCCGGCGCTCAGTCGCACCCGGCTGAAGGGCATCAGGATGCGGGTGGTGGCGACCATCCGCACCAGCTCCAGCGGATCGACCGGCCGCTGCTGCTCGAGCGGTGTGCCTTCCACCGCCACCAGCGCGTTGATCGGCACGCTCTCGGGGTGGGGATCCAGGCCGGCCAGCACCTCCAGCAGGCCGGCCCGGTCGGCGAGGGATTCGCCCAGCCCGATGATGCCACCGCAGCAGAGGGTGATGCCGGCCCGCCGCACCCGGGCCAGCGTCTCCAGCCGCTCCTGGTAGGTGCGGGTGGTGATGATCCGCTCGTAGTGCTCGGGGCTGGTGTCGAGGTTGTGGTTGTAGGCCGTGAGGCCGGCCTCCGCCAGTCGCCGCGCCTGGTCGTCGCTGAGCATGCCGGCGGTGACGCAGGCCTCCATGCCCAGCTTGCGCACGCCCCGCACCATCTGCAGCATCGCCTCGAAGGGGGCGCCATCGCGGATGTCGCGCCAGGCCCAGCCCATGCAGAAGCGGTGGGCGCCGGCCACACGGGCCGCACGGGCCCGCTCCAGCACCGGCTCCACCGCCAGCTCGGGGCGGCCCGTCACGTCGCTGCTGTGGTGCATCGACTGGGGGCAGTAGGCGCAGTTCTCCTCGCAGCCGCCGGTCTTCACGCTCAGCAGCGAGGCCAGCTGCACCCGGTAGCCAGGATTGGCCTGGCGATGCACCTGCTGAGCGCGCCAGAGCAGTTCCAGCAGCGGCAGCTCCAGCAGCGCCTGGATCTCGGTGCGGCTCCAGTCGTGGCGCACCACCACTTCGGTGCCCGCGGCCGTGGCGGAAGCGGCGACGGAAGGGACGGTGGGGGAGAGGGTGGTGGCCAAGACGGGTGGGGGGTGGGGGTGGGGCGGAGCAGCGGCTGGGAGGGGAGCGGCGGGGCTCAGGCGCCGATCGGCTCGACCCCGCCGAAGCGCCGCTGCCGGCCCTGGTAGTCGAGCAGGGCCCGCAGCAGGGCCTGGTCGTCGAAGTCGGGCCAGAGCACGTCGGTGATGTGGATCTCGGCGTAGGCCAGCTGCCAGAGCAGGAAGTTGCTGATCCGGTACTCCCCGCTGGTGCGGATCAGCAGGTCGGGGTCCACCTCGCCGGCGGTGTGGAGCTCGGCGGCGAAGGCCTCGTCGTCGATCAGGGCCGGATCCAGCTCCCCCTTCGCCGCCCTTGCCGCCAGCCGCTGCGCCGCCTGCACCAGCTCCCGGCGGCCGCCGTAGTTGGTGCAGACATTGAAGTGGATGCCCGTGTTGGTGGCGGTGCGCTCGGTGGCCTCGGCGATCAGCCGCTGCAGACCCGCCGGCAGCTGCTGGAGATCACCGAGGAAGCGGATCCGCACCTGCTCGCGCTCCAGGGCTTCGAGCTCGCGTGCCAGCACCCGCTCGAAGAGCGTCATCAGGAAGCTCACCTCCTCGCCCGGGCGGTTCCAGTTCTCGGTGGAGAAGGCGTAGGCGGTGAGCGCGCCGATGCCCCAGTCGCTGCAGAGGCGGAGCGTGCGCTTGAGCGCCTCCACCCCCTCGCGGTGACCCATGACCCGCGGCAGGCCGCGGCGACGGGCCCAGCGGCCGTTGCCGTCCATGATCACGGCGACATGGGCCGGCAACCGGCGGGGATCGAGGGCTGCCGGCAGGAGCTTGGAGGGCTGCGGGAACGCCTGGATCGGGTTGGTGGTCGCCGGCGAGCGACTCATGCGCGGGATTCGGGCGTGTCCTCGGCCACGCTACGTCCCGTGGGAAGCGGCACCACGGACCCCTGGGATGGCTTGGAGGCCGGCTTGGCCGTGGCCGGAAGGGCCAGGGAGGCGGTGAGCAGTTCCTGCAGCCGGCTGCTGGTGATCGGCCGCTCGAGCTTGCCCTGCCGCGCCAGCGAGAGGGTGCCGGTCTCCTCGGAGACCACGATGCAGAGGCAGCGGTCGAAGCGCTCGGTGATGCCCAGGGCCGCCAGGTGGCGGGTTCCGTAGCGGTTGAGGCCCTGGCGCGAGAGCGGCAGGATCACGCCGGCCGAGACGATGCGATTGCCCTTCACCAGCAAAGCGCCGTCGTGGAGGGGGGTGTCGGCCGCGAACAGGTTGAGGATCAGGTCGACCGACACCACCGCATCGAGTTCGATGCCGGGATTGAGAAAATCCTCCGGCCGCAGATCACTGCCCAGATCCACCAGAATCAGGGCGCCGCGGCGGTTCTGGGAGAGGCGGCCGGCGGCGGCGGTGAGCAGGGCCACCGTGCCGGACATGCCGGTCCTGTCGTCCTGGCTGCCGAGCAGCACGTCAAGGCGACCGGTGCCGAGCAGTTCCATCAGCCGCCGCAGCTCCCCCTGCCACAGCACCGCGAGTGCCAGGCTGCAGCCCAGCACGATCGCCTCCAGCAGCCGCGTGGTGAGCGGCAGATCGGCGAACCGCTGCACCACCCACACCAGGGCCACCAGGAACAGCCAGCCCCGCAGCAGCCAGAGGGTGCGGGGTTCGCGCACCCGCGCCAGCAGCAGCATGCCGAGGGACGAGGCGAAGAGCAGATCCAGCAGAAGGCGCAGGTCAAGCAGCCTCAGCCAGATCACGATGCTCCTCCCAGCGCTGGGGTCAGGCTACCGGCGCGAACCGCTCGGGGAGGACGTCCTGGCGCAGCATGTCCTCCGGCCGCTCGCGCCGCTGCACCAGCTCGGCCGTGCCGCCCTGCACCAGCACCGCCGCCGGGCGCGGGATGCGGTTGTAGTTGGAGGCCATCGCGGCGTTGTAGGCGCCGGTGGAGAACACCGCCAGCACGTCGCCGCCATGGCTCTCGGGCAGGCCCAGATCCTTGAGCAGCACGTCGCCGGACTCGCAGTGCTTGCCGGCCACGGTCACCGTTTCGGTGGGCTCGGCCAGGGGGCGTTCGGCCAGCACCGCTGTGTAGCGCGACTGGTAGGTGATCGGCCGCGGGTTGTCGCTCATGCCGCCGTCGACCGCGACGTAGGTGCGCAGGCCGGGGATCCGCTTGCGGCTGCCGATCGTGTAGAGGGTGACGCCGGCGGTGGCCACCAGGGATCGGCCGGGCTCGCAGAGCAGGCGGGGCAGCTCCAGGCCCCGTTCACGGCAGGCGGCGACCACCGCCTCGGCCACCACCTGCACCCACGCCTGGATCGACGGCGGATCATCCGACTCCACATACCGGATGCCCAGACCGCCGCCGACGTTGAGATCGCGGACGGGATGGCCCAGGGAGCGGGCCAGGGCGAGAGCATCGGCCATCACGCCGGCCAGGTCGCGGTGGGGCTCCAGCTCGAAGATCTGCGATCCGATATGGGCGTGGAGTCCGGTGAGCCGGGCCCAGGGCATGCCGACCAGCCGGCGCAGCACCGGCTCCAGCTGGTCCGGATCGAAACCGAACTTGCTGTCGAGGTGGCCGGTGCGGATGTACTCGTGGGTGTGGCACTCGATGCCGGGGGTAAAGCGCAGCATCAGAGGCACGGGCGGCCCGTCGGCCGGGGCGATCTCCGCCAGCCGTTCCAGGTCGTGGTCGTTGTCGACCACGATGGTCACGCCGTGATCCACCGCCAGGGCGAGCTCCTCGTCGGACTTGTTGTTGCCGTGCAGCACGATCCGCTCCGGCGGCATGCCGCCCCCCAGGGCGGTGAGCAGCTCGCCGGCCGACACCGCGTCGAGGCCCAGCCCCTCGGAGGCCACCAGGGCGCTCAGCACCAGGCTGCTGTTGGCCTTTGAGGCATAGAGGGCCAGGGATGGTCCGGGGTAGTGGAGTGTCAGGGCCTCGCGGTAGGCCCGACAGGCCGCCCGCAGGGTGTCCTCGTCGAGCACATAAAGAGGAGTGCCGTAGCGGCGGGCCAGCGCTGCCAGGGAACAGCCGCCCACCTCCAGGCCACCCTCGGCGTCGAGCCGGGTGGTGAGGGGGGTGAGGTTGCGGTTGGGGCTGGCGGCATCCCGGCCGGCCTCGTAGAACGGTCCCGCAGCGGTGGCTTCGGCATCCCCGGCCCGGCGCTCGGCGGCAGTGATCGTCGGGGGCATGCTGAAGAGCGGCATCCGTGAAGCACCCAATCGTAAGGATGGCCCTGCAGTTCGACGGGCCGCGGCTGCTGGCCGGCGACGACGCCGCGGCCTGCCTCGGGCTTGATCGCCTCGCCCTCGGGGGGCTCTGGAGCGACAAGCAGTGGCGGACGGAGCTGGAAGCGCCGGGCCGCCCCTGCCTGGGGATCGAGCGTGCTGGCGAGCTGGTGGCGCTGGCCTGCGGCTGGCTCATCCTCGAGGAACTGCACGTCGGCGCCCTGGCGGTCCATCCGGGCTGGCGGCGACGCGGCCTGGGCCGCCGGGTGCTGGACGCCCTGCTCGGCCACGGCCGCGACCACGGCGCCGAGCGAGCCACCCTGGAGGTGGCCGCCGGCAACAGTGCCGCCCTGGCCCTCTACGGGGCCGCCGGCTTCCGCACCGCCGGCCGCCGTCGCGCTTACTACCGCGACGGCCAGGACGCTCTGATCCAATGGCTCGACCTGCGCACCGGCCCCGGCGGCACCGCCGGCCCCTGAAGCGGGCGGAGGCGCCGGCACGGCGGGAGGGACAGGTCGCTCCAGCTCAGTTTCCGATGGTGGTGGTACGGATTGCCGCCCTTCGTTGATGCGGAAGACCGGAAGATTTCAGCGGCCCACGAGTGCAGATCATCCCGGCAAATCCCAGTACTACACTGGGTTCTTGCCATCGCATCGGTTGACACACGCTCGGCCTGTCAGCCCTGATAGGTTGGTAGCACTTGCAGACGCTCCACCCATGTTCGAGCGGTTCACCGAGAAGGCCATCAAGGTCATCATGCTGGCCCAGGAAGAGGCCCGCCGTCTCGGCCACAACTTCGTGGGCACCGAGCAGATCCTGCTGGGCCTGATCGGCGAGGGCACCGGCGTGGCCGCCAAGGTGCTCAAGTCGATGGGGGTCAACCTCAAGGACGCCCGGGTGGAGGTGGAGAAGATCATCGGTCGCGGTTCCGGCTTCGTGGCCGTGGAGATCCCCTTCACCCCCCGCGCCAAGCGGGTGCTGGAACTCTCTCTTGAGGAGGCCCGCCAGCTCGGCCACAATTACATCGGCACCGAGCACCTGCTGCTGGGTCTGATCCGTGAAGGCGAGGGCGTGGCGGCCCGCGTGCTCGAGAACCTCGGGGTCGACCTGGCCAAGGTCCGCACCCAGGTGATCCGCATGCTCGGCGAAACCGCCGAGGTCACCGCCGGCGGCGGCAGCAAGGGTTCCACCAAAACCCCCACCCTTGACGAATTCGGCAGCAACCTCACCCAGCTGGCCGCCGAGGGCAAGCTCGATCCGGTGGTGGGTCGCCACAACGAGATCGACCGGGTCGTGCAGATCCTCGGCCGCCGCACCAAGAACAATCCCGTGCTGATCGGCGAGCCCGGCGTCGGCAAGACCGCCATCGCCGAAGGACTGGCCCAGCGCATCACCCAGGGCGAGGTGCCTGACATCCTCGAGGACAAGCGCGTTCTCACCCTCGACATCGGCCTGCTGGTGGCCGGCACCAAGTACCGCGGCGAGTTCGAGGAGCGGCTCAAGAAGATCATGGAGGAGATCCGCTCCGCCGGGAACGTCATCCTCGTGATCGACGAGGTGCACACCCTGATCGGCGCGGGCGCCGCCGAGGGCGCCATCGATGCCGCCAACATCCTCAAGCCGGCCCTGGCCCGCGGCGAGCTCCAGTGCATCGGCGCCACCACGCTCGATGAATACCGCAAGCACATCGAGCGCGATGCCGCCCTCGAGCGTCGCTTCCAGCCGGTGATGGTGGGCGAGCCCTCCGTCGTCGACACGATCGAGATCCTGCGCGGCCTGCGCGAGCGCTACGAACAGCACCACCGCCTCAAGATCTCCGACGAGGCGCTGGTGGCCGCCGCGACCCTGGGCGATCGCTACATCTCGGACCGCTTCCTGCCCGACAAGGCGATCGACCTGATCGACGAGGCCGGCAGCCGCGTGCGGCTGAAGAACTCGAAGCTGCCGCCGGCCGCCAAGGAACTCGACAAGCAGCTGCGCGACGTGCAGAAGCAGAAGGAGGAATCCGTGCGCGAGCAGGACTTCGCCAAGGCCGGTGAACTGCGCGACAAGGAGGTGGAGCTGCGCGAGCAGATCCGCTCGATCCTGCAGGCCCGCCGCGAGGAGGAGCCCGCCGCCGCCGAAGCCGACGTGGCGGTGGCCGAGGCCGGCGGCGAATCCGCCGCCGATCGTCATCCGGTCGTCACCGAGGAGGACATCGCCCAGATCGTGGCCTCCTGGACGGGCGTTCCCGTGCAGAAGCTCACCGAGAGCGAGTCGGTGAAGCTGCTCAACATGGAGGACACCCTTCACCAGCGTCTGATCGGCCAGGACGAGGCCGTCAAGGCGGTGTCGAAGGCGATCCGCCGCGCCCGCGTGGGCCTGAAGAACCCCAACCGGCCGATCGCCAGCTTCATCTTCTCCGGCCCCACCGGTGTCGGCAAGACCGAGCTCACCAAGGCCCTGGCCGCCTATTTCTTCGGCAGCGAGGACGCCATGATCCGCCTCGACATGTCGGAGTTCATGGAACGGCACACCGTCAGCAAACTGATCGGTTCGCCTCCGGGCTACGTGGGCTTCAACGAGGGTGGTCAGCTCACCGAAGCGGTGCGCCGCCGGCCCTACACCGTGGTGCTGTTCGATGAGATCGAGAAGGCCCATCCTGATGTCTTCAACCTGCTGCTGCAGCTCCTCGAAGACGGGCGCCTCACCGATTCCAAGGGCCGCACGGTCGACTTCAAGAACACCCTGATCATCATGACCTCGAACATCGGTTCGAAGGTGATCGAGAAGGGTGGCGGTGGCCTCGGCTTCGAATTCTCCGGTGCCGCGGTGGAGGAAACCCAGTACAACCGCATCCGCTCGCTGGTGAACGAGGAACTCAAGCAGTACTTCCGCCCCGAGTTCCTCAACCGTCTCGACGAGATCATCGTCTTCCGTCAGCTCAGCCGTGACGAGGTGAAGGAGATAGCCGAGATCATGCTGCGCGAGGTGTTCGCCCGCATGCAGGAGAAGGGGATCGGCCTGTCGGTCACCGAGGCGTTCAAGGAGCGCCTGGTGGAGGAGGGCTACAACCCCAGCTACGGGGCCCGTCCGCTGCGCCGGGCCGTGATGCGCCTCCTGGAAGACTCCCTGGCCGAGGAATTCCTCTCCGGCCGCCTCAAGGAAGGCGATTCCGCCCTGGTCGACGTCAACGACGACAAGCAGGTGGTGATCCGCAACCAGAGCGCCCTGCCCCACCCGGAGCTGGCGGGCGCCAGCGTCTGAGGGGGCGCAGGCGGCCCTTAACGTCGGGACATGCGCAGTCGCATCAGTCAGCACGCCATCGCCCCCGCCCTGGTCCTGCGGGGGCCGGGAGCCTGGCGGCAGGCCCTGGCCGTGATGCCCGAGCTCTGCCGCCGCCCCCTGCTGCTCGGACGCAGCGCCGCCACGCTCCAGCTGCGTGAGGCGCTGGGGCACGATCTGAGCGGGCAGGGCCTCGAGCCACTGCCGGCCGAACTGCGGTTCGACTGCTGCGAGGAGGATCTGCAGCGGCTGGCGGCCCAGACCCGGGCAGCCGGCTGCGACGGAGTGATCGCCGCCGGTGGCGGCAAGGTGCTCGATGCCGGCAAGCTGCTGGCCCACCGGCTTGGCCTGGCCTGCGTCACCGTGCCCACCAGCGCCGCCACCTGTGCCGGCTGGACGGCCCTGGCCAATCTCTATTCACCGCGGGGCGCCTTCATGGGCGATGTGGCGCTGGCGCGCTGCCCCGATCTGCTGGTGTTCGACCATGGCCTGGTGAGTCAGGCCCCGGCCCGCACCCTCGCCAGCGGCATCGCCGATGCCATGGCCAAGTGGTACGAGGCCTCGGTGAGCAGTGGTGCCAGCGGCGACGGGCTGGTGCAGCAGGCCGTGCAGCAGGCCCGCGTGCTCCGCGATCAGCTGCTGCTCGAAGGGGAGAACGCCCTGCGCTGCCCGGGAGGCGAAGCCTGGGAGCGGGTGGCCGAGGCCTCGGCCCTCACCGCCGGCCTGATCGGCGGGCTCGGTGGGGCCCGCTGCCGCACGGTGGCGGCCCACGCCGTCCACAACGGACTCACCCAGCTGGAGCAGACCCACGGCTCCCTCCATGGCGAGAAGGTGGGCGTGGGGGTGCTGGTGCAGTTGCGGCTGGAGGAAACCCTCGGCGGCAGCAGGCTGGCCGCCCAGGCGCGGCGGCAGCTGATCCCCTTCTTCCGCCGGCTCGCTTTGCCGGTGTCGCTGGAGGATCTGGGCCTGGCCCAGGCCGATCACGGCGCCCTGGAGCAGGTCTGCGCCTTCGCCTGCCGACCGGGTTCCGACCTCCACCATCTGCCCTTCACCGTCAGGAGCGACGATCTGCTGGCCGCCCTGCTCAGCACCACGGCCGAGTCCGTGACAGTCCCGGCCACCGAGTCCTGCCGTTGATGGCGCCGGCCCCGCAGGACGGTGCGCTCGACGGCGCCGAGCTGCTCTCCCGTGCCGCCGCCACCCTGCTGGATCCGCAGGGGCGGGCCCTGGCTGCCGCGGTGCAGTGGTGGGAACTGGCCGGCTTGCCCGGGCGCTGGCCGGTGGCGGTGGTGGGGGAGGGCGAGCCGCTGCTGCTCCTGCACGGATTCGATAGTTCCCTGCTGGAGTTCCGCCGCCTGGTGCCCCTGCTGGCCGGCCGTCATCAGCTCTTCATCCCCGACCTCTATGGCTTCGGCTTCGGACCCAGGCCTGCCGATGGCCGCTACGGACCGGCCGGCGTGCTCGCCCACCTCGAGGCCCTGCTCGCGGCCATCGCCCAAAGCCGCGGCGAAGCCAGCCCCACGCCGCTGGGGGTGATCGGTGCCTCGATGGGCGGTGCGGTGGCGGTGGAGCTGGCACGAAGGCGACCGGAGCGGATCGGGCAGCTGCTGCTGCTCGCCCCCGCCGGTCTCACGGGCCGCCCCATGCCCCTGCCACCCCTGCTCGACGCCCTGGGGGTGCGTTTCCTGGCTCTGGCGGGGGTGCGACGGAGCCTCTGTCGCCAGGCCTTCGCCGATCCCGACGCCAGCGTCGGCCCGGAGGAGGAGGAGATCGCCTCGCTGCATCTCCAGGTGGCGGGCTGGGGCCACGCCCTGGCGCGCTTCGCCCGCAGCGGCGGCTTCGCCGGCTGCGGCGATCCGCTGCCGGCCCAGCCCCTGCGCGTGCTCTGGGGAGCGAACGATCGGATCCTCCGTCCTCCGCTGAAGCGTGCGGCCCAGGCACTGCTGGGTGATCGGGTGGAGGAGCTGGCCGACTGCGGCCACCTCCCCCATCTCGATCAGCCCGAGCGGGTCGCCGCCGCCCTCTGAACCAGCGGCGGATGGGGCCTGCGGATCACCAGAGACCCCGCACGGGCTCCGGCTCTGGCATCGGGGCCGGCGCGGGCTCGGGGGTGTAGACCGGCGCCGGCTGCGGCTGGGGTGCCGCCACCACCGGCTCGGCTGCGGGTGCCCCACCGAAGCGGACGCGGGCTCCCAGCTTGGCGCCGAAATCGTTGTAGGCGTCGTAGCGGATGTTCTCGCCACTGAAGCCCTGGGCACCCGAATAGGTACCTTCCACATACACGTCGGTGCTGTTGCTCACTCCGTAGCTGACGCCCAACTTGGCCTGCCAGCCGAACAGCCCCCGATTCACACCACCGCTCGAGAGACTTTCCCCATCCTGGGAGATCTTGATGCGGGGGGTACTGAGGTTGGTATAACCAACACCGCCTCCGATGTAAGGGGTCCAGCGGCTGCCGGTGCCGACGTCCCAATAGGCGCTGGCAAAGACATCGTTCTTGTTGATGGCGCCAGAACTGCTGAAATCGGTGTTGTTGAAGCTGACGTTGTTGAGGCTCGAGCGCGTGTAGACGTAACTGAGTTCAGTGCGGATGGCCCCGAAGTCGTAGCCGAGGGCAACGTCACCCGAGAAGCCACCACCGAAGTCGAGATCACCGTTCACGTTCTCGAGGCCAACGCTATCGAGATTGCGCGTGCGGATGTTCGTGCTCGACGGCCAGGCAGCGCCGAGGCCGATGGCGGCGTAAAAGCCGGTGCCCTGCTGGTAGGCCACCGGCGGCGGCATGCCGTTCGTCTGGGCCAGGCGCACCGGCTCGGAACGGGCGGGGCCAGCCAGGGCGGCCAGGGCGAGGAGGGCCAGGGCAGCAGACGGGAGACCCCGGGCGACCCCGGTGCTGAAGCTGGTATCCATGGCTACGAAGCAGTTACCCGATCTCTAGCCACGGGCAGGGGACAGGAACCGGGCGCCGACCATTTCCTCAACCGTCCCAGGATGAGACGTCCACCCGCGGGGCCTCGGCGTGCGGGGCCACCGGCGCGGCCAGAGCGCACCGGTCGGGGCAGCCCTCTGGTAGGAGGACTCCACCACCGCCCACCCGACTCCGCGATGACCACCTCCGAGCCCCCGTCCAGCGGCGGTCCGGTGCTGCAGCTGCTGGCTGCAGGCCTGCAGTACTGGATCCGCGGCCAGTGCGAGATGGTGGAGAGCCTGGAGCTGAAGCTGAACGGTTCGGCGCTGCAGCTGCTGCGCGGGCACCTCGAGGGGGTGAGCCTGATGGCCCGACGGGTCGTCTATCAGGGCCTGCAGATCGAGCTGGTGGAGCTTCAGAGCGATCCGATGACGGTGCCGCTGGGCAGGCTGCTGCGCACCCAGTCGCTGCAGCTGGAGCAGCCCTTCGGGATCCGCGGCAAGGTGGCCTTCACCGCCGCTGGCCTCACCCGTTCGCTCACCCGCCCGCAGTGGCGGGAGCTCAGCGATCACCTGGGGGAGCAGCTGCTCGGTCTGGTGCCCCTGCTGGAGGTGCGGATCGTGCGCGACAGCCTGGTCTTCGCGGCCCGGGCCGTGGGCGAGAGCCGGCCGGTGGAGCTGGAGACGCGGCCCGCCGCCGTGGATGGGGCGGTGGAGATCCACGACCTGGACGGCACCGTGCGCGCCCGGCTGCCGGGCGACCCCAACATCCGCATCGAGCTGGCCACCATCGAGGGCGGCATGCTGCAGCTGCACGGCGAGGCTCGGGTGTCGCCCTAGGCGCCGCACGCCTCAGTGCAGCAGCGGCAGCAGCAGCGTCACGTAGGAGAACACCACCGCCGGGGTGAACAGATAGCTGTCGATCCGATCGAGGATGCCGCCGTGGCCGGGAATGGCATCCCCGGAGTCCTTCAGCCCCGCATCGCGCTTCATCATCGATTCGGTGAGATCGCCCACGAGCGCGAACAGGGCCACCACGCCGCCGAGCAGGCCACCCACCACCCAGCCCCAGCGCCAGCCCAGCAACACACCCCCCAGAGTGCCTACCAGCACGGCGCAGGCCACCCCGCCAAGGGCACCCTCCACCGTCTTGCCGGGGGAGATCGGCGAGAGGGGATGCTGGCCCAGCCGCCGGCCGATCACGTACGAGCCGATGTCGGTGGCCACCACCAGCAGGCAGGCCAGCAGGGTGAGTGCCATGCCGGCCGTGAACGGCCAGGGGGCCTCCGCCAGACGCGGAGCCAGCAGCGCACCATCGAGATCGCGCAACCGCAGCCAGTGGCTGGGCAGAAAGCCCAGGTAGAACAAGCCGAACACCGAGGCGGCGATATCGGCGATGGTGCCGGTGACGGGCTGGAGCAGCAGCCAGCCGCAGATCACCGCGCCCGACACCGGCAGCACCGCCGCTGCCACGTCCGCCGCCATGGCACCGCCACCACTGGCCCACTGGGTGGCGAACAGCAGCAGCTGGCAGGCCACCAGGGTGGTCTTGGAGGCCGGCCGGATGCCCTTGAACTGGGCCATGCGGAAGAACTCCAGCAAACCCAGATGCACGATCACGCCCACGGCGGCGGTGAACCACCAGCCACCGAGCCCCACCACCACCAGACCGAAGCCGCCCGCCGCCAGACCGCTGAGCAGGCGCGGGAAGGAGGTGCGGGTGCGGGGCGGTCGGCTCACCCGGGACGCTCGGCGGCGATCAGGAAGAGGGGTTCGGCGGCCGCGAGCCGGGCCTGACTGCCGCGGCGCTGCATCCGGTGAACCGTGGCCTGCACCACCTGCACGTCGCGCGCCTCCAGCTGGCCCAGGGTATCGGTGGCATCCACCAGCCCCTCCAGGCTGGCGGTGCTGATCACCAAACGGCCGCCCGGCTGCAGCACGCCCCACACCGCCTGCAGCACGGCGCTAAGGGGGCGGCCCACCTCCAGCAGCACCCGGTCCGGCCGACCGGGCAGCAGGGTCAGATCCTGCGGCGCCTGGCCGGCGTGGATGTGGAGGTTGGTGATCCCGAAGCGGCGGCGGTTGCGTTCCAGCAGCTCGATCGCCTCCGGATCACGCTCGAGGGTGTGCACCTGGCCGGCGGGCATCAGCCGGGCGATCTCCAGGGCCAGGGCGCCGGTGCCGCCACCCACGTCCCACACCATCGAATCGGCGCGGGGCCGCAGGTGGGCCAGCAGCATCACCCGCAGCTCCATCGGCGTGGGGCTGAAACCGGGGGCGTCCTCGAAGGCCCCGTCCGGCAGTCCGGGGGTGACGAAGTCCCACTGGAACGGCGGCTCCTGTGCGCCCATGCGCAGCGCCCATCAGGCCACAACGCTCACCGTATCAGCGATCTGCCCAGGCCACAGGGAGCGCTGCTCCAGCAGCCAGGTGGCCCGATCGGCATCGATGCGCTCCCCGGGCAGCAGCAGGGGGATCCCCGGGGGATACGGGCAGAGTGGCTCGGCCGCCAGCCGGCCGGCCGAGCGCTCCAGCGGCACCCGCTCACTGGGGGCGCGCCAGGCCTCTGCCACCGGCAGCTCAGGCTCCGCCAGCTCCGGCAGCGGCGGACGGCGGAAGGGGGGCAGGGGCACGCCGCCGCGGGCCGATCGCAACCGCCGCAACGCCGCCGGCAGCCGTCCCACCACCCCCCGGGGCGGCACCATCCCCAGGCAGAAGGTCAGGCATCCCGGCTCCGGCAGCTCGGCGATCACGCCCCGCTCCAGCAGCCAGGCATCGGCGTCGAGGCCGTTGAGACCCATCGCCGCGGTGTGGAGCACCAGCCGCAGCGGATCGTCGACCGCCACCAGCGGGAACCCGTCCCTCTCCAGACGCTGCCGCAGTCGTGCCGCCACCCTCAAGGACTGCGCCAGCTGCCCCCGTCCGCGGTCGCTGTGGAGGTGCTCCAGCGCGCAGGCGTCGGAAGCCAGCAACAGGGCGCTGGGACTGGAGGTCTGCAGCCACAGCAGCGAGCGCCCCACCGCCGCGGCATCGACGCGCTCACCCTGCAGGAAGAGAGCGGCGCTCTGGGCCATCCCGCCGGCGCTCTTGTGCAACGACTGGACCACCAGATCCGCGCCCGCGTCCAGCGCGGCCGGCGGCAGGGCCAGCGGGGCCGGCGCAGCGGTGCGCGGTCCCCAGGCCCCGAAGTGGGCGCCGTGGGCCTCGTCCACCAGCACCGGCAGCCCATGGGCATGGGCCACCGCGATCAGCCCCGGTCCATCACCCGCCAGCCCCTGGTAGGTGGGACGCACCAGCACCACGGCCTTCAGCGGGCCGCTGCGCTGCAGCAGCCGTGCGAGCTGGTCCGGGGAGGGGGGCAGCCACAGCCCCGTGGCCGGATCGAAGGGGGGCTCGAACAGCAGCGGGCGGATGCCGCCGAGCACGCAGGCGTGCAGCAGGCTGCGGTGGAGGTTGCGGGGCAGCAGCACCCGCTCGCCAGGGCCGGCCAGCGCCAGCAGGGCCGCCTGCAGCAGGCCGCTGGCGCCGTTCACCCCGTACCAGCAGCGGGCGGCCCCCAGCCGGCGGGCGATGGCGTCCTGCGAGCGGGCCACCGCCCCCTCCGGCTCGAGGGGACCGCCGATCGCCGGCAGCTCCGGCAGGTCCCAGCGGCCGGGCCGCTGCCGCAGCAGGGCGGCCAGCGGCGGAGGCAGGCCCCGGCCCCGGCCATGGGCCGGCAGGTGCAGGGGCAGCCAGGAGCGGGCCTGCCGCAGGGCTCGCGCCAGTGTCATGGCCCGGGAGGAACTTTCTAGAGTCTGCGGTCAGCCCCGCGGCGCCGCAGGAGGGTTCACCATCACCGCCAGCACCCCGATCCGACCGTCGACCCTGCCGCCGCCGGCGGGCATCGAACCCGAACTCCGCTACGACCCGGGAGCCGATCTGCGCTGGCTGCTGCGGCGACCCTGGGTGCTGATCGGCCGCCTGATCGTGGTGATCTGGCGGCTGTGCGGCCTGGCCCTGGTGCTGGCCGTGCAGGGCAACAGCACGGACCGGGCGGTGCAGCAGCGGCTGGGGCGCCGCATCCTCCAGACCCTCACCGTGCTGGGCCCCTGCTTCATCAAGGTGGGCCAGGCCCTCTCCACCCGCCCCGATCTGGTGCGGCGCGACTGGCTCGACCAGCTCACCCAGCTCCAGGACAACCTGCCCCCGTTCCCCCACGCGGTGGCGCTGCAGGTGATCGAAGAGGAGCTGGGGGCCCCGGCCCAGCAGCTGTTCGATCACTTTCCGGCCTATCCGGTGGCCGCCGCCAGCCTGGGGCAGGTTTACAAGGCCGAACTCAGCCCGGGCCACTGGGTGGCGGTGAAAGTGCAGCGGCCGAACCTGGCCTACCTGCTGCGGCGCGATCTGGTGATCATCCGCCTGCTGGGGGTGCTGAGCGCTCCCTACCTGCCCCTGAACCTGGGCTTCGGGCTGGGCGACATCATCGATGAGTTCGGCCAGACGCTGTTCGAGGAGATCGACTATCGCCGCGAAGCCGACAACGCCGAGCGTTTCGCGGCCCTGTTCTCCAGCAATCCGGCGGTGACAGTGCCGAAGGTGGAGCGGATGCTCTCGGCCCGCCGCGTGCTCACCACCACCTGGATCAACGGCATCAAGCTGCAGGAACGGCAGGAGCTGGAAGCCCACCGGCTGGAACCCGACGCCCTGATCCGCACCGGCGTGATGGCAGGGCTGCAACAGCTTTTGGAGTTCGGCTACTTCCATGCCGACCCCCATCCCGGCAACCTGTTCGCCCTGCCCGGCAAGACCGGGGCCATGGGCCACGTGGCCTATGTCGACTTCGGGATGATGGATTCGATCAGCGACGCCGACCGGCTCACCCTCACGGCGGCGGTGGTGCATCTGATCAACCGCGATTTCGAAGCACTGGCCAGGGATTTCCAGGCTCTGGGCTTCCTCCGGCCCGATGCCGATCTGCTGCCTATCGTGCCGGCCCTCGAGCAGGTGCTCGGCGGCCAGCTGGGCGAGAACGTGGGCTCCTTCAACTTCAAGGCGATCACCGATCGCTTCTCGGAGCTGATGTACGACTACCCGTTCCGGGTGCCGGCCCGCTTCGCCCTGATCATCCGGGCGGTTGTGAGCCAGGAGGGTCTGGCCCTGCGGCTCGATCCCGATTTCCGGATCATCCGGGTGGCCTATCCCTACGTGGCCCGGCGCCTGCTGGCGGGCGACACCGCCGAGCTGCGCGAGAAGCTGCTGGAGGTGATCTTCGATCGCCAGGGCCGGCTGCAGCTGCAGCGGCTGGAGAGCCTGCTGGCGGTGGTGGAGCAGGACGAGGCCAACCCCGATCTTCTGCCGGTGGCCGGTGCGGGCCTGAGGCTGCTCCTGGGCAGCCGCGGCTCCAGCCTGCGTCAGCGGCTGCTGCTGATGCTGGTACGCGACGACCACCTCCACACCGAGGATCTGCAGGCCCTGCTGGATCTGCTGCGCCGCACCTTCTCCCCCCGCAAGCTCGCCAGCGGGATGCTGCAGCGCCTCAACCCCCTGGCCGGGGCGGCCTGAGCGCCGCGATGGGTGGCGCCGCCGCGCTGGCAGCTCACCGCCCATCGCTAAGGTCACGGCGTTCCGATAGCCGACTGCGCCGTGGTCCCCGATCCGATCGACCTGAGCGAGGCGGCCGCGAACCTGGCCGGCGGCGGGTTCGGCGACCTCAACGCCAGCGAGATCCTGCTGGAGTACGCCCCCCTCTCCCAGCCGCCCTTCTTCCTGGCCGGGGTGGGTCTGGCGATCGGGGTGGTTTGCGGCCTCACCTTCTCCCGTCTGATCCGTGACCGGCTCGACGGCTGGAAGCAGGACCGGCTGGCGCTGCTGCCGCTGGGCAGCCCCCAGACCGTGGCGGCCTACGCCGGCCTGGAACTGGGCGTGACCCTGTTCATCGGCGGCAGCCTGCAGGTGTTCGGCTTCGGCGGCGGCACCGCCCTGCTGGTGGCGCTGCTGCTCTCCCTGCTCACCGGTGGCGCGCTGTGGGTGCAGCTGGAGCGGCTGATGGGCCAGGTGCAGGACGGCAGCTTCCGCGCCGTGGACTTCGACAACTTCGATCAGTTCTTCTGACGGCCCTCAGGCCACCAGATAACCCTCGAGCTGACGCGAGCGGGAGCGGATGCCCTCCAGCGCCCGGCGTTCCAGATTGCGCGTCTTGTCTCGGCTCATGCCGAGGGTGCGTGCGATCGACGTGAGGCTCATGGGTTCCTCGCCATCGATGCCGTAGCGCATCTTCAGCACGCGCCCCTGCAGCTCCGGCAGCTGCTCCAGCAGCGCCCTCATGTCTCCCCTCAGGCATTCCCCATCCACGCTCTCCGACGGCAGCGTCCCCTCCGCCTGCAGCAGATCCAGCAGCTCCGTG
>CALRKZ020000002.1:0-354352 GCA_943368365.1 Mesorhizobium carmichaelinearum
AGAATGAACCTCCAGGCGCTGGCCGGGGGGTGTTCCCGACCCCGGAGGCACCTGATGAACGTCCGCTACTACGCCAAGGAAGATCCCTGGACCGATTGGGATGGCCAGAACGGCCGGCCCGTCCTCCTGGCCCGCCTCGGCGATGGCCCAGGCACCGAAGCCATCTGGAACGGCATCCGCGGTGCCTGGGAGCCGTTCCCTGATCTCTGGGAGCGCCTGATCGGTGGCGACTGGTGGGAACGGATCGAGGAAGAACGGGCCCGCCGCTTCTTCGATGCCGAGGCCTTCGCGGGGGGTGAGATCCAGCAGCCCCTCCCGGAAGCGGAAAGGGCAAGGCTCATCGCCGCTTTCCAGGCCCGACGACAACAGCAGGAGCAGGAGCAGGAGCAGGCCATCGCCTGACCGCGAACTGACACCAACCCTGAATCCGTAGGAGAAGACAGCGATGACGTCCCGACCCCCCACCCACAGCGAGCGCTACGACGAGGCCCTGCTCTGGAGCGCCCAGCTACACCGCCGCCAGAGCCGCAAGGGCAAACCCGTGCCCTACATCGCCCACCTGATCACCGTGAGCGGCCTGGTGTGGGAAGACGGCGGCAGCGAGACCGAGGCGATCGCCGCCCTGCTGCATGACGCCATCGAGGATGCCGGCCAGAGCCACGCCACCATCGCCGAACGCTTCGGCACCGAGGTGGCCGACATCGTGCGCGACTGCACCGACACCCTCGCTCCGGTGGCAGCGGGCGAGGAGAAGGAGCCCTGGCTGCTGCGCAAGACGCGCTACGTGGCCTCGCTCGAGCACAAGCCCCTCCCCTCCCTGCGGGTGACGGCCGCCGACAAGGCCCACAACGCCCGCGACATGGTGCTCGATGCCCGCCGCGATCCCCGCTGCTGGGAGCGCTTCAACGCCGGCCTGGAGGGCACCGCCTGGTATCTGCTGCGCATCCACCAGACCCTCAGCCACCGCCTGCCCGGCAGCCGCTCCAACGAGCTGCTGGGGGAAGCCCTCCAGGAGATCCTCACCAGTGACGCCTACCGCAACCTTGTGCCTCGCGGCATCGCCCCGGCGGTGTGGGCGGCGGGCTACGTGGAGCGCCGCTGAAGCCGGTGCATCACGCCCCACACGTCCATCGCCGCATCGTGGAGCTCGTGATCGGCGATGGAGCCCTTGAAGTTGGGATAGTCGATCGACGTGACCCTGGCGGCCAGAGCATCAGCCACCCGCTGCCGCGCGACCCAGGCCCGAAAGGAGTAGTCGCTGACGGTGACCTGGAACACCTCGGCATCGGGGAACACGCGCTCGATGTCGCCGGCCCGCCGGGCACGCACCAGCAGCCGTTCTCCCGTGGGGTCAGCCTTGTCGGCAACGACGGAGAGGAAGGGGTCGTTCAGGAAGATCCACATCGCGCGCGGTTGGTTGGAATGGAAGAGGGGAGTGCTGCGCAGAGCCGCCGTGCCTTCTGTGCGGGGTCAACCCAGCGCATCGGGCGGGATCAAAGGTCGTCGGAACGGCTGGCACCGCCTCGATGCTGTCCAGCTGCTCCTGGCCGCGGCCGATGGAGGCGTGCAGCCGTCCGCGCATCGGGACGCCGTTTGCGACACCGTCACCCTGCCGATGATCGACATCCCTGGCTCCAGTGACATCCCCGCTCAAGGTCAATTGCCTCACACCGGTGGAATGAGGGTGGTGACGGTGCGGCTGCGGCCGGGTGACGACCTGCACCTGGCGCTGGAGAACTGGATGGGCCAGCAGAGCGAGCAGGCGGGCTGTCCGATCAGCGGCATCGGCAGCCTGAGGCACCCGCCTGGAGGGCTTGGCACCTGAGGCCCAGGGGCCCTCGAAACAGCAACGAGCGAGAGATCACGAGGCACTGGACGAGGCCTGGCCAGGGGCCTGGAGCAGCCAGTAACTCAAAAGCAAGCGTGTCAGTTGCTGACATGGGCACCGGGCCTTGACAGACTGGGGCAGACCTGTCACGCTTGATTCATCAGCCACAACAAGGCATGGCCAAGACAAAGCACTATGCAGCCCGAATCTCGCAGCGCGGCATCCGGGAGGCCACAGTCGAGCTCGCCCAGCGGCATGGCATGCCCCACGGGGACAAGATGGTGCTCGGTCGTAAGCAGATCCGCGCACTCCTTGAGGAGCTCGATCGAGAGCGCAGGGAACTGATCAGGGCCCATGACAAAGGCGGCGTGATTGTCGTGGAGCGTGATGGGGTCCTAATCACCGCCTACGACTTCGACAGCGTCAAGCGCTTCTGATGATCAGCATGACGACGACCGTGATGAACCGAGTCAGCGCAGAGGCGCTGATCAGCCAAGCCTGCGCTGATCTGAGGAGCCCCATTCTGGTAACGGATCTCCTAGACAGTGTTCTGGCCATTCTGCTCTGGTCTCGATGGATTCCCTCGTCTGATGGGGACTTGATCGGCTACTTCGATGCCTTGAGGAGCCTGGGCAGCGTGAAGGAATGGGAGGTCATTCAGAGAGCGATCAGCGAGCGCTCAGGATTGCCCATGAATGCCGTGGATGGAGTCGATCGAGTCGGGGCTGACTCTCTCGAGCATCTGAGGGCCGATCTGTTGCCGATCGCCAGAGCCCTGAACAGTGGAGATGGTCAGCAGTGCAAGGGCGTGATCGAGGCAATGTTGATGATGAAGAGCAAGAGTCGCTTGGGAGGAGGACTTGGTTTCTCCTCCTCCATGAGCACCCTTTGGGAAGCGCTCCTGGCCTTCCACCCGGGGGATCCAGTGGCTTGTCTTTTCCCTATGGGGGTTGCCGTAGCCCCTGTACTGGCGATGGAGCATCCTCTGCTTCTGAGTTGCGCTCCTTCAGGGCTGGCAGGTTGGACTATGGGATTACTGAGCCTGTATCCAAAGGCGGTCAAGCCCCAGTCCCTTGCCGAGCACAAGACGTGGCCTCTGGCGGTTGCTGCCCCTCCCTGGGAGGGGAAAACGCGAGAATTGCTGGTCGAGGATCCATGGCTACCGCCTTCCACGCTGGAGTGCCCCTCAGCGATTCGGGACAGCTCAGCCAGGAGGGTGTACGCGGCCCATCAGCGCTGCACCGGGACGACATATGCCATGGTCTCTGCCGGGATTGGCGTTAGGACATCGAGGGATCTGGAGTTTTTCCGTGAGGAATTAGTGCGCAAAAACTGGTTGGATGCCGCCGTAGCCCTCCCAGCAGGAGCAATGAGTGAAACCAGTGCTGAAGCATTGCTTTTGGTTCTCAAGCACGATCGTGCTTTAGGAGAGCCCATTCAGATGGTTCATGCCCATGACCTTGTTCTCAGCCGAAAGGGCAAAGCGAGAAGACTGGAGTGGGATTCAACAGCGATCAAAGAACTGTCTCAGCTTCTAAGGATGCGCAGAGAGAATGCCTACTCGAGGCTCATCACTGCGGAAGAACTGGCAGACAATGGCTACAATCTGCAGCCTGGTCGATACCTTCACTCCAAAGCAGACATCACGTTGCAGTCTTACATCGCCTCACGCGAGACGGTGCAGCTTGGCAACCTTGCGGACATCAGGCGTCCAGTCGCCTCCCTTAGCCGCCAAGTGGATGAGGGGATTCAGGCGCGGGAGGTTACCCCAGCCGACATCGACGACTCAGGCCGACTGCGGAAGGGCTCCAAGGTCATTCGCCTACCCGAGGTCGCGCTGGCCAAGGGTCGTCAGCACCTGCTGGAACCTGGTGATGTACTGCTGTCAATCAAGGGAGGCCTGGGCAAGGTGGCCTTGGTTCAGGATCTTGAGGAACCGACTGTTCCAGGCCAGGCGTTCTGCGTCGTCCGGCTCAGGGGAAATGCGCCAATCAGTCCAGCCGCTCTTGTGCAGTACCTTCGTAGTGCCGTGGGGCAGGCCTTTTTGAACAAAGCTGGGCAGGGTGCGACCGTGGCCTTCGTGCCGATGGGCGAAGTGAAAAGCTTGCCTATCGTGATTCCTCGCGCCAGCGAGGTCAAGCGTGTCGATGCATTGGAAGAGGAGAGCGTTGCCCTTAGCAGTGAAGTCGAAGAACTCAGTCGAAGGTTGTCAGATCTCTCCCGTCGAGGCTGGTTGGAGGATCTTCCGCCAGCCCTGATCAGTAGCTCTGAGGAGGTGCTGGCATGACATCAACGAAGCCTCTTAATCACGACATCACCGACGCGATCATTTCGCTCCTGCCCGAAGACGGTTCGCGTGTCCCCAACAGCGAGCTCCGTGCCGCCATCGAAAGGGAACTCGCAACGGTGCTGAGCGACGCAGAGTTCAACGCTGCTAAGGATGTCGTTGTGGCCATGGGGCTAGTTGAAAGAGCGAAGGGACCTGGTGGTGGCCTCAGAGCTGTTGGCAGCAAACAGGTTCAGATGAAGCCAGGGGCGACGACCGCGATCAAACCTGGCGAGCCGCTGACAGTCTCCCAGCTGAAAACCCATCTCTGGGAAGCGGCCAACATCCTCCGCGGCAGCCCGGTGGATCGCTCCGATTGGAAGTCGTACATCCTGCCGCTGCTGTTCTTCAAGCGGATCTGCGATCAGTGGGATGAGGAGCTTTCATCCATGCTTGCAGAATATGGCGAAGATTTCTCCGATGAGCACCGTTTTCAGATTCCCGAAGGAGCCCACTGGAAGGATGTGCGCGCCACTCCCATCAACGTGGGAACTGCTCTGGCCAATGCCATGCGGGCTGTGGAGGCAGCTAATCAGAAGCATCTCTATGGCGTCTTTGGCGATGCCCAATGGACCAACAAGGATCGCCTGCCAGATGAGCTGCTGAAGGATCTGATCGAGCACTTCTCGGCGCTGTCGATCGGCAATGGCCTGGTGAACTCGGATGTGATGGGCGATGCCTATGAATATCTGATCAAGCAGTTCGCCGACGTTACCAAGAACAAAGCTGGCGAGTTCTACACGCCACGAAGCGTTGTGCGCCTGATGGTCGACATCGTCGATCCCCAGGAAGGAGAAACGGTGTACGACCCGGCCTGTGGCACCGGAGGGATGCTACTTGCTGCGGTTGAGCATGTGCGTTCCCGTGGAGGCGATCCACGCACGTTCTTCGGCCGCATCTATGGCCAGGAGAAGAACCTCACGACTGCGGCGGCGGCCCGGATGAATCTGTTCCTCCATGGCCTCGAAGACTTCGTGATCGAGCGGGGCGACACCCTGCGCAATCCTGTTTTCACTGATCCCGCCAGTGGCGGACTGGCCCGCTTCGATGTGGTGATCGCCAATCCGCCCTTTTCGCTGGAGGCCTGGGGCCGTGAGCTCTGGGAGAGCGACCCGTGGGGGCGAGCCTTCGCCGGCCTGCCCACCGACAGCAATGCCGACATGGCCTGGGTGCAGCACATGGTGGCCTCCATGGCCGAGGGCACGGGCCGTATGGCGGTGGTGCTGCCGCAGGGTGCCCTGTTCCGCAGCGGTGTGGAGGGGCAGATCCGCCAGCACCTGCTCAAGGCGGACCTGGTGGAAGCGGTGATCGGCCTGGCTCCCAACCTCTTCTATGGCACTGGGCTGGCCGCCTGCGTGCTGGTGTTGCGCCGCCAGAAGGCCGAGAGCCGCCGGGGCAAGGTGCTGATCGTGGATGCCTCCAGCCTGTTCCGGCGCGGCCGAGCCCAGAACTTTCTGGAACCAGAGCACGCCTCCCAGATCCACGAGTGGGTCTCGGCGTTTGAGGACGTGGAGGATCGGGCCCGTGTGGTGGGCCTCGACGAGATCGAGCAGGAGGGCTGGACCCTGAACATCTCCCGCTATGTGCTGCCGCCGATCGGTGCCGACATCCCGCCGCTTCCCGAGGCGATGGCTGCCTTCAAGGAAGCGCTGGCGAAATGCCGACAGGCCGAGGACGAGCTACGGCGAGTCATGGTGGAAGGAGGCTGGCTGAAATGACCACCCTCTCCCAATCCGCCCTGGAGGACTACCTATGGGGCGCCGCCGTATTGCTGCGCGGCCTGGTGGATGCCGGCGACTACAAGCAATTCGTGTTCCCGCTGCTGTTCTACAAGCGCCTCTCTGATGTGTGGGATGAGGATTATTCCGATGCCATGCATGAATCAGATGGCGACACGGCCTATGCGCTGGCCACCGCCAATGATCGCTTCGTGATTCCGGAAGGAGCCCACTGGGCCGATGTGCGCTCCGTGTCCAAGGATGTGGGCCGGGCGCTGCAGAGCGCGCTGCGGACCGTTGAGGCGGCCAACCCCGGCAAGCTCGATGGCATCTTCGGTGACGCTCCATGGACCAACAAGGAGCGCCTGCCGGATGAAACACTCAAGAATCTCTTGGAGCACTTCTCCACAGAGAAGCTCTCTCTGTTTCATGTCCCGGAGGATGAGCTCGGCAACGGCTACGAGTTTCTGATCAAGAAGTTCGCCGACGACAGCGGCCACACGGCGCAGGAGTTCTACACCAACCGCACCCTGGTGCACCTGATGGTGCAACTGCTCGACCCGCAGCCGGGCGAGAGCATCTACGACCCCACCTGCGGTACCGGCGGCATGTTGATCTCCGCCTTGGCGGAGGTGAAGCGCAAGGGCAGCGAGCACCGCACGCTGCGGCTCTACGGGCAGGAGCGGAACCACATGACGGCCTCGATCGCCCGCATGAACCTGGTGCTGCACGGCGTGGAAGACAGCGAGATCGCCCGCGGCGACACCCTGGCCACGCCGGCCTTCTGCGAGCACGACAGCCTGCGCCGCTTTGACGTGGTGCTCGCCAACCCGCCCTATTCGATCAAGCAGTGGAACCGCGAGGCCTGGCAGAACGATCCCTGGGGCCGCAACTTCCTGGGCACCCCACCCCAGGGCCGGGCCGACTACGCCTTCTTCCAGCACATCCTGCGCAGCATGGATCCGGCCACGGGCCGATGTGCGGTGCTATTCCCCCATGGGGTGCTGTTCCGCAAAGAGGAAGCCGAGCTGCGCCGCAAGCTGCTGGAGGCCGACCTGGTGGAGTGCGTGCTGGGCCTCGGACCCGGCCTCTTCTACAACTCACCGATGGAGGCCTGCGTGGTGTTCTGCCGCAGTCGCAAGCCGGCCGAGCGCCGCGGCAAGGTGCTGCTGATCGATGCTGTGAACGAGATCGCCCGTGAGCGGGCGGTGAGCTTCCTGCGACCCGAGCACCAGGCCCGCATCGCCGGGGCTTATCGCGCCTTCGCCGATGAGGAGGGCTTTGCGGCGGTGGCCAGCCTGGAGGCGATCGCGGCGAACGAGCACAGCCTGTCGATCCCGCTGTACGTGAAGCGACCGTCAACGGCGGCGGGTACTGACGACGGCCAGCCGGCCACGCTGCAGGAGGCCTGGCAGGCCTGGGAAGCCTCGGGGCAGGAGTTCTGGCAGCAGATGGAGGAGGTGGTGGCCATGCTCGATGGCCTGGTCGATGGGAAAACCTTCACCGATCCGGTGAAGGAAAACCAGGGATAAAGCCCTAGGATGGAGATCACCTTCGCCAACAAAGCCATCAAGCGCCTCTGTCTGGAGGAAAAGCACCAGCTCAAGCGGCTGGGCGCCAAGCGCGCCTCGCGGCTCAAGAACCGCCTCGGCGAGCTCCGGGCCGTGCAGAACGTGAGTCAGTTGCAGCTGGGACGCCCGCATGCCCTAGCGGGAGACCGAGCCGGCCAGTTCTCCGTCGACCTCGACGGCCCCATGCGCCTGCTGTTCGATCCCACCGATCAGCCACCGCCAGCCCTGGCCGCAGGCGGCATCGACTGGCAGCAGGTGACAAGCGTTCGCCTTCTTGAGATTGAGGACACCCATGGTTGAAACCACCACCGCCACCACGAACGCCCCTGCAGATGCCGGCTTCAATGCCGACTGGGCCTCTCCTCCCGGGGATCTGATCGAGGAGGTGCTGGAGAAATTCGGCTGGACCCGCGCTGAGTTGGCGCAGCGGCTGGATTTCAGCCCCAAGCACGTGAATGAACTGCTCAAGGGCCGGGCGCCGATCACGGCCGACACGGCCGAGCGGCTGGAGCGAGTGCTGGGTCATGACGCCGGCTTCTGGCTGCGGCTGGAGGCCAACTACCAGCAGGATCTGGTGCGCCTGCAGCAGCTCGATGCCCTGGCCAGCCAGAAGGACTGGCTCAAGGAGCTCCCCTTGCGCTGGCTGCAGCGTCAGGGCTGGGTGGACACTTGCAGCCATGCCGGCCAACAGGTGGCGGCCTGCCTGAAGTATTTCGCGGTGGCCTCAGTCGACGCCTGGCGGGAGCGCTATGGCCAGCCGTTGGCCATTTATCGCACCTCCCAGAGCTTCGCGACCAAGCAGGGCGCCCTGGCCTGCTGGCTGCGCCGCGCCGAAACCGAGGCAGCCGCGATCTCCTGGCGCGCCTACGAGGCCAAGTCATTCCGCGAGGCGCTGCAACAGCTGCGAGGCCTCAGCCGTGAGCCGGAGCCAAGCGTGTTTGTGCCCAAGCTTCAGTCACTGGCCGCCGCCGCTGGCGTGGCTGTGGTGTTCGTGCCGGCGCCACCCGGTTGCCGGGTGAGCGGGGCCACCCGCTGGCTGAGCAGCGAGCGAGCCATGATCGCCCTGAGCCTGCGCCACAAGACGAACGATCACCTCTGGTTCACCCTGTTCCACGAAGCCGGCCATTTGCTCCTACACAGCAAGAAGGCCACGTTTGTGGATGGCCTCGATGGTCTCGATGCCGAGCAGGAGACCGAGGCGGATCGCTTCGCCGCCGATCAGCTGATTCCCCCCGCCGAAGCCCGCAAGCTGCAGGGGCTGCGCTCCGAGCAGGAGGTGAAGGCGGCAGCCGACGCCCTTGGCATTGCTCCGGGCATCGTGGTGGGGCGCATGCAGCATGAGAAATGGCTACCTCACAACTATCTCAACCATCTGAAAGTGAGCTACCACTGGCCGGAGGGGAAGAGCGATGGCTGAGCTGAAGCCGGGGTGGAAGCGGGTGAGGTTTGGGGATGTGGTGCGCCTCAACAAAGAAACCTGCAAAGACCCAGAAGCTGAAGGTATTGAGCGTGTGATTGGCCTGGAGCATCTAGATCCTGGAGATCTGCGAGTGCGTTCCTGGGCGGATGTGGCCGATGGCACCACCTTCAGCAATCGGGTTCGCCCTGGACAGGTGCTGTTCGGCAAACGGCGTGCTTACCAGCGCAAGTTGGCAGTGGCCGATTTTGATGCGATCTGCTCAGGTGATATTTATGTCTTCGAGACCGCAGACCAAACGCAACTGTTGCAGGAGTTGCTGCCATATATCTGTCAGGCAGATTCGTTCTTTGGGTATGCGGTTAATACATCGGCAGGCTCCCTATCCCCACGCACTAGCTGGAAGAGTCTGGTCAAGTACGAGTTTGACCTGCCGCCATTGGAGGAGCAGCGGCGAATTGCCGTGGCCTGCGACGCGTTTAAACAATGCGAAGACATCCTGATAGACACGTCTGAATCATCCTCCGCGGTTGCGCGCTCGGCCACATTGGCGATGCTTGCGATTGACGCTGGAATGCCTGGTCGATCTCTTGTAGCAAAAATCAATCCTCCAAAGTCGTGGAAAGTAACGACTATTGGCGCCCTTGCCAACAAAGGGGAGCAGGCGGTCCAGGTGGGACCATTCGGCGGCAGCTTATCCAGCCGCCACTACACTCCAGCCGGCATAGAGGTTCTCAAAGTACATAATATCGGACACGATGGCTTTATTGACCGATCGAAGTTTGTGCATGTGGCCAACCGGCATGCAGTCGGACTCGCGAGATACAAAGTCCTTCCAGATGATGTTTTGGTGGTTGCCCAAGGGGATACTACCGGCCGCGTTGCAATAGTCCGGGAATGCGATGAAGGGGCACTCATCTCCCAGCATCTTATCCGCGTCCGCCTAGATCTAGAAAGCATTTCTGCGTCGTGGCTGTGCGCATTCATGCGGTCACCACTCTTTGCTGAGCAAGCCTCGCGGGTCATGAAGAAGTCAACGCGACCAGGGCTTAACACCTCTGACATACTCGAAATGTTGATTCCCCTTCCTCCCAGATCGGAGCAGGAAGATCGCGCTGCGGACATCGCAAGCGTCATGCGCATGCCCGCACAGTTTCGAGCTCGCAGGGGCCAATTGCTTCAGGACCGGCTGGCGTTCCTGAGTTACACCCTCGCCAATGGGACTTGCTGATGTCCTTCACCGAATCCACTACCGTCGAAAACCTCTTCCGCGATCTCCTCGCAGGAGGACCTGGTGCCAACACAGCAGTAGGGCCAGACTTTGCGCGCAAAGAGAGCAAGCTGCTCGGCCTCGGCTGGCACCACCTCTCTACCGAAAACATCCCCCGCCAGACCCACGAAATCCTGGTCGAGTCGTGGATCCGCGACGCCCTGATCCACCTCAACCCCGAGATCGCCGCCGATCCTGACCGTGCCGATGAGGTGCTCTACAAGCTGCGCGCCATTGTGCTAGCGGTGCGCAGCGATGGGCTAATCAAGGCCAATGAAGAGATGACGGCCTGGTTGCGCGGCGAGCGTTCGATGCCATTCGGGGCCAACCATGAGCATGTGTCGATCCGGCTGATCGACTTCGAGAATCTTGAGAACAACCAATACGTCGTCACCAATCAGTTCGTGGTCCGCTCCGGCCCCGCCGAACGGCGCGCCGATCTGGTGCTGCTGGTGAACGGCCTGCCGCTGGTGGTGATCGAAGCCAAAACACCGGTGCGCCAAGCCGTGAGCTGGCTCGATGGTGCCCTGCAGCTGCACGACGACTACGAGCGCAATGTGCCTGAGCTGTTCGTGGCCAATGTGTTTTCCGTGGCCAGCGAAGGCAAGGAGCTGATGTACGGCTCGATCCGCTGCCCGGTGAACCTCTGGGGCCCCTGGCGCGGCGAGGAGGAAGCCGCGCCCGGCACTCTCGCCGGCCTCAAGGCCGCGGTGAACGGCCTGCTGCGCCCGGCGAACGTGCTCGATCTGCTGGCCCATTTCACCCTCTTCGCCACCGACGACAAGAAGCGCCGCATCAAAGTGATCGCCCGCTATCAGCAGGTGGAAGCGGCCAACCTGATCGTGCAGCGGGTGCTGGCCGGGCAGCCGCGCAAAGGGCTGATCTGGCACTTCCAGGGATCAGGCAAGTCGCTGCTCATGGTGTTCGCCGCCCAAAAGCTGCGCATGCAGCCCGCCCTCGGCAATCCCGCCGTGCTGATCGTGGTGGATCGGGTCGACCTCGATGCCCAGATCAGCGGCACCTTCCACGCCAGCGATGTGCCCAATCTGGTGAAGGGCGAATCCCGCGCCGATCTGATGCGCCTGCTGCAGCAGGACACCCGCAAGATCATCATCACCACCATCTTCCGCTTCGGGGAAGCCGATGGGGTGCTCAACGATCGTAGCAACATCATCGTGCTGGTGGATGAAGCGCACCGCACCCAGGAAGGGGATCTCGCCCTCAAGATGCGCGCCGCCCTGCCCAATGCCTTCCTGTTCGGCCTCACCGGCACACCGATCAATCGCACCGATCGCAACACCTATGCCGCCTTCGGCGCCGAGGAAGACAGCCGCGGCTACATGAGCCGCTATGGCATTGAAGAATCAATCCGCGATGGCGCCACGCTCAAGCTCCATTTCGAGCCGCGCCTGGTGGATCTCCACATCGACAAGGCGGCCATCGACGAGGCCTATGCCTTCCTCACCGGCGAACTCTCCGACCTCGACCGCGATCAGCTCGCCAAGACCGCCAGCCGCATGGCCGTGCTGGTGAAGGCTCCCAACAGGGTGCGCAGCATCTGCGAAGACATCGCCTCGCACTACCAGACCTCCGTGGCGCCCAATGGTTTCAAGGGGATGGTGGTGACCTTCGATCAGGAGTGCTGCCTGCTCTACAAAGCCGCGCTCGATCAGCTGCTTCCTCCCGAGGCCAACGAAATCGTGATCTCCGCCACCGGCAAAGACGAGCGCTACAAGCCCTACGACCGCAGCCGCGACGAAGAAGAGAAGCTGCTCAACCGCTTCCGGGATGCCAACGACCCGCTCAAGATCCTGATCGTGACCGCCAAGCTGCTCACCGGCTTCGATGCCCCGATCCTGCAGGCGCTCTATCTCGACAAGCCCCTGCGGGCTCACACCCTGCTGCAGGCCATCTGCCGCACCAACCGGCCCTATGGCGGCCGCAAGACCCACGGGCTGATCATTGATTATCTGGGCGTCTTCGACGACGTGGCCAAGGCCCTGGAGTTCGACGAGAAGGGCGTCAAGGATGTGGCGGGCAAGCTGGCCGAGGTCAAGGAGCACATCGCCACGGCGATGCAGAAGTGCCTGGCCTTCTTCCCTGGGGTCGACCGCACCTTGGCGGGGTATGAGGGACTGATGGCCGCCCAGGACTGCCTGCCCAACAACGATGTGAGGGATGCCTTCGCCGCGGAGTATTCCGTTCTCGGCAAGCTCTGGGAAGCGGTGTCACCGGATCCGGTGCTGCTGCCGTTCGAGGCCGACTACCGCTGGCTCACTCAGGTCTATGTGTCGGTGCAACCCACCAGCGGCACCGGCAAGCTGATCTGGCATGCCCTTGGTGCCAAGACGATCGCCCTCATCCACGACAACGTGCACGTGGAAGCGGTCCGCGACGATCTCGACACCCTGGTGATGGATGCGGATCTGCTGGAGGCCGTGCTCGCTGCGGATCCCCGCAAGAAGGCCAAGGAGGTGGAGTTCAAGCTCACCGCCCGGCTGCGAAAGCACATGGGCAACCCCCGCTTCAAGGCCCTCTCCGAAAGGCTGGAGGCTCTGCGCGAACGCCACGCCCAGGGCCTGCTGCAGAGCATCGACTTCCTCAAGGCGCTGCTCAGCCTTGCCCGCGACTTGGTGGCAGCTGAGAACGATACGCCTCCTGAGGAGGATGAAGACCGCGGCAAGGCGGCGTTGACTGAATTGTTGCAGCAGGTTCGCACCGACAGCACCCCAGTGATGGTGGAGCGCGTCGTAGCCGACATCGACGAGATCGTGAGGCTCGTGCGTTTCCCTGGCTGGCAGCAAACCAGCGCTGGTGAGCGTGAAGTGAAGAAAGCCCTGCGCAAAGCTCTGCTGAAGTATCAGCTGCATCAGGACCAGGAGCTGTTCGATAAGGCTTTCGGGTACATTCGTCAGTACTACTAATCAACATCGCCTAGAGCGACGACTATTGGAGGAAGCCGACAAGGTTCTACTATTGACCACATCATATCTACATGCAGGGCGTGGATAACTGCCCCCAGGCACCCTGCAACAAGTCTCGAATACAGGTTCTTGGGAATAGAGCTTCAGAACCGCGAACTTCTGGCAGTCCTGCTGGGTGAGGTCCCCGCAGCTCTGATGCCGCAACCCGAGCCATCAGGAGAAACGGCTACCCAATCGAAACCAGCAGGAGAGGCAGGCCCTTGGCGCGTGACATTCCGAGTGTCGGGAGGCGGGGTGCAGATCAGCAACAGCATCGTGTCGAGGGTCGTACGTTTGCGGGAGGTCGAGACCTACCTGCGTGGCCATGGGCTTGTGCGAGGTGCTCGCTCCAAATCGCTGGCAAGAGGAGATGAGGCCTGCGCCTCTGCTCTTCACCCAGCGAGCCGATGGCGCGGGACTCCCAAACCAACACCGCACCGATCCTGGCCCTGGTCGGCGCTGAAATCCTCAGCCTGCTGGCCTTCGTGGCGGTCTGTGAGGTGCGGGCCGGGGATGTGCAGCTCTGCGAGAGCCGATGGGCGCTGGCCTTGCCGGCGATCGCCCTGGCCGGCCAGTCGGCCGCCACCTACTTCATGGATCCGGGCCGCTCCGGCACCAGAGGCCCTGGCGTCCCCGGACCTGGAGGGGGAGGGCCCGATGGGAGCCTGCCGTTCGCGCCGCTGAGGCCCCTACCCCCGCGCAACCGCCTCGGCCAGTTCCGCTCCACCAGCGAGGCCGATGAGGACGATGCGCAGGCCGCCTGAACCGGCAGGCGCCGATGGAGTGGCTGCTCCCCAGCTCCCGCCGATTTCCCGCAAGCCCACTTCCTGCGAACCATCCCCTGGCCAGCAGTGCCGGCGGTGATCAGCTCGGCGCCGCCTGGTAATCGCTGGTGTGAGGGGCCCAGCCGGCTCCGATCGCTCCGCCTTCCCGGGGGATCCCTCCGCCACTGTTCCGATGAGCGCCGCGAAACCCGCCCCGCGCGCCGAAGCGCCGGAAGCTCAGCTGGGGCCACCACCGGAGCCGATCGAGAGCGGTCCGGACATCAACCTCACCCTCTCGGCCGATGGGCTGCTGCTCATCGGCGTGGCCAGCTGGCTGGTGTGGCGCCGCGTCCTGCGGGGGGTGGTGATGCGGCGCCTCGGCGCACTGCTCGGTTCACCGATGGACCCCCGCTATCTGGTGGAGCTCCTCGCCCAGGTGGCCGTGCTCACCGGTGCGGCACGGGTGGCGCTGGGCACCTTCTACGGCCCGCGGATGAGCGCCAGCGGCTACGGCTTCTCCCGGCTGACGATCCTGAGCTGCTACGTCGCCCCAGGACGCCTGCCACTCGATCTGGAGACGCGCGACATGCCGATCGAGCGAATCGCCAATGACCTTGAGGACCTGATCGCCCATGGCCACGGCTCCTGGCGCCTGGTGCAGGCGGGAACCCATCTGCCGATCGCCTGCAGCGACTACCTGCTGCGCAACCGCATCACCTTCCTCTACGGCCGGCTGGTGATGCTCGAGGAGCTGCCGATCGGCATCCTCAATCTCCAGTTCGATGACCCCCACCGCCGGCCGGAGGATCCGACCAGCTCGCCCTACACCCACCGCCTGGAAGGCCTGTTCGCCGAGATCAGCCGGGTGGTGCGGGGGCGGATGCTGCGCCCGCCGCTCTGGCGCCGGCTGCTGAGCCTCTGGGCCCGGCACTGAGCCAGCACCCGTGATCAGGCTTGAGTGGCACAGGAACACACGTCTGGCCTACGTGGAGGTGCTGCCCCAACGAGCAGAATCCCACAGTGATCGGCTTCAGGACCCGAGCGGTGGCCTGGTTCAACGCCCAAGGGAGCGAGTGTCGGCGGATGATGAGTGACAACGAGTGTGCCTACAAGTCCCATGGCTGGCGAAAACCCACTCAGGTTATGAGACTCAAGGCAAAGAAGTCTAGGCTGAACACCCCAAGAACCATTGGAAGACCGAGCGGTTCATCAAAGTTCTGCTGGAAGAGTGGGAGGAGGTGATGCACTAGGGCAGTTCCGCCACAAGAAACGACTTGTTGCCGGTTAACCTGCTGATCCATAACGGCGGCAGGTGCAAGATGGCCCAGCGTGGTCTCACCCCTAAACAGCGACTCGCTCAGCTAGAGGCATAAATGAGCAAGTTGCAAACCATAGCTAGGGCTCTGCAGCTGACCACTCTGTCACTCTCTGCAGACTATATAATCCAGTCTCAGAGGAAATCCTTAGTCCACAAAAGAACCCATGGTTTGCCCTCCATAACCAGAGGAGGGAGTGTTGGCCAAAACTGGGGCAGAACGCTTTAGGGCGGTGAGGTTGCCATCTTCAAGTCTCTTGATGCACTGCCACTGAAAGCTTCGGTTGGGCGGCAGATTGGACACCACATCACTCCACATCGGGGCTTTGGCAGCACTGAATTCGGTTCGACCATCTTTGATGTATTGGTAATAGATAGTGGGCTTTAGCCTAATTGCTTTCAAGGGGTCGTTGCTGCCGAGTTCTGGAAGGTCGCCGCTGACGTACACACTCTCACCGGAACTGGTGAAGCCACGATCGCAGACAAAGTACATGGAACTGCGCGCAGCAATGGACTTCAGGGTGAAGCGAAAGGTTCCGGTCTGGGTCACATGAGAAACTGGGCCTTTAGCAATTATCAAGTTGGGACTGGCATTGACCCATCCCACCGCTGCAGCATCTAGGGCGGCTCGGTTGGGCTGAGCCGGCAAGACTGTGCCGTTGTAAGTCACAGCCTGGGCGGCAGCGTTGTCCGCCACCAACTGGACCGTGGTGGATCGGCTTGAGGGTGCACCGGTGACGCCGCCATTGACACTCAAGGCTGGCCCAATCGTCACCACCGCCTGGCTATCGCTCAGCCTCTGGCTGATGGCGATGCTGCGGTGGCGGTAGAAGGGCTGTCCGTTGGTGGCGTACTGCAAAGTGCGGCCGTCGTCCTCGTATAAGATGAAATTGCTGGGAATGGTGTCAGCGAAAACACGCAGAAGCAGGACGCCGAGTGGAGCGGAGCCTGTTCCACCTAATCGATGTCCATAGGCATCCTTGGTGTCTTGATCCACTGACATCAAGGGCAGGATGGCACCGGCTCGGGCGAATGCCGGCAGGCGAAAGATGCCATCGCGATATACTGGCAGCTGAGCCAGGGTCTGACCGCGACTGCTAAACCACTCGTTGCTGTGGTAGTTCACCCAGCGGCCAGCAGGCAGGTAGAGATCACGAGCCAATTGACCATGACTGGCGACCACACCCACGAGCAGGTCGCGACCGATCAACTTCTCGTGGCCCATTTTCAGAACTGCTGGATCGTTCTGGAAGTACAACGCCAAAGGCGCAATCAGGGGTTCGCCGAATAGGTGGGCGCGGTAGGCGAGGCTGTAGTAGTAGGGGATGAGTTCATATCGTTGCCGCAGGTTTGCCAAGTTACTATCCTTTTTGCCAACCTGGTTGGGCGTGGTAGCGTAGTGCGGAGCACAAGTAATTAACTGGTTGTCAGTATGAGGCCTTACCGGCACATCGAACCACGCGCCGTTGGCAAACCACTGGGTATAGATCTCCTCCTCATAACCGCGGTAGGAGCCGCACTCGTCGTTGCGGGGCATATCTTTGCGATGGAAGCCGCCAATGTCGGAACCGTAGTAGTCGATCCCAGAGAAGGCCATGTGCATCTGGGTGTTGAAATGAGTGGCCAGGGCATCGAGATTCGAGGGAATGTCGCCGGACCACATCGCGGCCCCATAGCGCTGGATTCCAAGGGCTCCGGAGCGGGTAAGCAGCAAGGGGCGCGGATTGATAACGCCTAGGCCAGTGGTGCTCCCTTGTCGCTGGAGGTAGCCGTCCCAGATCGACTGGTTCCAGAGCAGGTTGTAGAGGTTGTGAATATCGGAATGTTCGTTCTTGGCGCCAGCTGATGTGCGTTCAACACCCTCGTAGCACGCTCCTAGATTCAGTCGTTCAGGCTCCCCCAAGTCCGTCCAATGCACAGTCACCCCTTTTACGGAGAGGTTGGGCCAGCGACGATTGTCATGTACCCAACGGCGTGCGGAAGGATCGCTCCAATCAATCATGCGGCCGATGCCCCAGAAGTCCTCCGCGTTGATCTCTACAGCCTTCGACTGCATAGCATGGTTACAGCGGCCAGAGATATCGCGACTGAACGCCATCAACTCACCGGGCATCTGCTTGTAAGTGCCAGTGGAATTGGCCACGTATGATTCCTCGATGGCCGCGATGCCGATGTCATCGGCAGCGTACTGTTGGATCTTGGTAGCGGGATTGGGAAAGAAGTAGCGGCCATCGGCAACCAACGGTTCCTGGTTCTCGTCCCAATCAAGGCGGCCCATGGCGCTGGCAGCTGGGTCCTTGCTGCGGATGCCGCCGAACCAGTTGAGATCGAGCACGAAGCCGTCTATTGGGAAGCGATCCTGGCGTAAACTAGCTAGAAGTGTATCTATCTGGCTCCAGTTGTCGTAGCCAAATTCCGACACCCACAAGCCAAATGCTTTGCGCGGCGGCACCGGCGGTCGGCCGGTAAGCTCCATTAGGTCTCTACGTAGATCCGGCAGGTTGGGGCCGGCGAGTATGTAGTAGCGCAGTTGGTCACCGTACATGCTGGCGCGCCAGGGGGAGCTGCGGAAGTTCCACGACTGCCAATAGACGTTATCCACCAGCAGCCCATAGTTGAGGTTGGCTGGACCAAGGGCAAATAGCACTGGCATCTGGACATTGCCTACGGCACCGCCGCGGAAGCTTTGGAAACCATTGCCAAGGTCTTGCATGTTATCTCGATCTTTCATCCCTTTCCGCTCACCGTGACTCAGCCAGTCGCCATCCGCGGGTCCTTGCCCCGGCGGTCTTGATGCAGGATCGATAAATTCCTGGCCCAGGCCATAGACAGCCTGGCGTGCAGCTGAATCAATACTGAGTCCTTTGGCATGCCTGGTCTCAGCCAGGTCAATGGGACAGACAGTCATCAGCCGGCGGTTGGAGGGGCGATCACTGGCGGTGAGGCATAGGCTGGCGGGATCCCAGCTAATGGTAAGGGCCTCGGTTTCCAAACCGTTAGCGAAGCGTCGTAACTGAGTGGGTCCGGCGTAATCACGCCTGAACACCATCGGCGAACTGAAGATCGGGTGACTGTCGGGAGGTGGCACGCCGGCGGCGGTCTCCACATGGATGAGGTCATCGTCAAGTACCTCCAGTTTCATGTAGGCAGTGGTGGTGATCACTGAGGTGCGCATCACCTGTCCGTGAACAGGAGCCGTGAGCAGAGGTGCCAGCAGGAGTGGGGCCACCCAGTGCCAAGTGAAGATGTGAGCGATGCGAACCAACTCAGGAGCTACGAAATGAAGGCTCATCTCACCTTGGCCAGAACTTTCTTGTTGGGCATGGACAGACACACAAAGACGCAGTAGCAGTCGAGACCAGATCAGGAACGATGCAACACTTGGGCACTTGTCCAACTAGTTAGCAAGGAGACTGCCTAGGGAACGTCTTGACAACCCTGGAGCCAGAAGCTGGGAGCGCTGCCGCCCAATGAGTCTCGTCGGGCAGAACCGCCAAGACGGAGGTTGTTCAGAACTTTCCTAGAAGTGTCTCTTGATCGACAGCGCACTTTTGGGAGATAACTCGAAGATCGACATTGTGTTGAACAACTTAGTTAAGTTGAGACCACTAAACGCAATGTGGCACGCATGAGCATAAAGCATACTTGCAAGCTCACGAACCCAGCGAAACTCACCACCGATACCCACTTGGAAAGAACTGTGCATAGCTATCCAGTCAAGACACTATAGCAAGTCTAGTTCTGGCTCAGCAGATTCGCCAATCTCAAGCAGGCAGAAAAATGCCTTGCTGACTATCGCCTGGCCCCATTGGGGCGAGTGGTCAGACTAGCTAGACACACATCGTTAGGGAGTTCTGTTTTATCAATCTGCTATGCAATGTTATTGAGAAGACTCGTCTAGCCCGAAACCGCCAAACGGGTCAGGATAGTCCGATAATATAGGCGACAAGTAATCACAAGTTACGCAGAAGTCGGAACAATGATGGCCGCCCTAGGACCAACAAGCGAGACGAAATAGGCGTATACTCTTATGACTGTACTGCAGAAAGACTAACTGCAGAATTCATGCCTCTAAAGATCCAAGAATCCCACTCTAGATGCACTGGCTATGTGCACGGATTGGCTCTAGGGCGTAATTCCCATCCGCAAAGCTGAGGGAAGACTGGCTGGGAGGATGGATCCTAGATGAAAGAACTCATACCTATGATTTCTGTCCTCGAGGCTGCGAAAAGCCTTCCTTAAGAGAGCAGAGCATACTGCTAATTAGAGGTTGTCCTAGGGAAGAAGACTCGTGGCTCTATCACGAATAAATCGCGCATGAGCCACTCCTTGAGAGAAGAGACGCTCTGCGTCCTGCTCAGCCCTATGATCACCTTGCGCAGACGTATAAGACTGGAAGAAAGTGAAGAACAACTGCTTTACCAAGTCAGAGTAAGACTCGGCAATAAAATCACGATCTGCCACGAGAATTGTGAGTAGAGGACATCCCACTCCTAGCTTCCCGTGCAGACTAAGCATCCACGCACTTCATGGGTTGTAATATATAGGGCCTGACATTCAATACGCAATTCACGTTCATATTGATTGCGTAGTACACTCATCACTGCGCTGCACATCAAGTATATCGAAATGGTGAGTTTCTACAGATCAAGCATTTAGTCCACTCACAAAAGATTGTTAAAGAAGCAGTGAGCCTGAGCCATTCAAAACTGAACAACATCCTCCGGAGGCTCCGAGAAACGTCTCTCATCGGGCAAGAAAGATATCGGCGCGAACACACTCTAGTGAGCGCCAACGGGGCAGGAATGAATCCCTAATCAACAGAGCCGACTCCCTCTTGCATCCACGGTGAGTATAGGCTTGACTCGTTTGGATCTGAACACTTTGTGCTTAGATAGCTTGTTGAGGTAGCGACTGAAGTTCATTGTGAATGCTATCGGCAGCCTGATAAAAGGCTGCATTGGTAAGGTGAAGCTCATTCACCCAGTCCTCGTCAGGAGTGATCACCTTTCGCAGATCGACATAGCGGAAGTTATCCTTGTTGTCGTCCCTGACCGCTTCCAGCATCTCGTTATAAAGATCAATTACGTCAAAAACAATTCTTCGCTGTTCCTGAGGATTCATTATGCCCTTGGCGGTAAGTACAGGGCGCAACCAGGGTCCAATAAACCGGAATCTCCCTGCGTTGATCACTGCTCTTCCGGTTGGCGGGGTATAGCCGTAGCCATGCATAACAATGAACGTTGATGGACTTGCTTCTCTCACTCTGGCACAGAGATCATCTAAGTATCTCTTGAACACGACACCTATCTGAAACTCTGCGAAGGAGCGTCGGAAAGAGTCTAATCCAGACAATGCATGATTAAAGTACTGCGCAAACTCTTCTCCTGCAACGTCATTGCCACCTCCAGAGAACAGAAAGGCTCTTGGCCTAACCTGTTTGATACGAGCCAAAACTGCATCAAGCTGAGGAGGCAGTCTATTGTAGTCATTATCAAACTCAGCTCCATAAATCATATTCTCAAGCGTATCACCAGCGCGTGAGTAGTTTACATCAAATGCATAGCCACGATACCGCAGATGATCGATAAGATCGATGCCAGGCAGGTAGTCGAACCACGAGTCCCCTTCTGCAATTAGAGGCCCAAGAGCAGCGCCTTCATTAGTGATTGGTGGTAGCTGATAATCAGGCCACTCTCTTGGTGCCCAGTCGTCTCTAGACCCTTCCCGTGCAAGGCTAGAGTCATTAATTGTTGCACGTTCATTGAGAAGCGCTTGCCGCTTAAATGCCTGAACCCGTTCAGGAGAGTAACTATTGAGCGAGGAAATGTCATATAGCATGAGATGAATGGATGCTTGCTACTGTCTAGCTCGTCCTAATGGCTAAAGGATTGGCCTTCATAACTCTTTGCGGAGTTCCTTGGTATCGAGAACCTTCACGTCAGAGCTGTTTAGGAAGCTCTAGGCTCCAGGGGCTTGGGAAGCTTTTAAGGACAGAGATCCCCGCCCGAGCTGTCCGCCTTTCTTAGGGTAACTTCACCGTTCATCTATAAGCTATTATGCCCTATCGCTGATTCCTTTGACTGTGTGGACCGACCCATAAGGGCACACCAGGCTCCTCTTCATAGGGTCGCAAGCAACTGTCGCCGCGCCAAGAACAGGTTCGTCAGTTCTGCCAGCACGTTCACCTTGCAGCGGTTCTTCACAATGCCCCTCAGCCGCATCTTATGAGAGCCGAAATGCTGTTTGATAACCCAGAACGGATGTTCGCCCATGGCAAGGATGTGAGCCTTGGCAGGCTTTACCAGATCATCCAGCAGGCCCACGCGCGTATCGGGTAACTGGATCAGCGGGCCACCGCCTCCACCACCACCATCCATCCTTTGCCCGGCGCATAACGCCAGCCGCCACGCCCGTCGGGCACCACCATCCAGCGGCGGCCGAAGTTCCGGCGGCTGTAGCGCAGCGCCCGGCCGTTGCTGTTCAGCGTCGTGCCGGTGATCAGATCCGCCTCCCCCCAGGGGTCGTGCACGTCCAGGTGGGTAGCGTCGATGCCGTAGCCGAACAGCCAGTGGCCATCGCCGCGCAGGGCATCGAGCGGGCCGCGGTGAATGAATCCGAGCGTCACGGGGATCTCCCGGCGGATCTGCTGCTCGATCAGCTCGAAAGTGCCCTGCTGCTCCAGTCGGGCCGTGATGCCGAAGTGCGCCAGCGCCTTGAGCTGCGCCGCCGGCTCGGTGGTGTCCCCGTAGCGGCCCACCACCTTGAGGTAGTCGTCGTCGGCGTTGGGGCCCTGGAGTGCAGCGGGCCGCAGGGCCTTCACGAGCATGGCGTTGGCGCTGGAGAAGCAGGAGCGCGGCGCCTGGCCCGCCACGCGGGAATCGCGCTGGCTGTAGTGCTGCGGCTCCCGCTGCAGCGTTGCTGGCGGGCGGGGCGGGATCGGGACGGCGACGGGGGGCCGGGACGGCTTGGCCGCTGAGCTGGCGGGCTGATGCGCAGAGGGCGGCTTGCCGCCGAGTGCCGCGCGGGCTGCCCGAAGCGCCGCCTGCACCTGCGCCACCTTCGCTGTGGCCCGGTTGCCGGCGCTGTCGCCGTCGTGGACCCCCCAGCCGTCAGCGGTCGGGATCGCGGCCCACTCACGCGCCAGGTCCAGCTGCGCTGCTGCCAGGGCTTCCGTGGTGTTGGGCGCCTTGCCCTGGATCCAATCCCGCAGGCGTGGCCGCTTACCGCCGAGGATGAGCTCGGCCGCCAGCTGGTCCTGCAGGGCCTTGTCGAACTTGGCCCGGTGATCGGCGCCGAGGGCCTGCGCAGTTTTCCGCAGGGTGTCGGGCATGAACTGGTAGGCCCCGGCCGCGCCCAGCTCCTCCCGCAGGTGGGCCGCCATGACCTGGTTGAGCGTCATCGCCTCCAGCCCCGGCCAGCCGCCCGGGGTGTCCCCAGCCCGGCCACGGTTGGCAGCGTGGTAGCCATCCTTCCCGCTTTCCCCGGCGCGGATCAGCGCCAGAAGCGGTTCCAGGGCCGCCACATCGGCCCCCCTGCTGTCGGTCGGCACGGCCACCGCCTTGCGGAACCGCCCGCCGAACTGATGCCGCTGCTCCGGCGTCAGGTTCTCATCGAGCCATCGCCAGGCATCGAGCTGGTGCTCCAGCGGTGGGTCGGTGGTGGCGGCCACCGCATCCACGATCGAGATCGGTCGGCTCATGGCTCGGCGTGCTGCTGCTGAGAGCCATTGCCACCGAGACAGCCATGTGGGAAAGGCCCGGCAGGGCCGGGCGAGCGGGAGTGGGAGCCTCAGAAGGGCAGCTCCCGCTCACTGCACCACACCGGCACCGAGGCCGGATTGGCCAGCTGGCGCTCGAACAGCAGCTGCTCAGCGAGCTCAGCCAGCCGCGGCAGCGGGACCGGAGCGCAGCGGCAGCAGAAGCTGATCCGCTCCAGCGAATCGGAGCTGTGGCGCGAGAGGGAGCGGATGCGGGCAGCGGAGGCCATGGCCGGCGACACGAAGGACGCCATCGCCAGGCGGGATGGGGTCAAGGGGCAGCGACGACCAGCAAGGCGGCGACGCCGCCCAGCGCAACGGTCGCTGCCTTGCGCAGCCCTTGAGGCCATCCCGCACGATGAAGCGGCCTGCGGGGCGTTGAACGTTCGGGATCAATCGTCCAGCAAAGCAGTACTCAACAGATCACAAGGCACATTTTGAATGGCTAGTCAGTCGAGCCATGAGATCGGACACGTATTACAGCGCCTCTTCTGCCGTAGAAAGCTTTCTCAGATAATAGTCAGTCAGAGACTGCTTCGACACGAGGGCATAGAGGTCCGCAAAGCAATCCCGTAGACCTTCCCTCGCAGCTTCAAATAGAGACTCGATGTTATCAAAGCTCCCCCGGCCCACCCGGTACACATGCACCCGCTGGCCATCGGTGATCATAAAGAAGCGACACTGTGCCCAGAAGCAGTAGCTCTTGGCCTGATTGTGTGCCTGGTCAAGCTGCCTTGGAGTCAGAAGGTAGCTATCGCGCTTTGCCTCAACTGTCAGCAGAGGCTGTGTCTTGAGTGTTTCGAGACGCGAGTTGAAAACGGCATGATCAATGACGAGAGTCGTCTCGCGTGAACCGTGTGAAGCCTTGATCGGCATGCCGTCGAACCTATCTTGGTCAGAAAATCCAAGACGACTCAGGAGCGGGACAACGAACTTGATCCCCACCTCCTTCTCCGTTCTCAACTCCAAGCTGCCCAGCCCATCAAACCAACCATCCGCATTCCAGCCAGGAGCAGGGGAATACCGCCGAGGAGATGAGCTGTCAGCAGACTCTTTCAGCGTGGACAAGTAAATCCAGTCTTCCGTGCTGATCTCCCATGTATCGCCATATCTCACCAGCGGTGGATTGATTGCCAGGCCCTCGTCATTGAGGGCTTTCGTAATGTCAGCAGTATTCCTGTCAGATCGCTTTTCAAATCCAAACTTGGCGAGCAAGGTGCGAAGCTTCAGTCGCTTAGAATTCGTTGCCGAACTCTCAACATCGGCGACCAGAGCCTTGGCGATCACGGGAAACTGATCAGAATTTGGCATGAGCAGAAGACAGGGTCAGCTTTGCTCCTGGCAGTGATCGAGCGAGCCCGATAGCCACCTGCTGAGAAGCGTTTCCAACAACATAAGGGCTGCAACATCACGACGCAACCCGTAGTTCTCTCAGACCCGTCAGCGATGGCACAAGAGCTGGGCCGGCATCTAGTGCAGGGCTCCTTCACCAGGTCTTCTCAATACCCACGCGCCTGCATGGATATGCAAAGCATGAATAGCTTGACTTGGAGCACAGAAAGGAGTGCCTGGTGCCATCCCTCAGGCGAGCCAAGCAAGTGGCAGGTGTCGGAACAAAGGAGCGCTTCGGCTGCGCCCCTGTGAGGAATCAAGCGCCGATCAGCTCTGCCTGACGCTTGGCTTCCGCTCGCTCGACCGCAAAGGTGCGCAGGATCTCCAGCCGCTCCCGCCACGTGGCACTGACGTAACGCGCCAGGCGCTCGCCGCTGAGCTGCTGCTCCAGCCTTTCCCAGCAGCGGCTCGTGGGCTGGGTGATCTCCCCGCCATGGCCTCTCAGCACACGCTCGGCATTGCCCGCCTCCCAGCTGGTGAGCGCCCGCCAGCCGCCATTCTCGTGATCGGGCCGGATCGCCAGCGCCTTGCCGCTGATCGACACCGGTTCAACCAGAGACCAGCTCAGGCTCTCCAGCTCCCGCACCCTCGCCCACGCCCCGCCATGGGCGATGTGGACCGGGCCCACACGGCTGATCACCACGGCCTCGATCGGGCAGTGGCACAGCCAGGCCAGATCAGCCGTGGAGAGATCCCAACGGTGGGCGATCACGGAGCGGATCCAGGGCCAGGCGACAGGAACGCCGCCGGAAACGGCCTCACCTCGATCGATCAGCAGGGTGTGCGGTGCCATCGGTGGCGCAGCGGAGGACGCCGAACGGCCCTGCGGCGAGGGCAAGGGTCGGCGGAGCGCAGCGCAGCCGACTCGCGCAGCCCTTGCGCCGCCGCAGATCGTGAGGAAGGCCGTCGCCTGCCCCCTTCCCGCCCTCTCATCCTGGTGCCGCCCGGCTGCAGCCATCAAGGCGACTGGCAATCACCTTCAGATCGCCGCTGCACCCAGCCACGTGCAACACACCATGTGGGGCTGTCCCGTGTGTCCGACAACCATCGCTTTGACGGCCCCCTCCGTGGTTGTCAGCGGGCACCATCATCCATGCCTACACATCTCAATGCCCGCCGTTGATGATCTGAGCGGTCACCACCTCACAGCTCAGCACCTCTTCCAGTGGGGGAATGGACTGCCAGGACCTGATGTGGTTCCTGGCAAAGATACGCTGGCGATGGCAGTGCTTAAGCCCGCTTCACCTTCTCAATTCGACGGCGAGCTGTGATCACAAGGTGGTGTCACGAGGGTTGAACGGAGTATCTGGGGCTATCTTGGCGTGACTTCTTGCGAAGATAGAATCCACAGATCTCCTGGACAAAGGATTTGTCGATCTCGGCTGGCAGGATAAAGGCACTGCCGATTCGCTGAATCGTGGCGATCTTGTGATTGTTCGATCGGACTGGAAAGGGAGTCCGCTCGCGATCGCAGATGAACTGATAGATGAACTCCAGGGCCTCAGGGTCGCTGGAGTCTTCCAGGCAGCTTGCAATCCAGCCCTGAAGGCGATCCTTCGACTCGAATCTGGTCATGGCGTACTCCAAAGGTAATGGTGACGACTGATTCAGAAGTTGCATCTGTAAGCCCTTCTCCCAAGTGAAGGCCCAGAATCCCGAGCCGCTGATCCCGCACTCGATCTCTTATGGAAACTTGACCTTCTCTTGCCCTAGCAGTGCTTCCGTAGCCATGGCGACATGAAGCCACCCAATGATTGCCCCTGTGGCTTGCCCAGAACGCAGTCCCTGGCTTGCTCGCCATCTCACTGCCATGTCGTCAGCATGGAAGAGGTTCAGCTCTGGTGTTGCTCCGTTGAGGATCTTCTGGACCAAGGAACGTGGCATCGGGCACAGCTTCTTGATCACCATCCGCCCAAGATCAAGCCATCAGTTGCCTGCCCCTGACCGGCGGCAGGCCTGATGTGCTGAGGATATTGATTACCACTAACCCGGCAACCTGATCTGGAGGGCCGCCATGGCCAACCTTTCCTCGATCACTCCAGCTGAGCTGCTCCGTGACGAGTTCCTCTTGCCGAGGGGCATCCAGCCCACTCGCCTCGCGGGCGAGATCGGAGTACCCCCCAGCGTGATCAGGGGAATCCTCGCGAGCTCCAGCTCGAGTGTGATCACCGCTGATCTCGATCATCGCCTGTGCCATTTCTTTGGGCTACGTGAGGGCTACTGGCTACGGGCCCAGGCGGCCTGCTCGCGTCGGTCCTGACCTTGAGATCCACGGCCACGGCTCTCCTCCGTTGAGCTACCCACCCAGCCACCGATCTGGCAGGTGGGAGGTGGCTCCGTGACAGTGCTGTGGTGATGGCTCTTGCGTCCACCCGCCGGGAGAGTGACGAGCCGGAGCTGGAGTCCACCAGCGGGCAGCCTCTGGCCAACGGAGCGATCAACTGCCGGCTCTTCTGGTGGGGATCAGCTGCGCGGAAGAGCTCTGGCACTGGCGAGAGCAGGTCCATGACGGGTGGATGGCGTGCCCCACCAGTGTTGACATTGGCCTGACGAGGTGGAGCTGATGCTCTGCTGGCCTCAGGAGCATTGATGCTTCCAGCCGTCAGGAGCGATGGAGGAGCGATCCCTTCGAGAAGACTTGTTGCCCGCCTGGCCAGGCAGCCGGTTTGACGGGTTGATGATGTGCAAAGGGTCTGGATCCTGATGGTTCCCTCGATGGAGGAGGTGAGCCCATGTCTGAGCATCGATCCCTACATCCATCTGCCTTCGCTGGCCCACGCTTCTATGTGCGCCGCAAGGGACGGACGGGGGAAGACGACTACGTCGTCCGTCAGGCCGCTGGCACGTTACCGACCTGCACCTGGCATCGGCCTGAGCCGCTCTACCTGGAGCGGGCCAGCCAGTTGCTGGCGGATGCTGAACGCCTCCACGGCGGCATGCTCTACCTGGAGATCGCTCGCAACTGAAGGTTAAGGACAGTGGAGGAACGCAAAGATCACCTCTGCCCTGGAGGGTTCCGGCAGGGTGATACCTAGCCTCAGACAAGTGCTGCACATGCCCAACATTGAGCGTTCGTCCCCACTGGCATCAGATCACGCGGCACACTTTTCGCGGTCGTGATCGTCGTTATCAACGCCTAGCAGAGCTGGATCAAGAGCTCGCCTTCCTTGCTCAGATGCTCAGTGATGCGAGTGAAGACCGCCGCACTGCCGTCCTTCACCTGATGGAAGCGGTCTACGGCTCGATCGTGGCTCTCTCGCGAGAGTTGGATCTCAGGATCTAGAGGTGCCGATGAACCTCGGAATCGCAAGGCAAGCTGCAGAAGCCCGCGCCATGGCCGATATCGCCGCCGCGGAGTTAGCCGGGCTCAGTGCGGAGCAGATCGAGGCGATCGGCTTTGTGGCGGAGTTCGGAGAGGAGCTGGAGCGGGAGGCTCAGGCTCTGGAAGCTGTGGCCGATGTTCTCTGGGGGTTGACGGGAACTGACCGGTCCTGCTGACTGACGCCCTCGCCAGCTCGGCTGAGAACGGGATCGGGAGATGGCCGTGCGATCGGCTCGTTCACCCAGGCTCAGTAGCTGCAGGGTCTAAGTGCACTGTTCTCGCCGGTGAGCGGGATGGCGTGGCCCGAGAGAGCCTGGGTTGAGGACTCTGGGCAGGGAATGACCAAATCCCCGGCAAAGCTGCCAGCACTCAGCGATCACCGGCGATGGGCTCTGTTGCTGGATGTCTCCTCACCTTCGATCCCATCCAGGACACAGCAACGACCTACGCCCTGCTCCGGCTGGTGCTCCTGGCCTCGCCATCTCGCCGGCGGTTGGCCAGCTCGGCGGCAAGGCGAGGACGCCGGAAAACCTCGGCCACGTCCTTCGGCTTTCTACAGCCAGGTCCTAATTCCGGCCAACTGATAAAACCCCCTAAAGGGCCTTCGCCGCTGCTCGGCGCTGGGGACTGCAGGCCCCACCATCCCAGGGCATTGGTGCGGCCAGTCGATCCACGGGCAGGCCCACCGGGCTCCCGGCATCCCGGCCTGGCAATAGCTGGGTGACGTTGCTGGGGCCCCTGCCCCGGGAGTGACCATGGGCCTCACCCTGATCGAGGCGATGAAGCACGAGACGCGGGTCGATCGCCTGGCTGTCACCAAGACCTTCGCGGAGGGCGAACTGCTCCGCCGTCTCCCCTTCCGCAACCTCTCCGGCGGTGCCCTCAAGTTCGCCAAGGAAGTCAAGATGCCCCGCGTCGGCTTCCGCGCCGTCAACGAGGGCTACCGCCGCAGCTACGGCGCCATCGAGAACGACACCGAGTTCGTCCACCTGTTCGGCGGTGATCTCGATGTGGACCGCTCGATCGTGGATCTCAACGGCCCCGAGGCCCGCGCCAGCCAGACCGAGCAGAAGGTGCGCTCGATGCGCCTCACCCTCGAGGCCGCGATCCTCAACGGTGACGCCAGCTTCGATCCGCGGGCCTTCAACGGCCTCAGCAAGCGCCTGGTGCCCACCGGCCCCCAGACCATCGACAACGGCGGCGGCACCGTCAAGCTCACCAAGCTCGAGGCCCTCGTCGATTCGGTCAACGCCAACGGCGGCGAGAAGGTGCTGATCACCAGCAAGCCCGGCCGCCGCCAGATCAGCCATGCCAGCCGCGAGGCCGGCGGTGATCTCTACCAGGTGATCGACGGCCGCCACTGGTTCGAGGACGTCGAGATCCTGGTGGTGGATGAGGACGCCAACGGCCACCCCGTGCTGGGCTTCGGGGAGGCGGGCAACACCACCAGCTTCTACTGCTGCGCCATGGGCGATGAGCAGATGACCGGCCTGCAGGGACCCTTCGAGGGTCGCTATGGCATCTCCGTGCGCGACTTCGGCGAGGTGCAGGACGCTCCGGTCTTCCGCACCCGCGTCGATTGGTACGTCGGCTTCGCGGTCTGCAACCACCGCGCCATCGCACGCCTGTTCAACATCGGCCCCGCCATCAACAACTGAGGCGGACTGGCCGCCACTGCTGAACCCCTTCCCGCTGAGGACACCACCATGGCCAACCGACCTCTCGATGCCGCCACCACCCTGCTGGGCTGGATCAACCACTCCGCCACCGACCAGAACGAGCGGCTCATCACCAGCGGCACCACGATCAGGCTGAGCACGCCGCTCGATGCCGCCGAGGCCTTCACCTTCGTGGCCTCGCATCCCGGCGCCGCCGCACCGATCACCTTCGCACTGGAGGTGGCGCCGCAGCGCACCGACGGCACGATCGGGACCTGGGTGCAGGCCGCCGAGGTGGCGATTCCCGCCGCCGGCGGCCAGGTGGAGGCTCCGCTCAGCGGCTCGATGCTCACCGTGGCCGCTCCCGACGCGGCCAACGTGAAACCCCCGAGCCTTCTCTATGCCCGGGTCGTGAGCACCCCGGCTCCTCCGGCTGGCGCCTACGCCGGCCTCACCCACTGAGACCTCACCCACTGAGAACCGCCATGGAGGATCAGATCCAACCGAGCGCCATCCCCACAGGGATGCTGCGGATCTCGAAAGACGGCCAGCCCCATCAGCTCATCTACCCGGTGCACGCGGACGGTTGGCGCCAGCTGGGCTGGACCGTTCACCCGCCTCAACTGGAGGCGATCGAAAACGAGGACGGGGAGCACGACGAGGACGACGAGGGGGCGGCCCTCCCGCTGCCTCAGGGCTCCCAGCCGGTGCTCCCTGGTGAGGCGGGGGATGAGGTGCCGGATTTCGTCGGCATGACCAAGGCCCAGATCATCGCCACGGTGGAGGAGCTCCACGGCGTGGGGCTGGACTCCGCCATGACCAAGGCCCAGCTCGTCGCCGCTGCCGAGCAGTTGGCGGCAGGCGGCACGGGCGAGGGCCAGACCATCGAGCCCCTCGTTCCGGGACTGCTTGATGAGGGAGACGGGCTGGCGGCGGACATCCCCGACGCCCTGCTCGTCTGAATACCCCCCGGGAACCCTGCCGATCGCCAGCCGTGCCGACGTCGGGTCGCCGGCTGGCGTTTCTGCTTGCTGGCGGTTCCGCCCGCTGGCGACCTGGCAAAGGCTGGTAGCGCCCTGTTCCTGATGCCCTACCCCCTCAATCCGAATCCGCCGCAGATCGGTGATCGGGTGCGCGTGCTCCCCCCGCTGGGCTGCCCCGGTCGGGGGGAGTGGGTGGTGCCCCATGAAGTCCCCCGCTGGCTCGCGCTGGGGTTCCGCGAGGCGCCCCTTCCCCAGGCCGATCTGGAGCTCGCCTGGATGCCCTCACCCCGTCGCTGGGATGAGCCGGCCCTCTCCCGCGCCGTGGTGCTCACCGTGAATCCCCGCGCCCTGCCGCCCCAGCCGATCCAGATCACCTGGGGTGATGGCCACACCGAAACCGTGCCCTGGACACCCTTCGATGCGCGCGTGCCGGAACCCCGCCACCTCTACGACGCACCGGAGGACCACACGGTGACGGTGCAGGTGGGGCTGCTGATCGCCACCCTCGAGGTGGCGCTGCTCGGCTGCCCGGTCCCCGTCACGGCGCCACGGCCCGGGGACGATCCACCGCTGGTGGGGGTGGGCATGGTGCTGGTGCCCGGCGCCGGGCTGAGCGGCAACGCCTACGACGGCTCGCGCAACGAGCAGTGGCAGCTCCGCCTCCACCCGCAGGGCGGCCTCGGACTCCTCCCCAGCCCGGTGGACGGCCAGCCGGCTCTCACGGTGATGCACGGCTCCGGTGCCGCCAGCCGCGGTGTGCGCTGGTACTCGGCCGATGGGGCACCCACCAGCCAGTGGCACGAGGAGGTGCAGCCGCCACCGGCGCCGGGTGATCTCTACCTCGATCGCCTCAACGGAAACATCTACGAGCTGGAGGCCTGATGAGCTGGACACCCACCGGTGAATCACTGCTCGGTCCCCCAGGACCGCCGGGGGCCCAGGGGGCCCAGGGGCCTCCCGGTCCCCCAGGGCCGCCTGATGCCACGGCCACCGTGCCCACCGTGATCGGCCCCACGCCACCGACCCCTCAGCAACTCAACGGCCACACACAGTTCCTCTGGTGGGACACCTCCGGCGGACAACTCACCCTCTGGATCGAGGACGGACCATGAGCCTGCGCAACGCCTTCGCGGATCTCGTCACCGAGCCGATCGCCCTGCGGCTCAATCAGATCGTCGCCACCCTCTCCCATTTCGGGCTGGCACTCGATCGTGTCTCCAACGTCTTCCGCACCACCCTCGTCAGTGGAACCGTGACCACGGTCACGACCGTCACGACGGTGGCGACGCTCACCAACCAGTCCTCCATCGGCGGCTCCTCAGCCCAGACCCTCGTCGCCGATTCCATGGCCACACGCTGGGCCACCTGCGTGCGGGGCCGCATCACCTGAGCCCACGCCACTCCCGCCATGCCCACCGCTCTGGCCTTCAAGGACCTCATCGATCTGCCCTGCTGGCGGCCCCTGGCCCCCTGCACCGCACCGAGCGCGGCGGGTAGCTGCTGGGCCTGGGATGCCCGCAACGCACCGCGCAACATCCCCTTCCACTACCTCCTGCTCAACGCCACATCCCTGCTGGCCTACAGCCCCCAGAACGATGAATGGCTGCCGCTCGGCAGCCCGGCCCTGGCCGGCACCTTCGGGGCTGGGGCGGCGGCCGTCCTGCACCCCACCCAGGGGCCGAGGGGCGTCCTCGCCGCCGGCAACACCCCCAGCGCCGTGGTGCTCTCCACGGCGCTGCCGGCTGCCGTGGCGCCCAACCAGCTCGCCAACCGCGGCGATGGCGTGGGCTTCACCATCCGCCTCATCGGCAACGCCGCCGGCAGCTCCGGCAAAACCGAGGAACGCGTGATCGTCGCCAACACCGGTGGCACCACGCCCACCATCACCCTCGATGCACCGCTCTCCTTCACCCCGGTGGCAGGCGACAGCCACGAGATCCGATCAGGGCGTGTCTACATGCTCTCCGCCGGCACCCTCGCCGCCGGGGTCTGGAAGCACTACGACATCGCCACCAACACCTTCTCCGCCAACCTGGCGACCACCAACCTGCCGGCCACGATCGGCACCGATTCGGCCCTGGTGGCGCTGAGCGAGGGGCATGTGCCCAGCGATGCCCCCGACAGCAGCTCCGGGTTCCTCGGCCTGATCACCGCTGCCGCCGGGGGCACCAGCACCACCCTCAACTCCACCGCCGGCGTTCTTCCGTCAACGCTTCAAATCAACGAGTACCGCAACTTCCAGGTGCGGATCGTCGAGGACACCGCCAATCCCACCGCCGTCGGTCAGCGGCGCCGCATCGCCTCCCACACCGCAGGCGCCACCGCCACTTGGACCCTGGCCAGCGCCTGGGCGGTGACGCCCTCGCCAACCGCCAGGTTCGTCATCGAGAACGACGACGACAAGATCCTGCTCTTCACCAACCAGACGGCCGTCTACACCTACAACGTCAGCGCCAACAGCTGGGACACCACGACCTTCGCCGCGGCTACTGCCGCCGGTGGCGCCGGGCTGGTCGCCGCGCAGGCCCACGGGATCATCCGCGACACCACCGGCAATGCACGCCACAGCTTGATCTTCCGCGTGCGCGGCGGTGGCGGCAGCCAAATCGACGTGCTCGACATCGCCGGCAGCACCAACGGCTCCTGGAGCGCAGACGTTCCCTACGGCAACCGCTCCCAGACCTTCGCCGCCGGCACCTGCGGCGCCGCCGATCCAATCACCAACGGCGGCCGCTACCTCTACCTCCAGCCCAACGGCGGCCAGCGCTTCTCACGCTTCGATCTGCGCAACCGCGTCCTCGAGCCCTGGACCTATCTCGGGTTCCCACCAGGTACCGCCCTGGTCGGCGGCAAGCTGGCGATGGCCTGGTTCGTCGATGGCACCACCAAACTGGGCTTCCTCTCCGCCCTGCTGAGCACCAGCAGCAGCGTCTTCTCGATCGCCTGTCAGCGCTGAGGCTGAACCTCCGCGGCTCAGCTCTCGTCGCGCCCGAGCAGCAGATCCCGCGCGCCGTTCACCAGCTGCATCGTGTCGTGCTCGCCGCCGCGGTCGGGATGGTGCTCAGCCGCGCAGCGCTTCCAGGCCTGATTCACCTGCGCCGCCGTCAGCCGCCCCGAGAGCGGCAGGTGCAACCGCTGGCGGGCCACGATCGCCTCGATGTCGGGGTGCTTGCCCAGCGGACCCCAGTCGGCCTTGCTCAACGCCGGGCTGCGCCGGCTGCCGCTTCTGCGCTTGCTTCCCCGGCTCGCGCGCTGGCCGCCGAATCCTTTCGCCTCTGCAGCCTCCTCAACCTGACGACGGCGCTGGCGCTCGCCGCTGGTGGTGGCGATTGGGGCGGCTGGCAGCTCGCGGCTTGGCTGAGGCATCGCTGATCGGGCGTGCCACCAGCTTGCTGCAGCACGTCCTCTGCGCTGCCGCCCTCACGACGCAGACCGCCAACGCAGCGATACCGACGTGAGGACCCACCCATGGGAAGGGCGCCCCGTGTGGGGCGCCCTTGGACCGGTTGCGGGACTTGCGGTCCTGGTCTCGGTCTCTGCATTCATCCTCAAGCCGCCGCCGCAGCCGCGGATGTCGGCTCAACAGAGCTTCACCGGACGGTGGCAATAGCAGGCAGGCACCCCCTGCGCCCGCCTGATGACCTGGCAGAACACCGGCTCGATCCGCGGCCCCCAGGGCGCACCCGGACCGGCCGGTCCCACCGGCGCTGCTGGTCCTCAGGGCCCGGCGGGCCCCGCCGGCAGCCAGGGGCTCCAGGGGCCGGCCGGTGCGGCAGGCCCCGCGGGCGCGGCAGGCCCAGCCGGTCCTGCTGGTCCCACCGGCCCTGCCGGTCCCGCGGGTCCGCAGGGTGCGGCGGGCACCGGCATCAACATGCGGGGCTCGGTGGCGACCTTCGCGGGCCTGCCCTCCTCCGGCATGGTGCAGGGTGACGCCTACGTGGTGGAGAGCGCCTCAGGAAGCCGCACGGATGTGCTCTTCGTCTGGGAGGCCGCCACCACAAGCTGGATCGATCTCGGCAGCATCTCCGGCCCGGCCGGTCCCACCGGACCCCAGGGGCCGGCAGGGCCGAGCGGCCCTCAGGGTCCCGCCGGCGCGCTCGGTCCGGCCGGCAGTCAGGGTCCCCAGGGGCCAGCTGGGCCCACAGGCCCGGCCGGTGTCGCCGGCGTCGCCGGCCCCCGCGGCAGCGGCTGGTTCGTCGGCACCGGCGCACCGAGCGGCACCATCCCTGGCGCCCTCACTGGTGATCTCTATCTCGATCTGGCCACTGGTGAGGTGTACCAGCTGCAGCCACCGCCGGCAGGCTTCCCCCTCGCCAACCTCCCTGCCATCGGCGCCGCCTTCCAGGGCGGCTTCTACGGCGGCCTCATCTCCCACACCGCCAACGGCGTGGCCACCCACGCGCTGATCATTGCCCCCAAGGCCACCGGTCAGGTGCTCAGGGCCTGCAAAACCACCAACACCGCCACCACCGGTGCCGCCAGCAGCTTCGATGGCTTCGCCAATAGCGAGGCCGCCAAGGACGCCGCCCATCCCGCCAACCAGTGGGCACGGGCGCTCACCATCGCCGGCTACAGCGACTGGTACATCCCCGCTCTCCACGAGCTCGAGATCCTCTTCCGCCGCTTCAAGCCGGACAACAGCGAGGGCAACACCGGCGGCTTCGGGGCCAACGCCTATGCCGTGCCGCCGACCACGGCGGACTACGGCACGACGCCGGATCTGACCACCGTCTCCGCCTTCCAGGGCACCAATGCCGAGGCCTTCTTCGCCGGAATGATCGGCACCTCGACCCAGGATTCCGCCACCACCCACATCGCCCAGGACTGGTACTACGGAGCCTGGGAATCCAGCAACAAGACCTTCCAGCACACCGTGCGGGCGATCCGCCGGATCGCGGTCATCCCCTGATGCCCGGCTGGGTTCCACGCACCGCCACACCGCGCCGCGCCGAGCAACAACAGAGCGGCCCGAGCCTCATCGCACCGGCCAACTTTCAGTTGGTCTTCGACGGCCTCGGCACCGACGCGATCCTCACCCGCCTGGAATCGAACGCGGCGGCCTGGATCACCCTCTACGACTCCGAGGCGGCCTTCACGGCCGATGCCACCAGACCACTGGAATCCGACCCCTCACCCTCCAGCGGTGTGGTCGCCGAGGCGCGCTTCACCCAGCCCGGCGGCGGTGTGCTCCACCTGCCGCCCGGTGTGACCTTCTCCAGCCCCACCTCTCCCCCCGCCCGCGCGATCTGGGCCCGGGTGCGGCTGGAGCAGAGCGGCGCCCTCACCCCTCTCCTCACCCTCGCCGCCACGGTGCTGATCGACTGATGCCAGCCACCATCCACCCCATCCCGCCGGCTTCCCTGGCCTACGACTGGCCGCTGCTCGCCCGCAGGATCGACGCCCATCTGCGCGACTGGCTGGCGATCGTCAACACCCGCTACCCCCAGCAATCCATCGCCGTGCTCAAGGCCCCGGCCGATGACGCCGACTTCTGCGGCTGGACCCTTTCGATCGCCAACCCCTACGAGGCCCTGATCGCCCAGGTCATCGCCGGTGGCCCCCTCTGCCCCCAGCTCGATCGCCGTTGCCGCCTCGATGTCTGGCTCGGCAAAGCCACCGATCACGACCCGCTCGCCCCAGGGCTCGGGGTGCATGGCGGCATCACGACGACCTTCCTGGGCAACGCCCAGACCCCCCTGCCGCTCACCAGTGAGCTCTTCCCCAGCACGGCGAACATGCTGGCCTCCTCCTCCAACGACTTCCGCCACCTTCAGGACGTCTTCGTGGCGGTCTGCACAACCCCGGGCGGTGAGTTCTTTGCCGCTGGACAGTCGGATCACTCCGCCTTCCCCTCCGCGGATCGCCTCTTCTTCCTACTCAGCCGGGAGATGGCGACCAACCAGTGGATCCTCCTCAGCTTCGGGGTGACGGGCTGCACGCTGATCGCCGGACGGGCCGAGCCTCCGGGATTCCGCTTTCTCGCCCGCGTCAGCAGCAATCACCTCTGGGTGCTCAGAAGCACCGGTGACTACTGCTGGCCGGCGGTGCTCAACACCGCCACCTACCAGTGGTATCAGGGCCCGGTGATTCTCGAGAAGGCGCTCATCCTCCCTTCCGACATCGTGGCCGTGACCAACCAGAAGGCCCTCACCATCGGCCAGGCCAGCGGCAGGCCTCCCGATGAGTTCTTCTGCTCCATCGGTGCCGGATTAGCCGTGAGCTTCCAGCTGCCATGACCGTCACCGCCGGCGTTCGCTCCTTCACCGCCCTGGACTGGCAGAGCACGGCCGGCGCGGCTCCCTACCCCCAGTTCTTCTCCCGCCTCTCGGCCTTCATCACGGCCGTCAACGCCACACCAGGCAACGAGGACTGGCAGCTCGCGGTCCTCAAGCGCCACACCGACGCCACAGACACCCACCGCGGGATGGTGTTGCGGCTCGGCACACCGCAGCAGGCCTGGGTGCTGCTCTGGGTCCACACCCCGGACCTCTTCACCCCAGCGCTTCTGCGCGTCAGCCTTCTCAAGAACTGGCTCGATGACGGCAGCAACGGTGGCTACGGCCAGCTGCTCCATCTCAGCGAGGCGGACCCCGCCATCGACCTCACCGCCGGCAGCTCCAGCGCAGCCCTGATCCCCCACCCGATGAGCCCTGCCGCCCTGATCTGGGCGCAGGACATGGCGCCGGGCCGTGAATGGTTTCTCTTCAAGGCCGACTGCACCACCAACCCCGCCGATGACCTCGGCGACGGGGCCGGCGGCAGGCCCTTCTGCTTCCTGCTCTATCGCCAGAGCAACCACCCTGCCTGGAGTGTCGTCTTTCCCACCACACGCGGGATCGGCTGCCAGCTGCACCGCCACAACGGCTACGAGCGCATCACCGAAACCACCTCCAGCCTCGCCCAGCTCCAGACCTTCGCGGCGCGCCACTTCGCCTACTACGCCCGCAGCCGCACCGCCTCCGGCTTCACCAGCCAGGAGCTCGAACCCTCCCAGCTCCCGCCGGCGATCTGGATCGGCCAGCCCTACCCCTACCTCCCCTCCGAGCCCAGCCTGCTCACCATGCTGTTCCGCCGGATCACCACCCCCGACCTGATTCTCTTTCAGGTCGGTCGGGCGCTGTTCCAGCACATCTGGCTCGCCTTCGATCCCGCCAACCTGCCGCCGGCCATCACCGGCTGGACGAGCTTCGCCGCCTGGAGCGGCTGGCTCGAGGGTGCCCAGGATCTCACCCTCATCGACAACCTGCCCTCCTTCACCGCCTCGGCCCGGCTGCCCGACAACCAGACCACCCGCGCGCCCTTTGTCAGCACGGTCGCCACCCTGCGCAACCCCCTGCTTCGCCAGGCCTTCATCGCCGCCCTCCAGCTCCAGGGGGGCAGTGCCCCCATGAGCCGCCGGCCGGCCGCCGGGCTGCTCTGGCCCAGGAGAACGGCGAAATGAGCACCAGCGCCGGGCTCAGGCTCCTCCCCTCGCTCAACTGGATGGCCAGCGGCAGCGAGGACCCCTTCCCGCTGTTCATCGAGCGCCTTGCTGCCTTCATCGCACTGGTGAACGCCAATCCCGGCAACCACAACCACCAGCTGACGATCCTGCGCACCCACCTCAGCTCGCTGGCGCAATTGCGCCGTGGCCTGGTTCTCAAGCTCGGCGGACCCACCGAGGACTGGATCTGGTTCTTCATCCAGCCGACCAGCGGCACCGACCACACCGCCGCCACCTACCAGGGCGGGGTCAGCACCCTCTATGCCGACAACACCAGCAACGACGGCTACGGCGCTCTAGCCGCCGGCTCCCAGGCCGATCAGCGCCTCACCCTCAGCCCGACCCTCAACGCCTCCGCAGCGGCGGCCTTCGAGGTGATGACTCCGCAAAGCGGACCCTCGGCGGTGCTCTATGCCCAGGACACCACCCCAGGCCGCGAGTGGTTCGTCTTCAACGGCGATGCCGCCGCCGCGCCGATGGCAACGCACCTCAACCCCAACCCCTGGACCTTTTTCCTGGGGCGCGAGGAGCGCACCGCGCGCTGGATGGCCCTGCTGCGGCGGCTCAATGGCCTGGTGCCATCGAGCAACGGCCGCTACGGGCTCGTCACCGACTTCTCGCCGCTGGTGCAGGTGTCGCTGAGCGCTCAGGCGCAGAAGGCCGTCTCACGGGCGCAGCTGCATCTCCGCCATCTGGTCCAGAGCTCAGCCGGCTTCTGGTCCCTCACCCTGGACCGTCGCCCCAGCGCCCTGCCGCCTCCGATCTGGTTCGGCCCCTGTGTCTCCGATCCGCTGCTCTTTCCCGAGCGGGCCCACTTCGTTCATGGCCGCATCGTTCTGGCCGGCCACAGCTACTTCCAGCTCGGCCGTGCGGTGGATCCCGACTGGTGGATCCGCTTCCCCACCACTGCCCTGCCACCGGCTGCCGCCGGCTGGACCGCCTTCTCGGATTTCCCCTGGCGCAGCCGCTCCCACGCGCTCGTGCTCCACGAGTACCCGCTCACCGATGGCGCCACCGCGCTGCTCAGCCACCCGAGCACCACCCGATCGTTCACGGGTGCCACCCAGATCCTGCGCCACAGGCTCATGCGGCAGGCGGGCGAGGCCCTGCTCGCCGAGCAGGGTGTGGTGATCGAATCGGCTGGGCCATCGACAGCCCAAAGGCCATCCGCCGGTGTGCTCTGGCCGCGTTGGAGCTGAAACCGGCCGCATCAGCCTGAGCGGCGGCACAGCGGAGCAGGGCCTGCCTGGAGCCCGGCATCAGCTGGCAGATCGCAGCACATGGGCGGGGCAGTGCACCAGCCGCCCCAGCAGCCGCTCACGCTCGGTTCGCCGCCCGGGCAGCGGCGCTCCCCGCAGCAGGGACTCGATGTGCTCCACCAGGTAGCCCGGCACCATGCCCCCACCGACACGCTCGCGGGGCGTGAGCAGGCCCGCACCGTGGAACGGGCTCCAGCGCGCCAGCTGCTCATGCAGCAGACGCCCACCCGCACCCGACTTGCGGAACCGCACCACCATCCCCAACTCTCGGGTGGCATGGAGGGTGACGCGCCAGCGGATTCCGCTCTCGAGCACATCGTGGAGCACCTGACCATCGGCCATGGCCGCAGCGGCAAAGGACCGCCCCTGCAGGCGGCGCCGCGCCAGGGCTGGCCAGGGGCCGCAGGCCCCAGCGCACCCCGGGCCACCAGCCACCGCTGGCGGCCAGCACCGTGGAACCCTGGCGCGAGCGCCGCAGCATGGGGAGGGCCGACGCCGCACTCCCATGGGGTGAAACCCCTGCGGCTGGGGCGGAAGCCTCCCCGGCGCCAGGCCCCGGCTCACGCCGCGGCTACGGCATCAGCGGCCGGCAGATCAACGCCCGCCTCCTCGGGGCAGGGCGCCTCGGGGCAGAGCAGATCGGCCGCCTGGCGGGCTTCGCTGATCACCTGCAACAGCACCTTGGGCGACTCGCGCAGGCAGCTGATCCAGCTCTCCAGATAGGCAGCGTGATTGGCCAGCTCGCAGCCGATCTGCAGCCGTTGGCCGATCAGCACGCTGCCCAGCTCCGCCACCAGCTCCTCACGGGCATAGCTCCGCGAACCGAACGCCCCGGAGAGATCCCGCTTCAGCCGCGACGCATGCCCGGTGGAGTGGATGCACTCGTGGGCCCAGGTGGCATAGAGCGCCGCGGCCCCGTGGAACGCCTCACGCGACGGGAGCTGGATCCGATCACTGGCGGGCACGTAGAACGCCCGCTCCCCGCCCCACCCCACCGGCACCGGCCAGGCCTGCAGCATCTGCTCGGCCTGCTCGATCCGCTCCAGCGGCGCCCGTGGCTCCACCCGCGGCAGCCGGGCCTCGATCAGCCCTGCCAGCGCCTCGCCCTCCAGATCGGCCACGTTGAACACCGCCACCGGCCGATAGCTGGCCCAGCTGCGCACCACCGCTTCACCACCTGCGCCTTGCTCCTCGCGGCAGTGCAGCTGCGGACGCAGGATTCGCACCGACCTGCTCCCCTTGCGCGGGAACACTCCCAGCTTCTTCGCCTCGGCAAAGCCGCACCAGAACGGCAGATCACCGCCCCGCAGCGCCATCCCCAGCTCCAGCAGGATCGGATTGGCGCCCCGATAGGCACGGCCGCTCAGCAGATTGACGTGGACGCCACCGCCGCGGCTGTCCCAGGGCCTCCGCCACCGCGTGCTGCCGGCCTCGAGCAGCTCGATCAGATCGCGCACCATCGCCTCCTCCGGCGACGGACCAGCGAAACGACGACGGGACTTGGTGGAGGCGGCCATCGGGACGGGCGCACAGGACGCCGCCGTGCCCGCGCGGGTGAGCGCAAGGGCGGGGAGGCCCGCCAGGGCCGAGCCGCTGGCGCAGCCCTTGCGCCATCCCGCGCACACTGCGGCACCCGGCGCGCCTCCCTCAAGCCACAACGCGCCCGTCAGGCCCTGTTCCGCTTCCGGATCGCCTCCAGCGCCTTCATCTCCGCTGCCGCCATCCGGGTCGCGTTTCTGAGCCGCTGGCGATCCGTGCGGATCTGCTCGGCCTCCCGCAGCGTCCGCAGATCCGCTTCCGCCTTCCAACGGGCTTCCTGGGCGCGCGCCTCGCGGCTCAGCTTCTCGGCTGTGGGCACCGCCAGCTCTGGTCCGGCCACAGCCTTGTTCTTCCCCTTGACGGCCTTGCGCCGGCTGGCGCTCCTGCTGCTCGCTGCCTTGAGGGTGGCCATCGATCCGCTGCCCATCAACGACTCCTGCCAGCTCTTGCCAGCAACAGGCTCAGCCCCACCGCTGGGCGGCCAGCCAGAGCAGCGCCGAGCGGATCACCTCCGCGTGGCAGCGCAGCGGTGCGCACCAACACAGCAGCTCCAGCCGGCCGCCCTGGCCCAGCGCCTGCACCAGCAGCCGCTGCAGCTCACGGTGCTGGATGGAGCCCGGCTGCTGAAGCTGGGCCCACAGCCACAGCCGGTAGCGGGCGATCACCTCAGCCCGGCTGCCATCGCGCCCGAGCTGGAAGGGATTGCCGAGCGGGCTGGGCCGGCCCACGTAGGCCTGGCCGGGGAGCGGATCGCTAAGCCGCCCGCGCTGGGCTTTGCCGATCGTGATCTCCATCGCGCTTCCGCCGGGGCACACCTCGACCACACCGCCCTTGCGGAGAAACTCAGGGGTGGGCCCGGTGGACGTCTGGAGCACGTTCAGCTGCTGTGTGCAACCTCTGCGATCCACCCGGGACTGGTCGAAGGCGATGAGAAAAACCTACTCTGATGGTTTGCGCTCATTTTGCGCTCAACCCGAGAAGTTGATTCTTGAGAAGTCAATCGGGGCGACAGGATTCGAACCTGCGACCTAGTGCTCCCAAAGCACCCGCGCTACCAAACTGCGCCACGCCCCGTGACACCACCATACCCCCCGGATCGCCCACAGCCCTTGCGGTGACAAGGATCCCAGTGCTGCAGGGGTTTCGGGGCTGACAGGCCCGTCTCACGCCCTTGTCTCAAGTGAGGTCAGAAAGTGCCATCCTGAAGCCGTCCAGCACACGCTCAGCACACATTGGTGAGCTGGCACACAGTCCCCATGGAGCCCCTTAGCACATCACAGTCGAGCCCTCCATGGGTGACAGGACTCCGGGAGACCCTGTTCACCTCGCTCGGTCGGGCCTGGACCGTTTCTCCGCACCGTGGCAAAGCCAGGCTTTTCGTTCGCTATGAGGACGGGACAAGGTCAGGGGTGATGCTCCCTTTCGCGTGGATGCCCGCCATGGCTAGGGACATCCTTGGAACCACGGAGCGCATTGCCCAGCTGGTTGCAACTGGGCTCACCCTCCAGGAAGCTGCTGACCGAGTTTTGGGTCTGCGCTCCCCTGGAGCTCCCACAGCTCCGGCCACGGCCAAGGGAGAGCTTCTCCAGGCCTGGGAGCGATTTGGTCATTACAAAGTCCAGGTCTCAGGGCAGGTCAAAGCCAGCACCTGGGAGAGGGACTACAGCGCCACGACTCTCCGCCTGGAAGAGCTGGCTCTTGGCAACCTGACTGGCGCCAAACAGCTCTTGGTTGAAGTCGGATCAGCGTGGGAACCGGGGTCCAGGCGCCGTCAGATCGTCGTCCGTCAGGTGGTGGCCATGTTGCGCTGGGGGATCGAGGAGGGCCTCCTGAAGCCCAGCACGTGGACGCCACCGCAGAACCTCACCCGATACATCGGGGCACGAGCGAAACCGGCAGAAGGTGCGACCCCTCTGAAGGACGAGCAGATCCTGAGTCTCCTGGATGCCTTACCGAAGGATCCGGCCGGCAGGCGATGGCGCTTCGCGATCCAGCTCTGCAGCGTTTACGGACTGAGGCCTGTCGAGCTGCTCCACTTCTCCTTCCGCCCCAATGGCGAACTGTGGTGCGACTACTGCAAGCGGAGCGGAGGTGGCATCACCAAACCCCGCCGGCTCGAACCGTTTCATGAGGAGTGGGCTCAGGAGTGGGAGGTTGTGGAGCGGCTTCGCTCCGGGGATGCGCTCCCGCCGCTGGACTCACCCGCAGGACCTGCCGACACGATGCGGAAGTACCTGCTGCGCCAGGACGCCTGGCTCGCCCTCAAAGGGGACACCAATGCGAAGTACACGCCCTACTCGTTCCGTCACGGCTACGCCCTGAGGCTTCACCAGCAGTACCCACAGATCGCGACCCGCTTTGTCGCGGCGCTCATGGGGCATTCCCATGACACTCATCTGCGGGAGTATGGCCAGTGGACCGATGCCGCGACCCTGGAGTCCACTTTGCAAAGTGGCCGACGGCATCGCCAGGCTGCCCTCGCACTCAAGCAATGATTTCCGTGGCAGTCACCCGGCTGCCGCACCTCGACAACGAGACTTCCGACCCCAGCTCCACACGAGCCCAGGCTGTCGCTGACCTGCCGGTCTTCCTTGGAAACTAAGGGAGGCTCAACGGATTCAGCAAACGGGCAGCACCCCCAAGGCAAATAGCCAACAAGATTTGACATCAAAGAAAGAATCTGGAAGCATTGGTTGCAAATATTTTGACAAACTTGAAAGACTTTTGAAATCTTTTGTGAATGTGCGACCTATCAGACTCAACTTTTGGAGATTTTTTGAGACCTGATTTTAGGTGCATCGAACGCCATCACGAAGCTGATCACTGATTGATGCTGAATACCGAGTGAAGCGCTTGCCATCGAATGGCGAGCGAGAACGATCGTGACGTATTGATTCATAGCCGGATGAGGAGGCAGCCCCTACCCCCGTAGGACTGCCTGCAATGAGAGATGAGGATTTCGTTGGATAGCTATCTGGAGAGAGCGCTTTTAGCCCAACCGAAGGGGTGAGCCGTTGAAGTCTCGAGGAAGAGAACGATTCACCTGAGACGCTCCACCATGACGAATCTCTCACCCGGCGAATGGTTCAAGACCAAGGACGCTGTCAAGCGTCTGCAGTCGAGCCGCAGCCACCTCCACCGCCTCAAGAAGGACGGCTACCTCAAACCCAAGACCCACTACCTCCGCATGGGGATCCATCAGACGTCCCCGCTGATGTGGAACATCGACGCCGTAGCGGAGTCGATGGGTAAGTGGACCGTGAAGCGGGGCTGAAGCCATGACTTTCACAGCCACGCTCTGCCAGCCCAGCACCGAGCTGGGCTTCGAGGACAAGCTTCAGCTGATCAAGGCGGAAGCAGCCCGCCTCCTGCAGCCGGGGATCCCGATTACCGATCGGCTTCCACGGCTGCGCGCCACCACCCGCGATCTCGGGGTCAGCCTCCGCGATCCCGAGCTACTCCGCTATCTCAAAGACGCACGTCGGGAGGCCACGGGCCTCCCCGAACTGATCACCGCAGCTGACACCCTGGACCTCTCCACACCGGAGTGGATCTGGGAAGGGGTGCTCATGGCCGGCAGCCTGAACCTCCTCCTCGCCCTCCCCAAGGTCGGGAAGACCACGATGCTGATGGCCTTGGTCGGCGCCCTGCATCGCCAGGAAGGCTCGTTTCTGGGCCTTCCGCTGGCGGAGCGTTGCCCACCGGTGCTGATCATCGGCACCGACCAGCCAGAGCGGGACTGGGGACGGTGCCTGCTGGATTCCGGCCTGGTCCGACGCGACGAGAAGGGCAACGCCCGCCTCTGCGATCCACCGATCATCGGTCTTGCTCATGCCCGCTGCCCCTGGCACCTGGATGAAGAAGGCATCCAACGGATTGCCCAGAAGGCTGATGAGCATCCCGGGCTCCTCATCGTTCTGGACTCGCTGCATGCCTGCACCCGCATCCTCGGGCTGAACGAGAACTCCGCCGAACTGGCCAATCCCGTCATCGACCTGATGGAAGCCGTGGGCCCCTACGACGCCACCGTGGTGGTGATCCATCACGCGGGCAAGGGCAAGGCGGGCAACTCTGCCAGCGAGTTCAGCCGGGGCTCAACCGCCCTACCGGCAGCAGCCTCCCAGATCATCACGTTGAAGGCCCTCAAGCCGGAGGCTGGATCTGGAAGCTCCCGCCGTCTGATCCTGGAAGCGGAAGGACGAGCTGCCCGACCGGTGGAACTGGTGATCGAACGCCAATCTGACGGGAGCTGGATCAGCAGCGGCGACTACGCCACTGTTGTGGCAGCCCAGAAGCGGCAGGAACTCCAGGACACACTCTCCCCGCGCGCCAAAGACATCCTCTCCCGCCTGCGGGAGCTCGTGAGTCATGGCGCGGACTGGGTGAGTGCGACCGATCTGGCCGAGGACCTGGTCATCGGTGACGAGCCCGGTAGACGGGTGCTGCGTCGTGACCTGGAGAAGCTCGTCAAGGCGGACCTGATCGAAGCCGATCCAGACAGCTGCGCACCGGGAAAGGCCAAGCTCTACCGCCCTGTTCAGCCCCCCGGGGACAAGACAAAGGCGGTCAAGACCACCCTCCCATCTGCCGCCACAGAAGGCGAGACGCAGCTCTTCGCTCCAACGGAGAGCGTGGTTCCACTGACCGACCAGGCCTGAGGTCATGAACGAGCCCCGTCCACTCTCCCAAGGGCGGACGGGGCCGGACAGGGCGGACAGGCCGGACAAGGTGGACAAGGTGGACAGCACTCACCTCCATCCGAAAGGGCTGGAAACGTCTGCGGACCGGGCAGGAATGGATTTGTCCATTCCTGCCCTCATTCCTTCCCCTGCACGCCAGCGGCAGGGACCCTGCTGCATCACAGGCCAAACTCCCAGGAAAGCCCGCAATGCCGTTACCGCTCGCCTTCGATAAGGCGAGTCTATTCACTATTCTCCGACCAAGGAAGCGTTCCTTTAAGTCTAATCGTTGCTCTACCAGCGTGGTTCTAGCGGTTCACTCGCTACCGCTGAAATCTCACCAGCACCGATCGATTCACCTCCAGCGGCAACTCCCCAGGAGGTTTAAGGCCAGCCCGCAGGCTGGCCGCATGGTCCTCAGGCCGAGACCTGCTGGCGGAGGGTGGCCAGCGCCTTCTTCTGAGCTCGCTGCACGCTCATCGCGCTGATCCCCAGCTGCCTGGCCGCCTGCCGCAGCGAGAGGCCCTCGAGGATCGTGAGCCGCAGGCTGGCAGCCTGTGCGGAAGGCAGCTGATCCAGCAGAGCCTCCAACGCAGGCTCCAGCGGTTGGGGTTCCACGGGTGCTGCTGAGGCGGGAGCTTCCAGCTGATCCAGCAGGCAGCCGCAGCCCTCCAGCTGGGCATCGAGGCTGAGGTGGGACCAGGGGCTCTCACCTCTAGCTCCCTTGGGCCGCCGCACCAGCAGGGCTCGATCACGGATGTGGTGCTGCAGGGCCCCGGTGATGCAGTGGCGCAGGTAGGGAACCGGGCGATCACCCACCACCCTTCCGGCGGCACGCACCAGCTCCAGCCGGGCGACCTGGATCAGGTCCTCGCGCTCCACTAGATCGCGGTAGCGAGCCGAGAAGGAGGAAGCGATCGCATCGGCCAGCTTGAGGTGGGCCAGCACCAGGGCATCACGCTGTTGAAGAGGGGAAGAGGTGTTCATCGCGGGGAGCGGAACAGGACCCCACCGCCAGCGCTTAGTCAGCAGTGCCCGTCAGGGGTGCCACCGGCACTCGACTCGCCCTTGACGGGTGCTGCCTTGGCTGAGCGATCGGTGCATGGGCCTGTGACTCCCGCGGGAACGCCTTCCCTCCCAACCAGGGGTGACGCCCTGGCCTGCTGCTGCTCATCCAGCAAGCTCTGCAGACGGGTCGCTCGAGGGAGCACGGAGCGTCACCGAGGCCCAGGAGCGCGTGCTTCAGCTCCATCGCCCTTGGAGCCGGTGTGTGCCAACCAGCCTTGGTGGGTGATCAGGGGGCCGTCAGGCCCCCCAGCCGGTTCAGCGCCACTGCCGCTCGCAGCGCCTGAGCTCCAGCTCGATCGCCAGCTTGCGGGGCAGCTCAGGCAGGGGCCAGAGCAGGAACCACAACCAGCGCAGCGTGCGGGTCTGCCGCTGGAGGCGGTACCAGCGGAGCAAGGAAGAACGACGGGTAGGCATGGGATCGATGGAGCGGAACCCCGCCACCACCACCCGGGGCAGCCACCCGCCAGGGTGCGCAGCACTTGCCTGGCCCTGGTGGTGGGCTGCAGCAGGCCAACAACCGCGCAGCAACCTTGGCTCCCTGCGACCGGGTGAACCTCAGCGGGGTCGGCTGCAGCGAGAACAGGTCCAGGCGAATTCACAAATCGTTCGTTGATGAGACTCCTGCTGGAGTCAGAGCCCAGTTCAGGGAGAAGGACAAACTCCTCAGATCAGCGCATCAGGTCTGGTGGAATCCAGCAGCGCAAGGAGTCACTCCAAGACCTGATGCACCGCAGGCCTCCGAACTGCGTAGTGCACTTCAAGACACGTCAGGCGACCAACCTCATAGAGTCGGAATCAAAAGCACCAAAAGGCATCATTCACTATGAATCCAATAGCCACCTTGCAAGTCACATCCATTCCTTAACCTGACCAGACTCATCAATAAACCGCTTTCTCCCATCAAGTACTGTCATATAGATCGCCAGGAGTCTGCTGTCAGATTTAACCGATGGGTCACGAAGGCGGATCATTGCTTTTTCGCGAATGCCTTCAACATCTCCCAGCAAACTTAAATAGTCCTCACGGCAAGTAAATGTCGGCCCCTCCGTCGATGCTCCCTGGCTGCTGAGCAGAAGATCCGCGATTGCGTCCATCCTTTGACCTGAGTCAAAGTATGGCAGCAGGAGTTCCGGAAGTTGCTCGCGTCCCTCTCTCAACGACAAAAGAACTCGCATTACGATTGACTTATCGGCAGCTTCAAGAAAATCTTGGCTACGAATAGCGCTGACCGAGGTTTCAAGCCATTGTTGGAGGACTGGGTCATCCGAGGTCGAGATGAAATTGACCTCAGCTCGAGACTCACGTTGATGCGATCCTTCCTCGCGCCGTCCAAGGCGCTGGGCCAACAGATGAGTAGCCAATGACAGGATCGAAGAATTCGAAACATAAACACTAAGCCCGGACAAGTCATTCGCATCATCATCTGATCTCGCCAACAGCTGATCAGATAAGAGTACGATTTTATCGATCGTGGTCATACCGATCAAGAAGCGAGATTCCTTCAAGCCAGAGTGGATTTTCTGACCCTCTACAAGCCTCCCCAAAAGGAAAATAAAGTCTTGCGTATCTGACACTGCTACTGGATCAATATGATTCAACACTGATTCAAGAAAGTGATCCAGCAAGTTCCTAGACAGAATTCGACGAACCACATCCTCCCTATCCGCCGGATTGAAGCAGAATGACTTAATATCGGCTAGCGAGATCTCATCAGAGGGCAGATCATAAGAAAGCGCAATTTTCAGTCTGTCACTTGCTGCGATTCTCCTAGACTTTGAAAATTCGCCTTGACTAAGCTTGTCATAAGGAAAGGAGCGAATCAGTGGGAATAGTATTTCCAGAAGCCTCAGAGCCACAGCCTGATTGAGGGAGGCGGAGCTTTGCAGAGTTTCGTTCCGCTCTCCTGCGAGCTGGTCCACGTTCTCCTGAGAGCTACCACGTTGGTATGGCTCAGCCATGTGTACACCTGTGTAGGCGCCTGGCCTCTTTGCGATATGTGTATAGACGGCAGGAAGGATGATTGCAATAGCTTGCAGCCCCAATAGGTCTCCCCAACAAACCTCGTTCCCACACTTTGACAATACAAACAGAAATCGATTAATAATTCGTATGACATCTCTTGGAGTCTGGACGAGTGGCAATACCCCCAATCGCAATATCATGCCAAGTCGTTGTTGCTCCGCCTGGAAGTCATTCAACTGAGAAGAAGGAAGTGACTTAAAGAACCTATCCTGAAAGTAAGTGGCAAGATCAGCCTGATTGAGATGTGGCAGTGCCAGACGAAGTTGAATCAACTTGTCAAGATACTGCCCAGGATTATCGAAGTTGGCCGCTGACCTAAGCGCGTTCTCTGTATAGTGAGGGTCTAACGCAATGACGAACGAGCATCCCGGCAAGTCAGAAACGGCTTGAATTGACCGAACTATTTGGAATACCTCCGCCGGCGGTAATCTATCAATATCATCAATAAAGATGATGATCTTGCGGGCTAAATAGCGCAATGACGCCTTCAGGTCATCTCTCCTCTGGCTTACATTCAGCTTGTGCAGTTCAGCAACCTGACTTACTCCTCTTCCGGTGGATTCTATGACACCCTTTACGATAGAAGTCCACGGCTCAGCTCCTGGAATCCACTTCAGAGGCTCTAGAAGCTGGGAGTATGCAATCAGTTTCTGAGCGGCTTCAGTAGCCTTCTCACTTTTACTAACATGCCCAATCTCAGATGCAATTTGAGCCATAAACACCTGAACCATGTGGTCAGCAGCACCAACAAGCCAGGGATTAAATTCAACTAGAATGGGGGCAGAGGTCGTCGAATCAGAAGAGCTAGTTAAACGTTGTCCACGAAGCCGCCTCAGCAACCCTAAGACACCCTTGGTTCGATTTGGGCATTCATGCTGCGCATTCTGTTTCTGTGCATCTATACAACATCTGATCATTCTTAAGACAGAAGACTTTCCGGATCCCCATTCTCCTTCAATCGAAACTACTATGCCATCTGAGCCTCCGCTTGCAAGAAGCAGATTGCCAACTTGACGGCAGAAGTGCCATCGGTTTAGCTCATCCTTCCGCTCCCCCAAGCCATCTACTGGCATATCGGAGTATGGAAGGTATCTGTCGTCGAATTCACTACTGCGAGAGTGGGAAGCCATAGCTATTTACTGAGATGAGCGCAGAGATCAATGTAATAGTTTCGCGAATTCCCCCTTGAAATGGAAAAGGTCATACGCAACTGGAATGCGCAGTCTTTGCCCATTGAACGGCAAGGTAACAGGGCCTGTCATTGCACAGCCGCTCAAACTGGCGTGTCGAAGCACCTTCAGATTCTGAGTAACATGTGTGAGGAATCCGAAGGATTGGCAACAGTGAGGAACCCCAGGCAGCCAAGGCTCTCGGCAATCAGTGCCGATTCAGAAACCAGGCGGAGGAGCTGATCACCCGAAGGGCATGTCAAGACCAGGGCATATTCGCTTGACATTGTAGCAACTTTCAGATCGCGCATTAGGCCATGACTGTCGCAGCTTTGGTTAGGTCAGGAAGACCTCTGAATCCGCTAGCAACAGAAGTGATGTCTGGAGCACGCACACGCCGTGTGGGTTTCCATTGAGATAGAGATGACCCTTACGCAGCAACCCTGGCCGACTGCAACCAGGTCAAGCTCAGCGCTGTCGGCTCCAGCGAGAACAGGCCCAGGCCACAGAGCCTTTTTAACCAGTGGATGCTCGATCAAGGAAGAGGAACCCTGATGCCGCAGCACCAGGGCAACGTGCCTGCAGGCAGCACAGCGCCACGCCTCAGCAGAACCAGGCTCCGGGCAGTTCCTCCACCTGCTGCTCATCCAGCCAGGGGTTGGAACCCCAGCTGTCCCAGCCGGAGCCCACCAGCGCGGGATCTACCGGCAGCTCGAACAGCTCCGGTTGCACGGACTCTGGTTCTGGTTCCTGCCAGCCGGAAGCCAGCTCAGCCTCCCAGGCAGCCAGGATCGCCAGACGCTGCGGGTCAAAAGCAGCAAGAGTCTTCGATAACCACTGGTGCAGCTCAACAGCGGCTTTGAGCAGGAACTCAGCGCAAAGCCAGGTGAGTGTCAGAGCATGGACGAGCAGCGGGGGCAGGACGGAAGCGAGGATCGGCTCCATGGGAGGAACGGCAACGACCCCGTCCCCACCCACCGCCTGACCAGGAGCAGGCAGGGGTGCCTCAAGGCACTCGCGTCAGCCCTTGCCGGATCCAGCTCCCCCACCCCCACGCTGAGCAGCAGCTGGGCTGGTGGGATGGCGGTGGATCATCGGGGCGGGGGTTGCTGGTCTCCCAAGACGAGCCCTCACCTCAAAGCCACGCTGAGTGCCTGTCAGTCGTCGACATCGAGCAGAGCGAGATTCTGCTGCGGCTGCCATGGAGGTCAGGACTAGTTAACGCTCCACTGCCAGTGATGGAGCTGCCAGGACAAAGAACAACCTAACGGTGGGACTCGGCGCAGCAGGCCTGGGGTTAGTGGAGCATCATCAATCGTGCAGATCTTATGTGCTTGTCACAGAACGAGAGTCTCAAGGCGGTGGCATGTTGGTGATATTGCCACGATCAGACCGAATGAAATACCGTCCTTGACTCCAGGTCCAGGTGCCCGGGGTGAAGCGGCCGTTATCTTCCCAGATCCGTGCATCACCATTTACATCCAAGGAGTACATGGTGGCTTTGCCATCCGACAGCCAATTGATGAGGAGATTCGCCTGAGATCCGTTGGCGAGGGAGCCGCTCCAATTCAACACTGTGCAGCGTTCACTCCTGCCATTGAAGCTGCAGCTGCGGACCCAGCTCTGAGCATGGAGGGGCCCGGCCAACAAGCACAACGAAGTCAGGGCCGCAAGAGAGCACCGCATCGCCTAAGCGTGGTGGGATCCCCGCAGTATGGCAATTGTCCTCACTCGGCGCTAGGCCTGGAAAATCTGTGCAGGACCGCAGGCGATTCAGCAATGGTCAATGCGCCTGTAACGCTGACTGGCTTGAGACCGTTCTTCACGCACCACACTAATGTTCACCAATCATCCCCGGGGCGCGTGCCCCACATGAAACGCCAGAGTCAACAGCAAGTCCGTGATCAGCGTGATCAAATAATCTTAGGCAACTCTGGTGAACCATGCAGACCCATGTTGATTTGCCATGTGTTCGCAGGCTACGCCGAGGTAGTTAGGCCATATGCCGCTCGAGATTAGCGACAAAGAGCAGTGTACCACTCCGAAGCAGACGAATAATTAGAAGCGACTTGCAGAGATAGGTAGGCGAAGATTCCACGGAAATCACTACTTTTGCGCCTGGCTCCCAAGCCCACAGAAAGAAGTCCGCACAGTCGCAAACATACACCTGACAAACAGAGTTGACAGGAGCACACAGGTCACGACTCAACAGAAAGAGGCATCAAAGCCACCCAATCACCTCCCAGGGCATCCTCTGTTGCTTAACCTACTTTACTGCCTCTTGCTCGCGCTCAGCCCTATTGACTTGGGCCGGATCGCAATATGAGCGAGCAAATGCCCAGCGCCCGATACTGACTAGAGTAGCTTCAAGTTCTTCAACTATCTCAATAAACTCTTCAGGCAGCTGGAGAGTTAGCTCAGTGTTGCCCATCCAGTCCTGAAGTTCAAACGGAGAATCACATCCATATCCATATCTGTAAGCCTGTTCGACTAGCACTGCATCGCGACGGTCAGCGTAAAACCTATGCGCGATAAGTTGCTTCCCATAGCCAGCTAGCTTCGCCCGTCGATCAGGCTCGGCGCTAATACCGAACTTCGCGTACCCACGAACAGGCGACTCAAAGAGATACAGATAAGCACTGCCGTTGCGATCAAGCTTATTAGCAAGAGCACGCCAAACGTTGTCGATAGTTGCGCCGTTGAGACTTCTCCTTCCCACCTCTCTAGAGTTCGCTAAACCACAGCACTTGAGCCCATGGCCAGCAAGAACCTGCATAGCCCAAACTCTTTCCTGGACAAAGTCATGCTTTCTGCATCGGCAAGTAATCAGCGAGGTGTTTGTAGTGTAATCACCAGCCAACCATTCAATATTCGGGTTTCTCATAGTCAGCTTTTCGAGAAACTCATGCGGAAGAAGCCTGCGCTTATCTGCAGTACGTTCGTAGGCTGCTTGATGACAGCATGTGCTGAGGCCCTTGCCCGCTAAGGCATCAGACGGCGACTTAGGAGCTGTTTCTCCGTGAAGCAAGCAACGATGCAGGATTGGCGTCTTGCTATCAACGTACGGCTCTAGGCGCTTGAGCCTCCCGATGATCTCAAGCTGCCTGTCGTACTGTGCTGCTGCTTTAGCTTTCTTTCGATTGGCTGCATCCTGGATTCCCTGCTGCTTGCAGCAGGCAAGACCTCGTCCCTTGAGAATATTCGTTGGTAGAGCTTCGCTCAATAGACCATGAACGACGCAACGATACATAGTCTTAGTGCGCGCACCGACGTATTCACCAATTAGCTCGACACGTCCAATACGTTTGACCTCAGCAGCGTGTTCAGATGTGGTCTTGCGGCATGCCATCGTGCAACACCTCTAATCTCGCAGAATGCACCGTAATCACAGGAGGATAAACAATTATCACCTCTGAGAATTGGATCTTAGGGCTTCGCCGAAGTCAATCGCATGGCCAAGCTGAGCATTGATACCACTCGTACATGAATAGATCTCTACACACTGACTCAGAATTGCGGGAAAACATGCAAACTGATCTTAAATTCATTGGAAGATTCAGGAATGCTCTCTTCTGCGCCAGTGACAACCCCGAGGCTTCGTGCGGGGACTGCATAGACAGCCGTGAAGTTCAGTCGCTCTTTGCCGTCTTTGGTTGTGCTCACGTAGCCGCAGGCCCGCACCAGCTCCGATTTGGTGCTATTGCCGAGGGCCCTTGACCATGGCCAGGAGATCAGGACCACTCAGCATGGATCTTCAATCACTGTGGGAGAGAGTAGCCCCCGGTCAGGAGTTCTGCTGACAACAGCGAAACCAATCGGACTGGTCTGCTCATGGCCATGCACCTGCCCCCCTGCTGAGCGACCTTTCCCTTGAGTTGGAACGGGGAAGGTCCGTCTCAGGACAAAGGGGCAGGGGGGCTATGAAGCCCGTCAGCCCTGCACTGTCACTGAGACAGACCTGTTGCTGGAGCGGATTACCTGGCAGCAGCTTTGAGCTCTCTGGCGACACGCTCTTGGTAAGCAGCCAGAAGGTCGCTCAAACTCAGCGTCAACGTAGGCAAACCAGGATTCTCCTCTCGGATGCGCAACCACTGCCAGTGACCACGCAGCCAAGTGTTCCGTAGGAAGTAGTTTCCTGGCTCGGTGGTCCACTCAGCCCAGGACCGTTCCAATTGGTTTAGGGGCAGCCGGTCCAGGGCACGGTCAAAGGCACCAAGTCTAGTGATCAATTTGATCCAGCGTTTATGGTTGAGCTCATCAAGCCGATGACCAAGAATCGTAGGGCCTGTGTAGTCCAGTCGGACAGCAATGGCTGCAATCGCCTTGTACCCATTGGGGATCCACCCGCGGTTGTTCTGCAGCCGATCAAGATGTTCAGGCTTGACCAGGACCAGGTGAAGCAAGTACTTGAAGTTGTCATTAGGCCTTCTGCGCACTCGCCTGCGGAAGTTGTCTCTCAACACTCCGCTGAAGTCCGGCGCACCAGGAGTGTGAAACCCTGGACCATCGACCGACGGCCCAGGGTTTATGTATTGGCTAGTCATGTTGTAAACCTCAAACAACGGAAGGCTGTGCCTCCTGTCGTTTTCCTATGTTTCCTTATTTCGGTCTTCTGCAATACTCAGTTGCGTGGTTCTGCGATGCAAAGAGGCGCAGGCAGGTTCACCTGAGGCAGCACGTGGGAACAGCACTGGAATCACCCGGGGGTGAGCCTCTCGGTTGCCGTTGGCGCCACAAGATCCACCGCCTGCCGTGCCTGGCTGAGCACCTGGAACAGCACCCTTGGGCTCTCCTTGAGCAGCTCGATCCAGTGGCCCAGGTAGGCAGCATGGTTCTGGCAGTCGCTGCCGATCTCCAGCCGATCCCCCAGCAGCACCGCCCCGAGTTCGGCCACCAGTTCCTCGCGGGCATAGGCCCTGCTGCCGAACCGCCCGCTGAGGTCTCGCTGCAGGCGCCTGGCATGACCCGTGGAGTGGATGGCTTCATGGGCCCAGGTGGCATAGAGGGCACTGGCGCTCTGGAAGGCGCATCGCTCCGGCAGCTGGATCCGATCGCAGGCAGGGAGATAGCAGGCCTGTCCTCCTCCCCAGGTCACCGGTACAGACCAGCTGCTCAGAACCTGCTCGGCAGCAGCCAGACGCTCAGGCTCCGGACGCACAGCCACACCTTCTGCAGCCCTGCGGGCCTCGATCAGCCCGGCCAGCGCCTCCCCCTCGAGATCGGCTGCGTTGAAGACCGCAACTGGGCGGTAGCTGACCCGGCACTTGGGCTGAAGACCCCCAGCTGACTCCCCTACCTGTGCGCTGGAGTCCTCCTGTGGCAGCAGTGCTGAGTCTTCCTGCTGCCCTCCAGCTGGCTGATGGACCTGTGGACGCAGCACGTAGACGGCCTTGCTGCCCTTGCGGGGAAAGATCCCCTTGCCCCTGGCCTCCGCGAACCCGCTCCAGTAGGGCAGGGAAGAACCCCGCAGATGCATGCCCAGCGTGAGCAGGATCGGGTTCGCCCCCTGGTAGCGGTGGCCTGAGAGCAGGTTGACGTGGTGGCCACCACCGGTGGCATCCCAGGGTCGACGCCAGGGCGTGGTGCCTGCCTCCAGCAGCTGGATCAGAGAGCTGACGAGCTTCTCTTCTGGCGATGGACCCAGCTCACGCTGGCGGGTGTGGGAGCGGGCGTGCTTCGAGACAGCAGCCATCGGGGCAGCAGCGCAGGTCCCCCAGCCCCAGCGCGGCCAGCAGCAAGGGCTGGCCAGATACCCCCCACAACAGACCCTGCTGAGGGATCAGCCACCTGCAGGCGGGCCAGCTCGCGTCAGCCCTTGTGCGGCCGCGCACGCTGGGTAACCCTGCGCGCTTCCCCCTCAGGGTTTCTGTTCTCCCCTTCAGGCCAGCACGTCTCAGCGCTTGTTCCACGCAGCAGGGCGAGAGTAGTGTCAACTCCAACAGTTGCTCCGAGGACGGCTGAAGCAGAGCCGGATCAGCAGGCGATCACCCACGGGACCACAGTCTTTACTGATCTCGGGCGAGTAGGTCAAGTTGCGTTGCGCTCGACTTCCGTTCTGCCGGAAAGGCTATTTAGCATTGTGTGATATCACATAGATCCATTGCGGAAGGGCCATGGCTGCTCGCAATCTTGCCGATTTCCCGTTTTCGCAGAAGAGTGATCGAGCTGTTTCTTACAAAGGCTGGTCGGTTGAAGAAGGCGATGTAGTGGAGACTTTCGCTGGCGATGATTACATCGTCGGAATCGGCAGCTATTTTGGTCTTTCCAGCAAAGGAGGCGAGATCAATACCGGAAACGGGAGCGACTACATCATTGGGATCGGTCGTGATCCCTTTGGAATCCAAAATTACTTCGGTAGCTCCATCTTTACCGGGAATGGGAACGACAGAATTATCGGCTTCAGTGGAATATGGGGCATCTCAAATTCTAACAGCGCAATTGACACCGGGAACGGGAACGACAGCATCACCGGCATTGGCAGGCGGGACTACGGCATCTTCATCAGTAGCGGCACGATTAAGACTGGAAACGGGAACGACAGCATCACCGGCATTGGCGGGAGGGTTGGTATGTGGAACTCTGGCGCGATCAATACCGGGAATGGGAACGACAGCATCACCGGCGTTGGCATGAAAGGCAGCGGCATCTACAACTTCGATTCCGCTGATACTGTTACGATCAATACCAGGAACGGGAACGACAGCATCACCGGCACTAGCGGGATGGCCTCAGGCATCGCTAACTTCGACGAATGCATGATTAATGCTGGAGATGGGAACGACAGCGTCATTGGTACCAGCAGGGATTCTTCTGGCATCCTCAACCAAGGCACGATCAATACCGGTGACGGGAACGACAGTGTCACCGGTATTGGTGGAAGCTCCGGCATAAACAATAATGGCAGCATCACCACTGGCAAAGGCAACGACATCGTCGATGCGCTCCAGGGTGGCTTTACCGGATTAGGAACAACGCGGCTTGGCGTTGGCAACGACAACGTGAATGGGTTTGGAAGCGGAACCTTCTATGGCAAGGACGGCACAGATACCTTGACCTTTAACCCAGGGACCTACACGATCACCGACCAAGGCAACGGGTTTTACTTGATCGGCGACGTCATGACCGTCAAAGGATTCGAGGCCTTTGGTGACGGTGCGAGTGAAACCGATTTCTTCGCGGCCGCTGCAGATGGACTTGTTACCTTTGCTTGATCGCCGATGTCCAAGCTATACCAAATAGAACTACGTCTCATTGGCGCCACCTGCCTCGGCATTCAATATCCATAAGAATTCGAAAATTCTGCCCCGCGAAGTTCAAGTTGCCTTTGGCTTGATTACCCCCGATTGGGCTGGTCATCTAGCGAATTCACAGTCTGCTAACGCCCAGCCCTGTTCACATCAATCAGAGTCGTCAGGCTGTGCTCATTGGCAGTTTAGTTGCAGCACTGGAGGGGATTGGCCAACCTGTGTCTGGCGGCCTCACCGCAGGCTCTCGCAGGCAACCCCGTCCCGGTCCCCATCGAGGTAGGTATGCCCCTGACGCAGTAGCTGCTGAGCCTGAGCAAACGAGCCGATCTCCCGGCAGCGGTAGCGCCTGCTGCTCCCTCCCCCAGTGCTTGGAGACGTTGGACTCGGACTGGTCCTGATCGTGGGGCTGGAGCTGCCCCCAGTGCTTCCCCAAGTGCGTCCACCACGACGGAAGTCCCAAGGCCTAGTGATGCCACCGGGCTCCTGCCACACCCCTATCCCTCGCTCAGCGGCCCTCGCTTCTGCCGCCAGGTAGGCGGAGGCGTCACAGCGGGCCAGATACTGCCGGTACGCGAAGGCCTCTCCTGCCTCCACCATGGCCAGGTTGAGGTTGGTCTCGGTGAACACCTCCGCCACGGTGCGCCCGAAGCGATCGGTGGTCTCCACACGTAGGCGAACGTTGCGGCCGGGTGGCAGCCACTGCTGCAGGAGCCGGCGGGCCTGCTCTCCATAGGGGCGTTGGGCGGTCTCGGGTGCATCGATGCAGGCCAGCCGCACTGTGATCGCTCGATCACTGGTCTACACCCGAATCGTGTCGCCATCTCCCACCGACACGACCCGACCGCGCAACTCTGCTGCAAGGGACGAGGGACAGGAGAGCACCAGAGTGCTCACCAGGGTTCCGAGAGCAATGCAGCCGAGAACAGGCCTGCTCTGCCGGAGAGAACTCAAAAGCTCTGGAAGGCACCTGGGGGCCATCGACAGCGGACACCTAAGCCTGGAACGGCAACCGGTCTCAACGAGGGTGACCAAGTCCCCTCCGACTCACTACTTCAAAAAGCTGCTCAGCTCCGTCACCCCTTTGAGGACAGTCATCCACCTGATCTCATGGGAAGCAGTTTCAAGTCAGCCGCCCTGGATGAACAGCGGAACTCCCCCAGGGCCCGGCAGGAGACCTTTGGCAAGGTCAGCAGGTTCGACGTAGTGAACCTCCTCCCCGGAGCGGGCAACCCAGGTGGCCCCACCAGCCTTGAAGGCTTCTAGGGGACCCCGCCAGAACTCAGGGTCAGCCGGTTCGTAGGGAAGCTCCTCGTCGGTGCGCAGATCAATGCGGAAGTGGGCGGCGGAGTCCTGGAACAGGACCGCGTAACGGTTGCCGTAGACGGTGATCCAGACCATGGCATGAAGGTGACTGCCCTCAGGGTTCCCCGCCTTCCTGAAAAGGGAAGGGTCAGGAATGACCTAAACGTGTATGCAGCGATTGATGCTCCGCCGACATCAGCCTGACCGGGATCCTGTGGAGGCATTGCCATGGAAGAGACCCACAGCATACTCGGAGGGTAAACTTCCCATGAGGTCTACACTGAGAATGAACCCTGATCCTTTCGTCTAGTGCTAACAGTTTCAGGGGGCCCAAGCCGTACAGTTAAAGGCAGCCACTCCAGGAGCAAGTAAGACTCGTACCGCTTGGTCAGTAGCCGTTAGCAGTACTCCACCAGACTCATGCAGGGCAGAGGCGCTGGCAGGGTGGGGTGAATGGAGAAGTGAGCGCCTTGCCTAAGAGGGGTGGAGTCCAGAAGAGTCAGGCAGGTGGCTGATTACAATAGCCTCAGCTATCACAAGCAGCGGGCGCAACGGCAGTACATCCAGAGTTGCAGTCCTCCAAGCCACGCTGACGAGACGAACGAGAAGATGGCATACGCCATCTGTAGATGCACCGTACGGTGGGAATTCTTCCCAAGAGGTGTCAGCCTGCCACCCTATCAAGAAGAGAAACGCGTATCTTGCTGCTACACTCCACTCTTGGCGCGAGAATACCGCTAGCGATTCGATCAGAGGATGCAAGGACTGATTGAGCCCTCGATCCATGAAGCCTAGTATCATGCCTTGCCATCGAGAGGCAGATCATGATCATCCGCACAAGAATGACCATTCTTGTCATCAGTATGGCAACTGTCTCCGCATGTATCAGCATGGAGCTTCATTCCTGCATCACTAAGCTCAAGCGTTGGCGCCCTGAGTATCTTGACTCAGGCCAACGTCACAAGATCTTGCCCGCTTGCCTAAAGATCTCGACAAACTGGCTGCTTGACCAGTAGAAATGGGCGGCACTCCCATCAACTGCCAGTCTCATCATCGAGTTGCTGGGGTGGCTTAATACGATGCTGCCAAGTAACGGTCTGAATCACCTGGTGAGAAGCTCACCTACAAGCCGATGGCTTGTCGAATGCAATGGAACGGCACGAAGCACCCAGCTCGCCACTGCCTAAGGAGAACCTCCAGTTGTGCGTGATGACTTCTCCGTTGGTCAGCGAAGCAAATAACTGGCTGACAAGGAAAGCAGTTCAAGCATTCAAAGAGACGATCCAGAAAGATAATCACAATAGCAGTAGTGATAAAAAGAGTTAGCAGACCCGCCAAGGCTTTTCCTCGTTTGAATGGCATGACCACGTCATGATCTCCCGTCGGGTTCAGATGTGAACAGAGATAAGCGAGACCGAGTCCAAGCCGTGATGGAAACCAGGGTGATTTGCACTGCGTTCGATTCGGTTAGTACTGACCAGAAAAGGAGCACAGCTGAGTGGGGGCGGATTGCTGGAGATGGCATTAGCATCATTCCAGTCGGTCAGAATCTCAAATTCAGTGGTCCTCCTTCGGACTTGGGCAGAATGACTTCAGTCAGAAAGTACTCAGGTCATCACTTGCGCAATGGAGGCAGGGCTGCGGCCGTTGCGCACCCATTTCGCACTGCCTCCTCACGCAACAGATCCCTTTCTGGCGAAGCTGGAAAGTCTGGGGAGAACAACAGCTCCAGCGCCAGCACTGAGTTTCCATGCTCCAGTTGATCGTTCACGGCCCCAAGCCATGCTTCCTTGTGAGCCCGAAGGGATTGAACAAGGCGTTGAGCAGCCTCCATTTTCTGAGGCTGGGCACCAATCAGCTTCAGTTCGGCGAATTCACCTCCTCCCCCCCCGGCAACCCGCAGGCGGATAACAAGATGTTCGCCAGGGTTGACCGGTGTTGAAGGCCATATCATTGGCGTCTCAAGAAGTCTTACCGAAGAGGCCTTTGCAGACCAGATGAGCTTATTGTCTCGTAGAATCTGAATTTCATTCAACTTCTGAGAAACGGACAAGGTGGGTCTAGCCAGAGAGATCGTGGCTATCGGAATGCTATCTCGATGTGCTGAGGAAGGCTTGGTGGGCGTATCGAGCCGAGGAGCTATGACACATATATTGTTCATTGACGTTCTTGCTCCACCAGCTGACAGTGAGGTCCCAAGCCCAAGCAATGCTCGGATCCGCTGCAGCAGCGTTGGTGTACTGATCTGAAGTGCGGGCCTGCGGGGCGCCGCCGACTGAGCTTGCAAGGGTTGTGGTTGTGCAAAGGCCTTGGATGCTCCCCCTGCGTTCACAAGGAAGAGCATCAGGCTGAATGCGGCCAACCACAACGACATAGGCGAAGGTCGGTGCAGTCTCATTTCATTCACGGCGTGAAAGAGTGGTCGCAGCCAGAGAAAGAAGTGGAAGACTGAGGGGCACGATGATCTGATGACTAACAGCCAGTTGCAAAGCGGCTGGGACGAGAAGCAAGGTGACTACCGTGATTCCCAATAATTGATTGAGCCTGCTGGACGTTAGGGCGGCGATCAGCAGACCTAGTACAGAGGCCAGGCCAGCGCCGATGGTCTCGGGCAAACCAACCCAGGGTCTCAGCCAGTGCCCGAGGTTAAGGCTTTGGGCCAATGCCGCCTGCACAAGCACTCCGGCCATCTCATTGCTGCCCCCCCCCCACTGGGCCAACGTCGGCTGCAGTGCCAATGGAGCACGAAAAAGATCCACAGGCCTGTTGTCTGCTCCCCTGTATCCATTGCTGCCCACCAGCAGTTCCGGCCCTTGGAAAACTTCCAGTTCAGTCACGGGGAGTACGCGGATCAGAGCTGACCAGTCGACCGACCAGTCGATCACCGCATCTGCCGGAATTGTCTTGTTTCTTCTGCGAGAGAGGGCATGAGCAAAGTGTCTCTCGTCAATCGCACTGGCCAGCCTGAGTGGCTTCGGCTTGATGGCAGCTGCCTGCGCAGTGCTTACGGGTGCATCTGCGCTCGCAGGAGTTCCCGTCGAAAGGTCGTAACCATTCAGGCCTGCATCCGCCAAGTCCTGATGGATGTGAGACTGTCGCCCGGGTTTGCTTGCTGCCGCGTTGGCTCCGTAATAGCCGGCAAAAAGCTCTTGGCGGCTGGTGTGTCGGCGGATCACGGACACTAGGTTGGTCATGCCCTGGGAATCTACAGTTTCGTTGTCTAGTACGAAATCCAGAGCCACCTTCGGCACGCGATCGGCGTTGGTCCGCTTGAGCACCTCTGCGAGCGCTGCGCGGGATTGGACCTCCGGCTCCGGCTTTGCGTTCAGGGCTGCATAAGTCGTTTCCTCGTCGATAAGGAGTACGGCAAGAGGTTGGGCTCGGGGGCCATGTTGATCGGTGAGTTCACGCCAATAGCGCTGCAGCAGCAGCCGCCTGTCCAGCTGTGCCGTGGAAATCGGATTCCAGGGCACGAGATCGATGGCAAAGCCCACCCCAATGGCCAGGGCGGCTGCCACGAGTTGGCGGGTCTGGGTTGTGACCACGCGCTGGCGGAACTGGAGTCTTCGTCGCAGCGGTAAGCTCAATCGCTCTGCCCCGTTCGTGGCATAGACGCTAAGAAGCAGGTTGCTCCCGGCAGGCCCGCAATCTTCCAGCTCCTGTCGCACCCTTTCGAGAGATGCAGAAAGGTCATTGCCCTGCTCCAATGAATCAATCAGGGAGCGAAACGCCTGCGAGGCGGCCTCGGTCGGAACCGGCTCTCGGAAACACAACACCCATTGGATTCCGGCCGCGGAGAAAGTGCGGGCCAAATCGATGCCACTACAGCTGTTGAGCATCGCCAGGCGAAGACCGCGCCGCGCAGCATCGCGCAAAGATCCTTCCAATGCATGGGCGGCCACCCAGCTGCCATCGCCCAGGTGCATTCGCCCGCCACTGCTGGGGTCAGCTTCAGAATGGCCTAGAAAGATCAACCCATCCCAGCCAGATGCCTCCCCAAGAACAACGCGTATCCCCGCCAAGCTGCAAGCTGACCCCCTGAGTACCTGAAGCTTGATTCGACCCTGTCTGCGGAGCCTCTCCAGCCGGCTGATGTCTTTCTCCAAGGGCAAGGTGGATTCATCACCCACTAGCAACAGCAGATGGGGCCGGCGATGTTGCAGATGGGGCTGGGCCTGCTCCAACTCCGTAGCGCCGGATCGCCACAAGGATCGCTCCAGTGGAATCACTTCCCAGGGAAGCCTCTCCAGAAGCCCAGTGGAGTCTTCACAACGGACGCGTAGTGGGCAGCCGGGCTGGGCTAAGAGAGCCTGGTGAAGCGGCAGCCAGCAGGGGTCCTTCAGCCATTGGATCAGTGCTCGGCTGAGTTTCAGTCCATGGGTTCGTACGACGTCGGTGGGAATGTGCGGCCGGGATGGATCGTGATGGGCGAGAAAACTCCGTTGCCAGAGGCGAAGCGCGGTGTCTAGATCCGCAGGAAGCGAGAGATTGTGCAGAGCATGGTTACCACGCTGGCTGACCACATAAGCGGTGATCGACTGGGTTGGATTCTGGGTCTGAAGTTCCAGATCGATCGTGTTCATGGTACCGGCAACAGGAGCGGAGGGAGCACCAGCGGGTCGCTGCCGGGATAGCGAAGGGTCACTTGAACCAGCTCGTCCCCGGCGGCGCAGTTGATTTCCAGGGCCTGGCTGTCGGCAGAGCCGATCCGCTGCTCTTCTTTGCCGCGCCGCACCGAGAGTTCGAGCCCATCGGGAAGGAGGTCGCCGGCGAGCTCCGGTACAACACGCAACCACAAGCTATCGGGAGTTACGTCACCTGTGAGGAGAAGGAGGAGATGGAACTGTTCCACGCATCTGGTGGCTCGGGTGCCGGTGACCAGGCGCTGCTGATCGATGCCTAGGGGGATGGTTAGCACCGCAAGGATGGAGGGGTCCCCCATAGCCAGTGGACCTCCGTTGCGAAATGCTCCAGCCGCCGCTGGGATGAAGCGAGCGTCGAGAGCATCAAACGCACGATCCATCTGGCCGGCGAGCCACTCGATCACAGAAGATATAGTTTGGGTAGAGGGCTGCAATACGAGAGCGTGTCGGGGCAGGGCGGCGGGCTCCAGCAGCTGCACCAGTGTGAGCAATCTGTCGAGCCCTCCCCGGAAGGTATTCAGCTCCAGCACCACCTCATCATCATCATGGGTGGCTGAGGTTTCAATGCGCTGGAGAAACTCCTCAGCGGTGAAGACCCCTGGAAAGTGCACCACAGAATTCTCTTCGTCGATGGCGGCCGCCAGCAGGAGTTGAGGCGCTCTCGCGGCCTCCTTCCAGAATGCAAGGGGAATGGCTACCTCGTCGCTACTGATACCTGCGGTGACAAGTTGCACCGCAAAGCGGTTGAGGCTGAGCAGGGACGTGGGATCGGCAGGATCGATGCTTGGGCCCAGCGGCAGAGTGAGCTGTCGTTCCAACAACTCCTGGCGAAGGGCCGCTAGGGCGAATGTCCGCCGCAGGCGGGAGTGATCGCTGCAGATCTCAGGAGGTGTTGTCAGTACGATCGCATCGTCGGGAATCGGAATGGCCTCAAGCGGCTCAGTGGGAGGAAGAGTTGTCATGACTCGTTCATCATGGACTGGACCCAACGGCGCATCAGGGGGACCTCCCCTTCTCGTTCTGGCTCCACAAGGTGATTCCTGAGGGCCTCTACGATCCGCTCAGCCCCCTCGACCGAATGTCCGACCTCCTCGAAGGCCGGGTTGCGCTTGAGTTCGATGGCGGCTGCCGTGGCGATGGCTGCAGTGTGTTGCTGCAGCCTGAGCTTCTTGCTCACCGTTCCTGCCGTGATGCCGCAGCGCTCCGCGAGAGGGCGGTTGGTGAGGCCTTCGCCAAAGCCCCTCCAGAGGCAAGCCAGCAGGGCATCCCGCTGGACCTCGGCCTTAAGGATGGAGGAGAAACAAGCGTTCATGGCGCGATCTAGGGCTGTATCGATCACCGTGCGGAGCTCTGCAGCGGTAGCAACTCCATCCTCTATCGATCCCAGATTGGAGGGATCCGGGATCGAGTCCTCAAGATCTTCGCTCGCTTGAGTGATGCGCTGCCACTGCCCTGTCTTGATCAGCCGCACGGCCTTGGCGATGGTCTGCAGCTGTTCGAACGTTTGTCTGGGGAGCTGGTCTGGGGCGATCAAGAAGAGGAACGTGTCGTCAGGCTGCCATCCGGAAGCCTTGCCGGTGCGCTCTCGGTAGGCGGCCTTGGCTTCACGGTAGTGGCAAAGGTAGTTGGCATGGAGATTCAACCCATGGGCAGGCGTAACCACACCAGCCGCAAAGCATTCCATTGCCTCACGGATCCGGCTGGGGCTGGTATCCGCCAGGAGTGCCCAGTCGGAGATGAGCAACAGACCATGCCCGCGCAAATGTTTCTTGAGTTCATTGTTGGCCTGTAGCTTGATCCGTGCCCACTGTGGGAGGCCACAGAAACCTGGCCGAAAGGTCCGCACCACCTCGGCGGTAAACGGTACGAAAGAGGGGGAGGAGTAGGAGGCCGCCGCGGAGTAAGGAAGTGGTCGGCCATCATCATCAAGACCAAAGGTGGCCAGATCAATCAAGTCGAGAGCGTAGGCCTGGCCAAACTGGCGGTGCAGGGCAAGAACCTTGGCCTCAAGCGGATGGCTGACTCTGCAGCGGAGGCATAGGAACGCTCCTGTATCATCACGTTCGCGGCAATGATCAAGTAGAAGATGATCAGTTGCTGCACTCGGATCTGTGTTATCTCGCAAGAGACGGAGATGAGTGGCAGTAGCCAATGGCAGGTCACGGCCTGAGACAGAGAGCCCACCAGCTTGCTGACACTGGACAATGCATCGCAACTCTGAGTAAGGCGTGCTCATGACTTATGCAGCAGAGTGGCCAAAAGGGGCATGGCCTTTGCTAAAGCGATTGATGAATTTCAGAAGTTGCTGGCTAGTGCTTCGAATTGGGTATGATTGCATAGTCGCCCTTTATTGAATAAGCAAGATGACGCCTGCGTGGCGTCGTCAAAGTGAGCGAGTTCGGACGTCAAATCGTATCCGTGGGAACGTAGGACCAACAACACGCAAATCATGATACCGGTTTTAGCGGCAGTAGCAGGTGCCCGCCGTGCCGTCTGCAATGGCTCATCCACAGGCTTCTACTGACACTCGCACAGCCGTGGCCCCGATCTGCACGATGGCGCGGCTATTGATCGATACCTCCTCGAGCTGATCTAGCAGCGCCTGGGTGTTAAACATGCCTTAGGGGAAGGCGCTGCCCAGCGGAACCACTAGGGCTCTGAGCCGAGGGCAGAGCGATTGCTCTCAGCATCCGATGGCACCAGGGAGGACTTGGCCCGCTGCAGCTACTGTGAAGGATCATCGTGGTGAGCCACAAAGGCATCGACCGCACACTCGAGATCCTCAGCCAGCTCCGCCTCGGTGCGAGCGCTCGTGAAGCTGCAGGTGGCCGCTGCCGGTTCCGCCGGGAAGGTGCGGCTTAGTTGCTTTCCTTAAAGCGAGTAAAAAAAGGCGATTAGGGAACTGTTTCCTTCTGCAGTTCCCAATCACAGACTGTTTATTTCCAATGTAATTGCACTTTTCCATGTACCGACCCGAAGTCCTGTCTATAATCCATTCCCAGAATGGAGGCCCGTCGGTTGTTTTTCTAATCGCTATGCTGCCTGGAGTAACGATCGCGCGAAATTCTCCGGTTTTACCATCCGCTAGACTTTGTAAGCTACTTTTGATCCAGTAGGAATATTGAATGTGAAGGGTTTAAGCATGTGCCAAGGCGGAAGAAGAAGATCGGGACGTTTCTCCCCCTCGAACGAGACCCTGTAACTGGAAAGGACGGGAGTGCATTCAGAACTGATCTCCTCCGTATCAGCAGAGGCGGCATGAGTCACCGCAGGCAATACAAGCGAAACAGCAAGAGCGAAAAAGATCTCATATAATGAATGCCATTTTCCGGCCTCAACTGAGGGTGGTCTGTCAAGTACCTGGCTCCTTTTTTAGGGGTACCTGACGGGCGATCAGCTGCTGGGACCATCCCTGACGCCCCAGGCGATGTATTCGCTCATCGGTGGATCGAGGGGCAGCGAGTCCAACGCCAGGGCGACGAGCAGCATGCAGAGCGCGGAGATTACCGTGCAGGGAGGGCGCAGGTACTCATACCGCAGCAGGGGCCGATCAGCAGATACAGCACGCGTAGTATCACCTGGGCAGTGATCGGCACAATGTCTATCCCCTGATCCCGGTAGGCCTCCAGATCGCCTCCCTGCAGCCGGAGCCACAATGGCGGCAGAACTCTGGATGGTGATCCACCACCACATCGGAGTGGTCCACCGACAGCAGCTTATGCCCTGAGCCGTGATGCCTGTGATGCTACCTAAGCAGTTGGCCCGTTCCCTTGTGGAGGGCGGGCGACTAAATGCATTAACCATCGCCGGAGGGGCGGTTTGGAAGAATTGCTACTGATCCGCTTGCGCGGGCGGTCAATTCCGTCACCAGAGATGATCGCTGTGGCCCCAACGGCTCGCTCTCTTCCAATAGGGGCTGCACCTGGTTGACAACCCATCTGAAGGTGGCCGGAGTGGCGAGCCCATTAGCTTGTGAAATCCCGATCGGAAGAGTGCTCATCGCTGGCAATCTCTGCTTGAGATGAAACCAGGCATCTCTTTGCCGTCAGTGTCAGAAATGATCGATGTTCACGGCAAGGCATCTCGGCCCCTGAATGGGGATCAAGGATGGCTCCGATCAGGCAACCTGCTGCCATCCTTGGTCGCCCCTAACCCAAGAGTTTCTCCATCTCCAGGCCTAAACCGGGATGCCAAGCACTTCAGATCTAATCGCAGAGATAGTAATAAGTGATATCAGTCGTTCACGATGCATTACTGTGCATTCCGGCATGCAGAAGCCGCTGCGTATTCGCTCATGCCCGTGCTTACCGTTTGCCATTGCCATCCGCCAAAACCACGATCGGCATTATTCTCTGGGCTGTCAAGCCGAGCACAACTTCCCTGGCGCGTACAAACTGGGCGACGCGTGTACAACAAGCTGTTCATACAAGTCTTAATGGCCCGAGGATTGCCGCCTCGGCGTCGATCGCCATATCTCGGGGTATCAGACACGCTATTCGCTTGTGCCTCTCTGCAATAACGCCCTGCATTAGAAGATGAAAATGGGCCACGGTAGAGCGCGTCGACGCATTCACTCAAGCTTTCATTGGTTGGTTTGCCACGAAAACCGGCAAGACAATTCATGGCCGCGTCACTACTTGAATAAGGGCCCCTGTAAAGCTTAAGTACGCATTGACTGAAAGATTCGCTTGATTGAGCCCTTGCTGCGGCACTCTCAATTGCCGTTAATGCCAATGCGGTCAGCAATGGAATCGCAAAGCCAATAAAACCTCTTCGAACGCCTTTACCCCATAAGGGTTGCAGAATGCTCCAACTGGAATGGGCTTGACAGCTCATATGTGCGAGGGACGAGAGGAAACTTGGAAACGAAAGTAGTGTTTGAATGCGCAGAAGCCAAGGAGCTCATGCGGATCTGTTGCAAGTATTCACGGGTCACATGCACGACTCCAAGGCTACCGACAGCTACGGGTGCCACAAGGCAAATCTGTTCGTCATGAACCCTGACGCAACATTATCAAGGCAGGGGATGTGGCCTTCCGGAGCAGGCCCCACAATCACCTCACTGTGATGTGCTTAAGAGACATAGTAGTCAGCGACCGCGCATGGGCGGGCTTGATCCGTCATGTGAATCATAGCTAGTGGAGCGAAAGTTAATCGATGTTGACGCAACGCACATGGCGTCAGACACTATCTGGGCGGTCGCAGGTAGCCCCTGTCCATGGAGGTGGGGATGTGATCTAGGCTCTCTTTCCACGCTGCAGTGGGCGTGCAGCCAGCGGAGCTCATCACTTCCCTAGATATGAAACATGGGAATCTGCTATGGGGTGCCAAGGGCAAGGCACAAGTGACCACACCACGAGGTCGAATACCAATACCCATGGCAGAAGCGGATCAGTTCAAAGTGGTGACGAGGGAGATGAAATTGCTATGGAGCGAAGGTAGTGCGTTATCCAATCCGAGCGGAAGTTGCAACCACCTCGCCAGAGAGGAGTGCGAGAAGGTCGGTGATCAACTCTCTGCCTTCACCGCGTGGAGCTTTTGGCATCACGCGTGGCTGTGAAGGGGGATATCAGGAGCCGCATGTCATGAGCATGTCATCTACGAGTCTGCGGGAGCCATGGGAGGCAGTTCCACGGGGCGACCCATCAATTCCAGTGAAGGACTGACAATGATAAGCCCACCTTAGACACAGTGTCAGCCAGGCAAATAGCGGGAACTGTAGAGAATACACTTGGCAGAGCCCTATTATCATTGTCGCCTTGGTATCGCATAGGCATAGAGATGATTCTCAACGTCGCGTCCATTGCATCTTGCGTATCAGTCTATGGTTATCCGGTTCATGAATTAATAGCGCTAGGCGGCCCTACACGTCTCGGGCTGAGAACATATTGATGCATCCAGCCCTAACGTGCCTAAAATACCTAAATAGCGAGAAATGCCACAAAGACGCGAAAATGACCGGAAAAGTCTCCAGAATACCTTCGAATGTGGACATACTTTCCGCATTAGACATGTGAAAACCAGCAAGCCCTGCGCGTGTTCGCCCATAATTGTACAGCCAGAGTGAAAGTGTCAACAACGAGAAGGGCATGTGCGGTCGTTGAGTCCCTCGGGGAGTTGCTCAACAGATTAGTGTAGCCAAGATTGCTCTCAGTACAACAATAGCCATCTGACTGAACGCTAGAGCTCGTTTATGTGCGTCAAGCAGTTCGACTTTGGCCAATACAGGCGACAGGTCAGCGAAGTGATGGAGCCAAGGCATGCCAGAAGCACTGTACCAACGCCAATAGCATCAACATGACAAAATGATTGACCCGGTTGCAGCCATCAAAAGTCTGCTTAACGGACGGGCATATCCATGTACTTTATCAGCCGAGCATAGGATGGAGAACCTGGATGGGTAGCTAGATAATGGCACTGTGATCACCGGGGCTTCCAGATGATTCGGCTGCGGAGCATGGCCAAGAAGCCCAGTAAGGTGATCAGAGAAATGGTGTAGATTCTGGATTGCACTACCTTAGCCCCTTAGCCACTGAGACGGACAGGCCAAAAGGGACTAAAGTACCATTATAGCATGACATGAGGAACAATAGGCGATCGCTGTGAACGATTTGCGATCAGTGGCGATCCCATTCCTCACTTGCAAAAAGCTCTGTCGTGTAAACTGAAACTTCTGGACAGTATTCATGCTCGGCATCTGAGCAGCTCTTGCTCTGGCAGTTTCTGGACGCCAGCTTGACGGAATGACAGAGGCAAGTTCCTTCTACTGGGGGGACGGACAGTGAGCACCTTTCCAATAGATACAACCACAGCTCGCTAGAGCATCGCGAGCTGTTTCTCATCGACACTCGGAAGGAATCCTATGAAGGCATTACCTAAGCGCAGAAAACCCCGGCCATTTGGCCGGGGTGGTTGGTGACTGCGTCTGGTGGCAGTCGACCCCTTGATGAAATCGGCTGGCTCAATAACGGGGCTGGTAGGGAGCCGGTGCAAAGGGGTTGCCCTGGGTATAGTGAGGGCCGGAAGGCATCGGCATCACGATGGGGCCAGGCACCATCCCCTGGGAGGTGTACCCACCGATCGAGGTGGGGGCCAGGCCCGGGTAGGGGTTGGCATTGATCGTTGGTGTAGGCATCCTTGGACCCGTTTGCTGAGTGGTCGGGCAGATGTCCTGCCCAACGAATCCACCCGCCGCTGTGCCTGCAGAGGGATAACCAAAATAGCTTCCTGCAGCTGTTCCTGCACCTCGGATCAAGGAGGCGCAATAACTGCTCCAAGGATGGCGAGGATTTGTGATGTCGGCAACCGGCGCGATCCGGTCTCCCAGATCAAGTACCGGTTTAGGAATGACAGCATCTGCAATTGGTCTCCAGAGCTCCCTAAACAACGAAGCGTGAGCCGGAGCGGGTATCAGTGTCATGCACGCAGAAGAGGCAACAAGAGAAAGGGAGAGAAGGACAGTTTTGGAGGTGTTCATGGTCTCAAGGAGGTTGATGATCGTACGGGTGAAGGAGAGTAGGCTTGTTGAAGACCCGCGGGAGCGGGCCTTCTATGGCGGACTCTGGAGCTCACTGCCCCCATAAGGCCTGCTGGAAGCCATTCACCAAGGCAGCGTTTCGGAACTGACGCTGCTGTACGGCACTCCACTCGCGCACCTCACGGGCGTCTTGCTGTTGGAGAGCCAGCACCGCAAGCTCATGCGCATGGCCAGCGACGGAGTTCTGTTGATAAAAGTCCAGCTGTTGCTGCTGCATGCCCCTTTCGTGTGCGCGGCCAGCCTGCATGTCCTGATGCTGGCGTTGCTGCATCAGCTGGGTGGAGTCAATCTCCATTTGGCGCATCGTTTGCGCATGCGTCCGATCAGCAGCGGTCTGGCGCTCGTTAAAGCCCTGCAGATCCTGACCCCCTTTGTAGAGGAACTGGAGGTGTTCCATCGTGTAGGTGTGATTCAGGCAGCTGCTGTAGACATCGGGATAGCCTGCATACCTCTCGCAGCGCTCGGGCGTAGCCAGAGCCGAGCCGGCGCACAGGGTGAGGGAGCAGGTGGCGGCAGCCAGAGGCAGCAGCCGGATGTTGAGGAAGTTCATGGCAGCGAGGCGATGGTGGATAGAAGAAGTTCGATGCAGAAGGCTCAGTACTGGCTGAGTAGGGGGCCCTGGGCGTAGGGGATCGGCTGGTCGGAGCCGTTGGTCACAGGCTGAGTAGCTGGTTGCAGCTGAGGCTGAGGAGCCTTCCGGTAGCTGGACGCTTCGGTGGGCTGGGGCATCGGTTGCCGCTGGTTGCCACGCAGAATCTCTCCGATTGCTCCAAGCACATGTGGGATCTGTGGCACGAGCTGGAGATAGAGCCCGAGTTGGGTCAGACGGTTCACTTCGCTCTCCTGTTGGCGCTTCGAACGGATGTAGCCGTCGCAGTTCCTTGTGGTGCGGATCTCACCATTAGTGGCAGGATCACCATTAGGCGTGTAAGTCACTCCTCCGATCTTGCTGTAGTCCTGGTTGCACAGATCACCGGCATACAGCTGGTTGGCGGAAACCGGTGCCGTCAGGGCCAGTGCCGCGAAGGAGGCGGCGGCAACCTTGGCGAAGGTGTTGGTCATGGTGGGAAGACGAAGGTGCAGGGCGTTCCCTGCGGACGTCCTCTTCTCGTTCCAGCGATTCGGGGGTGATTCCAGCGGTCTGGAGATGCTTGGCGAGTGGCTGGCCTCGAGCGGGCCGTTGTCCTCGCCCATGAAATCGGCGGTGGCTGCCAGGACCTGTTTCCATAGGCTCAGGAGATTGACACCGACCCCGGCCACGGTGAGCACAAACGGCAGGCACCTGGCGCTCTCGCCGCTCTGCACATCTCCCAGCCCGTTCTGGCAGACCGAGAGAGTCACCAGTTCAGTGCCCACCCGTGGCGTGGCCCCCGGAAACTGAACCAGCCCTTATGAGAGCTTCCTAACCGGCCATACTTGGCCTGAAACAGCTCCATAAAACGCAAGCGCCACACCCCCCGAGCAGACCATCCGCAAGCTGCGCACCGCTGAGCAGCTCTTCAATCAGGGCCAGACCATCGCCGATGTCTGCAAGGTCCAGGAGGTGTCGACACCGACCTACCACCGCTGGCAGCAGCTTTACGGCGAGATGTAGACGAAGTCGGCCGGAGGCCATAGGCCACTGAGCCCAAGCGCCTCAAGGATCAGGAGCAGGAGAACGTCCGCCTCAAGCGTGTGCTGGCCAATGCTGAGCTCGAGAAGGCGATGCTCAAGGATCTGGCTCAGGGAAACTTCTGAGCCCGGAACGCCGTCATAAGGCCGTGATGGTTCTGCAGGATCGATTCCGGGGTTCCCAGCGGCGTGCCTACCTTTTGGCGGGCCAGATCCGCAACGTCCAGCACCAGCCCGTGCCGGTCGCGGACATCGAGGAGCAGAAGCTGTGGCGGCGGATCCGGGAGCCGGCCCGGCGTCATGTGCACTGGGGCCGGCGATGGTGTCCCGGCGGCTGCGGATCGAGGGCTGGAGCGTCAACCACAAGCGGGTGCAACGGATCTGGGGTGAGGAGGGGCTGCAGTGGCCCGTGCCCCGCAGGCGGAAGCGCTCCTGGCCTGCCGACGGTTCGCGGGAGCGGCTGAGAGCCGAGTACCTGCACAACGCCTAGAGATCGTCTGCCAGTTCGAGCAGGCGATGGATGGCCGCCGACTGGAGTTCCTCAATGCTATGGATGAATACTGCTTACTGTGACTGGCGATTCTTATCGACAGACGCTGTAAGGCAGTCGATGTGATCGACACGATCGAGGAGCTGCTCAGGCTGTATCCACCTCCGACTGGCATGAGGATGGACAATGGTCCTGGGTTCATTGCCAATGCCCTACTGGAGTAGTGCACAGGCAGCGGTTCCAGCACGGCCCGCATCGAGCCAGGTTCACCCTGGGAAAACCCATTCGTGGAGACGTTCAACAGCAGATTCAGAGATGAATTCCTAAATGTCGAGCTGTTCTCATCGGCGCACGAAGCCAGTCTATTGGCGGAACAGTGCCAAATCGAGTACAACACCTACAGACCGCATTCGGCGCTCTAGGGGCATACGCACCTGGAGGTCCTCCAACAGTGGAGAGCGGCCAGACTACCCACCAGCTCTCAGAAGAACTGGACCAGCAAGGGGGGCACGTCAAGGGCATGGGCAGGCTGTGCCGCAGTGTCCTCAAGCATCCGCTGTTGCTATAGCTCGGCGGCGCTGAGCTGGCTTTGAAGCTTGGTGTGATCGTGGGCCCTGTCAGCGGCATACTAGCCAGCGCTAAAGTTCATGATCACCTGTGCCCTAGCGCGCAAGAATCGCTCGTGTTCCATTCTAAAATCGTGGTTCAGGATGTTCATGTCATAGGCGTTTGAGATAGAAGGGATGTCGGCATAGATCTCACAACGCTGGGGCCTAGCCTGGGCCGAGCCGGCAAAAAGGGGGAAAGTGAAAGTTGCGGCTGCCAGCTACAGCAGTCGGGTGGCGATGGTGCTCATGGCATCAAGGCGATGGATTGCAAGTGAAGCTCGGGTATGAAGGGTCAGTACTGACTGAGCTGTAGGCCTTGGCTGTAGGGGGTTGGCTGGGGCTGACTACCGCGCAACATTCCGAAGAAACGTGCACCTAGTTGAATTCCGAGCGGAATCCTCTGGAGCAAGGGCATTCTCTCGGACACTCGGCTCATCTCGCGTTGACGTAACCGCTCCGCTTCGAGCTGGTTGTCCTGGCTCTGCCTATGGTGATCCAGGTAGCGCTCGCAGTTAGCCATGCTACGGATCTGACCGTTGGTGGCGGTATCACCATCTGGCGAAGAAGTGACCACACCAGTCTTCATATAGTCATGGTTGCACAGACTTCCTGTAGGAAGCGGGTTGGCATATACCGGTGCCGTCAGGGCCAGCGCTGCGAAGGAAGCTGCGGCAGCCCTGGCGATGGTGTTGGTCATGGTTGGAAGTGGAAGGTAGGTGCAGGGCCGAACCCCGCGGACGTCTCCTTCTCGTTCCCACGCCTTCAGGGTGATTCCAGCGGCTTGTGGCAGGGATCAGAATCCCTGGATGTCAGCCTGGTGCCAGGCTGCTGCCATCCAAGGGTTCGCTGAATATCAAGGTCAAACTCGGCTTGGGGCGTGAGGGGTCCTCACAACCCGAACCTGCGCTGATCCCTCAATGAGCCCTGGTAACGTACGCTACAGATCTATGGGCAAAATGTAGATTAGATGAGCCTTTCTATGCAAAGCCTGCCGAGTGGGTAAGGATTGCCTCTCTTTCGTTTTGCCTTGTGTCATTTTTATATCTTTACAAGGTACTGCATTTTCTAGCGTAAGAGCATCAAGCCCGCCAATTCTCGTTAGTCAACTAAAGCCCTTAAACACCAAGGCCCCTCCAATCTACATTAACAGATTCCAAGTTGCCGGAATAAAGTCTTCAATACCGGCGGGAACAGTTATCGGAGTTAGGCATTGCCATTCAGGAGCACTTTGGATCAAGCAACATTGTGGTGAAAACACGTCCGGTGGTTTGTCTAAGGAAGCTACGGAGTCCTTGACGAAGGCAATTGAGTCAGGCCTAGCATCAAAAGTCACCCACACCGGAGATCCTCATTTAAGCAGTAGTGGCAGTTCATTTTTTGGCGACCAGTCGGTTGCTTCGAATAGCAAAAGATTGAATTTGCCTAGATATTTAGTTGGGGTGACGATTACCGGAGCAAAGCTTGACTCAAAGCAATCAATGAATGTTTTCACCATGACTTTTTCATGGAAGACTGAAGGTAAGCTAAAAACACAGTGGGAGATTTACGATAACAAAGAAAACAAGATTGTCGTCAATGAGACTATTACTGTTGATTCTATTTCAGTGCCTGGCGACAATATGCTTGCGGCCGTTATACAAGGCGTAAGCAAGGCGGCGCAGCAGTTCGCCCTTTCCAAAATTGCTAATTCTCTTTAAACTGACACATCTTCGTATCATCGTCCTCCGTCTCTCCTCTCAATCCAGCACCCCAATGTAGTATTGCAAATTCCTTATCATTAACTTCTGAGTCCGCATTCCCTTCTTTCAGTTCAATGCTTACCTCGCTTGCAGTAGCACTAATCACGGTGGCTCCCTTAGAGAGGGATTTAAGTTCAGCCGGAAAATCATTGCAGCCCGTTCCAGAGTACTCTGGACAGGGCTTAAACTTCCTTGTGAGTCAAGACTATAGCTCCCCTGGGTTGCAAAGGATGCGAGAGATGCAGCGTTTTAATCAAGACTCGATTAACGATTTGCATGAGATGATGGAAAAACAGCAAAGAGTTAACGACGGATACTACGACTGGAGAAAAGAGCATGAAAAGAATATGGAGAGAAATGAAGTCTATATGAGAGAGCAGCGTGAGAGGATCCAGCGCGATAGTGGAACGAAAAGTACAGACGCCCTATAATGCGTGCAACAGCTGACTTGAGCCACGGGAGCTATCACCGAGTTGGGCGGTAGAATGCATTGGGGGTTTGGCTACCTGCTTACATCTGGGATTATAGTAGTTACTCAGTCTGCTTCAATTGGGCTAGCAGGACCTCTGCCTTCCAAAGATGATAGCCAAAGCGTTTCAGCCAAGATCATTGAAATTGTTGAGCCTAACTCTTCAGAAGTGTCAGTAAATGACAGAAGCGCCAGGATTGGAGACAGGGCTTACAATGGAAGCATTGTCAAGACAGGCTTAGCCAGAGCAGCGCTGGAGTTTAGCGGTGATGCCGTGTTAAGAATGGGTAGGGCTTCAGAGATTAGGATAGGTGGACCTTGCTTTTATCTTGCTCTTGGCATAGCGCTTTCTTCGGGCAAAGGGGATATCTGCCTAGAGTCTTTGGATATTGACTCTCCACAGACTAACTATATTGTTAAAGTGGAACCAGGGAAGGGTACCGTAATTACGGTGCTTGAAGGCACTGTTAGAGCAAGAGTGAGATCTCCAAATTCTAAAGATGATGCTGGTTCAATTGCGAGACGGGTGGTTATCGATGCTGGCTATGAAAGGGCCTTTACTCCACAGGGAGTTGCCACTACAGCCAGAAGGCTTAGCCTTAACGACTATCGGGTGATTCTCAATGGGCAATTATTCTTGGGCTTTCAAAGAAAGCTACCTGATCAGAGGCAGCTGGATGAAGTACTGATAAGACTCTCGGCCTTGGATTCGGGAGGTTTAATCATTCAGGCGGATCCAGGAGATCAATATGGACTCTGATGTCTGACCTGACTTCTTGCCCTCGGCCTGTCATCAGATTGCTTTAGTTGTCCGGCGATGCCTTCTTGTGAGCAACATTCTTCTGCTGTGAGAATCGCTGTTATCCTTACTGTAGCTTTAGTGCTTAAGTGTGATCTGCTAGAGCCTGCCCGAGCCAGTAGCACTGTTGCGCCTAGGCATGCTATGCAGATGGTAGCGCGTGACAGAATGACCACAATCAAGACTCTATCTACTCATCTCATTGTCGAAGAGAAAGCCTACTGGAGCTACATTGCCCAAGACGACTATCGAGCTGCTGAGAAAGCGCTCAACAGAATAGCTGAACTTGAAGAGGCGATCTATCAACAGGAGTCTGACCCCAGGCCAGAGTTTAATCATACTCGCACCTATCTCTGGATCGACCTTGCCGAGCGACTCGGGCTGCGCAGCGACTTCGGACATGCTTTGGCAGTAGCCAATGCTGCATACGAACAGATTAAACATCAGGATCAGAGGGACATAGCAACTTTCCAGCTTCTTCTTATTCAGTCCCATTTAAATTGGAGACTAGGCAGAGTTGCTGCAGCCGAAAGCATACTCTCGTCGATGGAGAAGCACGAGATTGTGATGCCAGTTCTGAGTGGCGTGCGTCCACCAATTAAGAGTTACACCCTGCTGACCGCAAGGTATTATGCACTACGTGCCATCCTTGCGCATGACCGCGGATTGCACGATGCCGCTCTGCGCTATATAAGGTTTGGACTTTTACTTGCAGAGGAGTCGGCAAAGAGAGGGCATCAATACAGAGAAGCGAATGCAATGTATTCTGTTGAACTTTTTAACTCAATGGGGCAGGCGCTCATGAGCGCGGGGAGGACAGCGGAGGCGAAGCAGGTTCTTGAAGGTGTATATCGTGGGACTGCATACCAGATCTCTCGGCAATCGAGCCAGCGTTCATTACTCCTCAGTCTTGCCAAGCTAGACATCCTGAGGGGAGATTATAAATCCTCGCGAGCCTTTCTAGATCAAGCGTTGATTCTGCTGAAGGGCGAGACCCATCAGGCAAGACGGATGTTGCATGCTAGCTATTACCACTTCCTTTCGGGCTTGCTTGAGGAGAGTCGGGGCATGACTTGGGATGCCGTCATTGATTACATGCATGCCATTGAAGTGTTTAATATCGATCGAAGCGAGCCAACTCGTCCGTCTCCCATTGTTAGCGCACGATTTCATGCAGCCCTTGCTCGTGCACAATTAGAGAGTCGACAATACGCCCAGTCTGTTAAATCTCTGATGACAAGCCATAGGCTACTTCTTGGCTGGCTCCTGCAGGAATTGCCGCTGCAGCCAAGGGAGTTACGCAACAGCCAGCTCGCGGCTGTTCCTGATGCCGTTTCCACCACGTTCGCCTTACTAGATGTATATCCGGGTGCCATGGAGTTGGCGCTGCAAACCCGGCTGAACCGCCAGGGTCTGCTGGCCGAGATTGAAAAGCGTCAGCGGCAGCTAGCGAACAGTTCAGTTCAGACGCGTGATTTGGCGGAGCAGATCGCCGGCATCGATCAGCAGCTGGCCTCTGTGAGCCTGGATCCCGAGCGGCGGCCGACGCTGCAAATGGACCGGCTGCGGCTGGAAGAGCAGCTCTACCAGGCACTGCCTGGTCTGCGGATTGAGCCTGTGAGCACCAAGGAGGTGGCGGCCGCCATACCACGCGATGGTCTGCTGGTGGAGTTTCAGAAGTACAGGCCTTTCCTGGGCTTCCAGAAGGGAGACGCTCAATGGGGTGAGCCCCGCTACTTGGCTCTGCTGCTCCATCACGATGGCCGCACCGGCATTGTGCCGCTGGGGGAGGCCGCAGGAGAGCAGGGGATCGACTCGATGGTGGGGCAGGCCCTGAAGGCCAATGCCGAAAACCTCGCGGATGCACAGGATCTCATGCGCTTGTTGAGCCGTCGTGTGATAGGGCCCCTGCAGCCCCACCTAAGCGGTATCGGGGAGCTGTTTCTTTCTCCTGATGGCGAGCTTCACCGGATCCCCTTTGCCGCCCTGCCCTCACCTCAGGATCCTCAGCGCCTGCTCAGCGAGCAGGTGCAGCTGCGGATCCTGACCACCGGACGGGATCTGGTGCCGTTGCAGCAGCCGCCCAGGGTCGGGGAGGATCCAGTGGTGATGGCCAACCCCGCCTACGACGTGGCCTTTGGTGCAGCACTGACCACCACCACAGCCACTGCGGTCTCAAAAGGCACGCCCAGAACCCAACTGCGCTCCAGTGTTCTGCGGGCTGGCCAGCGCTGGGATCCTCTGCCGGCTACCGAAAGAGAAGGCCGCGAGGTGGCCCGCCTGCTGGGGATCAAGACGCCGATCACTGGGTCCCAAGCCAATGCTCTGTGGCTTCAGCAGCAGAGCTCGCCTCGCATCCTGCACATCGCCAGCCATGGTTTCTTCTTCCCTGTCCAGCTCCCGGAAGCACGCAGCGGCTTGGGCGAACTTATCCTGGAGCCAGGGTTCTCGACGCCGGTTCTACCGGCGGTGGCGGCTTTGGAAGACCCGCTGCTGCGCAGCGGCATTGTGCTGGCCGGGGCCGACCATCCCGACGCCAACCCGGCCGATGACGGTTACCTAACAGCCGCCGAGGCCGCCGGCCTACAGCTCCAAGACACCGAGCTGGTGGTGCTCTCCGCCTGTGAGACCGCCCAGGGAGACATCAAAGCCAATACCGGTGAGGGGGTCTACGGCCTGCAGCGTGGACTGGCCGTTGCGGGCGCCCGCTCAACCCTGTTGTCGCTGTGGAAGGTGGATGATGCCGCCACAGCGTCGTTCATGACGGCCTACTACGGCCGGTTGCGGCAGGGGAAAGGGCGGGCTGATGCACTGGTGGACACCCAGGCCGATTTCAGGCAGGGGCGCATCCAGGATCCCGAGAAGCGCAGCGATTGGCGGGAACCGGCATTCTGGGCCGCCTGGCAGCTCTCGGGTGATTGGAGGCCCATTCGTGGGATCTGAGTTGGAATCACCGCCGAGCTGCCAGAACGAGGAGGGGATGTCCGCAGGGGAGAACTCCTGCATCCTTCCTTCTAGTCATGTCCCGTCTTTTCGGTATCCGCGCGGTCGCTGCCCTGGCTGCCCTGTCACTGACATCTCCCGCTCACGCGAGGCTTTACGACTGCTCCGGGCTCGAGGACCGACTCTCCATGCTCAACCAAAGCGGGCAGGTGAGCAGTGTCCCGGTGGAGCGTCCGGACTCCAACTCCATGAAAGATCTGCTGGTACTCGATCTGCAGCGCTTCTCCTGGGGCGGCGGTACTGGAGAGCGACTGGAGGTGGTGGCGGCATGACGGGTTGCTCCTACTTTTGCAGGAAAGTCAGCGGAATCGAGGAGAAAGTCTCCACGGTTTTCAGCCAAACCTAGAGCGAGTGGCACTGCATACGATTATGATGTTCTGCGTCAGCCAGGTTGATGGTCGCATTGCATCATTGGAAGCTTTGTCTACCTAGGCTCGTTGCATCAGTAGCAGATTAAGGTTGGCCGTGGTAGCGGCCAGTGGTCTCAGGTTGAGGGGTACGTTGGAGCCTCAGTCTCTGATCCGTAGCGCAACAAGGAAGATGGCCCTGATGCATGAGCTGGTGGAGATCAACGGATACCACCGCAAATCCATACTGCGTGCCCTCAACCTCACGCCCATTCCAGCCGATGGCGATGGCGTTTCCGGAAAACTGCATCTGCAGCACCGCTGCCGCAATGGCCCCGATGTAGCAGCGCCACTGGTGCCGCTGTTGGAAGCGAGAGATCGAGTGTGTGGTAAACGTCTGGCGGCCCTTCTGCCGCTGCTGGTTGAGTCGCTGGAGCTACACGCCACCTAAGTCTGGCGTCAGCGCTGCGTGAGGAGTTGCTGGCGATGAACAGCGCCACGATCGGTTGGCTGATGACACCAATCCGCAAGGCGAGCGCTGCCAACAACTGGCGGCAGCCGCCGCCGGCTTACTGCTCAGTGCGGCGACGGGTGCTAGTACGAACGCTCCATTTCAGGAGCGAACAAGTGGGCCCGGCTGGCTGGAAATCGATCTGGTGGCCGACTGCGACTCCCTGTTGGTGATCTCCACCCGCTGGTAGTCCAGCTCCCAACGGGTGGAGCGAAAGCGCAGCACCTGGCGGCCATCCGTGAGCCAGCCTTCTCGCGGGCTTCGAGGAGCACGCTGGCCATGCCCAGGGCTCACGCCACTTCAGGACACCAGACCAGTCGCTCATGGTGTTGGGGCGTCCAGCCCACGCAGCGGTGAGTGAGGTGCTCGCCGTGGGCAACCAGCCCCTGATGCAGTTGGCAGGTGAGCACTGGGATGCAGTTCGGCCCGGGATGGTGGCGAAACCAATGGCAGCTAAGGCAGACCCTGGCGCTGCGGGTGGGCGTCAGCACGTCCTGCTCGAGGTAGGGCCACTCCTCAATCGGCTCCTCGCGGGAGGGCACAACCCCTGAGAGGCGGAACGGAACCATAGCCACCAGAGCAGTACGCGTGTACCAGCGTAGGAGCACGAGCCTGCGGGGTCCAGTCCGGAGGCAGGCTCCCCCGTGACGCTCTACGACGCGTCCCAGCGCCCCAAGCAGCTCGGCGTCACGGGCGTCACGGCCCAGGTGCCTCTCGCTGCAGGGGGTTTCTGCAGGCCGTGACGCTGTGACGCCGTGACCGGCCACCCAGAGCCTTCAGGCTGACCAGCGCTGCGGAGGCAGAGGCAGTGGCTGAGATTTCGATGTCGCATGCCCCCGCGCAGCCATGCCTCCCAGGTGCTCGCAGGTACTGCCGCGTCACAGCAGGCGGGCACCAATGCGCTGGGCCCACCGCAGTCGCGGGAGAGCGCTGAGCCCGCCCTGACCTGAGCAGCCCCATCCCGGCGGCGGCGAGGGGAGGTGAAATGCACGCGCGCGCAAGGGTGCGGGACTGCTCTCCAGCTCCTTCAGGTGCGCTCAGGGTTGGTGCTCGCGGGACTCTGTCCCGCACTTGCTTGGCCCTTGCGCCGCGTGACACCCTGAACCCCCGCCGCCGGGGTGGTGGCCCCTCACGCCAGGGCAGCAGAGCCTGGTGAGGCATAGTTCAGTTTGCGCTATTGCCTGATGCGTGCCCTGGCCAGAAGCAGCTAGTCGTAACCAACCTGGTGCCAGCCAAGATTGCCTTGCAAGAATCTGCTGCAGATTTCAAGGCCATCATTTGGCTTGCTTGACGGGATTGGGAAGTGGCTCCATGGACGCACCGGGAGTACATGGTTTTAGCTGTTGTCGCTTTGGATCCGGAGCCTGAGGATTGATGGGCTGAGGGCTTTGGAGACTTGTTCCCTTTTCCGTCCCTGACGACGGTGTCCCTGCGCATGGTTGCGGCACAGCTTCTGCTGAATTCACTCTATGGGGAGCCATGAGCGCTCCAGCGAAGAGGACAAGGCAACAAAGCGATACAAGCTTGGTGGTCATCTCTTCAAGCGATACGTCACTGTCCCACAAGTAGCCATGTCAGCCCCCGCAAGTAACATCAGGTGATTGCATCAGGCAGGCACTCACACAAAAGCAAACAATAGCCCATGCTGCCTGGGTTAAGCTTCCTTTCTCTATGTGCTTGCATTGAACAACCTGGCTAGCCTGACCCAAGGCAAGAAACCTGCTCTCATACATCATTAAGCAGCCTCAAGTTCTGCAAAGCCGACAACATCTTCCATGGCCTCCTGTTTTACTGTGGCTGTAGAGCGATGTTCGAGCAATGAACACAAAAGCCTCAAGATGTATGAGCGCCTCTGCGCTTGTCTTTGCCCTTTCGTGCAGCGAACCCATATTCGCTCAGCCCATTGACATCCCAGGAACTAATAACACAACAATTGAGTTTCCGAATCCGAAGGATGAGCGACCTCCGGCTCAGATTCCACCTGGCCCGCATTCGCCTGCAAAGATGCTGAGTTGCGGCTACAACACTACTACCATCTCGGCATCTCGAAAAGGTTTGTTTAGGTCTACACAGCAAGAGGCAATCGCTTCAGCAAGGGAAATGATTGATGCAGTTAGATCAGAGGCGCTAGCGAATGCCAGACGATGGCTGGCGATCCCATGCCCGAATAACTGCATCGCAACGAGCAGTCGACTGGGCGATCCCGCATCAAATGTTGCCGTCAATGCCGTTATGGATCCAGACAGGACAAATGGATTTGTAGCCACCTTGACTGTTTATTACTATCCTTCTAAGACTTGCGCTAGCCCTGTCAAGCAAAGACAGCCTTAGCAACTGTTCTCTGTTTTCACCCGCTACCTCCACATCCAAAGACTGGGACACTCAACAGCAGACCCCCTCGCTCCTCTGGCTCAGGGTCTGCGGGATGCCTCTGCTCTCTGGGTTATCGCTCGCGCTGCTGAACGCTCCGCTCCATACGCCTCCTCACACAAGCTCCTCCACGGGGAGGCTCGTTCTCCCCTACCCCAGCTCATCAGGCCTTGGCACGCTGCCAGAACCGAGCCCAGCTCTTTCTGGTGGGGGCAGGCACAGAAGTGCTCTGAGGAGCTTCCTTCCCCTTGGGGACAACCGGCGGCACGGACTGCTGAGGGATCACCACCTCAAAAGGCTCAGCCAGCACCACCAGCCCGACATCAACCAGGAACCGTTCGACCAGCGCCTGGGCCGAAACCAACTGCTGGTTCATCAGGTACTCACCCACGGCCACACCAGGGTCAGAGACCACCAGCCGCTGCTCGGCCAGATCCCACAACAGCTGCTCCCAGCCCAGGGCCGGGTACTTGCGTTGGTAGTGCGCCGTGATGATCCGCAAGTGAGAAGGATCGAGGGAATCCAGGTGCCAACGGTGGGTGCTGCTGGAGGGTTGGGGCTCCTCCCGAGGGGGGTTCACCAGCTCCTGCTCAGCAACTCGCTGGCGCTCCTGCTGCTGGTTGTCACCCTGACCGGTTGCACGATGCCGCTGGTCAGGCTGGGGCCCTTGCTGAGGCTCCCCTCGCGAGGAGTCCCCCTCCTGCTCTTCTGACCCTGTGCTGCCGTTGGTCTTGGCAGGCTTCAAGGCGCTGAGGCGATCCACCAGCACAAAGCGCGGGTAGGCCTCACAGAACCCAGCCAGGTCCTCGAACAGTGGTGCTGACCACTGGGTGGAACGGCAGCTTCCCTGGGCTCGGGTCACTGCGACGTACCTCAGGTTCAGCTCCTCTTCAGGCAGGACGATCCCGCCGCGATACCCCTGTTGGTCCCACAGGGCAGGAGCCTTCTGGCGGTCGTACTCCCACTCCATCTGCTCGTCCGCGGGGCCATGCAACAGCTGGTGCTCGTGGAAGTCCTCCGCCAGCTCGACGCTGCCGAACTCCAGGCCCTTGGATTTGTGTGCCGTTGCCAAGGCAGTCACCCCAGCTTCCAGCCGCTCAGAGGCCTGCCGCTGCAGCAGGGACACCTCAGCAGGGATCTGCTCCCAGTTTGCGTGTCGCTCGATCAGGTTGATCCAGCCCCTGAGGTCCCGTTGGTCCTGGTCTTCGCAGTAGGTGGCCAGTTCGCCAAAGCTCTTGAACCCGGCAATGAAGCGGTCACGGATCTGTTCCCGCTCACCGGCACGCAAGTGAACCAGATCCAGCAGCTGCTCCAGGCGGTAGCCCGCCAGCCCTCCGCACCAGTGGACACGCTGCTTCCCCTGAGCCAGCTGCACGGCTCGCCGGTAGAGGGCGGCATTGCCCCGGGCGATGAAGGCGCAGGTGCTCGCCACATGTCCACGCCTGACGCCCATCACCTGGTGCGACTCCCGCTTGAGTGCCAGCAGCCGGTTGGCGGCAGAGGCGATCTCCTGGCCAAAGCGGAAGCTGCGGCTCAGCACCAGCTCATCGGCCAACGACGGATCGGCCATGGCGTTGGTGGCATGGCGGAACTGGTAGATCTGCTGGTGCGGATCCCCCACGAACACCCGAGCGCAGGACTGCTGCCGCAGGATCGCCAATGCCAGTGGGTTCGCATCCTGCGCCTCATCCAGCAGGATCGTGTCAAAAGCCAGCCGGGGTGCAGAGAGCTGGTAGAGCTTCAGGTAGCCGTCATGCAGCATCGGCAACCTCGAAGTGGGATCGACCATCAGCTGCCACAGCCGCTCGGCAGCAGCCAGCGCCTCTGAGGCGTAGCGCTTCGGGTGCTCCTGCTCAAAGGCCCTCAGGTCCCCGCTGCTGCTGCTCAGAAAGTGCAGCAACGCCGCCAGGGCACGAGCTGAAACGGCCAGGTCCTTGCTGCTGCACGGATCCAGTCCCAGAGCCAGCGCCACCTGGTTCGCCCTGAGGCTCCCCTTGAGCTTGTGGCGATAGCGATACCCCACGGCCCGATAGGCCAGTGCATGGATGGTCGAGCAGCTCACATGCGCTGGAAAGCTGGCAGCCGCCTCACGGGCCACAGCGCTGTTGAACGCCAGGTACAGCATCCGCTGCTCAAGGCGGGCTGCGGCATAGGCCCGGAGCGTCGAAGTCTTGCCCGCTCCAGCAAAGGCCACGATCCGTAGCGCCTCTGAGCGAGAGGCGACGATCGCCTCCTGCTCCTCGGTCAATGAAAATGATCGGCTGGTATCAACCATGGTGTTCTCCTCCAGAACAACAATTGATGTGATCGGTCTCAGAGAGACATCACAAAAAGGCCCCCAGCGGAGAGTCCGAGGGGGTAGTGAGCGCCAACGTTGAGTGGTCCTTACCAGGAAGCACCTCATGTGATGATGTCTTCAGCTCAGCAACCGGCTGAACAGAACAAAGGAAAGCAAGAGGGACGCCGGGAGGACACCGGATTAAGTCAAATCAGGAGAGGGGGTGGGGTGTCAGAAGACGAAAATCGGTCAATTTAACCGCGCACCAAAAAAACACGAATTCCGATCGCTGCCTCCACCTCGAAACCGACAGACTCCCTTCTCAGATACTTAATACCAACCAACGCCAGTCAGCCTCGTGCCAAGCCAGCTCACACTCCTGCAAGAACATCACTCATAGCCAGCATTCCAGAAAGGATATTGCACTTCACATCATCCAGCTTCGGTGTATGATTTATTCAAGCGGATGAACTTCCACGCACGTAGCTTAAAACCAAACTCCAAGACAAATCCAGACAAGCCCTTCCTCCCAGCCAGCTCCCGTATACACCGCTGAGCACACGTCCAAATCAACTTGAGGTAAGCCAGAAGAACCCAGCACAACACCCACCGAACAAAGCGAGCCCTCTTTAGAGCTGGGCAGCCAAGTAAGTGGGCCACAGCACCCGATCGAGAGCACACGCTCTCCAGCTCCGCTGCCCCAAAGAGCGGAGGACCAAACCCAGTGACTCACTGTATCTCGAATTAACTAGTTAGTGAGCTAACAATCGAACAGATGACCAGGGCCAGGAGTGAAGTTGTTGATAAACAAGTGGCGAGCTCAAGGCAGGAGGTAGGTGGTTAGCGGGAGGGGTTAGTGAGTTGAGCCGTCAGGGTCAACTCACTAACCCAGAGAACCCAATCCTCTCACTCCCTATCTCAAACCCTTGGTATCGACCTACTCCCTGTCACCTCCACCCTCCCCATGCCGCGCAGCTGGCCGCCTTCGTTGTCAAGCTCCACCTCACCAGGCACCTGTCGCTGCTCCCTACCGCACACCCTCCGTGGTCTCCCTGATCCACCCCCTTTGCCCTTCAGCGCCCCCTCAGGGAGAGCTCTGCGCCCCGCCAACCCCCTTTTCCTTTATCCAGGTATCAATTATGTCTTACGAACCCGTGCCTCACGCTCAGTTCACCCAGCCCCCCCGCCGCGGCTCCAACCGTGCACAGGTTACCGTTGAGAATTACCTTCTTGGGCAGCTCCGCCTGGGCTTTCGTCCCAGCTACCTCATCACCTACCACTTTCTCTCCCCGGAAGAAACCGTACCGAAAGGTTCAGGTATAGCCAGCTCCAGTGCACCAAGAAACAGACGCAGCACTTCTAACAGCGTCTGGAACCAGACAAGCCCCTCCAACTCCTGTTCGCGCTGGCAGAACGACCACGCGCTCTGCTCCAAGAACAACAGGCACCTGCGCAACCTGATCCGCCGCCGCCACTTCGGGGTGACACGCCTCAACCGCCCTGCAGCTGAGAAATACCCCATGCTTTTCTTCCTTGAGCGCGGTCATGGCCTACAGCTTCATGGTCACCTGCTGCTGCCGGAACCTCACGCCCCCTACAAATCCGTTGAGGCCCTGACGAAGGAGTGGCATGGGTACCTGTACAGGCACTCCAACTGCCTCTCCAAAGTCCGTCTTCCCCATGTGACGATGGTCACGGATCCAGTCGGGGTTCTGGACTATCTCACCAAGGAGGTGACAGCCAACAACAGCGTGGTGGACTTTGAGGCCTCGATCTTCATCGCCGGACCGACAGGATGAGAAGTCTCCAACCGCTCATTCTGACCTAAGTCGATTGAGCAAGTACCTCTTGGAGCCACCTTAACGTAAGTCTGGTTGTAACGCTGCCCCTGAGTGGCAGGCAGAGAGATCACGGTGACGGAGCAGAGGGCCCGGGGTAGCGGCCTGTCCACTCAAGAAGCTTGCTATGCCCATTCAGACGACAAGTCTCACATGATTAGTCTTCTTACGATACTAATCTGTCTTAGTCGTCAGATGGCCCTTCGATCTCGGGGCTTGAGCTCGGAATTGATTCTAGGTTAAAAAACAAAGCCGGCGGCTGCGTAGAGCCTTGTGCTCTGACGTAAAGGTGAACCGCGAGGGGGGTTGGAGTTATGTCTACTATGCCCGAACGACCGTCAATCCCTCCAATCTGATTCCAGCTCCCGGCATTTCCGATAAGGCCTAGTTCCCGAAGGTGATCCAGCTCGCGATCAATCCGCTGAATATCTTGACATCCTGAAACCTGCTGTATTTGGTCTATGGATTGCGTAAGTCTCTTACCAAAAACCAAGTCGTGCAAAATCTTGTACTTCTGAGAACTTGTGACCGATTCGCGGAGTACCCGAACCTGTAGTCCAGAAAGCTGGGAAAGTATATTTAGAAATAGCAGATTCTCGTCGCTGGAATCCTGCGTCACGGCAGAACAGAGCAAGCCTGCCCACATTCTCTGGATATCCTCGTCCTCAATCCATGAGCCCTGATCAATTGCTTGATGAATCAGGCGAGGGTTGACAGCGCCTGGCGGCATTCCATTGGCAGTGTATAAATCATTTGCTGTTGAAAGGATTTGACATGCATTCTTCGCCCTCCAAGAGCTAACTCTGTCGCGCAGCACGAGACCAAGTTCTTCCGCTGCTGGCAGGCAAACTCTTCCTAGAAAAGCACCGGCACCATCAACAAGACCCTGGGTGGCAATCCTCATCGAATCGCCGAACCCCTTAAGGCCCAGAAAATCCGCATTCGGTGCGCTGTCAGATTGGGTCACGGATCGGGATTCTCGACTAAAGCATAAAGCCCAAGATTAGAAGCGGGCCGAGTCTGTAGACTAGTGCCAGAGTCAAGGCTCCTGTCTTCTGGATCTTGATGTTAGACATCCCCGCTCTCCTGTGGTGGGCTTGGCTTTTGAATTGCACGTAGTCTTGTCATAACAGTGTCCCCATAAGGCGTGAGAGTCCAGTATGTTGCAGTGTCCTTGACGCTACGGTTCTTCGTACTCTTAGTGATCAACCCAAGTGCACGTAGCTGAATCTTGATTGTCTGAAAATCGTCTCGACTAACTCGGAAGTTCATCAAGGTTAAGCCTGCAAGTTCATCGAAGCCTGCAAAATCGAGACTTGCTAACTGGCTGACTAGCCTATCTAATGCACTAGCCAGCTGGGCTTCTGTTGCTTCATTAATCATCAGAGGCGACATTGCAGCGAAGATTTCATCCCATTTCACAATCGTCTTTGACTTATAGCCACTGCCATCATGAGAATACTCAGATGGAGACGCTACGAAGGAATAGTTGATTTCAAACGTGTCATCGCCTTGGGCAAGCCCTTTGGCCTCATCGGGTCCATGCGTGCTTGCGGCCATGAGCTCCTGCTGAAGCTCTTCAATGCGTCGTCGTAAGCCAAGAATCTCTTCTGTTGCGCTCTCATCTGGAACAAGGTCACCTCGCACCCAGCCGATCCCAGGATTACTTTTGATTAGCTTTACCAAACTTCGGCTTACTTGGCTCCCAAGATCGGCAGGGCTGTCCCAGAAGCGACACATTTTCTTTTGCACTAAATCTCTAAACTCACTTAACTTTTGTTTGCCATCGTCTGTTGATTCACTGCGGCTAGCAGTTAGCTGTCCAGGATTCCGGTGCACAAAGCCGATGATTGGTTTTCCCGCGCCGAGTGCGTATCTATACTCCATCTCGGTATAGCTGAGACCGTCGTGGCCGATCGATCCATATCTCCCAGCGACGATAACCATGTAGTAGTCACAGTCATCAATAACCTGCTTAATGAGAGTCCATTGATCTTCACTTGCTGCGGGGAATAACTCCATCCCGGCCGGGATGCAGTCAAGTTCAAGCAATGCTTGAATCACCTCTTGGCGCTCCTCCTGCAGATCAGCGTAAGTGGAGCTGATAAAAACCTGGTAGCGTTTATCCATAGGGTGTTGTGTGTCTAACGCTTATTGGATGGTTTCCGAGAACCACGCATCGAGAGGCTCTCCTTTCTGAGAACCGCCCTAGAGCATCGTCCTTAATCCACTCAAAGTCACTGCGGTGCTGCGATCTATGGCAAGAGGGCATCAAGCGACGAATTGGCTCAAGGGTCAGATAACCACACATACCTCATGACACAAAAGGCATGCCAGATGCTTCGACCTCCCAGCAGCCGGAGATTCCACCGATGGCGCAGGCTGGCCGTTCAGATCCTCCAAGCCGCAGACAGCTAAGTCTGAGATTCATTCTGGTGGATGAGCTCAGGGTCAGCAAGTAGCAAAGATGACCAAGAGGTCTCTCGAGCTTCAGGCTCGCTCCAACGGGCAGTCGTTCCGCAACCTTCCCCTCAGGAGCGGTGTCGGTAGGCAGCTCAGGGCCCTAGTGTCGGTTGCTCCGGCAGCTCAGCTCATCGGGAACCGGCTCCTCTCCTGACCGCTCCCCTAGGTCACGCTGGCGTTCAGGTCGACCCCCCTTCCCCGAGACGACTGCTGGCCTTGGCGAGCCTCCAGCCAGGATTTCAATTCAGCCGAGCACGTCAGTTGCACTAGTGCTTTGTCTCACCACGGTGGTCAGCGAAGCAGGTTGGCTCACCGATCAGACTCTTCCTGGTAGTAATTAAAGGCCATAGAATGACTATAACTACACTTTACACTCTGCAACAATGAACACCTCATCTTATCTACTTACGCCCTCAGAAAACACATCCCAAGAACTCCTCGTCAAGCAGCTCAGAGCCCACCTCTTAGTGCTCCGGCAGCGCAATCCCGCATCGATCGGGCTCCCCCAGCTCTCCTGCGCAGAAGCCCGTGAGATCGGTCAAACCCTCATGCAGATCCGGGGGCTCTCCACCTGGGGTGAGTTCACAGCACTCCTTCCGAAGATCGGTCTGACCCAGCCAGAGGCCTCGATCACGCGCCGAGTTGCCAGGGATTGGCAATTGATCAAGGCCCGCGGTTACGACAAGTTCAGAGCCGCAGTTGCTTATCAGAAGCTTGTTCAGGATCAACGCAGTAGTGCGTGATATAAGCAAGTGGATTCAGCATTTCTTGTGTTGGTAAGCTTGTAGCGAGCCAAGTCGATCTGATAGCCACTATTTGGCTATATCTGGGCCTATGCGTTCAAGTCATAAGCCCCCCCACTGACAGAGCTGACTTGCCAGGGTCCACCAAGACTTGGAGCAAAGATTCGTTAAAGAGAAAACCGGCCTTGTTACAGCGAGAGCCCCCGCTGTCACATTTCATCAATATAAATTAAGAAGATTACTTGATGTAATCCTTGCTACCTAGCGCCAACATTAGCTGTGCGATTTTTGTGATGAAAACTCTGATCTGTAATCCATGTCCCTCGTTTCGACTTTCGAGCTGTTGCTGAAGCCCCAGCTGCCAGCGTCTGTTACTTCTGATTTTCCGCAACTGCAGCCACTCAGTAGAGTAATTCTTCAAGGTTACTTCTTGACAGTCTCAAATGTATCTGGGCGCGACCTGAGCCTTCTTCTTTCCTTTCAAACTCGAACTCCAGGGCTGAAGAGCGAGGAAGTCCTTTGTTTCCAGGATGACGATGGTATTGATACCCCCTTAGCGCCGACGCAAGTCGCAAATGGACCCGGCAGATCAACACGGTTTACATTCACACTGGACAATAGCGACACAACTCTAATTCTTCTTCAGCCAAATATTATCGATGAAACTCTTCTGGCTAACGCTAACTTTGAAGCCCGTGGCTTCGTTGAGCTTTACGCTCAACCCGGTACAGCTTCTGCCAATCAGCAAGTCTTGGTCAACGCCGAGCATCGAGGAACATTCTTCGACCCTTCAACTCTTGTTGATATGTCATCCATGGATCCTTCATCCGTTAGCAAAGCAAGTCTAGGCGAGATTGCGTATCCACTTGAGCTCGCTAGTGGCTCATCTCTGCTTAAGCTTGACCGCCCTGACTGATGCTTACTTCAAGTTCTGTAGTTGTTTCTGATAAGCCATGGCCTGAATCTCCACTTGGAGTCATTCAGTTCCATGGCGCTTTTCTTTTTGGCTCTTGTCCCGAGCGGCATTATGCACCCCTTCTAGATGCCCTACATGAAAGGGGATACCCGAGTGTGCTACACCAGTTTCCACTTGATCCTTTACGCTTCAACCACTGGTCAGTGGCACTCAGCCTTTTGGTGGGAAGGACTAAGATAGTAGATCAAGTCAGGATCAAACACGGCATCAAGGCAGCAGACTTCTGCGCTGATCCAACCAACTCATGCTGGCTTGGGCACAGCCTCGGCTGCAAGTATCTGTTGATTCTAGAAGTCTTATCACTGTCGCGAAAAACTCTACAAGAGACCCTGTATCAAGTCTTGGGCATAGATGAAGCGTCACATGTACTGAGAGAGGTTGAACAACTAGTTGATATTCCTTCCGTGCAGGATCAGCCAACGGTCTTGCTGGCTCCAGAAGTAAGCAATACCATAAGATTGTTCAAATCGGATTGGCAGCTTGATTTTGGGAGGAGCCGTCCAAATAGAAAGTCAATGGAAATGTTACTCAGAAGCACTCCCGGACGATTTAATCTTACTGATGTAATAAGTTTTTCCAGCGACAGGATCGCACAAGACGATGTTCGGCTCTTGCGGTCTGTCTTACCAGACCGCGATATTGAACACTTAGGCCCCTACGACTTGCCAGGAGGACACTTTGCGCCGCTCACACTGCAAATAGATTCTTTGGCAGATACTATCATTTCAAGTATCTCGCACAATCGGATGCGAGTACATATCCCTACCTCAACCAATCCTGAGTAGCTGACTGCAGTTTCGCTCCAGGGTATTGCTGTATGTTATGAAAGGATCCACGGCTTTGGCCTGCTTATCATAGCTTTTTAAAGGCATAGACTGCAATCCTGCGCCCTTATCATGTCATCAATCTCTCTCACGAGAGCAGACTAATCCTGGCCTGGCAGATCTTCGCCAATCACTAAAGCCACGCACCAGTACAACGCAGAGCTGATAGGTTCTTCAGAAAGAAATGAAGATATCTTCCTGATGGGTCATGGCTTAACTTGTGATGACCCCAATGGCACAGGGGTGCGAGGCAACCTGGTCATCGACATTCCCAGGCTGGATACTCAGACCCTCCTCGGACTCATTCGCCACGGAATCTCCATCAGCGCAGGAATCATATGCAGAGCTACCGACTGTCCAGCTAGATGTGCTTCTCCTCCAAGGACATCGCCGAACACTAAGACCTGATCTGTTCAGGAAACTTGAGAGATCGCAGACTCCACGATGTCTTGGAGTCTCTGTGTGAGAAGGGCTACCGCTGAGGGACCATCAGAACAGCGCAGGGGATTCTCGTCAAGTCCTCCGCCAGCTTCCGCTCTAGTGACCCAAGGCCTCCAACACGCTCGACGCCGTTTGCGCATGGAGATGAACGTCACAGGGACCAGGCGGGGCTCCCTGTCAAAGACACTTAACCGTCGCCGAGGAGCAGAAATGTCCTCTCAAGTGTTCCTTCTCAAGCCCAGTTCTCCATAGATTCGGCCCCCCAGGGGGTTTGAGTTACTACCCATGCCTGGCTAAGCCTTCGAACAGCACCAGGCTATGTTGTCTTTCTTCATCAAGGCCTTGAGATTTTCACCCCAGGGGCGCCGTGGCGCCTGGGAATGGGGGGCTCTGCTTTTCTTTGTTCAATTCGAGGAGGGCTGGCCCGCCCCTCTCCAGCTCACGCCAGCACACATTCTCATCTTGTCTCGCTGATACTCGTTGCGCCGCAGTGGGGTTGCTTGTGTCCGCGAACGCTCCCAAAGCACCCGCGCTACCAAACTGCGCCACGCCCCGTGACACCACCATACCTCCCGGATTCCCCTCAGGCCTTGTCACGACAAGGATCCCTGAGCTGCAGGGGATGGAGGGCCGAGGGCCAGTCCCATGCCCTGGTCTCCAATTCAGCTCTCCCTCAGCTCTCTATTGAGATCCGGCTTTCCGTCCCGATGGAGCCCACACCACAACCCGGTCGCGCCATCCATGGCTGACGGGTCTTCGGGAGAGCCTGTTGGGCTCCCTCGGACACCCCTGGAGGGCCGAATCCCGTCGAACGGCTCGGTGTTCCGGTACTCGTTCCTGGACAGGCCGTTGAACGATTCGGCAAACCCGTTCTGTCAGGGGGAGCCGCGGCTCGCACACCAGGTCCTGAGGGCGTGGGCCTTGTGTTCCTGGCCCACACCCACCCCCTTGGCCCCCCTCGGCCCGTCATCCCCCGGACTGCCGCTTCCAGCGGAGGTCGGTGACGGTCGTGCCCTGGGCGATCAGCTGCTCAGCAGTCCATGGCTTCGCAGAAGTTGTGCTGCGGGCCCGACGGCGCCATCCTCCTAGGGTTGATCCTCTGGTGGTGCGCCACGTGCAGACACGATCCCTCGCCCTGGCCGCTGGGCTTCTGGCCCTGCCACTGCTCACCCCGGGCCCAGTGCTGGCGCAGAAGCGGATTCCCAAACTCCCTGGCTATGACCAGTGTCCGCTCGGTTATGTGAACGACCTGAAGCAGCATTGCAATTCGCCCATCTACTACGAGGTGAGGCCCACCGACGGCAAGCCCTGTCTCTCGGGCTGGATGAACATCGGGGCGGGCTACTGCAAGAAGAAGACCCTCGGAATTTTCTGATCCGCCCGGTCAGGGAATGGGTTGTCGGTCTGCCGCCGGAGCAGGGCTCCCGGATCAGCGAGGTCGACGCCGTGGTTCCAGCAGGTCCGCCAGGAAGGAGGTGAGGCGAAAGCCCGGCTCGCCGGGGTAGTGGATGTCGGCGATCTGCCAGGAGCCGCCGGGGCCGGGCCGCATGCGGTAGCGCAGCTGCAGCGGCGTCTCCGCCGGGCGGTTGCGCAGCCCCACCTGCACGCTCACCAGGGCTTCGAGATCCAAGCCCTGAGCGGGTGTGCAGCTCAGCACCCGGGCGCCGAAGGTGCCCACCTGGGTGCCGCTGAACACGTCGAAATCGACGAAGCGGCCGTCGGCCGGCTCGAGCCGGAACGCGGCTCGCAGCTGCCGGTCGAGGGCGGGCGTGAAGCGGCCGCTCTGGCTGGAGAGATCGATGGGCCCCCGATCGTCCTGGCGGGCCACCTGCCAGCGGTAGAGGCCATCGATCTGCGCCACCAGCGGCGCCGGGCAGGGGGCGGCAGCGGCCGGCGGCCCCCACAGCCAGGCCAGCAGCGCGGCTGCCGCCGCGGCGCAGCCGCGAGGCCAGGGATCAGCCAGCGACATGCTCAGGGGTTTGCGACGGCTGGCGGCGGAACTCCGGCCGATCTTCCTCACAGATCACCAGCAGCTGGGAGTCCACGAGCGCGGTTTCGGTGTGGGTATCACCGGGCTCCACGAAGTAAAAGCCTCCGGCATCGATGGTGTGCGGCTCTTCGCCATCGGCCTGCACCTGCATCACGCCACTCACCACGAACACCTGGCACCAGTAGGGGTGGTGATGGCGTGGAATCGTCAGGCCCTGCGGCAGCCGGTAGAGGCCTGATTCCACGTTGTGGTCGCCTTCCCAGAGGCGGCAGGCCTGCATCGCGATGCCCCGCACGTCGATCGGATGCCACTGCTGCGCGTGGGTGGGCAGGTAGCGGGTCATCGGCGGTGCGGCGTCGGTGGGTCTTGGCCCCAGGCCATCCAGCGTGATCCACCGGCTGACGACGCTCAGAAGGAATCTTCCGTCTGGCCGGCGAAGCGGCCAGCGTAGCTTTCGGTGCCCTGCAGTTTCTGGAACACGAACTGGCAGATCGCGGTGCCGGGATACACAGCCAGGGGAGCGGGGCCGAAGTTGCTCATCTCCAGCACCTGCTGGCTGTCGATCCCCGGCCCCATGAAGGGGGCGCTGATGTGCACCATCAGGCCCAGCCTGGCGAAACGGCTGCGACCCTCCAGCCAGCCGCACAGCCCGGGGCCGAGGCGCAGGCGCTCGCGGGTGATGCCGAGCACCGTTTCGCCCGGCATGATCAGGATGTGCTCGCCCTCGGGCACCTCGATCTTCTCGGTGAGCTGCCGGTAGTCGGTGTGCTCGCGCACCTCGATCACCGCGTGCACCTTGCGGAAGACGCGAAAGGTGCGGGCGAGGGTGAGGTCGAGGGAGGCGGGGCCCAGCCGCTCGGGAACGAACGGCGTGACCCCGATCGCGCCCGCTTCGATCGCCTGCAGGATCGCCTCTCTGCCGAGAACGGCCATGAATGTCCCTGGGGGGTCGGCGGTTGTGGATTGTCTCAGGCGGGCAGCCGGACCATTCAGGGCATCTGTGCACAGGCAGCACCGCTTCGTCCGTGGCCTGGTCCAGCCAGGATGCCCCCATGCCCCGCCCCCCTCCGCCACCTATCAGCGCCTGCGGCACTTCATCGCCAAGCGCATGCGCATGAGCCACATCAACCAGCCCTTGATGCTGTAGCCGAAGGCTTCCGCGCAGCGGTTGGAACTGCTCGGCCGAGCAGACCAGCTGACTGGCCACGTCCTTGAGGGGCAGGTGGGCAGGAATGGTGAGGTGCAGCTGCTGGCCCTCAGAGCTTCGGCTCAGCCGCATGTGACGGCCTGTCTGGTGCGTCAGCCCGTAGCCATGGCGCCGCAGGCGCTGGGCCAGGAGCTGGCCGCTGACGTCCCATGGCCTACACCACCAACCCAAGGATCTGACCCACAATCGCCATCACCTCCTCCAGTTGGGAGTCGTTCAGTCGCCCGATCGGATGGGGGCGAGCGCCCCTGGCGCGCCAGTCGAAGGATTTGAGCTGCTGGCAGAGCACATAACTGTGGGAACCCGGCCGATCGGGGATGGGGCCCAGGTCCACGGCCAGGGTGGAGCCACGGTTGTAGGGAGCTGTGGTCATCGCGCAGCCCACCACCAGGCCCACGGTGGTGTGGAAGGAAGCGGTGGAGAGCACCGCAAAGGGATGGTGATCCTTCATCTCGCGGCCGGCCTGGGGGTTGTGGTCGATCCAGATCACATCACCGCGATCGGGCACCCAGCCTTGGACGGCACGGCGGGGACTCACTCGATGACCTCAGCACCAACCGGACGGAAGGCCATGGCCTCGGTGGGCTCGCCAGCCATGGGCTCGTAGGCCGCCAGCCGTTCGGCCAGGGAAAGGCGATGCTGCACCGGCCGGATCATCACGCCTCCCTCCACAACGGAGAGTTCCACGGCCTGATCCACCTGAAGCTGAGCCTCACGGGCGATGGAAGCGGGCAAGCGGATGCCGAGGCTGTTGCCCCAGCGGCGCAGGGCCTGGCGGGAAGGGGTGGCAGCCATGGGACTCAGACGTATAAACAAAAGGATAGACGCTTCAAGCCGATGGGGCGGCACACCAGCACCCTGAGCCGGGTTGGCTGCAGCCGCTGCACGCTCACGCCAGAAGGGATCCCATCAAGGGCGATGGCCTGACGGGCCGCCCAAAACCACGAAGCTCCACACGCTCAGGGTCGATCGAGAAGCCTGCCGCACACGTACTTGTGAAGGACACTGCTGATCAGGGTCTGGTAGGGAATGCCCTCCTGCAGGGCACGGGCACGCAAGGCGCCTAGATCCTCACTGGTGAGGCGAATGTTGATGCGCTGATCCTTGGTGGCCGTTGACCTTGCGGAGCCTTCCAGGCGGGAGCGCTCTGCAGCCGTAGCCACCGAACGGAGCGTGCCCGCTTCGAAGGCTTCCAGGATCTCCTGCTCTTCGTGATCAAGGGGGTTCATGGTGCGTCTCCTGGGCGGTAGGCGATGGTGGCTTTGCGGCTGGGAATGATGGTTTTGAGAAAGAGGTGATCGTCGGCCTCGACATAAGGCACCAAATGGGCATAGCCGGAGATCAGAACGACAAGAATGCGCTGACCTGGGTAGCGGGCCTGGTTCGGATGCTCAACGATGTCGAGCAGATCACCGGATTCGATAGCGACCACCACGGCCTCGAAGGAAACTCCTCGTTGAACCTGAAGGACCTCGTTCTTGCCTGAGCTCCAGCGAAAGGGCTTCATGGCAACACCATAAGACCCTGTGTGCCTTTTGTCATCAGTCTTTGGGTGGGGGGGGCTGGGGCGGCACAGCCAGACGGGATCCCAGCAGGGGCGATGGCCTGGCGGGCCGCTCAGAGCCAGACCTGGCCATGGCGCCCGGCCACCGCAGCCCCGCCCCAGCGCAGGACGTGGCCCGACGGATCCTGGGAAGCGCATGGTGGGCCGGGTTCACCTTCAACGGCATCGCCGCCTAAGGCGATGGCCACGACAGCCTGATCGGCGGCGACGAACTGAGCGACAGGGGGAACGTGAGCGGCCGAGAGTGGGGCTCGGGGGCGATCAAAAGGAAGCAGCGCTACTGAGGTTGATCGAGCGTGCGGGGACGCTTGATCACAGCACGTGCCAGATCGTTATCAGTGATCTCCGGAATCTCGGCATACTCTTCAGGCTGGATGACATGCGCATCGACACGCTGTAGATCCGAGCGAATCGGGTCATCAGGAGAAGTGGTGGCGAAAACGAAGTTGCTCTCTTGCATTGGCCTTACGCATCGAAATGATCTGACGGAAAAAGGAACGCTGGCTGTCGATGATCACGACCATGCGACCCTCAAGCAGACCCAGGCAGACAGTCCGAACCTCACCATCGTCGCGCCGGCGGTCTTCAAACTCCAGCGTCGGCCCGGCAAAGACGCGTGCAGCATCGAGACAATCCAGGCCTCGCTGCTCCAGAGTCCGCAGCCGCTTGAGGGGATCAAAGCGGATCACCGCCCAGCGTGGCTGGGGTGGAGCCGCTGACAGAAACCGCGAGCAGGGTGGGCATGGCCAAACGGAGAGGGAACCTCGCTGGGCAAGTGCCACCCCCCGTCTCACCCAGCCCGGCCCCGGCGCAGGACGTTGCCCGCCGGATCCTGGGACGCGCATGGTGGGCCGGGTTCACCTTCAACGGCATCACCGCCTATGGCGATGGCCACGACAGCCGGATCGGCGGCGATGAGCTGAGCGATGGCGAGCGCGACGCGCTGCTGGAGCTCTGCCCCCAGCGCCTCGATGCCTTCCACCGCCTCTCACCAAGGCGGTGAAGCGTCATCAGAGGTTCGAGGCACCAACTGGATCTCCACATCGCAGCCAAGCACATCGGCATAGCGACGGAGAGTGGACAGTGCGGGCAGGTGCTTGCGGGATCCCTCGAGCCGACTGATGGCGCTGCGCGTGGTGCCCATCCGCACGGCGACCTCCTCCTGGGTGAGACCGGCCCGCTGGCGTGCCTCGAGGAGCTGCCGGAGCAGACGGAATTCCTCGGCAGCCTCCTGCCGCGCTTCGCTGTAGCCCGGCACCTGATCGAGCCGGGCGCGTTCGGCGCCGCGATTGCGGTTGACCGGTTGATAGGGGATGTCAGCCATGGCGTTTGACGTTCCTGAGGCGTTCGCGAGCGATGAGGAGCTCACGCCTGGGTGTTTTCTGGGTCTTCTTCACGAAGGCATGGAGCACGGTGATCACCCGCCCACTGCAGAAGCAATAGAAAGCTCGCCCGGTACCGGAGCGGCCCATCGGCCTGAGTTCGAACAGGCCGCCGCCCATGGCCTTGGAGTGAGGAGGCCCGAGCTGGGGACCGTGATCTTCGAGGAGGTCGAGCAGCTCGTCGCATCGCGCCAGCAGATCCACGGGCCAGTCCTCGATGTCCTCGCGAACACGAGCGCTGTAGTACTCAACCCGAAACGACCCTTCCATGTTAGCGCGCGTGCTACGTGCCCACGGGGCGAACCCGCTGATGGGCTCTAGGCGCCAGGTCGTTGTGGGGTGAAGGAGAGCGCGTGAGCGCCACGGCAGCAAGGCTTCTCCTTTGTCAGTGCCACCCCCTGTCTCACCCCAGCCAGGAAGCCCCTTACCCCCGACCCCCCTCCGCCACCTAAGAGCGCCTGCGGCAGTACATCGCCAAGCGGATGCGCATTAGCCCCATCGACCAACCCCTGATGCTCCTGGAACTGCCCGGCCGCTGCAGCCCCGCCCCAGCGCAGGACGTGGCCCGCCTCATCCTGGGAAGCGCATGGTGGGCAGGGTGCTCACCGGCAACGGCATCACCGCCTGCGGCAACGGCGCCTACAGCCTGATCGGCGGCGACGAGTTGAGCGATCGCGAGCGTGACGCGCTGCTGGAGCTCTGCCGCCAGCGCCTCGATGCCTTCTGCGAGTACCCCGATCAGCGGCTCGGTGAAGTAACGGGTTAACCGATGCGCCCGGGGCCGCTGCGAGTGCTGCGGTGCACACGAGCACCAGCGAGCCCTGGAGGTGGCACCCATCATCCCCAAGAAACAGGGCGGCTCCGACGCCATCACCAACCTGCAGGCCCTCTGCTTCCGCTGCAACGCCGGCAAGCGGGACGGCTGTTTGCCTACGCAAGAGGGCGCACCGACTTCCGCGGCGTGCAGGCCAGCTACGGCCACCGCGAAGCGGGCTTTGTGTTCTGCGCGCTGGAGGGCAGCGGCCGGGTGCTGCTGGAGAACGAGCTGGCGCTTTGCATCGCCGATGCCTATCCCGTGAGCGAGGGGCACAGCCTGCTGATCCCGCGTCGGCATGTGGCCGATGGGCTGGAGCTGCACCAGCCGGAGTGGAACGCCGTGGTGGAACTGCTGAAGCTGCGGCGGGATCAGCTCAGCGCCCAGGACGCCACGATCAGCGGCTGGGCTGGTTTGCTCAATGCAAGAGGGGGGCTGAACTCAGGCGAGGCGGCGGGGCAGACGGTGTTTCATGTCCACTGGCATCTGATCCCGAGGCGAACAGGTGATGACGACTGCCCCCGCGGAGGCGTTCGGGGGGTTATCAAGGGCAAACAGCACACTGAGCTGTGGCCTGCCCATCGGTCGTGCGGATGAAGGGGACAGGGGCGGCAAAGCCACACCTGGAGCCGGGCTGGCTGCAGCCGCTGCACTCCCATACCAGAGGGGATCCCAGCAGGGGCACCTACCTGCCGGGCCGCCCAAAACCAAACCTGGTTCTTGAGTCCGGCAGCCGCCATGATCGCTCCAAGACCTGAAACACTTCAATCCTCTCTCTTCGCATGCGAGAGTTTGTGCTCTGCCACATGAGGATGAGCCAAGCAAATCAGCCCATGAAGCCACTAGAGCTGTCCAACCTGAAGGTGCGTAACCCGGCTCAGAAGATTACCAAATGATAAATCAGAAGGCTGGGCTTCATCAACATTCTGATGAAATGCCACGGCCAGAACAAGGTGCCGAAAAGCCAATACAGTCAATATCAAAAATTGCTTTTACCGGAAAACACTGAGCAAGCAGACCGCGATTTATGCGGGTCCCAATAGGTTAGCCAAACCTATCGCTCAATGAGATGCACCTATCTAACAGATCAATGCCAAGACTATAAATGAAAAGCAGATCAAGAGCATCACCAGTCGAACAAGTTGCCTACAGGCCAGATCCGAAGATCACACCAATCGCGTTACATTGATAGCGATTGGCGAGCCTATCCAAAAGCTGCAGCCAGCGAGCATATAGCAAGGAGGGTAATCTTAACATCATTGCCGACGTTGCTGCGCGATTTCATCTTAGGCACCAGCACAACCAAACAAGAAGGCTATAGCAGCACAGCAGACTTAGGCGAAGCAGGAAACAGTGCCAAAAGAGCACGCAGCGACTAATACACACAGACCAATAAGAGACTATAGAAGAATAGTCCGAATCGCTCTACCATTCCTGAAGAAGTCAAGGAGATATTTCTCTGGCCAAACCACACCGAGTTGCTTGTATAACTGCAGAGCATTAGTCCCAGTTTCTTCACTTGAGGCATATAACGAATGGAGAAGTGCGGTATGGGCTGTCTCCAACGGATGCTCATAACCGGGCTCGCCTAAGAGCGCATCCAGTTCTTCAAGGGGACCGGTCGCAGCCGCACCATCATCCTGTTCAATACAGCCGGCGACTATCCCCAGCAGCGACCAAAGAAGAGAGTCTCGGTTTCCAGTTGCTCTGGCGATTGCCACTGCTTTAGCATATCCTTCCATCGCGCTAGCGTAGTCTTTTCGGTAGCGGGACGCCTCACCGAAGGCTAAATTCGCATTGCCAACCGCACGAATGGAGCTTAAGTCATTGCTCGATTGCAGAGCGGAGTTTGCAAAGGCCAGGGCAGAGTCCGAGTCACCGAGCTTTGCTGAGGAGCGAGCAAGCGCACGGTCAATAGAATTCTGTTGATCAAGATCGCTCTGTGCACGAAGTTCCAAAAGGCGATCGCGAGAAGCAGATAGTTCACCGAGGTCCATCAAGTCTCTAAGGGCAACATTAAGCACAAGCTCGCGCTCTACCTGGAGGCGTAAGTCATCAAAAACGCGTCCTCGAATCGATTCTGCAAGTGGAGAAAGATCCGCATAGGCATTTCGCCGCAAGGCGAGCTTCATACGAAGAATCTCAACCTGGGCAAGCTTTGAGTCAGCGGTCCCTGCCATCAGCTCAGCGTGTGCAAGAGGTCCATCTACCTCTCTATATCGTCCAATATCAAGTCGAGTCTGAGCTGCTAGCATCGCATAATTGAATACGTCATCGGCTTTACCAATTCCTGTGTCGGCTACGCGCCAGGAACGATCAACAAACTCTAGACCGGCGCGAACTTGACCACTCTCGATGAGACGTGTCCCAATCTGGACAACATCAGATGGGGAACGGTTATCGCACAGCGGGTCGACAATCGCCGGCAAGAGGCCTACCGCCGAAGCGGAAGCCAATTCCACGACGGGTAATTGGTGGACTGCAGTATACCAGGCTTGACAAAGTTGGCTCCTTCGAGGCTGGCTGATTGTCTGCTGCAAAGTTTCTTGAGCCAGAGAATGCGCAAGACCAAGATAGCTGTCCTCTCTGCGAAGAAGTCGCTGATCAATAAGCTCATCAAGTGCAGATGAAAGACTGTCTATATTGAGGCATTCTGCGGCGTAAGCGAGTAGGTCTGAGTCGATAAGAGTGTCTCGACTCAACAGAGCAAGGAGCTCAGCAACTGCACGCGCATCTTTGCTCAGGCGACGGCGGGACCGTTCATAGTAGCCGGAGTAATCTGATTTAACTCCACCAGAGTTACCTTCTCTCAGAGCACGAAAGGCGAGGTCAATACTGTATGGACGGCCGTGGGTTTCAGCTAGTAGTTCCTCCAGCTCACTTGATGTGGGGTTCCTCCCAAATATGTCCTGGAACCAACTAGACACGGCGGATTGATCTAGCGATCTCAATTGCATGAGCTTGCCGCCACCTGCGCGAAGATCAGCGACCACATTGTCCCAGCTGCTATTGTCACCGACTTCGCTGTTATGCGCAAGGAGTATGCGAACTCGAGGAGGCCTTTCCTTGATCAAGAAACGGATGAAGCCGACGAGGCTATTGTCTGCGCTATCAAAGTTATCGATCGCTATGACCGCGCCACCAGCGATATCAGCAATAGCATACAGAAACTCACGAATGAAGTACCTGCGGCTGTCTCCGTCAAGTGCTAAAAGCTGATCTGCAATATCGCTTGAGGCGCCATCACCTCCAGCGATCTCACCTAGTGCTCCAATGGTGTTCTCGGCCTTATCAGTGACCAATTTCAGACCATCCGCCAATAGCGCTACGAATACCTTTCGCACAGCACCAGGCAAGTCAGAACGAAACCTCTCTACCGCTTTGTTAAACAAGGCTCTAGGGGCACTGTCAATCTTGAAAAGTTGCTGGTATATTGATGCAACGACCAATTCCTCACTTGGCCTCTGTGCTGCATTGATAGCAGCAAGCGCGTGTCCACTTTCTCCTCGAACTGTCCCACTCAATTGGGCCATCAGCGCTGATTTACCAATGCCTGTAGCTCCTTCGATTGCGAACATGCTGACTCCATTGCCAACATCTCTGCCAGCATCTTCAATGAGCGATTCGCGTCCGAATAACCGCTGGGGCAAAGAATCCTCACCTGCAGTGGTAGGCATAGTCAAATGAATGAAGATCAGGGCTGCGTGAGTACAGAGGAGGAGATTCCTTCTTCACCGTGGGTCATGGTAGAAGCTCCCAAAGGAAAGCTTCGGACAAGGGTAGTAGATGTCAGAGGACAATCGATTTTGATTGCCTCAAGTCCCTCGTTGCCTGAGGTACCGATCGTGCGGTTTCACTCATCCTGCGTTTTTGGAGAGTCTTTTCATGCCATCGATTGCGACTGTGGAGCACAACTGGATGCATCAATTGATCTGATCCTCAGCCAAGGTGGGCTCATTGTATATGCTTGGGAGGAAGGTCGTGGTACTGGTATCGCTGACAAGATTCGCGCTATTGCCCTTCAGCAGTCGGAGGGTGTCTCAACGTCCGCTGCGTTCGAACGGCTTGGGTATCCACCGGACCCGAGAACTTTCGATGTGCATATAGACGCGCTTCGACAGGTATATTCAGGTGTTCGTATACGTTTTGCTTCTAACAACCCCAAAAAAGTAGAGGCGATGCGGGCCGCCGGATATGAAGTAGAACGCGTCAGACTTGAGATCAAAATGACCCCTGAGAGGTCTACCTATCTGGAGCACAAGCGGCTTCATCTGGGCCATCTTGATGACGCTTGACCGTGCGCTTAGCGGTAATCCATTTGACATCGATCAGTTTCGTTGTCGATTTGCAGCAGATCGCTTACGGGGCTTACGGCTGGAGGTGAAGGCCGAAAATTGGTCTCACCTACCAGCCACTTCTCAACTGGTATTCAAGACCCTGTTTGTTTCGATATGCCAGCAATTCAATTGGGATTTCCTACAAGAAGCAATGTCAGCCTGGCTGCTTCCAGATCCTGAGCGAAAACTCGTCGAGGTAGCAGGCGTCCGACCTGCAAAGCTTCGGAACCTTCTTGCAGGATATTATAAACCGGAGCGTATTCAAGCTGTGACGCGCGCCCGCATGTTGAGAACTACGGCCGTAGAGTTGCAGGCACTTATCGATTCTGGACGTATCTCGCAACTAGTTGAGAACCCGCGCCTCGAAGGGGTAGGTGGATTCTACGAAGTTATGCGTGGGATATCAGCCTTCGCTGAAGACACGCTCGAGAAGAAGCTGAGGGTGCTTGCTCACGATCTCTATCGAGAGGGTGTGCTCATCTTTTCAGATCCACAGTTCCTTAGGCCTGCAATTGAGTACCACATCATCCGTCTCTATATTCGAACTGGGAGAGTTTACCCAACCGATCAATTCGTTAGGGAGCAACTTAGCAAGCGTGGCGTTTCATCTAGAACGCGCTTAGTGATGCTTTTGCGCAAGATGGTTGAAGAAGCATTGGAGTTAACTGCCTTCTACGCCAACTTGGATATTGCTGTAGTCAACCAGGTAGAGTGGCACCTTGGCCGATCGGTGTGCACGCCAATCACGCCCAACTGTATCGGCTCTGCTTCGCAGGAGCTTCCAAAGGAGTTAGCAGCACTCTCGCCAAACTGTTGTCCATATTCAGAGTTTTGCAGATCATTTACAGAATCTTCATATGGGTGGTATCATGAACCTCAGTTTCAAAAGGCTATTTACTAAACACGATCACTGATTCATTAGGCGCTCTGTTTGGCATGCTCATACGAGAATGAGGGCTGAGTTGAGATAGCCGGCGTTGAACTCGCCAATCCCTACGTCCGACAAGCACGAATCCGTGCGAAGTTGCAAGTTCAATAAGCATGCTCACTGAAGGGATAGAGAGCTCCTTGTAGTAGGTGTCTTGCACGACCATAATTAAAATGCCTTTATCTACAAGCCAGGCTCTCATGGCGAGCAGTGCATTAGACATATCAGAGAAATAGTAAAGGAAGCCTTTGTAGTAGTAGCGCTCGGAGGCGTAACTAGGATGTGTTCGAACTTGCTCTAATACCGACTTTACTTGACTGGGCATCGTCACTGCTAGATCTTCTGCTGATCGAATGAGTGGAGTGCCAATTTGTGCAGCTCTTATTGCCCTCTCATCTCGGTCAGTCGCTGACAACAGAAGTTCGCTTGCAGGCTGATAATGACGAATGTAGTCAGTCCGGTTCGCATATGGGGGAGACGTTACAATTGCATCCACTTTGCCCTCAGGCATTTTAAGATTCTCGATACTCGACCAAGTGGCCACAGTCCGATTTCTTGGATGAATCTTGGTCAGAGTCTTTGTATACTCTCGAACCATCTCTAGGGTCGATTCTATTGCAGCCCTTGTTGCCCCAGCATCAGCTGCTTCATCGGGACTACGTACCCAAGTTGGATTTGAACCTGTAAAACTCTTATGCAAATGAATTCGACTGAGTGCAGATAGATACATCATGAGAGATGCTTCTACGTTTCGCTGTCTTAACGGATTTGTCAGAATGCTGTCGATCGAGGCATCATTCGTGTTGAAGATTAGCCCAATCAAACATGAGTAAAACTCAGACTCATCTTTCGCATTAACTTGGTCGACAAGTGACTCAAGAAGCGCGATGCTAGCCTCAATCTTTGCTTGGGAGGCTGCTCGCAAAGTTCCAGAGAGAATTGCAAATGGGCTTATGTCTGAGAATTTGAGATTAACAGGCCTCGATCGGGCAGCCTCCGCAAGTGTTCCCATCCCACTAAACGGATCAACTATCGTTCGGCATCCAGATTCTATGCAAAGGTCTAAAGAGAACTCTGCAAACTCTCGCGAGAAGGCCGTATAGATGCTAGCAATTTTGCCAAACCGTGACTTGTCTGCTGCACTCGGCTTAGGATTGGGCGCGTCAAGTAACGCATCTTCAACTAAACTCCCTGTCTTGAATAGATTCATAGCCTAGGCAGGCTGGTTGCCTTGGGGTAAATCCTAGCAAAGTTCTGATAAAAAGCATCTGGCAGCAATACGGGCAATTATTTATATGTAAATACATCAAGATGCATTGCCTTGCACATCCATACTCGTGGAGGCATTAAAGCCAGCCCCAGAACAATGTGCACCATGAATCTTCTTTCGAGCCTGAAGACGATAATGTTAGCACACTATCATTGCCATAACACCTGACCATGCAGGCCATTCACGACTCTTGGCATCGCCACTTCGAGGCCCGTCAGGCTCTTTATCCTGCACGAAAGAGTAAGCCAAGTGGCCGCCACCTTGCTGCCTATTCATGAATCTCATCGCTTACTTGCCTTGGAAGCACTCAAAATGATGAGCTGAGATCCAGTGGCGTCCATTCCCGAGGCGGATCTACGAATCTCTTTACGCGGCCACTTATATAAGTTGGCTCATGACCAGAAACAGAAACAACTTAGTTTCTGCTAGCGAATACACCAACTCATCTCTACGATGAATGCCGAAGAGTTACTGAGTGCTGATAGCATCTTTTCAGACATCCCAAACCCCTCTACATCAGGCTCGGGCCTCGAAGCCATATGCACAGATACCCATGCCCGACCAGGCCCCACCCCCCGGCCTATACCAGCAACTCCTCACCGAAGGCCTGGAGCACCAACTGAGCCAGCTGGCGAGAGAGCTCTATGACAAGGACGACCTTGATCCCCAGGAAGCCCCGCGCCTGTTGGCCCGGCACCTGGCGGATCTGGCCCGCATTGCCCTGGAGCATCTGAGCGGTGGCGCCACCCCTGAGCACCAGCTGGCCCTGGTGAACCAACTGGTGGGCCTGCTCCAGAGCCAGGCACCCCGCGCCATCTCCACCGGCGACCTGTTGCACCCCTCCGCCCGGCTGCTCTCGGAGATCCGATCCACGGCGCTCCTGCCCGGCCAGGCCGAATCCATCCGTCCGCTCATCCCTCTGGCCGACAGCACCCTGCTGGTGAACGCCAGCGGCGAACCGTCGGTGGGGCAAGCGCTGATCCACGAAATCCCCTCCGCCCAGCGGATCGACCTGCTCTGCGCCTTCATCAAGTGGAGCGGCCTGCGCCTGCTCCAGCCTGCGCTCAGCGAGTTCCTACAGGCCCAGCCCCGCCGCCCGTTGCGGGTGCTCACCACCGTCTACCTGGGCGCCACCGATCGCCGCTCCCTCGATTGGCTGGTGGAGCACGGCGCCGAAGTGCGCGTCAGCTACGACACCCGCCGCACCCGCCTCCATGCCAAAGCCTGGCTGTTCCATCGGCCCGGCCTCTCAGGCTCCCCCCCTGCCTCCACCGCCTACATCGGCTCCTCCAACCTCTCCACCGCCGCCTTGCACGACGGCCTGGAGTGGAACGTGCGCCTCTCCGCCCACGACAACGAGGGCATCCTGGCCAAGTTCCAGGCCGCCTTTGACAGCTACTGGGAGGAGGGCGAGTTCGAGCCCTACCGGGCCAGCGAACTGGAGCAGAGCCGCTTTGATCGGGCCGTGCGCGAGGAGTCGGCGGGGGACTCGGCGGCGGAGGCCACCCCGCTCAGCTTCTTCGACATCCGTCCCTACGCCTACCAGCAGGAGATCCTCGACAAGCTGTCGGCCGAGCGCAGCCTCCATGGCCGCTTGCGCAACCTGGTGGTGGCCGCCACCGGCACGGGCAAAACCGTGATCGCCGCCCTCGATTACGCCCGCCAGGCCGGTCCGGGGCACCCGAGCCTGCTGTTCGTGGCCCACCGGCGCGAAATCCTGCAGCAGAGCCTCGCCACCTTCCGCCAGGTGCTGCGCGATGGCTCCTTTGGCGAGCTGCTGGTGGATGGCAAGAAGCCCGAAAACTGGCGCCATGTGTTCGCCTCGGTGCAGTCGCTCGCTGGGCTGGATCCGGCGGACCTGGCGCCGGACACGTTCGACGTGGTGATCGTCGATGAGTTCCACCACGCCGCCTCCGCCAGCTACGAGCGCTGGCTGCGCCACCTGGCGCCCGTCCTGCTGCTGGGCCTCACCGCCACCCCCGAGCGCACCGGCGGTGAGGACATCCTCCATTGGTTCGATGGCCGCATCGCCGCCGAACTGCGCCTCTGGAGCGCCTTGGAGCAGGGCCTGCTCTGCCCCTTCCACTACTTCGGCCTCCACGACGGCACCGACCTCTCGCAGATCGAATGGCGCCGCAACGGCTACGCCAGCGAAGCCCTCACCAACCTCTACACCGCCGACGACGCCCGCCTGCGCCTGATCCTGCGCGAACTGGCAGACAAGGTCACCAATCTGGCTTCGATGCGGGCCCTGGGCTTCTGCGTGAGCGTGGAGCACGCCCATTGGATGGCCCGCAAGTTCGTGGCCGTCGGCCTGCGCGCCGCTGCCCTGGATGCCTCCAGCCCCCGCGAGCAGCGCGCCGAGCAGATCCGCCGCCTGCGATCCGGCGAGCTGCAGATCCTGTTCGCCGTGGATCTGTTCAACGAAGGCCTCGACATCCCCGAGATCGACACGGTGCTGTTCCTGCGGCCCACCGAGAGCGCCATCGTGTTCCTGCAGCAACTCGGCCGCGGTCTGCGCCTCTGCCGGGGCAAGAGCTGCCTCACGGTGCTGGATTTCATCGGCCAGGCCCACCGAAGCTTCCGCTTCGATCTGCGCTACCGCGCCCTGCTCGGCGGCACGCGCGACCAGCTGGAACAGCAAATCAAAGACGGGTTTCCCTTCCTGCCGGCCGGCTGCAGCCTGCAGCTCGATCGAGTGTCGAGCGAGCGGGTGCTTGCCAATTTGCGCGAGTCGCTGCCCACGCGGCGGCCCCAGCTGCTCGCCGAAGCCCGCAGCCTCGGGCGCTGTTCGTTGGCGGCGTTGCTGGAGGGGCTCGGGATGGAGGTGGGGGAGTTTTACAAGGTGGCGGGCTCGTGGGCGTTGCTGCAGCGGGAGTTGGGGTGGTTGGCCGCGGGGGCGGCCACCGGCGATGAGGAGCGGCTGGGGCGGGGCATCGCCGGGGGCCTGCTGCATCTGGACGACCAGGAGCGGTTGCGTTGGCTGACAGATCAGCTGCAGCGCCCAGCCCCGCCCGATCCGGCGGGCTTCGATGCCGCCACCGAACGCCGCTGGCGCATGCTGATGGCCCAGCTCTGGGGCAGCGGCCGGCAGCACCTGCCCCTGGCCGAGGCCCTCGTCCGGCTCTGGGCCGCCGCCGACCTCCGCGCCGAACTCGTGGAGCTGTTCGTGCTGCTGCTGGAGCGCACCGACCATCTGGTGAGCCCGCTCGACTGGGGCCGCGCCGATCCGCCCCCCATCCCCCTCAAACTCCACGGCCGCTACTCCCGCGCCGAGGTGTTCGCCGCCTTTGGGTTGCTGAACGAGGCCCGCCCTTTCCCGGGCCGCGAGGGAGTGTTCTTTGACGACGCCACCCAGTGCGACGTCTTCTTCATCACCCTCAAGAAATCCGAGCGACTGTTCTCCCCCACCACCCGCTACAACGACTACGCCATCTCCCCGTGGGAGTTCCACTGGGAGAGCCAGAGCCTCACCCGGGAAGCGTCCGCCACCGGGCAGAGATACATCCACCACCGGGAGCTGGACAGCCGGGTGATGTTGTTTGTGCGGGAGGAGAACAAGCGCGGCGGGGTGACCATGCCGTTCCTGTGTCTGGGCTTCGCGGATTACGTGAGCCACGAGGGGGAGCGGCCGATGGCAATTCGTTGGCGGCTGCACAGAGCGATTCCGGCGGCGTTCGTGCCGGAGTTGGCGTTGGCGGTTTGAGACCCGCCAGACTGGAGGCCACACCACCCCGGCGACCATGACGACCGCCACCCCCCAGCGCCTCACGGCGATCCTGTACCGGGAAGACGAGGTCTACGTGGCGGAGTGCCCGGAGGTCGGCACCGCGAGCCAGGGCGACACCATCGAGGAAGCCCTGGCCAACCTGCGCGAAGCCACCGAGCTCTACCTGGAGGAATGCCCGCAACTTGCGCTGGCACCGCGGCTGCTGACCACCTTCGAGGTCAACGTTGCCTAAGTTGCCACCGCTTCGAGATCGTGCGCCAGAAAGGCAGCCATGTGGTGCTGCGAAGACCGTCAAGCAACCCTGAGAGTGGCGAAGCCAGCGTCACCTGCGTGGTGCCACTCCATCGCCGCGATCTGGCTGTGGGAACACTGGGAAGCGTGCTTCGCCAGGCAGGAGTGGACGCAGAAACGTTCATCGATGTCCTCTGACGCCTTTCATCGCGGAACCTGAACCTGCGCGTGCACGGCCGCTACAGCCGCGCCGTAATCGAAGCCGCCCACTGCTTCTCTTCGAGAAGGCTTCGCCTACGCAGAAGCCTTGCGGCTTCGGCGTCCTCACCGCCGACGCCCCCTGGATCCACCGCGAAGGCGTGCTCTGGCACCGGCCCAGCGCCCGGAGGGCGGCCGGGGTGGCGGGGTCACTGAGCCGTTCCGCTGCCTCGGCTATGCGCGGTACGAGAGCCATGAGGGCAAACGCCCCATGGTGCTCCGCTGGCGGCTGGAGCGGGAGATCCCGGCGGCATGGTGGCCAGGCTGTTGCTTGGCATAACGGCGGGGTTGGCGGGTTGAGTGGGGAAGTCAGCGTTCCTCGTAGGCCTCAAGAAAATCTTCCCTGCTGATTTCCGATTGTCTGAGAATCAACCTCAACGTCGACCCCTTGATCAGCCGATGGTTGGGCATGGTGAGGGGCGAACGCGTGCCGTCCTCATTCGTCCGCGCCAGGGCGATGTGATTCCCTTCTCGGATCAGCTCAAATCCCAGTCGCTGCAGTGCCCTCAACACGCGATCCCGCGGCGCGTCGACTGGAAACTTTGGCATCAGCCGGCCAGTACCGTTTCCGCCAGAAAGACCTCCTGCACAGGATCATCCTGATCCAGTGAATCAGGGCCGAATGCTTCGCGGTGGAAAGCGATCGCGGAGCGCACATCCTCCAGAGCTTCGTCGTAGGTGTCACCCTGGCCCACAACCACTCCGTGGATGCCCAAGGGGTAAGCCACATACCCATCGGCGTGGCGCTCCACAACAACCTTCAGCCGTTGGGATGTCATCGATGCCTGCACCTTCTGGTGTGATCGACTCTAGGCGTGGCGGGCCGCAAAGCGCCTCCGCGCCACCGCCGCCGCCCTGGGCGCAGCCGGTGCCGCTGCGCGTGCATGGCCGCTACTCCCGCGCCGAAGTGCTCGCTGCCTTCGCTGCCGTCGACGACCGCGGTGCCCCCTGCAGCCATCGCGAAGGCGTGCTCTGGCACCAGCCCACCGCCACCGACCTGCTGTTCATCACCCTGCGTAAAGGCGAAGCCCTCGTCTCCCCCTCCACCCGCTACCGCGACCTGGCCCTCGGCCCCAGCTTGTTCCACTGGGAAAGCCAGAGCACCACCACCGCGTCCTCCGCCACCGGGCAGCGCACCATCACCATGAGGCGCGGGGGTCGCGGGTGCTGTTGTACCGCTTCGCGGAAGCCTTCGGCTACGTGCGAGAGCAGCGCCGGCAGGGCACGGTCACCGAGCCATTTGTGTACCTGGGGTTTGCGCGCTACGAGAGTCATGAGGGCGAGCGACCCATGGCGATCAGCTGGCAGCTGGAGCGGGAGATCCCGGCGGCGGGGCTGCCGGTCATGGGGTTGGCGGTTTGAGGAGCGTCAGGACTGCTGCAGGGGCTGGATCGCCTGCAGCGCATCACCCAGATCGCGCTTCGCCAGCTTGAGGTCGTGGTTGGCCTGCATGCGCAGCCAGAAGCCTTCGCTGAGCCCGAAGTAACGGCAGAGGCGCAGATCCGTGTCGGCCGTGATAGCTCTTCGCCCCTTCACGATCGCGTTGATGCGGCTTTCCGGCACACCGATGGCCAGGGCCAGCCGGTACTGGCTGATTCCCATCGGGCGCAGAAATTCCTCCAGCAACACCTCGCCTGGAGGCACCAGCTCAGTGGTAGTCAACGATCTCGACCTCCTCTGCGCCGGCTTCCGTCCAGACGAAGCAGATGCGGAACTGGTCGTTGATGCGAATGCTGTGCTGGCCATGGCGGTCTCCCCGAAGTTGCTCCAGGCGGTTGCCGGGCGGAATCAGCAGATCGTTCAGACAGCCTGCGGCATCGAGGATGGCCAGCTTGCGGTAGGCAACCCGGGCAAAGCTGCCGAATCGCCTGACCGGCCGGCCCTCAAAGAGAGCCCGGGTGTCGCGGCAACGGAACGACCTGATCACTTCAGCACTTTACCCACGCCATGCGTGCCTACGCAAGCCGGGGTGCTGCCGGTGCCGCTGCGAGTGCACGGCCGCTACCCCCGGGCCGAGATCCTGACCGCGTTCGCCGTGCTCGACGAGAACGACGCCCCCTGGATCCACCGCGAAGGAGTGCTCTGGCACCAGAGCAGCGCCACCGACCTGCTGTTCATCACCCTGCGCAAAAGCGAAGCCCTCGTCTCCGCTACCGCGACCTGGCCCTCGGCCCCTCCCTGTTCCACTGGGAGAGCTAGAGCACCACCACCGCCGCCTCCGCCGTCGGGCAGCGCACCATCCACCACGAGGCGCGCGGCTCACGGATGCTGCTGTACCGCTTCGCGGAAGCCTTCGGCTACGTGCGAGAGCTGCGGCGGCAGGGCACCGTCACCGAGCCGTTCGTGTGCCTGGGGTTTGCGCGGTATGAGAGCCACGAAGGGGAGCGGCCGATGGCGGTTCGCTGGCGGCTGGAGCGTGAGATCCCGGCGGTGTGGCTGCCGGTGATGGCGTTGGCGGTTTGAAGGGGGCGCCAGACTGGGTGAAAAGGGCTAGGTCACACCATGAGCTATCGCATTCGTCTCCTGGAAACGGATGAAGGCTGGGCCGTGAGCTGTCTGGATCTGCCCGGGTGCCATTCGCAGGGGGAGAACCGCGATGAAGCCCTGGCAAACATCCGTGAGGCCATCGCCCTCTGGCTTGAGGTGGAGGCCGAGGAGGCTGGCGTCAAGAGCGTGGAAACGCTCGAACTGGCGCTGTAATGCCCCGGCTGCCCGGGATCAGCCAGAAACAGGCCGTGCGGGTGTTCCAGAAGCTCGGCTATCGCGTCGTGCGGGAATCAGGCCACCTGATCATGAGCAATGGCACCACGCGTCTCGTGATTCCGCGCCATGACCCGATCAACGCCATCACCATGGGCGCCATCGCCCGTGATGCAGCTCTGACGCCTGAGCAGTTCCGCCAGCTGCTCTGACAGCCGAGGGCAAGCGAAGCTCCACCCCCTGCCCTGGACCCTGCCGGTGCCCCTGCGCGTGCACGGCCGCTACACCGCGCCGAGATCGAAGCCGCCTTCGGCGTCCTCACCGCCGACGCCCCCTGGATCCACCGCGAAGGTGTGCTCTGGCACCAGAGCAGCGCCACCGACCTGCTGTTCATCACCCTGCGCAAAAGCGAAGCCCTCTTCTCCCCCTCCACCCGCTACCGCGACCTGGCCCTCGGTCCCTCCCTGTTCCACTGGGAGAGCCACGAGGGGGAGCGGCCGATGGCGATTCGCTGGCGGCTGGAGAGGCCGATCCCGGTGGGGTGGATGCCGGTGATGGGGTTGGCGGTTTGCGGGGGGCTGCGGCGTCAGCCCGGGTTCAACTCCTGCAGCAGGACTTGGCAATGGGCCTTGAGAGTGGGCAGATCAACCTGAATGGCACCCCAGCCAAGACGATCACTCACGTTCAGATACTCATGGGTCAGAAGATTGCGAAAGTCGATGATCTGTCTGCCCTCCGGTATGGGAGCGAACAGAGCTGGCCGCCTCCAGGAGATCACCTTGAGTGCTTCTCCAATGATGATGAACTCCCGCTCCACCGCCGAGCGAATCAGGCGGCTTTGACCATAAGTCTCACCATTGAGTCCATCCGTAGCTTCCTCGATGGCGCAGCCGCCTCAATGATGTCATTGAGATACGCAGACGGATCACGCTGCATAAAGAATCTGCTTGTCAGCTTCGATCGAAGCCTTGACATAGGGGTTGCGAACCGCGTCTGCCATCACAAGGTCAACCGGGGCTGGAAGTTGCTGGCAAAGCTCATTCAGCAGACTGAAATACGACTTGTAGAGAGCCCCCGGATCGCAGGGCTTGAATTCCACCAGCAGGTCGATATCGCTCACGCCTGGTTGGTAGTGAGAGCCCACAACAGAACCGAAGGCATGCAGCCGAGCCACCTGATGGCGGCGGCAGGCCTCGGTGATCGCCTCACGTTGATTTGGGGTCAATGCGATGGCCATGACCCCATTCTGACCTGCCTTCACCAAGGCGGCCGGATTCGCTGTCGTCTCCGGAGAACGGACAGGGCTCAGCGACGCCTCCTCCCGCTGCCCTGGGCCCTGCCGGTGCCCCTGCGCGTCCACGGCCTCTACAGGCGCGCCGAAATCGAAGCCGCGTTCGGGCTCCTGACAGGCGACGCCCCCAACGGGCAGCGCACCATCCACCACGAGGCGCGGGGTTCACGGGTGCTGCTGTTTGGGCGCGAGCACCGCCGCGAGGGGGGCCGCGCCGGGGACGTCACCGAGCCGTTTCGGTGTCTGGGGTTTGCCCGCCATGAACGCCACGAGGGGGCGAGGCCGATGGCGTTCTGGTGGCGGAGCAGGCCCTCAGGCAGGAGCTGCGGCAGTCCGTGGAGGCCGATGCCATCAACGTCTGAGGGGGCGTCCGGACGTGACGGCAGGGGAAGGCCCCTCCTTCAACGCAGCGCCCGATCCACCGCCGCTTCAGCGTGGATCGTCATCGTGTCGAAGGTGGGCACCGAGAGGTCCTTCTGCTGGATCAGCAGCGGGATCTCAGTGCAGCCCAGCACCACGCCGCCGGCGCCCGATTCCCGGATCAGCTTCTCGGTGATCGCCACGAAGCGCGCCTTCGCCTCGGGGGTGAACGTCTCCACGGCCAGCTCGTCGAAGATCACCCGGTTGATGTAGTCGCGGTCGGCCAGATCGGGGGTCACCACCTCGATCCCGAACCGGCGCTTCAGCCGCTCGCGATAGAACGGGGCCTCCATGGTGAACTTGGTGCCCAGCAGCACCACCTTGCGGATACCCGCACGCCGGATCTGCTCGCCCGTGGTGTCGACGATCTGCAGCACCGGAATCCCCACCTCCTGCTCGATCAGGTCGGCGGTGGAATTCATCGTGTTGGAGGCGATCACGATGAAATCGGCCCCACCGCGCTTCAGGCGGCTGGCGGCATCGAGCATGATCCGTCGCAGCGCGCTCCAGTCGCCCGCCTCGGCCCGTCGCTCATTCCTGGAGAACTCGCCGAACTCGATCGAATACATCAGCACCCGCGCCGAGCTGTTGTCACCGAAGCGCTTCTGCACGCGCTGGTTCATCAACCGGTAGTACTCGATCGACGACACCCAGGTGATCCCACCGATCAGCCCGATCGTCTGCATGCCGGCGGCCGGCGCCGGGCCCGCCGCCGCCGGTGCCGACACGCTCTGCGGCACGGCCGGAGCCGGGGCGAGCGGCCAGAGCGCCAGAGCGACGAGCAGCGGCGCCAGCAGCAGCGGGCGGCGGCGGAGACGGGGGATCAGCCCCCCTGCGCGTGGGGGCTGCCGGCAGGGTTCCATCCAGGGGCCTCCATCCTGTCGGTAGCCTAGATAACATCCTTGGAGCCAGCCAGGCGCTTGCAGCAGGGCCAGGTGGAAAGCCCGGGGGCCGCGGAGGAAGGGTGGCAATGACTACAACCGAGTGGAATCGGCCGACTAGGTTGATTCCAGCCTTTCCTGATGGTCCAACCTCTGGTGTGGATGCAGCGCCTCTCCAGGGGTTCGGTGAATCGGCTGAGCATCAAATCGAAGCTCATCCTGATGCTTCTGCTGGTGAGCGGCTTCTCCACGCTGTTCTCGGCCGCCCTGGGCTATCGCAGCGGCCAGATCAATCTCACCAATCGGGTCTTCAATCAGCTCACCAGCGTGCGGGCCTCGAAGGCCTATCAGATCGAATCCTATTTCCGCAACATCCAGAATCACACCCAGACACTCAGTGAAGATCTCTCGATCGTCGCGGCCGTCGAGCAGTTCGACGCGGCCTATCAGCAGCTGACCACCGCCCCCGAACCGGCCGCCGCCGGCCCGGCCGTCGAGACCTACTACCGCCGGCAGTTCCTGCCGCGCCTCGACCGGATCCATGCCGGCACCCCCAATCTGGCGGCCTATCTGCCCGTCGAACGGGCCACCCGCCACCTCCAGTACAACTACATCGCCGCCAATCCCAATCCCATCGGCAAGAAACAGCGGCTCGTGGCCGCCGCCGACGGCAGCACCTATGCGCAGGTGCACGGCCGCTATCACCCGATCTTTCGCAACATCGTCGCCAAGTTCGGCTACTACGACATGTTCCTGATCAATCCCCAGGGACAGATCGTCTACACCGTGTTCAAGGAGACCGACTACGCCACCAATCTCTTCACCGGCCCCTACAGGGACACCAACCTCGCCCAGCTGGTGCGGCAGGTGATTGGCGCCAGGGAGAAGGGGTTCACCCAGCTCGTCGATTTCGCCGCCTACGCCCCCTCCTACGGCGCCCCCGCCTCCTTCATCGCCGCCCCTCTCCACGACGGCTCCCGGCTGGTGGGCGTGCTCGCCTTCCAGATGCCCGTCGACGAGATCAACAACGTGATGACCGGCAACCAGGACTGGCAGCAGGACGGCCTGGGGCAATCCGGCGAAACGATCCTGGTGGGCCACGACAGGCTCATGCGCTCGGCCTCGCGCTTCTACCTGCAGAACCCCAGGGCCTATCTGGCCCAGCTGCGCTCACGCGGATTCAAGGAGGAGGCCATCAACCGCCTCCGCCAGTACGGCACCACGATCCTGCAGCAGCCCGTCTCCACCCCCGCCGTGACCAGCGCCATCGCCGGTGGCAGCGGCACCCGCCAGGTGGTCGACTACCGCGGCGTGCCGGTGCTCAGTTCCTACGCGCCGCTGGAGATCAACGGCTTCGACTGGGTGATCCTCGCCCAGATGGATCTGGCCGAGGCCTACGCCCCGATCCACGCCTTCCAGCGGCAGATCCTGATCACGGTCACCCTGCTGATCCTGCTGGTCACCGTGCTGGCCATGGCGCTGGCCCACCTGTTCGTCAGGCCGGTGCAGCAGCTGATCGACAGTGCCCGCCGGGTCTCCTCCGGCGAACTCACCAGCATCCCCGCCCTCAACTCCGGCGATGAGTTCGGCGAACTGGGGCAGTCGTTCAATGCGGTGGTGCAGAGCCTCCAGACCCAGACGGCCCTGGTGGATCAGAAGAACCGCGAGAACGAGAAACTGCTGTTCAGCGTCTTCCCCGCCACCATCGCCCGGCGGCTGCAGCGGGGGGAGACCCAGATCGCCGAGGACGTCACCAACGTGGCGGTGCTGTTCGCCGATCTCAAGGGGTTCTCCAGGCTCGTGTCGAGCCTCAGCGCCCATGAATCGCTGGCGGTGCTCAACGATCTGGTGGCCTCCTTCGATGATCTGGCCGCCCGGTTCGGCCTGGAGAAGGTGAAGACGATCGGCGACAGCTATCTGGCGGTGTGCGGCCTCTCGGTGCCCTATCTCGACCACGACAAGCGGGCGCTCGACTTCGCCATCGAGATGCTCGGCATCCTGCGGCGCTTCAACCTCGAGCGCGGCTTCCAGCTCGGGATCCAGATCGGGATCCACTCCGGCGACATCGTGGCCGGCATTGTCGGCAAGAGCCGGGTCGTGTACGACATCTGGGGCGACACCGTGAAGCAGGCCCACGCCCTCAGCCAGGCCTGTCCCGCCGGCGGCGTGCTCGTCTCCGAGGTGGTGCATCACCGCCTCGAAGACCTCTACCCGTTCGAGCGCACCACCAGCGGCGGCGAGCCCCAGCCGGCCCGCGAGGCCTGGCGGCTCAGCGGTGCCGCCGTGGCCAGCGCCGGCGAGAGCCTGGCGAATCCATGAGCAGTGCCGCGCCGCTCTGGGTCTGGGGAATCGGCCTCACCATCGGCTTCCCCCTGCTCACGATCCTGCTGGGGGAGCTGATCCATCGCCTCAGGCGGCGCGGCCGCGCCATCGCCGCCACGGTGCGCCTCCTGCGTGACGTGCTGCTGCCGATGCTCGTGCTGCTGCTCTTCCTGCAGCACCTGCTCCAGGTCGATCCCGCCAGCCGCCTGTTCAAGACCATCGAGACGGTGTTCTGGGTGTGCGTGATCCACGCCGCCCTCTCCCTGCTCAACGTGATCCTGTTCGAGCAGGCCGAAGCCGACACCTGGCGCTCGCGGGTGCCGAAGCTGCTGATCGATCTGGCCCGCCTGTTCCTGATCCTGCTCGGCACCGCCTTCGTGCTGGCCACCGTGTGGAACGCCGATCTGGCGGGCCTGGTCACCGCCCTGGGGGTGAGTTCGATCGTGATCGGCCTCGCCCTGCAGGACACCCTCGGCAGCGTGATGTCGGGCATCGCCCTGCTGTTCGAGCGGCCCTTCACGGTGGGCGACTGGCTGGAGGTGGGCGGCGTGGTGGGCCAGGTGATCGACATCAACTGGCGCGCCGTGCGGCTGCTCACCCTCGAGCAGGAGATGGTGGTGATCCCCCACAAGCTGATCAGCAGCGAGGTGATCCGCAACTTCACCAAGCCCACCCCGATCCATGCCGAACGGATCCAGATCGGCTTCTCCTACAACGATCCACCCAACCTCGCCCGCCAGGTGCTCAAGAGCACAGCGTTGGAAACCAAGGGCATCCTGCTGGATCCCGAACCGGATGTGTTCACCCTCGCCTATGCCGACTCCGCCGTGTCCTACGAGGTGAAGTTCTTCATCCGTGACTACGGCGAGATCGAGCAGATCCGCGAACGCTTCATGACGCGCGTGTGGTATGCCGCCAAACGCAACAACCTCTCCATCCCCTTCCCGATCCGCACGGTCTACAACTTCCATGGGCCCAGCAGCCAGCAGAAGGGGATCGCCAAGAAATTCAGCGAGAGCCTGCAGGCCATCCCCTCCTACGTGCCGATCAATCGCGAGGAGAGCAGCCTCACGCCGGCCTCCTCCGGAATCGCGCTCCAGCATTTCGCCGCCGGCGAGAAAGTGATCCGCCAGGGCCAGCTGGGCCATGATCTCTACATCATCGTGGCTGGCCAGGCCCTGATGTCACGGCGTGATGAATCCGGCGAGGAGCTCGAACTGCTGTCGCTCCGAAGCGGCGAGTTCTTCGGCGAGATGAGCCTTTTCTCCGGTGAACCCAGCGCCGTGACGATCGCCGCCAGCAACGACCTCGAAGTGATGAAGATCTCGGCCACGGTGGTGAACCAGATGATCGACCGCCAGCCCAGCTTCGCCCGCGAGATCGGCCAGATCCTCGAGAGCCGCCGCCTCACCATCCAGGATTCCACCCAGGCCCAGCGGCCGGCGAAGCCGGACAGCCCCTGAGGCCACACCCCAGCCCTCCCGTCCCGATGCCGCCCAGAACCCTCACCAGAGCCCGCTCCGCAGGGCTGCTGGCCCTGGCGCCGCTGCTGATGGCGGCGAGCCTCACGCCGGCGGGCCTGCCCGGCTACGCCCCCGGCACGGGGGTGGATGCGACCGCCGCGCGGCGCATCACCCGCTGGGCCCTGGCGGAGTACGCCGTGCCCGGAGCCGCCATTGCCCTGGTGCAGGACGGCCGGCTGACGCTGGCCGAGGGCTTCGGCGTGCGCGATCTGGCCACCGGCGCCCCCACCACCGCCGACACGGTGTTCCAGCTGGCCAGTGTGTCGAAGACCTTCACCGCCGCCACAGTGGCGGCCCTGGTGGACCGCAAGCGGCTGGGCTGGGAGCAGCCGATGGTGTCGCTGCTGCCGGAGTTCCGCCTCCACGATGCCTACGCCGGCCAGTGGGTGAATGCCCGCGATCTGCTCACCCACCGCGCCGGCTTCCCAGCCTTCTTCGGCGACCTCTTCGATCACCTCGGCTACGGCCGCGCCGACGTGCTGCGCCGGATCCGCCACATGAAGCCCGCCAGCTCCTTCCGCGACCGCCCCGCCTACTCCAACATCGGCTTCTTCCTCGCCGGTGAGCTGGCGGCCAAGGCCGGCGGCGAACCCTTCCCCGCGCTCGCCCGCACCCTGATTTTCGAGCCCCTGGCCATGACCCGCACGGGCGTGGCCACCACCCTGATCGGCGCGGCCGCCGGCCCCGGCACGCCCAGCGATGTGAGCCGCTCCCACGCCCTGGTGGGGGATCGCCTGCAGGTGGTGCCCCCCAACCTCAGTGCCCTGTTCATCGCCGCCGGCGGCTTCGCCAGCAGCGCCAGCGACCTCGGCCGCTACCTCACGATGCTGAGCCGCGGCGGCGAGATCGACGGCCGGCGCGTGCTCTCGGAGGCGGCCGTGAAGGATCTCTTCCAGCCGGTGATCGCCGAGGAGCCCGGCTTCGCCGAGTTCCCCCCCATCGACGCCGACTCCGGCTTCGACTACTCCCCCGGCTGGGGGGTGTACCACTACAACGGCCTCAAGGTGCTCGAGAAGGGCGGCGCCCTCGATGGCGTGCGCACCCTGCTGGTGGTGGTGCCCCAGAAGCGCTTCGCCGTGGCGATCCTCGCCAACCGCAACCTCACGGCACTGCCGGAGGCGGTGCGGGCGGCCCTGCTGCAGCAGGCCTTCGGCCGCCCCGGCGAGGCCGACCTGCAGCCGGGCATCCGGGCCAAGGCCCGCCAGCTCGAGAGCCTGCTGCTGGCGGTGGAGCCCAGGCCGGCGAATCCGCAGCCGCCGGCCCGGCCGCTCGCGGCCTACACCGGCACCTACGTCAACGACCTGTTCGGCTCCTGGACGGTGGCCGAGCGGAACGGCTCGCTGGAGGTGCTGGCCGGTCCGGCCCGCTACGGCGCCCCGCTGCTCCCCTGGAACGGCGAGACGTTCCAGCTGCTCTGGCCCGGCGTGATCTCCTCACCGGTGGAGCTGCCGTTCCAGGCCGATCGCGCCGGACGGGTGAGCGGCTTCGACTACCTCGGCTACGGCTTCCGGCGGGTGGGGCCCTGAAGGGCCCGAGGCCGACCGGCGCCGCGGGCCGCCTGCGGACGCGACAGACTCTTCACATTCCGTTACACCAGTCATGACGGTCGGTCAGCTCTTCCTCGAGTCCCTCTCGAGCGGGGTCATCACCCCCTGGGAACTGTCCTGGCTCACCCAGCGGCAGAGCAGCTTCTCCCGGGTGGAGGAGGCCACGGCCCTGAGGCTCGGACGCCTGCTCGATGAGGGCGCCATCCAGCTGGGCTGCCGGCTTCCCGCCACCAAGCTCCACCACGACACCGTGCGCGAACAGTGGATCGAGCCCCTGGGCCGCCGGCGCCGGCGCGGCTGAACGCGGCCCTCAGGGGGCCAGGAAGCCGAAGTGGCGCGAGAGGAAGCCGCGCACGCCGCTGGTGGCCTCCAGATCGTGCTCGGCGGCCCATTCCGCCTCCTCGATGTCGGCCTCACCCAGCCCCAGCCCCTCCACCAGGCGCCGGTAGGCCACCTTCTCCAACGGGTTGATGCTCGACTCGTCGCCGGGCCGCTGGCCGACGCGGATCATCATGTAGCCCAGCTTCAGGGCCAGCCGCCGGTCCTCCTCGGAGCGGAGCCGGGGGATCAGCGCATCGAGCGCCTCGGGCTGCAGGGCCCGCTCGGCCAGCGCCTCCACCGCCTCCGGGGGCACCGCTGCTCCGGCGTCGTCCACCAGATACTGCTCCACCAGCTGGGCCAGCAGCCCCCGCTCCTCCGCCGAAAACTCCCCATCCGACCAGGCCACGCAGCAGAGGATGCGCAGCAGGTCGAGGTTGGCGGCAGACGGGGTGTCGGTGCTGGGCGCCATGAACGGGATCCGGTGGGCACTGCAGCCGCCATTGTGACCGCACGGCTCGGAGCGCTCCGCCGCGGCGACAATCCCATCAACCCCCGTTCAGCCCATGGCCCAGCCCCTCGGCCCCCGCCGGATCCCCTGGCCTGCCGCCGTCCTGCTGGGCGCGGTGGCCGTGGCGCTGAGCGGCGGCCCGGCCGCGGCCGGGCCCTTCAGCCCCGATCCGGTGTCCTTCGCCGGCTACGCCAACGAGACCTTCCGGCGCCTCGGCAAGGACGTGTTCGTGCGCAACCTCTCCCTCTGCGGCAAGGAAGGCCAGGGCGGTTACCGCTGCCTGGCCGGCGAGGCCCTGGTGGGGGTGCCCGGCAAGGCCGGCCGCAACTTCTGCCGGATCGATGCCCTCTGGTACGTGCCCTTCAGCCGCACCGTGCAGATCCGCACCAAGGCCTGCACCTTCCGCTCCGACCGCGAGCGGCTGATCGATCAGGGGCAGCAGCTGTTGCGCAAGGGGCTCGACACGCTGGAGAACTACGGCCGCTAGCCGGCCCCCGGCGGCGGCGTCAGGATCGGTGCATCGCCGCCGCCGCCCCATGCCGCCGTCCCTCGGCCGCCGCCAGGTGCTCTCCCTCTCGGGCCTGGCCCTCGGGGCGGGCCTCTGGCAGGCCTGGAGGGCGGCCGGCTCCCCGGCGGCGGCCGCGGTCGCCGGCCTGGCGGCCCCGCCCCGCGGCGACACCCGCCTGGTGCTGTTCAGCGACCTCAACGCCTCCTACGGCTCCACCACCTACATCGCCGAGGTGCACCGCGGCGTGGCCCTGATCCCACCGTTGCGCCCCGATCTGGTGATCTGTGCCGGCGACATGGTGGCGGGCCAGAAGCTGGGGCTGGGCCGCGAGCGGCTGGCCGCGATGTGGGCGGGGTTCGATCGCAGCGTGCTCGTCCCGCTGCGGCGCGCCGGCCTGCCGTTCGCACCGGCGATCGGCAACCACGACGCCTCCGGGGCCCGCTCCGGCGGCCGCTTCGTCTTCGACGACGAGCGCCGTGAGGCGGCCCGCTTCTGGCGACCCCGCCGCGACAGCCTCGGCCTCACCTTCGTCGACCGCGGCGACTTCCCCTTCCACTACGCCATCCGCCAGAAGGGTGTGTTCGTGCTGGTGTGGGACGCCTCCACCGCGACAGTGCCGGCGGAGCAGCTGCGCTGGGCCGAGCGGATCCTGGCGGGCCCCGCCGCCCGCTCCGCCAGCCGGCGACTGGTGGTGGGCCACCTGCCGCTGCAGGCGGTGAGCCAGGGCCGCGACCGGCCAGGCGAGGTGCTGGCGCAGCCGCTGGAGCTGCGCCAGCTGCTGGAGCGCCATGGGGTGGAGGCCTACGTGAGCGGCCATCAGCACGCCTACTTCCCGGCACGGCTGGGCCGGCTGGATCTGTTCCACCTGGGGGCCATGGGCAGCGGCCCCCGCCGGCTGCTGGGCCGGAGCGACCCGCCCTTCCAGACCCTCACCGTGCTGGACCTGGTCGGCAGCCCCCCCCGGCTGGTGGACACCAGCTTCGATCTGCGGACACTGCGGCGCATCGATCCCGCACGGCTGCCCCCCTCGCTCACCGACGCCGCCGGTCGGGTGCTGCCGCGGCGCCCCGCCGCCTGAAGGGCCCGGGCCTCACACCCGGTCACACCTGCGGTTGGGCACGGCCGCCCGGCTTCGTTACCGTCGGCCCACCCGTTGCAAGGTCTCCTTCCCATGTCGGCCACCGTCCGTTTCCTCGCCGGCTCCCTGCTGCTTGGCACGCTCTGCGGCCCGGCCATGGCCCAGACCACCACCCAGCCCACCGCCGCCCAGCGTCAGGCGGAGGCCAACCGCCAGCGCTGCACCAACGGCGTGTTGATCGGCGGGGTGGCCGGCGGTGCCCTCACCAGCGGCAGCGTGCTCAACCGCCTCGGGGGTGCCGCGATCGGGGCCACCGCCGGCTGCGTGATCAACCGCGGGGTGAACGAGGGCCGCTGAGACCCGCCTCCCCGGGCCCGGCCTCAGCCCGGCTCGAGCAGGTTGATCCGGTAGAGCACCTCCTCCAGCGCATCGGCGGCCGTGACGCCCGCCCAGCGCGGCGGCTGGTCAGCACTGCAGCACGAGGGCACCGGGGCCAGCACGGTCCATGGGCGGGCGTGGCAGAACTGCACCACGCTCAGCCGCTCACCGCTCCCACCCGGCGGCGCCACCACCCGGTGCCAGCCGGCGGGGATCAGGCCGTTGCTGAGCCGCTCCAGCATCAGCCCGCTGTTGAGAATCAGCGCGTCCTCGGGCGGTACCGCCTCCACCCAGGCGCCCTCCACCTCCACCTGCAGTCCCGGCGCCGTGGCCCGCGGCAGGGCCGTCACCAGGTTGATGTCGCCGTGGGGAGCGGCCCAGAGGTGGCCCACCGGGGCCTGCGCCATCGGGGGATAGCGCAGGGCGCGGCTGAGGGTGGGAGCATCGCTCACCATCTCCTCGAAGAAGCCCTCGGCGCAGCCCAGCCCCAGGGCCACCACCCGCAGGAACCGCCGCTGCAAAGCGGCCACCGCCTCGTGGAGGTCGTTCAGCACCGCCGTGATGCCCGGCACCGCCGCCTCCGGCAGCAGCGGCTCCGGGTAGAGCAGCGGATAGCGGCGCCGCAGCGGATGGGCGGCCGGCGGCGGCACCGACCAGTTCAGCATCTCCTTCCAGTCGGCCCGCTCGCTGCCCGCCGCCGTTTCCACCAGCAGGCCGGTGTAGCCCGTCTGGCCGCCGGCGCCGGCGGCACGGAACCCCGCCTTGACGGCAGGCTCCAGCGCGAAGAAGCGGCCCAGCATCCCGTAGGCCCGATCGAGCAGATCGGCGGGGATGTCGCCGTGCACATACACGAAGCCGGTGGCCAGGCTGCGGCGCACCCCGTCCACCACTGCCGCGCGGGCGGCGCGGCTGCCGGCATCGAAGGCCGGCAGGTCGACATCGAGGATGGCGCTGGAGGGAGGCACGGGCGGGTCACTGCGGCAGTCCTACCCTCGCCCCCGTCCGATGGTGATGCCATGAAGCTGCCGGCTGGCTGGCGGGTCTATGCCTTGGCCCTGGGCCTCAACGCCGTGGCGCTCGCCCTGTGGTGGCTCGACCGCGACGTCGCCCCCACCCCCGTGGCCGGCGGCATCGGCGCCTGGATCGCCACCCATCTGGGGCAGCCCTGAGCCGGCCATGGCCAGGATGGGGGTGACGCGACGCGAGCGAGGCACACCCATGCAGCACCACGGCCACGGCCAGCCAGCCCGCACCAGCCTCATGGCCCTCGCCGGCCTGCTGGCCCTGCTGCCGGTGGTGCCGGCCGCCGCCGCGTCGGCCCCCTCCCGGCTCGAGAACACCGGCTGGGTGGTGGAGCGGCTGGGGGATCGCACCCCCCTGCAGGGCAGCACGCTCACCCTGCGCTTCGAGGACGGCCGGCTGGCCGGCAGCGACGGCTGCAACCGCTACGGCGGCGCCGTGACGCTGAAGGGCACCGGTCTGCAGGTGTCACCCCAGCTCTTCAGCACGAAGATGGCCTGCCCGCCGCCCCTGATGCGGCAGGCCGACGCCTTCCGCGCGGCCCTCACCGCCAGCCGCGGCTTCCGGATCGAGGGCGGGCGGCTGCAGCTGCTCTCGGCCGCCGGCCGGCCGCTGCTGGTGCTGGTGCCCCAGGCGCGGCAGCTGGTGGGGATCGAGTGGCGGGTGGCGGGGTTCAACAACGGCCGCCAGGCGGCGGTGAGCCCGATTCTGGGCACCTCCCTCACGCTACGGCTCCTCGAGGGGGGCCGGCTGGTGGGCTCGGCCGGCTGCAACCGCTTCACCGCATCGGTGAGCCTGGAGGGCAGCCGGATCCGCATCGGCACCCCCGTGGCGACCCGCAAGCTGTGCGCGGGCGCCGGGGTGATGGAGCAGGAGCGGCAGTTCCTCGCCGCCCTGCCCACGGCCACCAGCCTGCGGCTCGAGGGGGCGGCCCTGGAGCTCCGCCGCGCCGACGGGGCGATCGCCCTCAGCCTGCGCCGCGCCGCAGAGCCCTGAGATGCAGCCCCCACCTGCCTGCCCCGCCGCAGCCGCCCCAGCCGCTGCCGTCCCTGCCGTGGCCGCCCTGATCCAGCTGCGCGGTGCCCCCCTGGCCGGCGGCCGCGTCGAGGGGAAGGCCACGTTGCCGCTGGAGCGGGCGGCCGGCGGCGACACCCCCGTGCTGTCCTTCAGCAGCGACCGTGGACGCCTGCGGCTCCTGGTCGACACCGGCGCCTCCTCCACCCTGATCGAGCCGGCGGCGGCGGCGCGTCTGGGCCTGGCGAGCCGGCCCGTGCCACCCGAATCCTTCGGCCTGGCCGGGGCCGGCAGCGACTGCGAGACGCTGCGGCCCGGCCGCACCACCCTGCCCCAGCTGCGGCTGGCGGCCGGAGCCGCCGGCCTGAGGATCGTGGGCGCCGAGGCGCTGGTGCTGCCGGTGGGCGGCCTGCCGCCGGGGATCGACGGGGTGCTGGGAGCACCGACACTGCGGCGGCTGCCCCTGTGGATCGACCCGCCGGGCGGGCGCATCAGCCTGGGCGCCGCCGCGCTCAGCGATGCCGCCCGGGCCGGAGCCGCCAGCCCGGTGCGCTCGCTGATGCTGCCGCTGCGCTGGCAGAGCGGGGTGCCCCTGCTGCCGCTCTCCACGCCGTTCGGCACGGTGCAGGCCCTCGCCGACACGGGCGCCGAAGGGCTGTTCCTCACCGCCGGCCTTGCGGCGCGGCTGCCGGCACAGGGGCCGCCTCGGCCTTTGCGGCTCACGGGGTTCTGCGGCGAACAGAGCGCCAGCCGGCTGCGCCTCAGCGGACTGGCGTTGCCGGGCGGGGATCGTCAGGCCCCGCTGGAGGCGATCGTGACGCGCAATCCGATCTTCGCAGCGCTGGGGGTGGAGGCGATCGTGGGGCAGGAACTGCTGCGCCGCCGGGCCCAGCTGTGGCGCCTGGACACCACCCCGCCGCGCCTCACCCTCTGGTAGCGCCCTGCCAGTGGGGGCAGGAGCGGGCCGAGGCCGTGCCCGCGGGCAGGATCACCTGCCAGACGCGACAGAGGCCGGCCTGGGCCGGGCAGCCCGAGAAGTTGCGGCAGCTGGAGCAGCGGGGGGCGAACGGCACCATCGCGGTCGCAGACGGTCAGGGAACCGTCACAACCTAAGACGCGACCCGCCCGGTACCGTCGGGGTCGCCGCACCGGCCCGGTGGCCGCACCGCTCACACCCATGCCGCCGGCCGTCCGGCGGTTCGCTGCCCTGGCCGGCCTGGCCCTGCTGCTCACCCTGCTGTTCAGCCCCCTGGCCCGGGCCGCCACCTCCGGCCCCGAGGCCCCCTCACCGCTCACCAGTTACGCCCTGGCCCAGCGGGCCCCCTTCAACCGCCCCGACCACTACCCCCTCAGCCAGCGGCCCGATCCCGCCCTCTACCGGCCCCATGCCGACTGGATCGGGCGGCTGGTGCTGCCCTCGCCGCAGGAGATCGAGGCGGCCCGCGGCGGTCCGCAGGATCCCGGCGACTGGGTGTGGGTGGTGCTGGAGCAGGCGCCCGCGTCCGGCGGCGCGCTGGTGGGCCGCCGCCTGCGGCTGCGCTGGCAGGACACCCCGGCCCTGCGTTCCCTGGTGGATGCCGTCACCACGGACGTGCGCTTCGGGGCGGCCGCCGATGCCGTCGCCCGCCAGGGCAACGTGCTGCCCCGCCGGCTCGACGGCCGCCGCCGGGTGGGGCCGCTCCAGTCGCTGGCGGGGGCCCGGCCGAACGACGACGTGATCGTGGCCCTCGAGGCGGTGGAGCTCGAACCGCTGCCCGGCGGCGGCACGGACCTGCGCATCGGCCGGCCGCCGCTGCAGATCACCGGCCGCTGGGAGGGGCTGGTGGAGATCCTGGGACCGGTGGAGGCCGGTTCCGAGCGCTTCCGCGTGCGGCACTACAACCGCGCCAGCGGCGGCTTCGACGGCCCGATCACGGTGATCCGCCTGCCGCAGCAGCCCCGCGACCGTTTCGGCCGCCAGCTCTCCTCGCCGCGCGGCATCGCCACCAGTGCGGTGGGCGCCGAGGGCTGGTATGTGTTCGGGGCCCCCGACGCCGAGGGGCTGTTCACCGTGCAGGCGATCCGGCCGCGGGCGCTGCTGCGCCTCACGCCCGACCGGGTGATCGAGGGCACCGAGCGCGGCCTGCGCCACATCGCCCACGGCAACTGGGCCGACACCCCGGCGCAGCGGGGCCGGATCGCGCGGGTGCGCCTCGGCGCCGACCGCAGCCACTGGCGACTGGGGGATCGGGCCCTGCTGCTCCATTCCTTCGGCGGCATCGGCGGGCCCGGCGGCGAGCCCATCAGCGGCTTCACCGTGACGGGACACTTCGCCTTCGGCGAGGCCCGCGTGGTGCGCGATGCCTTCACCGGCGAACCCCGCTTCGACCTGCGCTACCACCAGATCTACGCCAACAACCCGAACGGGATCGTGTCCGGCACCCAGGACTGGACCGCCTTCACGGGCGACCTGCAGCGGGGCTGGCTGGGTACACGGCCGATCTCCGATCTGCTGGTCCGCCTGCCCGCCTTCGACGACGTGCGGTCCGGGGAGCGGCGCCTCTCGCTGCTGGAGGAGCTGGCGATCCAGGCGGAGGTGCTGATGGCCCGCTACCGCAGCGGCGACGGCACCGGTGTCTCCACCGTGACCCCCTCCACCTCCTGCGTGCAGGACTCGAGCCAGGCGCTGTTCATCGCCATCGCCGCCCTGCGCCGCGAACGGGCGGGCGCCGACACGGCCGGCACCCGCCAGCTCAAGGCCCTGGCCGACGCCCTCGATGCCCTGCTGCAACCCTTCGGCACGGTGCGCTCCGACTGGCAGCGCAACGCCGCCGTGCTCACCGCCGCACGGGTGTCGCCCGCCGCCGCCGGCGACGCCGATCCGTTCGTGCGCGGGGAGCGGCTGCGCGATGCGGCCCTGAGCTGGCGGTCGATGCTGCCCCGCCGCGCCCACGACGACTTCGCCGCCACCCTCCTGCGCCACGGCGGCGCCCTCTGGTTCCTGCGCACCAACCAGCTGCCGGGCGCCGATCCCACCCTGCTGCCGCTCGCCCCCACCCTGCTGCTGGGCCAGATCCCCCTGCTCTCCACCCTGCTGCGCCGCTTCACCGACGCCCTGTTCACCCCCCTGGGGGGCTCCGGCTGGGCCATCGCTCTGGCGTTGCTGGGGGCCTACGCCGCCCTCGCCCTGCCGCTGGGCCTCCGCAGCGGCTTCCTGGCGTCTGGGGCCCGCCGCCTCGGGCCTGCAGCCCTGCTGCGGCTGGCCGCCGGGCTGCTGCCGATGCCGGCGCTGGGGGAGGAGCTGCTGTTCCGCGTCGCCCTGCTGCCCCATCCGCTCGAGGGGGCCAGCCTGGGCGCTGCCCTCGGCTGGGGGATGCTGAGCGTGGGGCTGTTCGTGCTCTATCACCCGCTGGCCGGCGCCAGCTGGTATCCGGCCGGCCGGCGCGTGTTCCGCGATCCCCGCTTCCTGCTCCAGTGCGCCCTGCTGGGGATCGTGTGCGTGCTGGCCTACCGGCTCACCGGCTCGCTCTGGCCACCGGTGCTGATTCACTGGCTGGCGGTGGTGGTGTGGCTGGGGGCCCTGGGCGGGCGCGAGCATCTTGTGGTGGTGAGGCCAACCGCCAGGGCTTCCGGTTGAGACGGCTCAGTCGAAGTTGAAGCGCTCGCCCGTCCGTCGATCCTTCAGGCCGGTGAGGCCCTTGAGGATGAACAGGCCCACGAGCGTTCCCACCAGCGTGGTCTGCCAGAGACCACAGCCGGCGGCGATGCCCAGCGCCGCCGTGAGCAGAAGCGCCGCAGCGGATGTCAAGCCCTTCACCTGCGACGAATCGTTCCGCTGAATGATCAGTCCGGCACCGATCAGACCGACGGCGGTGACGATCCCGATGAGGGCCAGACTCACGGCCGCGGCGGCGCCGTCCTGATCGGTCACCTGCAGGGCGATGATCACCAGCAGCGCGGAACTCACGCTCACCGTCATGTAGAGCCTGGAACCTGCCGGCCTGCGGTTGCGGTTGCGGTTCACGCCCAGCAGAGCACCGGCGACCAGAGCCAGCCCGAAGCGAAACAACAGGGCACCCCAGTGATCGGGAGCGAATGCCAGCGCAGGAGAGGCGATGACCATCGGAGGGAGGAACTGTGGTGTAGAGAGATTGGAAACGCCCATCAACGCAGACCGCCGCCATCAGCACGGCCATTCAGAAGGCTGACCGGAAACGATCGGCACTGACGGGATCGAAAGCCACCGGGATAGGAAGCCGCGATGGATTTCCTCCAAACGGTAATCAGGCTCAGGAGCACCAGGGTGCTCGCAGTTACATTCGGATCGGGAGTCGCTCGTCGTGATCACCGCTCCTCTGCAGCCGGGGGAGGATGGAAGCCTCCGCGGCTCCGCCATGACCCTCGAGTGCTTCAAGCAGTCTCTGGCGGTGCTGATGGAGCAGGCCCCCGTCGATCCGCTCGAACGCGATGAATTCTTCGAGCTGAACCCCCTCCCCGCCGCCGAAGGGCCCTTCGATGTCGTCGTGGTCGACGAGGAGAACGGTGTGTTCGCCGCTCTCTATCTCGAGCGCCTCTTCGAGGAGGAGGAGGCGGAGGGCCAGAGCGAGGTGGAGGCCCTGGTGCCGCCCTATCTGCAGAGCACCTTCGGCCTGGAACCGGAGGAGTGGCACACCACCGCCCCCTTCGATCTGGGCTGGCGCTCGCGCGAATACCTGTGGTTCCAGGAATTCACCGTGCCCGGTCTCCAGCCGGCCTGCCGGTACGACTGAACAGGCCGCCCGCCGCGGCGCAGCTGAGCTAGCCGGGTGGCAGCGCCACCTCCCCCAGGCTGCGGACACAGCGCACCTCCTGCGGGTAGTGGCCGGCCTCGCGATCCGGTGGCAGCAGCACATGCACCCGGCAGCCGGCCGCCAGGGCCGAGCGGCTGCCGGCCTCGGAATCCTCGAATGCCCAGCAGTCGCCGGCCGGCACGCCGAGGCGCCGCGCCGCCAGCAGGAACACGTCCGGTGCGGGCTTGCCGGCGGCCAGCTCGGGATCATCGCCGTGCACCCGGGTGGTGATCAGCGCCAGCCAGGGATGTGGAGCGGCCTTGAGGTTCACCGCGTCGCGGGAGCTGCTGGTGGCCAGCGCCATCGGGATGCGCCGCTCATGGCAGCGCCGCACCAGCTCCGGCGCCCCCGCCATCGGCGGCGCCTGCACCAGCAGGGCCTCGGCGATGGGCTGGCGCACGGCCAGCAACGCCTCGATCGTGGGCACGGCCCCGCCGCCGTCGGCGATCCAGCCCAGCACCTGCCGGGCGCAGTCGAGCCGGCGGCGGCCCCGCAGCTGCAGCAGTTCCTGCGGCGTGAGCACCCGGCCGAATGCCGCGGCAGCCTCGCGCCAGGCCCGGGCATGCAGCGGCTCGGTGTCGAGCAGCAGGCCGTCGAGATCGAAGAGGCAGGCCGCCGGTTGGGTCATCACGGCATCTTCTCAGCCCAGGAACGGCCCGGGCCGTCTCACACTGACTGTGGACCGCCCACCCGGGATCGCGCGATGCCCGCCTACCCGATACCGGCCGATGAAGCGGAGCGTCAGAGCGTTCTGGACGATTTCCATGTGCTCGACGCCCCCTCCGATGAGGATCTCGATCGCCTGACGCGGCTGGCCAGCCAGATGCTGGGGCTGCCGATCGCTCTGATTTCCCTCGTCGACCACGACCGTCAGTGGTTCCTCTCGCGGGTGGGGCTGGAAGCGAGCCAGACCGGCCGCGACGTGGCCTTCTGCGCCCACGCCATCTGCGGTGACGAGGTGATGGTGGTGGGCGATGCCCTGCACGACGAGCGCTTCCGCCACAACCCCCTGGTGCAGGGGGATCCCCACATCCGCTTCTACGCCGGAGCCCCGCTCCACAGCCAGGAGGGCCACAATCTCGGCACCCTCTGCGTGATCGGCCAGGAACCGCGCCTGCTCACGGGCAGCGAGCGCCAGTTGCTGGAGGATCTGGCCGCGCTGGTGATGCAGCACCTCGAGGGCCGGCGCCGGAGCTGGCGCTGCCCCCTCACCGGCCTGCTGAACCGCAGACCGTTCTTCGAGGAGGGGGAACGGGAGAGGGCCCGCTGCCGGCAGAGCGGCCAGAAGCTCTCACTGGTGCTGCTCGATCTCGACGCCTTCGCCACCGTGAACGAGCGCTTCGGTCGGCCCTGCGGTGACCGGGTGCTGCGGCAGGTGGCCCGCACGATCGCGGACGAATGCCGCAGCACGGATCTGACGGGACGGGTAGCGAACGACGAGTTCGCGGTGCTGATGCCCGACACCGACCTGGAGCAGGCCAGGGCCATCGCCGAGCGCATCGGTCGGCGCATCGCGGCGACGGGGGTCGGCATCGATGGGATGACGACGCCGCTCACGGCCAGCGGAGCGGCCGCCCTGCTGAACGACCGCGATCAGACCTTCGCCGATCTCCACGGCCGGGCCGAGGCCGCCCTGCAGCAGGCGCGGCGCCAGGGCGGCAATCACACCGTCATCGCGGCGTCTGGAGCGCCCCATGGGCCCGGCACAGCGCCGAGCTGAGCGATTCCAGCAGGATCGGCTTGGGCAGGAAGTCGTCCATGCCGCTGTCGAAGGCAGCGGTGCGATCGCTGGCCAGGGTGTTGGCCGTCATCGCGATGATCCAGGGGCGGCGCCCGCCCGGCGGGCCCTCGCCCTGCCGGCGGGCGCGGATACGCCGGGTCGCCTCGAGCCCGTCGAGGCCGGGCATGCGCAGATCCATCAGGATCAGATCAGGATCCAGGCCCGCCTGCGCCGTCACCGCCTCTTCGCCATCGCGGGCCAGGCTGGCCCGGTAGCCCAGCCGCTGCAGCATCAGCTGGCAGACCCGGGCGTTCACGGCATTGTCCTCGGCGATCAGGATCCGCAGGGGATGGCGCCGGGCGAGCGTGGCATCCAGCGCCACGGCGGCGACGCCGGCAGCGGTGGCGGGTTCGTTCACCGGCGGCGCTGGCGGCCGCGTGAGCGGCAGGCGCAGGGTGAAGGTGCTGCCCTCCCCCGGCGTGCTCTCCACCGTGAGCGTTCCCCCCAGGGCCTCCGCCAGACCGCGGCTGAGTGCCAGGCCCAGCCCCGCGCCCCCGTGGGCGCGGGTGCTGGAGGAATCCGCCTGGGCGAACGGCTGGAACAGCCGCTGCAGCACCTCCGGCTCCAGCCCCGGTCCGGAATCGCGCACGGCGACCTCGAGTCCGGGCAGGCCGTTGGCGCCCGCCGGCCCCAGCGAGGCCGACACGCCGATCTCCCCCCGCGGGGTGAACTTGATGCCGTTGCCGAGCAGGTGGCGCAGGATCTGGCGCAGACGCAGCGGATCCGTCACCACCCTCTGCGGCAGGTCGGCCGCCAGCTGCAGCTCCAGCCGGATCCCCTTGATGGCGGCCTGGGGGCGGAAGCGGTCCACCTCCTCCTCCAGCAGCGGAGCCAGGCGGCAGGCTCCACCTCCAGCACCCCCGACTCCAGCCGGGAGACATCGAGCAGGTCGCTGAGCACCAGCAGCAACGACTCCCCGGAGCCCTTCACCGTCTGCACGCACTCCCGCTGGCTGGGGGTGAGGGAGGTGCCCAGCAGGATGTCGGTGAGCCCGATCACCCCGTTGAGCGGGGTGCGGAGTTCGTGGCTCATCGTGGCCAGGAAGCTGCTCTTGGCCCGGCTCGCCTGGGCGATCTGGCGGATGGCGGCGGCCTGGGCCCGCAGGGAGCGCCAGCGGCCGACGCCCACGCCGGTGGCCAGTGCGGCACTGCCCGCAAGCGCCAGGGCGAGCGTCAGACGCAGGGGCCTCAGGTACCCCTGGAGGCTCGCCAGCGACAGATCGAGGCCCACCACGCCAACGGTGCGTCCGCTGGCATCGCGCAACGGTGCGTAGGCGCCGAGGAATGTGCCCCACTTGTCGGTGTACGGGGTGGGGGTCACCGCGACGCGACCGCTGCGGTACGCCTGGGCGACCGTGGGAGGTGCGTCGTCATAGGGCTCGCCAGGCTGGGGGGGGCTGCTGTCGTCGCCGGGATTGCGGATGAAGAACGTGGTGTCGACGCCGAAGCGGAAGCCCGAGGGGGAAGGAACCAGGGTGTAGGCGTAATAGATGTCAGGCACCGCACGGCGCAGGCGCAGCAGGGGCTCGGTGGCGCGACGGTAAGCGGCGCCGGACGGAGGACCAGGCGCGATCACGCCGCCGTCGGAGCGGACGTCCAGGGTGCTGGCGGCGTAGGCCGCCAGATCCCGGAACTTGCTGCGGATCTGGCTCTGGAGGGAATGGCGCGCAACGCCGTAGGTCACCACCAGGGCGGAGGCGCTGATCGCGAAGATCGAGAAGCCGGTGAGCAGGGCCTCGCGCCGGATTCGCCCGGGCGTGAGCGGCAGGGCGTTGGCCGGTGGTGTGAGCTTCCCTCTGCTCACCGAAGCCATGGCCTGCCCGGGCTCCAGTGCATCCCGAACGTCCGTGAAACCGCGTTCAACCTAGCGGGTGCCTGGGCACAGGACGGGGCGCTGGTGCAGGATGAGCGGCGGCCGCGGTGGGAGCACGGAAACGGCATGGAGGATCTCTACGTCCTGAGACCATCCGGCTTCATCGATGCGGAGAACGGGCTGCGGCTGCGCCACACGGTGGGCGACGTGATCGCCGCCCGGCCGCAGGACATCCTGATCGACTGCGCCCAGGTGGAGTTCATGGACAGCAGCGGCTTCGGCTGCCTGGTGTCCACCCTCAAGAAGGTGCGCGAGCAGGGCCGGCAGCTCTTCCTCTGCGGCCTCGGCTCCCAGCTGCGCACCGTGCTCGAGCTCACCGGCACCGATCGGGTCTTCACTGTCTTCCCCAGCTACGACGACTGCATCGCCCACCTGCGGCAAGTCCGCTCCGGCGGCTGACGGCGAAGCGCCTCAGCCTCCGCCCGCGGTGAATTCAGCATGCACCAGGGCGTAGTCGTCGTGGAACCCCACGCCGCCCGTGCGGCGCCGCACCTCTTGCACCAGCCGGTCGAGACCATCCGGCTCCGCGAGCTGGAGCCGGCAATCCTCCACCACACGGATGAAGTCGCTCAGCGTCCCCATGGTGCCGTCGGCAGCGGGCACCTCGTAGATGCCGTCGCTGTAGAGCAGCAGGGAGAAGGCCCCCTGCAGCGGCACGCTGGTGCTCACGTAGGTGGACTCCTCGAACAGCCCCAGCGCGAGGCCATGGCCCGAGAGCTGGCTGAGCGGCCCGTTGGCCTGCGCCGCCCAGAGCAGGGCGGGTGGATGGCCGGCGCTGGCGAAGCGCAAGGTGTGGCGGCGACGCTCGTACACGCCGTACCACATCGTGAGATAGCGGCCCTGCTGCCGCTCCATGGCGAAGGAGGCGTTGAGGGAGGCGAGCACGGCTGCCGGCTGACGCGGATCGACCCGGAACGAGCGCGAGCGCAGCAGGTTGTGCACGGAGATGGAGGGGAAGGCGGCCGCCAGGCCGTGGCCGGAGGCATCGGCCAGATAGAGCGCCAGGTGGTCGTCGTCGATCCAGAAGCAATCGAACACGTCGCCCCCCAGCTCGTGGGAGGGAACGAAGCGGGAGCGCACCCCCACGGGCCCCTCGATCACCTCGGGCAACAGGGAGCGCACATAGCCGGCCGCCTCGGCCAGTTCGGCATCCAGCCGTGATTTCTGGCGTTGCAGTTCATCGGCCAGAGCCTGCAGGCGTTCGTTGGCCTGGTAGAGGCGCACCCCGGAGCGCACCCGAGCCAGCAGCTCCTCCTGGTCGACGGGCTTGCTCAGGAAGTCGTCGGCGCCGGAATCGAGACCCAGCACCCGGTCCTCCACCCGCGAGCGCGAGGTGAGGAGGATGAAGTAGGTGGAGGCCAGGGCCGGATCGGCACGGAAGGCCTGGCAGACCTCCACCCCGTCCATCCCCTCCATCAGCCAGTCGCAGAGCACCACCACCGGACGGTGCCGCCGGGCCAGCTCGATCCCCTCCGGCCCCGAGGGGGCCATCGTCACCCCGTATCCCTCCCGCTGCAGGCGCGCCTGCAGCAGCCGGGAATGGATCCGGTCGTCGTCCACCAGCAGGATCGGGATCGGCGACGCGGAGGGCCCCATGGAAAAGGTGGAGAGGAAGGCGGGAACGGTCAGACCTCCGGCGGACGGAGCCGGCGCAGGGCCTCGCTGACCCGGCCGGATTCGATCAGCAGGGCGTCGATGCACTCCTGGGGCCAAGGGGCCGGAGGCGAACGCAGGGTCTCCTCGATCCTGCTGCAGAGCTGGGCCAGAGGCTTCGCCCCCAGGCTGGCGCTGGGTGAACGCAGGGAGTGCACGGCGCCGATCATCGCCGCCGCATCGCCGTTCTGCTGGGCCACCACCACCGCCGAGACCAGCCGCAGGGCATCCTCGAGGAACAGATCGATGAGTTCCCTCAGGGCGGCGTCCGCCTCCTCGCCCAGCAGGTCGCGCAGTTCGCTCCAGGCACCGGCATCGATCGGCTCGGCACCGCCCGCCGCGGGCTCCTCGGTCTGAGCCCCCTCCGTCAGCGGGCCGTCGCCGGCCGGCTGGGGGCGGTAGTGATCGAGCGCATGGGCAAGATCGGCCGGCGCCACCGGTTTGCTCAGGAAGTCGTCCATGCCGGCGGCCAGGCAGGCCTGCCGATCTTCGCCCCGGGCATGGGCCGTCATGGCGATGATCCAGGGTCGCACCCGCAGACCGCCGAGCCCACGGATGGCACGCGTGGTCTCGTAGCCGTCCATCCCGGGCATCTGCACATCCATGAAGATCAGATCGATGGCCCGCTCCTGGACGGCGCGGATCGCCTCGGCTCCGGAGGCGGCCACCTCGGCGCGATAGCCGAGCCGCCGCAGCAGCTGCACGGCCAGCTTCTGGTTCACCGGAATGTCGTCCACCACCAGGATCCGCAGGGGCAGACGGTCGGCCAGCGTGCCGGCGGCCACGGTGTCGGCCTCGGCGAGCTCGGTGACGGCCGGCGCCGAGAGGCTGGGCACCACCTGAAGCTGCTGGGCCAGGGCCGATCGCAGCTGGTAGGAGCGCACCGGCCGGGAGAGCACCAGGGCCCGCAGGCCGCCGGGCAACGGCACTGCGGCACCCTGGCGGCCGCGATCGAGCAGCAGGATCCAGGGCAGCTCGGCCCAGCGCGGATCCCCGCGCCCGGCGGCGATCCCCACCCCCTCGCCATCGGTGAAGAGGCGGCCGTCAGCGACGACGAGCGAGAACGATCCCGCTGCGGCATCCAGGCCGGGGCCGGTCGGTTCCGTTGCGGTGGGATCGAGAGCCACCACGGCGAAGCCGAAGGCCTCGAGCTGGCGGAGGAGCACCCGCCGGAGGGTGGCCCCGGGCACCAGTAGCAGGATGCGGCCACCGCCGGGCAGGGGCGGCCCCGGCGGAACCGCCAGGGCCTGGGGATCGCTATCGAGGGCCAGACTGATGCCGAAGCAGGTGCCCCGTCCCTCCTCGCTCACCACCTCGATCGATCCGCCCATCAGCTCGCACAGCCGCCGCGTGATCGCCAGTCCCAGGCCGGTGCCGCCATAGCGGCGGGCCATTGAGGGATCGCCCTGGTTGAAGGGCTCGAACAGGCGGGGCAGGCGCTCCTCGGGGATGCCGATGCCCGTGTCGCGCACCTCGATCCGATACGGAAAGGCCCCCTCGGCCGGGGTGGTGCCGGCACCGGTGGCGCGGCTGACGGCCACCACGATCTCGCCGCGGGAGGTGAACTTGGCGGCGTTGCTGAGCAGGTTCCAGAGGATCTGGCGCAGGCGCGTGCGATCGCCGATCACGGCCGTGGGCAGGGCGGGATCCAGATCCAGGATCAGCTCCACCTCCTTGTCGATCACCCGGCCGGCCATCAGATCGAGCGCCTCCTCCAGACACACGCCCAGATCGAAGGACTGGCGATCGAGAACCATCGAGCCAGCTTCGATCTTCGAGAAATCGAGGATGTCGTTGATGATCGTGAGAAGCGAATCCGTGCTGCTGTTGATGATCTCCACGTATTCGCGCTGCACCGGATCCAGCGTCGTTTCCTGCAACAGACCGGCCATGCCCATGATCGCGTTCATGGGGGTGCGGATCTCGTGGCTCATCGTCGCCAGAAAGGTGTCCTTGGCCGAGCTGGCGTCCTCCGCCGCCTGCTTGGCCTCACGCAGTTCGGCGCGCTGGGCCGAGAGCACGGCATTGAGCTGCTGGCTCTCGGCCAGGGCCACGTTGCGGGCCTGCAGGAGGAAGAGGTAATCCACCAGGGAGTCCTGCAGGGCGAAATCGTTCACCTTCAGGCCCAGCCGGCGCAGATCCTCCAGATCGGCGAGCCAGGGCGTGCCCACGAACAGCAGCTGGCCGCTCTCCTGGAGCTCACAGATCTGGCCCTTGAGCTGCAGGGGCAGGCGAAGGGCACCGAGGATCAGCAGGCGGCCGCCGTTCTCCCGCAGAACCTCGAGGCTCAGGGGCAGCTCGGGCCGGTGCAGGCGGAAATGCTCCGCCAGGGGGGCGCCGACCAGGGCGGGATCGGGCAGCAGCCGGGCCACCACACTGCCGCAGGCGAGGATCCGCAGCCCCTCATCGAGGAGCAGATGGAAGGGGAAGAGGCGGTCGACGTGGGCGGCCGACAGGTCGAGGCGGAACGCCGTCACGGGGGTGATGGCCTCAGGAGGGAGGGGTGCTTTCCCGGTAGCGGACGTGGAAGAGATCCTGGCCATCGCCCCGGTCGCGGGCGGCGGTCTGCTCCACCGTCACGTCGGTGCGGAAGCGCCGGCCGAGCCCCTGCAGCAGCCCCACCACCATCGGGGCCAGCCCCCGGCGGTGGGAGCGGTATTCCAGGTCGAGGGACTGGTCGCTTCCTTGGCGGCAGCGGAAGGAAGGCGGCTGCAGCTGGGGAAACGCCAGGCCAGCCCGGGCATGGAGCGTGTCGAGCTGATCGAGGAAATCGGGCAGCGTTTCGCCCGTGCTCTCCAGCAGCTGTTCGTAGCCCTCGCTGGCGGTGTAGGTGATCCAGTACTCGCCGAAGGCATGCATGATCTCGGCGGCGCTGAGTCCGAGCTCCTCGGAGGCGGCCGCCACCAGCCGGTGGGTCACGTCGTCGGGATAGGCCTGATAGGTGGAGAAGAAATCGAGATCGGCGAGATCGGCCTTCTCCTTGATCCGCTGCCAGACCTGGTCGCCGTGGTGGGTGGTGACCATCTGCTGGATGGCCCGGTTGACCAGTCCGTACATCGTGGCTTCACGGGATCGCTCCCACCCTATCCAGCACCGGGGGGCAAGGGCGCTCCTGCAGCGCCAGCCCCAGCACCACCATGCCCGGCCAGTAGAGATACACAAGACTTTCCAAGTTCTCGCCGAATGTGTAGAGAAACAGAAGAGCGATGATGCTCAGCCCCACCCCACCGGTGGGATAGCGCCAGGGCTGGGCCGCCTTGGCGAGGGTCACGAGCAACGTGGCGGCCATCGGGATCGCCAGGGCCACGAAACCCACGATCCCCTTGATGAACAGCAGCCCGGCCCAGGTGTGGTGCGAGCCGATCGGCATCCGCTCCACCACGTGCGGCCCCTCCTCCACCACCCCGTGGCCCCAGATCGGCGCCTCCGTTTCCCAGCGATGGACGGCGATGCGCTTGAGGGCCATGCGCACCCGCGTGGAGTTGGCCCGCGCACCCTTGAAGCGGTCCCAGAACTCCTCGGCAGCCAGGAACAGCGCCGGCGCCAGGATCCCCGCCACCGTGCTGCCGACGCCCAGGGCGATCAGCGTCAGCGGCCGGGTGAGCCTGCCCACCAGCGCACTCAGCAGGGGCACGAGCAGCAGCGCCACCTGAGCCAGCCGCGACTTGCAGACCAGGCACATGACGATGCAGCCGGCCAGGCCCACCGCCTTCCAGGCCGTGTTGCGCTCCTGCAGCGCCATCACGAAATAGACGTTGCCAACGAAGCCCAGCGCCGGCCCCCAGGGGGTGAACAGCCGCGAGCGCAGATCGCCGGTGCCCGGATCGATCTCGTAGAGCGCCACGTCGAAGAAAGCCGGACTCGGCCCCCCCACCGCCTTCAGCGGCGACACGTAGAGCACCTGCGGCAGGTGCAGCATCGGCGCCAGCAGCAGCACCGGCGCCACCAGCAGGGTGTGGAGGCCGAGGATACAGGCGGCGCGGTAGAGAAGCTGCGGGCGGATGGCCTGGCAACCCGCCAGGGGATAGAGGGCCAGGGCGGCCCATCCCTTGGCCCAGCCGATCGTCGACTTGAGCATCAGCCCCATGCCGAGGGAGTAATCGAGATGGCCGGCGATCAGGGCCACCTCCATCACCGCCATGCCCACGATCCACAGCCAGATCACCCACGACACCCGCACCCGCTCGCTCTCGGGGGTGGTCTCGTCCTGCGCCAGCACCCGCACCAGCAGGAAGAGCAGCAGCAGCCAGCCCACCACCGAGCCCACGATGTAGAGCCCGCCCACCAGCCAGATCGGATAGGTCCAGGTGATCGCCCACCAGATCACCCGCTCGGCCATGTTCTGCGGTCGGATCGAGTCGTCCCTCAGGAAGCGCAGCATGGCCGCAGGGGTCAGGAGGAGAGCCAGGCGTTGAGCTTCTTCACCCAGGGCTTGCGGCTCCAGAGAATCCACAGCCCCACGGAGGAGAGCAGGGAACCCACGAACGCCCCGGCGAGCACGAAGCCGCGCTTCGGGGCGGAGGGCTTCACGGGCAGGCTGGGTTCCACCGCCATCTGCACCAGCGGAAAGGCCGTGAACAGGTCACCCTGTCCCAGGTCGAGCTTGGTGAGGGTGGAGGCGAACACCGCCTCGGCGATCTGCTCGTCGCGCCTGAGGTTCTCCAGCTTCGACTGGCGCTGGGAGAGCTGCTGCAGGCGCCGCTCCAGCGTGGCGATCTGACCGTCGAGGCCCCGCTGCTGGCCGACCAGCCCCCGTTCGTCGGTCTGGTAGGTGATCAGGTTCTGGAACAGGGTGTCGCGGCCGCTGCCGTTGCTGGCCAGAGCGAGCCTGGCGATCAGGGGCGCCGGCAGGGGCCGCCCGAGGATCTGGGCGGAACGCCGCAGCAGAGCGGCCTGCGCCGCCTGCCGCCGCTGGCGCTCCTTCACGACCCGGGGATGGTTCGGGCCGAACTTGGCCAGCAGCACCTTCAGCGAAGCCGTGGCCTCGCTCCAGTCGCGCAGGTTCTGCTGGAAGATCTGATCCACCTGCAGCTGGAAGGCATCGGCCGCCTGGGAGGGGCTGAGGCCGAGATCGCGGGACAGCTGCTGCCGCCGCTTCGCCGCCAGTTCCACCTGGGCCGCCACCTCGGCCCGCTGCCGCCGCAGCTGCTCGATGTTGGAGGAGAGACTGGCCACCTGTTCGGTGGAACTCAGCCCCGAGCTCAGCTTGTAGGCCGACACCCGCTGCTGCGCCTGGGCCAGCTTGCTCTGGGCGGAAAGCAGGATGCGCTGGCTCGGTCCCTCCCGCTCACGCATCTCACCCTCCCGCAGCTGGTTGAGCCGTTCGGTGGCGGCCGCGTGGAGGGCAAGGGATTTGCGCCGGGCCAGCTCCGGCGAGGGACCGGACACCTCGAACTGCATCAGGGTGGTGTTGTCGAGCAGCTTGATGCGGGGCTTGTCGAAGCTCCCCGGCGGCAGGCCGGCCTTGCGCGCCGCCGCCTCCAGCACCGGCTCGCTGCTGAAGATGTAGTCGTAGTTCGCCCGGGTGTCGTAGGTGGTGCCGCCGCCGCTGGCGCTCGAGGATTCCGCCTGGCCGATGCCGGGCAGGTTCACGTTCACCGCCGAGGTGGAGCTGGGCAGGATGAGGGCCCACTTGCTCGTGTAGGTGGGGCGCGTCACCAGCAGGTAGAGCAGGGCCGTTCCCCAGATCAGGGCATTGGCGGTGCCGGCCACCACGAGGTAGCGGTCCCAGCGGTGTTCGGTGTCGGAAAGGAAGCTCAGATCGATCCGGCGCCGCAGTGCCCCGAAATCGATCTGGCGGGGATCGAGGCGGTGGAGATCGGGCATGCCGCGGCTCACGGGATGAGGTTCAGCACCAGACCCACGGGCGTGATGAATTCGCCGATGGCGTTGAGGATGTCGCGGGCGGTTGTGAAAGGAGCGTCGAAGCAGGCCACCGCGTCGTTGGCCATCAGGTAGGGGTTGTTGCGGTCGTCGTTGGTGCCGAGCAGCAGGGAATTCACCTTGCGCTCAAGGAACCGCGTGGTGCCGCTGCGCTGATCCACGCGCACCAGCACCGCCGTGCGGCCGGCGTTGGTGAGGCGGGTGCCGCCGGCGCAGTTGGCGGCCACCACCGCATGGGAGAAGCGGGAGCCGTAGGAGAAGGAGGTGGCATCGCGGCTGATGCCCGAACTGGCGTTGCTGGATGAGGGAACGGTGAGGTTGGAGAGGAAGATCTTCACGCCGGAGGGGGTGATCTGCGACACCCGCACCAGGTCGGGATCGACCTGCCCCGTGCTCGGCACCTCGATCCGGTCGCCGGCCACCAGCGGCACGTCGGCAAAGGGAATGCCGGTGAGGATCCCGGAGAGATCGTGCACAGTGGTGCGCCCCCCACGCGTGAGCCGGATGGCGCTCACGTCGGCCTTCGGGGTGATGCCGCCCGCCTGCTTCAGCGAGGTGGAGAGGAAGCGGTTGGGCGGATACTGGCCGGTGATCGGCACCGGGGGCTGGGTGGTCTCCGAAGGCGTCAGCTCGTTGACGAGCACCCGTCCGGGCACGAAGGTTTCGCCGCTGACGAACACCTCCACCGGAGCCCACTGCACCACATTGAGGGCCACCTTCAGGTAGGAAGGCTGGAAGAGCCCCGCGGAGATCAGGGCCTGCCGCAGCGTGCGCTGCGCCTGGGCCGGTTCGAGGCCCACCACAGGGATCGGCTGGAGATAGGGGATCTCCAGGCGTCCATCGATGTTCACCTCGAAGAGTCCGCTGAATTCCTCACCCTCGGGGATGGTGATCTTGAGCCGATCTCCCGGTGAGAGGGGCAGCGCCGCCGCCGCCGTGGCGAAGCACAGCGCCGCGGCGAACACCAGCGGGCCAACAAGAATGGAACGGGCGAGATCACCGATCGAACCAGGATCGCCGATCGATCGGGCCCGGCACCGCCTGCAAGGTTGCCGTCCGGCCCGCGTCACTGCCTTGTCTATTGCGCCGACCCCGAAGTCTAGGGCGCTGGCCGCCTCAGTGCCTGCGTGGCCGGGCCATAGAGTCGACCCAAAGCGAGCAACGGAATCGCCGGAGTGCCGCAGCGCGTCGGGCTGATCAATACCTATTCCACCCTCAACCTCGGCGACGCGGCGATCTACAACGCCCTGGCCAGGCTGATCGGCCGCGAGCACGCGATCGTGGCCACCGTGCAGGACGAGCGGCCGAACCCCGTGGCGGGGGTGTCGTTCCAGCCGGCGCTCGGCCCCTGCGACCTCTACGTGAGCGTGGGCGGTGACATCTTCAACAACTCGCGCCAGTGGCTGATCACGCGCCAGTTCCTGCGCAACCTGGACGAACTGCGCCGTGCCCCCCGCCGCACCCTCCTCTTCGGCCAGTCGATCCCCCGCTCCTGCCACGGGCTGAGCCTGGCCCTGCTCTGCCGCCGGCTGCGTCGCCTGGCCGCCGTGTGCGTGCGCGACGCCGAGAGCCACCGCCGCCTGCGCAACGCCGGCGTGGAGGCTCAGCTCTCCTACGACACGGCCTTCGCCCTCACCCCTGAGCCGGCGGCGGCGACCGCCGCCGCCGGGATCCTCAGGGCGGCGGGAGTGGATCCAGGGCAGGCCGCCCTGATCTCCGTGCGGGCCTTCGATGCGATGTACGCCCACGACAACGACCGCTTCCTGGGGCGGATGGTGGAACTCTGCCGGAAGCTGGAGGCGGGGGGGCTCCGGCCGGTGATCCTGGTGCAGTCGCGGGCCTACGCCGCCGACAACGACCTGGCGGTGGCAGCGGCGATCCGCGCCGAGGTGCCCGCCGTGGCCGTGTTCGACCCCTTCGAGGCCCAGGCGGAGGAGGCCCAGGCAGGGCTGGAGCACTGGCAGCTGGCGATGGGGGCCCTGCAGAGTGCGGCGGTGGTGGTCGGCATCCGCTACCACACCACCGTGCTGGCCCTGGCCGCCGGCCGGCTTCCCTTCAACCTCCACTACTCCAACAAGGGGCGCGATCTCTCCGAGCGGCTGGCCCTCCCCGGCTGCGACCTGGCCGACTTCGATCCGGCGAGCGAACTGGAGCCGATCCTGGCCACGGCGCGGCGGGCGTTCGATCCAGGGCCGATCCGCGCCCACGTGCGCGAGAGCTTCGCCGCCTGCCGGGCTGCCGCAGGAGCGGGCGCGGCATGAGCCGAGCGCGCCTGGCCCTGCTGAGCAACTTCCGCGCCGAGGCCTCGCCCAGCATGCTGGTCTGCGGCGACCGGCTCCACGAGGCGCTCGTGAACGAGCACCCCGAGTTCGAGACGGTGCGCATCCAGCCGGAGTACGCCCGCGTCGCCACCCGGCTCCCGTCGCTGCCACTGCTGCGCCGCCTCAGCGGCGGTGTCGACAAGATGCTGAACCGCTACGTCCTGTACCCCCGCCACCTGGCGAAACGCTCGGCGGGCTTCGATCTGTTCCACATCTGCGACCACAGCTACGCCTCGCTGGTCCATGGGCTGCCGGCGGAGCGCACCGGAGTGCTCTGCCACGACGTGGACGTGTTCCGCTCGGTGCTGCAGCCCGAGCTCTACCGCCGCTCCCCCCGCTTCAACGCCATGCAGCGCCATGCCCTGGCAGGCCTGGCCAGGGCGGCGATCGTGTTCCACACCACCGACCACGTGCGCGAGGAGATCCTGCGCTACGGCCTCACCAGTCCGGAGCGGCTGGTGCAGGTGCCCCTGGGGGTGAACCCCTGCTTCCACCCTCCCGCCAGCCCCGGTGAGCGGAACGCCCTGCTGCGCGACACGGTGGGCGAGCGGCCCTTCCTGCTCAACGTGAGCGTGACCCTGGCGCGCAAGCGTCTCGACGTGCTGCTGCGCACCTACGCCCTGCTGCGCCGCAGCCACCCCGACCTGCTGCTGCTGCGGGTCGGCCCCGACTGGAGCGGCGAACAGCAGGCCCTGATCACGGAGCTGGGCCTCGCCGAGGGGATCCGCCGCATTCCCCGGCTGGAGCAGGACACCCTGGCGGCGTTCTACGGGGAGGCGGCCGCCGTGCTGATGACGAGCGAAGCCGAGGGATTCGGCATGCCGCTGATCGAGGCCCTCGCCTGCGGCACGGTCGCGGTGGTGAGCGACATCCCGGTGTTCCACGAAGTGGCCGGCCCGGCGGCCGTGTACTGCCCGGTGGGCGAGGCCGCCGCCTGGGCTCGGCGGCTCTCGGAGATCCTGAACGACCCGGGCACCGCGCCGCCCGTTGCGGTGCGCCGCGAGCAGGTGCGGCGCTACACCTGGTCGGCCCATGCCGCCGTGATCGCCGCGGCCTACCGCGAGCGGATCCTCGAGCGGCTGGGGCCGAGAGCGGCAGCGGGAGGCTCGCGATGAAGGTGCTGCACGTGCTGGGGGCCCGCGGCATGGGCTGGAGCGGCGGCATCGCGGCCACCCTGCGCAGCCTCTCGGAGTCGCCGATCGGCAACACCGCCAGCTTCCGCGAGGGCGATCTGGGGGAGGCGGCGGCGATCCTGCGGGAGTGGCGGCCCGATCTGTTCGTCTGGCACGGGGCCTGCAGCTGGCGCGTGCTGCCCCATCTGGCCGCCCTGCGCCGCCGCTGCCGGGGGGTGGTGTTCGAGCACCACTACAGCGCCGGGTTCGAGCGCTGCCAGGTGCGCTCCCGGCGACGGTTCCGCGCCCTGCTGCGGCTGAGCTACGGGCTGATGAACCGGGTGGTGGCCGTCTCGGAGGGCCAGGCCCGCTGGCTGCGGGAGGCACGGCTGGCGTCGCCGCAGCGGCTTCGGGTGCTGCGCTCCAGCCGGCGGCTCGAACCGTTCCTGGCCCTGCCCGATCGCCCGGCGGCCACCGGGCCCCTCCGGCTGGCGGCCTACGGCCGACTCACCGAGCAGAAGGGCTTCGACGTGCTGATCCGGGCGGTGCGCGAGCTGCCGGCCGGCTGCGTGCAGCTCGCGATCGGCGGCGAGGGGCCTCTCGAGGGAACCCTGCGGAGCCTGGCCGGGGAGGATCCCGCCATCGAGTTCCTGGGGCGCGTCGACGACGTGCCGGGTCTGCTGGCCGGCAGCGACGCGGTGGTGATCCCCTCGCGCTGGGAGCCCTGGGGCAACGTCGCCCTGGAGGCCCGCGCCGCCGGCCGGCCGCTGATCGCCACCGACGTGGACGGCCTGAGCGAGCAGATCGGCGGCTGCGGTCTGCCGGTGCCCGTCGACAACGTGGCGGCGCTCAGCGGAGCGATCCGCCGCCTGCTCGGCTTCTCGGCCGAGGAACGGCGGGCGCTGGGAGCCGCCGGCCGCGCCTCGGCCCGCGGCGCCTGGGACACCTACCTGGCGGGCTGGGAGCAGCTGCTCGGGGAGTTCCGATGAATCTCCGCAGGGCCGTGCGGGAACGGCTGGCGAACGACCGCTTCCTGCGGAACATCGGCTGGATGGGACTCTCCGAGCTGGGGATCCGGGCCTCCCGCCTGGTGGCCACCGTGATCCTGGCCCGGCTGCTCAGCCCCACCGACTACGGCCTGGCCGCTCTGGTGCTGACCACCCACGAGTTCATCCGGGTGTTCACCCGCAACGGAATCGGCGACAAGCTGGTGCAGGCGCCGGCGACGGAGATCGACGGGCTCTGCCAGACGGCCTGGAGCCTCAACTGGCTGCTGGGCCTGCTGCTCTTCGGGATCCAGACGCTGGGCTCATTCGCGGTGGCGCGGTTCTACGGCAACGCCTCGCTGGTGCTGCCGGTGATGCTGATCGGCTGCACCTACCTCATCTATCCCCTCGGCATGGTGCAGACCGCGCTGGTGCGGCGCGAGAACCGGCTCAACGTGTTCAGCCTCACCAACCTGGCCCAGGTGGTGGCCGACAACCTGCTCACCGGCCTGCTGGCGCTGCTGGGCTTCGGCATGTGGGCGATCATCCTGCCCAAGCTGCTGGTGGCCCCCATCTGGGTGCTGATGATGTACCGCTACCAGTCGTGGCGGCCCGAGCCGCGCTTCACGCTTCTGGGCTGGCGGCGCATCCTCGGCTTCGGATCGCGCATCCTCGGCGTGGAGATGCTCAACACCCTGCGCGAGAACATCGACTACCTGCTGATCGGCCGCTTCCTCGGCGTGATCCCGCTCGGCACCTACTACTTCGCCTTCAATGCCGGCCTGGGCCTCAGCCTCAGTGCCGTGAACGCCATGGGCGTGTCGCTCTACTCCGACCTCTGCGATGTGGCCGCCGACCGCCCGCTGCTGCGGGAGCGCTTCCAGCGGAACCTCGGCACCATCGCCCGGGTGATCGTGCCGCTGGTGAGCCTGCAGTCGCTGCTGGCGCCCCTCTATGTACCGATTGTGTTCGGCCGGGCCTGGGTGGAGCGGGGCGCGCTGCCGATCCTGATCCTGATCTGCCTCTCGGCCCTCTCGCGGCCCTTCGCCAATGCGGCGGCGATGCTGCTGCGGGCCATCGGCCTGCCCCAGGTCGACCTCTGGTGGAACCTCCTGTTCACGGTGGTCCTGGCCGTGGCGATCGTGGTGGGAACGCGCTTCGGGATCACCGGCGTGGCGGTGGCCGTGCTGCTCACCCACCTGCTGCTGCAGCCCCTGTATGCCCTCTGGGCGCGGCGGGTGGTGCTGATCCGCCCCGCCGCCTGGGTGGGCTGAGCCATGGCCGGCACCGTTCCCGCCCTGTCGGTGGTGATCCCGGCCTACAACGCCGCCCGCCATCTGAGCGGCACCCTGGCCTCGGTGCAGCGGCAGACGCTGAGCGACTGGGAACTGCTGGTGATCGACGACGGCTCCAGCGACGACACCGCCGCCATCGCCTCCGCCGCCGCCGACGACGACCCCCGTATCCGCCTGCTGTCGGGGCCCAACGGCGGGGTTTCGCGGGCCCGCAACCGCGGCGCCGCCGAGAGCCGGGCCCCGCTGATCGCCTTCCTCGATGCCGACGACCGCTGGGCGCCGAGCGCCCTGGCCGAGCACCTGGCCCATTTCCAGGCCGATCCCGGCCTGGGGGTGAGCTTCGGCCTGGTGGAACTCCTCACCCCCGAGGGCCGGCCCACGGGCAAGATCTGCCGCACGCCGCTGCGGCCGCTCGAAGCGGCGGAACTGCTGGCCGAGAACCTCACCATCACCACCTCCAACTGGGTGGTGCGCCGCGGCCTGTTCGAGCAGGTGGGCGGCTTCCTGGAGGGCCTCAACCACAGCGAGGATCTGGAGTGGCTGCTGCGGGTGCGCTGCACCACCCCCTGGCGGATCCAGGCGGTGGACCGGGTGCTCACCTACTACCGCACCACCGGTGGCGGGCTCTCCTCCCAGCTCGAGAGCATGGAGCGGGGCTGGCGGCGGATGCTGGAGGAGGTGCGCCGCTACGCGCCGGCCGATCTGCTGCGGCGGGAGGGCAGCTACGCCCTGGCGGTGCAGCTGCGCTACCTGGGCCAGCGGGCCCTGCGGCTCGGTCTGCCCCTGCCCGTGGCCTGCGGCTACCTGCGCCGGGCGCTGCTGGCGGACCCGCGCCTGCTGCTGCGGCAACCGCGGCCTACGCTCGGCCTGATCGCGACCCTGATGCGAGAGGCCGCCCCGGGGCGTTCCTCCGGACGCCGCTGATGCCGTTCTGATGCCGCCCCTCGTCTCCGTCGTGGTCCCCGTCTACAACGCCGCCGACACGGTGGTGGCGGCCGTGGAGTCGGTGCTGGCCCAGACCCGTCGCGATCTGGAGGTGCTGATCGTCGACGACGGCTCCCCCGACGACAGCATCGAGCGCTGCCGCCGCCTCAGCGACCCCCGGATCCAGATCCTGCACCAGGCCAACCGCGGCCTGGCCGGAGCCCGCAACACCGGCATCCGGCACTCCCGCGGCGCCTTCGTCGGCTTCCTCGACAGCGACGATCTCTGGGATCCCGCCAAGGTGGAGCGCCACCTGGAGCATTTCCGCCGCCGGCCTGAGGTGGGCCTGAGCTTCTCCTGCTCCCGCTTCATCGACGAGGCCGGCCGGCCGCTGGGGATCCTGCAGCTGGGGAAGCTCACCGACATCTCGCCGCAGTACCTCTTCTGCCGCAATCCGATCGGTAACGGCTCCTCGGTGCTGATGCGGCGCGAAGCGCTCGAGGCGATCGGCTTCGAGGCCAACGTGCACGGCGAGCTGGAGCGCTTCTGGTTCGACGACACCTTCCGCCAGTCAGAGGACGTGGAGTGCTGGCTGCGCCTGGCGCTCACCACCGACTGGCGGATCGAGGGGATCCCCGACGTGCTCACCTCCTACCGGGTGAACAACAGCGGACTCTCGGCCAACGTCATGAAGCAGTACGCGTCGTGGCAGAAGGTGCTGGCCAAGGCCTCCGGCTATGCCCCCGACTTCGTGCGCCGCCACGGCGACCAGGCCCGCGCCTACCAGCTCCGCTACCTGGCGCGCCGGGCCACCCAGCTGCGGCTGCCGGGGCTGGCCCTGCGGCTGATCCACCGGGCCCTGCTGCTGCACTGGCGCCTGCTGATCGAGGAGCCGCGGCGCACCCTGATCACCCTGCTCGCCGCCTGGCTGCTGCTGCTGCTGCCGCCGCCGCTCTACCGCCGACTGGAGGCGGCGATGTTCTCCTTCACCGGCGCCAGCCAGCGCCGCACCATCGAGCGCACCAGCCGGCGGGAAGGGACCGCCGCAGGCGCACCGGGAGGATCCCCCCGACGATGAAGATCCTGTTGGTCGCCTCCGCCGACGCCAACCTCCGCGGTCTGCAGCTGCTGGAACCCTTCTGGTCTCGGCACCGACGCCTCTGGATCACCGGACGGGGGGTGACGACCCCGCCGGGACTGGCGGGCGAGCGGATGGTCCGCGCCCATGGCCCCACCACGCGCAATCTGCTCACTCTGCTGCGCAACGCACTGCTGGCGCTGCGGGTGCTGCTGCGCGAACGACCGGACCTGATCATCGCCACCGGAGCCGGTGTCGCGGTGCCGTTCCTGCTCCTCGGGCGGCTGCTCGGCGCCCGCACGGTCTACGTCGAATCGATCACCCGGATAGAGAGCCTCAGCCTCACCGCCCGCCTGTCGCTGCCATTCCTGAGCGTGCTCTACGTGCACTGGCCGCAGCTGCAGCGCCTGGTGCCCCGGGCCGAACTGATCGTGCCGGCGGAGGCCCGATGATCCTGGTGAGCGTCGGTGAGGAACCGTTCCCCTTCGATCGCCTGCTGGGCTGGCTGACGCTGTTCGTGCGCCGGGGCCTGCTGCAGGAGGAGCTGGTGGTGCAGGGCATGGCCGCGGGCCAGCCGCTTCCCGCCGCGCTCGAGCCCCACCGCGCCCCGCCCGCGGCCACCTTCCGGCAGCTTGCCGGCCAGGCGCGGGCCGTGATCACCGATGCCGGCGAATTGACCCTGCAGCAGCTCGAGGATGTCGCCGCCCCCTACATCCTGGTGCCGCGCGCCCAGCGCTTCGGCGAGCAGGTGGATGACCACCAGGTGGAGCTGGCCCGGGCCCTGAGCGGCTTCGGCGTACCGATCGCCTGGGGGCCTGGCGATCTGCTGCGCTTCCTCGCCTCCCCCCAGCGGATTCCCCTCGCCGATCTCTCCGCCGGCACGGCCCGGGGGCTGGGCGAGGCCCTCAGCAGCCGTTTTGGCGACGGGGAGTCCGCCCCCGGCGGAGGGGCGCGATGAGCGGGACGGAGGCGATGGGCTGGGCGGAGGATCCGTCGCTGCCGCTCACGCGGCTCACCGGTGGCGCCCTGCTCGTGCGCCTGCCGGAGCGTCTCACCGTGCGGGAGGCGGTGTCTTTCCGTGAACGCTTCGAGGCGCTGGTGACTGCCGCCGCGGCCCCGGCCGGTGTGCCGTCCGAGCCAGCGGCAGCGCCGCCGCTGATCCTCGACTGCGCCGGGCTCACCCTGATCGACAGCAGCGGCATCGGTGCCCTGGTGGGAGCGATCAAGGCGGCACGCGCGGCCTTGATCCCCCTGGAAGCCTGGAGCGTGGGCGAGCAGGTGCGGCTCGCGCTGCAGCTGGCCGGGCTCGACCGCGTCCTGGCGATCGAGCCCCACACCGAGGCCCTGCCGCCGCGGGCGGGCCAGCGGCCCGTGGCCCGGCCGCCGCTCACCCATCCCTCGGTGCGCTGCCGGCCGAAGCGTCTGCTCGATGTGGTGGGTGCGCTGGTGGGGCTCACGATCACGGCCGTGCTGTTCCTGCCGATCGCCATCGCCATCCGCCTGGATTCCCCCGGGCCGATCCTCTTCGGCCAGACCCGCTGCGGCTGGATGGGACGCCGCTTCCGGCTATGGAAGTTCCGCTCGATGGTGAGCAACGCCGAAGCCCTGCGCGCCTCCGTTCCCAACCAGGCCAGCGGCGCCTTCTTCAAGAACGACGCCGACCCCCGCATCACCCGGCTCGGCCGCTTCCTGCGGCGCACCAGCCTCGACGAACTGCCCCAGTTCTGGAACGTGCTGGTGGGCGACATGAGTCTGATCGGCACCCGGCCGCCCACCCCCGACGAGGTGGAGCGCTACGCCATCCCCAACTGGCAGCGCTTCGACGTGCGGCCGGGGCTCTCCGGCGAGTGGCAGGTGAGCGGCCGCTCCAGCATCCGCGACTTCGAGGACGTCATCGCCCTGGACCTGCGGTACCAGGAGCGGTGGAGCTTCCTCTACGACCTGAAGCTGATCTTGCGCACCCTGCTGGTGATCTTCAGCCGCAAGTCGGGGGCCGCCTGAGCATGGCCGAGGCCGATCCCCCATCCGCCCCGGAGCGGCTCCGTGTTCCCAGTTCCCTCGATCAGCTGACCACCGTTCTGGCCTGGTACGGCCGCTTCCATCACCCGCCCCTGCCGACGGAGCTGTGGGTTCAGGGCCAGACGGCGCTGGTGGAGGGGTTCTCCAACGCCGTCCGGCATGCCCAGGCCTCTTTGGCCGCTCCCCCGCCCGTCGAGCTGGAGGGCTGCCTCAGCGACCGTGAGTTCCGCATCCTGATCAGCGATCACGGGCCGACCTTCGATCTGGAGCGGTCCCTGAACTCCATCCGGGAGCTGGTGAGCGCCGAGGGCTTCGACCCGCTCGATCGTGACGAGCACTGGGGGCTCATCCTCCTGGTGCGCCTGCGGGACGACCACGGCTGGTCGATCAGCCAGGAGCGCACCGACGACGGCCGCAACCGGCTGCAGCTGTGCCACGGCCTCAGGCTCGCGGGCTAGCCGCGGGAACCGCCGCCACGGCCGCCATCGTGACGCCAGCGCCGGAAGCGATCGAGGGCGCCCCGCAGATCCTCCAGCCGCACGGGCTTGGAGAGGAAATCGTTCATCCCCGCCGCCAGGCATTCCTGCCGCTGGGTGTCGAACGAATAGGCGGTGAGCGCCACGATGTAGGGCTGGTGGTGGCAGTCGAGACGGATGCTCCGGGTGGCCTGCACCCCGTCGAGGCCGGGCATCTCGATGTCCATGAAGATCAGGTCGACGCCGGCGGCCCGGGCCCGCTCGACGGCCTCGAGGCCATCGGCCACGAACACGGCCTGCAGCTCCAGCCTGGCCAGCATCAGCTCCATCAGGCGCTGGTTGACCCGGTTGTCCTCCGCCACCATCAGCCGGATCGCCCCGCCGGGCGGCACGGGCGCCGTCAAAGGAGCCTGGGTCGGCTCCGATCGCAGCGGCGCCGGCCGGAAGGGCAGCCGCACGCTGAAGCGGCTGCCCCGGCCCTCCTGGCTGGCCACATCGATGGTTCCGCCCATCAGCTCGCAGAGCCGCCGGCAGATGGCCAGCCCCAGACCACTGCTCCGCCGCGACGCTTCACCGAGGGGATGACGGCTGAAATCCTCGAAGATCTCCGCCAGATGGCCCGCGGCGATGCCGATGCCGGTGTCCTCCACGAGGATCTCCAGCCACAGGGGCGCCTCGGTGGGGGCCGGGTTTTCGGCTGGGGGAACGGGCTGGATCGAGAGGCTGATCGTGCCCCGTTCGGTGTACTTCACGGCATTGCCGAGCAGGTTCACCAGGATCTGACGCAGCTTCTGGTCGTCGCCCTCCAGCTCGGCGGGCACTCCGGCGTGGATCCGGCTGCCGAGCGTCAGGCCCCTGGCCTCCGCTTCGTGCTGCACCACCCGGCAGGATTCGCTCACCAGGGCCGCGAGCCGGAACGGCCTGGGCCGCAGTTCCATGCGGTTGGCCTCGATCCGCGTCAGGTCGAGGATGTCGTTGATCAGCCCCAGCAGGTGCTCGCCGCTGTCATGGATGGTCGCCACCAGTTCGCGCTGGTGGTCATCGAGGGCGGTGTCGCCCAGCAGTTCCGCCATGCCGATCACGGCATTCATCGGCGTGCGGATGTCATGGCTCATGTTGGCCAGGAACGCGCTCTTGGCCTGGCTGGCGGCCAGGGCAGCGTCGCGGGCCTGCCGCAACTCCCGGGTGCGCTCGGCCACCTGCTCCTCGAGCTGATCACGGGCCTGGATCAGCTGATCCTGCGCCTGCACGATCGGGCTGAGATCGCGGAAGGTGAAGATCAGCGAGGGCTGCTCGGGGAGCGGCACGGCCGCCCAGCTCACCTCCAGCACCCGGCGTGGCGCGTCGGGGCGGAGATCCCAGCTGATCCGACCGGGACCGAGCCGTGCCCAGGCCACCAGACAGTCGGACGGTTCGGGCCGGCCCTGCTGGTAGCGGGGGGGCAGGACCTGCGGCAGCGGCTCCCCGAGCGAGCGCAGCCTCGGGCGGTTCACCAGTCGGTCGAAGGCGGCATTCGTCCACTCGATGATCCCCTCCGGGTCGGTGAAGACCATGGCCTCCTCCACCACGCCAAGGGCCGCCTCGAGTCGCCCCAGCGTGCGCCTCAGCTGCTGGATCACGTCCGGGGCATCCGGGGCCGGCGAGGGGCTCATCACCGGGTCAGCCGATCGGTTCCAGCGTGGCGGCGAAGGTCCAGGAATCACCGCGGCGCTGGGCCACGATGAAGTGCTCCGACTCGATCTCGCGCCCGTCCCTGCAGACGGTCTTGAGCCGCAGAGGATGGTTGAGCACCTGCGACTCGCCGGTGATCTGGAACCGGGAGAAACCCAGATGGTGGGCGTCGCGGAAGAAGGCCGGCAGGATCAGCGAGAGCGACCGGCCGCGCAGGTCGTCCTCCGACCAGCCGTACACCGATTCGAACAGCGGATTGATGGTCTCGATCAGTCCCTGATGATCGGCCTGCACGAACGGCAGATCCCGTTCACGCAGTTCCTCGATCGTGACCATCGGCGGCCCGCCGTGCGGATGAGAGCCCAATGTAGGGATCCCCGCAGGATCAGGGCTGCCCCTGGCCATGGGTCGCCAGGTCGTTCAGACGGATGCCGCCCTGCCCAGCCGGGAAGCGGCCGGGCGGTAGTGGAGCTCGAACCGTTCGGGATGGGCGAAGGCCAGATGCTGCAGCGACCAACGCGTCCAGATCGAGAGGTAGAAGTTGGTGCCCTCCGGTCCCCGGCCCCAGCCGCCGCTCACGTGATCCCCCCACACCACCGGCCTTGAACCACCGGGGCTGGGCCGCCAGGCGGGCAGCTCCCCCACGTGCAGGATCGGGCGGCCGCCGTAGCTGAAGCCGTGGGGGAAGGGCTGGCCGTAGGGCACGTCGTCGACGCGGAACCACACCTTCTTGCTCTTGGTGAGCAGCCAGAAGCCGAGGGCCCCGGCCGGGGCCTGACGGCCGCTGCGGGTGGAATAGACGACCCCGGGGCGATGCAGCACCAGCGCCTCGTCGCCTGAGGCGGCGGGAACGGACGCCGCTGCGGGTGGCCCGCTGCCGCGCAGCGGCGCGAGGGACAGGAGCGAGAGCAGGGTCAGGAGCCCGAGGCGCTTCATCGCGATGGCCGCCGATGCCGGTCCGGGTGATCGTCAGGGACATCGTATACAGTCCGGCCGATCGGGATTCGGAGCCTGCCGCCACCATGAATCAGGTGCGCATTCTCAATCTCGACATCGACAATCTGACGATGCGGGAGTTGCTCGAGCAGCTCGATCGCGGCGTCGTCTACACCCCCAACGTGGACCATCTGCTGCAGTTGCAGGACGACCGCCGGTTCGTGGAGGCCTACCGCCAGGCCGACTTCAAGGTCTGCGACAGCCAGCTGCTGATCCTGGCGGCACGGTTCCTGGGAACGCCGCTGCGCGAGAAGCTCTCGGGCTCCGATGTGTTTCCTGCCTTCTGCGCCTTTCACCGCAACGATCCGCAGATCACGATCTTCCTGCTGGGCGCCCGCGAAGGCGTGGCAGCCCGGGCGATGGAACGGCTCAATGCCCGCTTCGGCCGGCGGATCGTGGTGGGGGCCTACTCGCCACCCTTCGGCTTCGAGAACGATCCGGCCGAAGGCGAGCGCATCCTGCGCACGGTGGAGGCCTCCGGCGCCACGGTGCTGGCGGTGGGCCTCGGCGCTCCCAAGCAGGAGCTCTTCATCCATCGCTGCCGCTCCCTGTTGCCCTCGGTGCGGATCTTCCTGGCGATCGGCGCCACGATCGACTTCGAGGCCGGCACCCTGAGCCGCTCGCCGGGGCTGCTGAGCCGGGTGGGTCTGGAGTGGTTCTACCGCCTCTGCAAGGAGCCCCGGCGCCTCTGGCGCCGCTACCTGCTGCGCGGACCGCGCTTCTTCGCACTGCTGCTCCAGCAGCGGCTGGGCCTCTACCGCGATCCCTGGGCCTCCCCGCCCACCCCCTGAGCATTCCCCCATGGCGATCCCCTGGCTGAGCCGTGCCCGCCGGTCGCTGCGGGGCCTGCTGCGGCGATCGGGCCGGCTCGACGGTGCACCGATCAGCAAGATCAGCCTGCTGGTGATCGTGCTGATCGACCTGTTCATCCTCGTGAACATCCTCACGGGGCTCGACGCGATCGCCGCCTGGCCGCTCACGCCGCCGCAGAGCCACCCCTGCCAGCAGGCCTGGAGCGACTACCGCCGGCAACGGGCCCCCCAGCGCGATCTGGAGGCGATCGAGGCGGCCCTGCCGGCCCCGGGCGAAGGCCGCACGGCGGCGGGGCTGCGCCAGCGCTGGCTGGAGAGCGCGCGCGGCCGGCTCGGGGGGGTAGAGGCCACCTGCCTCACCTACGCCGAACTCAGCGACCGGATCAGCGAGGACGCCCGCCTGCAGGCCCTCGGGGCGGGCCTGCGGCAGCGGCGGCAGGAGATCGCGCAGATCGAGACCGCCAGCGAGGCCATCCGCCGCCAGTACGACTCCAGCCTGCTCGAGCAGATCGCCGGCCAGCCCCGCAGCCGCTCCCTCAACCCTGTGGCGGCCGCCGAGGCCCGCCGCCGCCTGGAGGCCGATCAGGGCCGCATCGTCGCGCTGCGCCAACAGACGGAGGGCCTGGCCGGGGAGCTGCTCGGCCAACCGGCCAGCCGCCGCTTCCTCGCCTTCCTGAACGAACCGCGGGCCTTCTCCGCCCTGGAGCGGAGCTACGAGCGGGCCGTGTTCTGGTTCCCCAGCCTGCAGTTGCTGCTGCAGAGCCTCTTCCTGCTGCCGCTGCTGCTCGGAAGCCTCGCGGTTCACCGGCAAGCCGCCCGCCGCGGCCACGACCTGGTGGCCCTGATCAGCTGGCACCTGCTGGTGATCACGCTGATCCCGCTGCTGCTCAAACTGCTCGCGTTCACCCAGGTGGGGGCGCTGTTCACCCTGCTGGCGGGATGGATCCGCACACGGCTGGGGGATCTGCTGTTCCTGATCAGCTACCTCTACATCCTGCTGATCCCGCTGCTGGGCTACGGCCTGATCCAGCTGCTCCAGAAGGTGGTGCTCCATCCGCGGCTGCAGGCGATGGCGCGGGTGCAGCGCGGCCGCTGCCTGCGCTGCGCCCGTCGCCTGCCCCCCGACAGCGCCCACTGCCCCTACTGCGGCACAGGCCAGCTGCAGCCGTGCCCCGCCTGCGACAGGCCCACCCAGCGCGGCCTTCCCCACTGCCGGCACTGCGGCCACTCCCTGATCTCAACAAGCGTTTCGGCCTTCCCCCTGCCCGCCCGGCCACTGGCTTGAATGCGTCCCAGATCCGCCCCGTCCGCCGCACCATGAGCGAGGTCACCTCCGCCGGCCCGTCCGCACCCGGCAGCGCGTCACCCACGATCGAATCGGTGCTGCAGGAAGGACGAGTGTTCGAGCCCCCCGCCGCGCTGGCGGCCTCAGCGAGGATCGGCAGCCTGGAGGCCTACCGGCAGCTGGTGGCCCGGGTGGAGGCCGACCCGGATGCCTTCTGGGGCGAGCAGGCCCGCGAGCAGCTGCACTGGTTCGAGCCGTTCCACACGGTGCTCGACTGGAGCAACCCACCCTTCGCCCGCTGGTTCGAGGGCGGCCGCACCAACCTTTCCCACAACTGCCTCGACCGGCACCTGGCCGGCCCCCGGGCCGACAAGACCGCCCTAATCTGGGAGGGCGAACCCGGCGACGAACGGCGCTTCACCTACCGCCAGCTGCATGCGGAGGTGTGCCGTGCCGCCAACGCCCTCAAGGCCCTCGGCATCGGCAAGGGGGACCTGGTGGCCCTCTACATGCCGATGGTGCCGGAGGCGGCGATCGCCATGCTCGCCTGCGCCCGCATCGGTGCTCCCCACTCGGTGGTGTTCGGCGGCTTCTCGGCCGAGGCGCTGCGCGATCGCCTGATCGACGGCGCCGCCAAGGCGGTGATCACCGCCGACGGCGGCTTCCGCAAGGACAAGGCGGTGGCGCTCAAGCCCGCGGTGGATCAGGCGCTGGCGGAGGGCTGCCCCACGGTGGAGCACGTGCTGGTGGTGCGCCGCACCGGTGAGCCCACGGCGATCACCGCCGGGCGCGACCACTGGTGGCACGAGCTGGTGGACGCTCAGAGCAGCGACTGCCCGGCCGAGCCGATGGAGAGCGAGGACCGCCTCTTCGTGCTCTACACCTCCGGCTCCACCGGCAAGCCCAAGGGGGTGGTGCACACCACCGCCGGCTACAACCTCTGGGCCCACCTCACCTTCCAGTGGATCTTCGACATCCGCGAGGACGACATCCACTGGTGCACGGCCGACGTGGGCTGGATCACGGGGCACAGCTACATCGTCTACGGCCCGCTCTCCAACGGTGCCACCACGGTGATGTACGAGGGGGCGCCGCGGCCCTCGAAGCCCGGCGCCTTCTGGGAGGTGATCCAGAAGCACAAGGTCACCATCTTCTACACGGCGCCCACGGCGATCCGCGCCTTCATGAAGAGCGGCCGGGCGGTGCCCGATCAGTACGACATGGAGTCGATTCGCATCCTGGGCACGGTGGGGGAGCCGATCAACCCCGAGGCCTGGATGTGGTATCGCGAGGTGATCGGCGGCAACCGCTGCCCGATCGTCGACACCTGGTGGCAGACCGAGACGGGTGGGGTGATGATCAGCCCCCTGCCCGGTGCCACCCCCACCAAGCCCGGCTCCTGCACCCTGCCGCTGCCCGGCATCCAGGCCGACGTGGTCGACCACGACGGCCACTCGCAGGGCCCCGACCAGGGCGGCTACCTGGCGGTGCGGCGGCCCTGGCCGGGCATGATGCGCACGGTGCACGGCGATCCGGAGCGCTTCCGCCGCAGCTACTGGGAGGAGATCCGCCCCGCCGACGGCAGCTGGCTTTACTTCGCCGGCGACGGGGCCCGCCGCGACGGCGACGGCTACTTCTGGGTGATGGGCCGGGTCGACGACGTGATCAACGTGTCGGGGCACCGGCTCGGCTCGATGGAGATCGAATCGGCGCTGGTGAGCCACCCGGCCGTGGCGGAAGCGGCGGTGGTGGGCCGGCCCGACGAGCTCAAGGGGGAGGGCATCGTGGCCTTCGTGACCCTTCAGGCGGGACAGTCCGGCGACGCGGCCCTTGGCAGCGAGCTGCGGAAGCACGTCGGGGCCGAGATCGGTCCGATCGCCCGGCCCGACGAGATCCGCTTCACCGATGCCCTGCCCAAGACCCGCAGCGGCAAGATCATGCGCCGCATCCTGCGGGCCCTGGCGGCCGGCGAGGAGGTGAGCGGCGACACCAGCACCCTGGAGGACCGCAGCGTGCTGGATGCGCTGCGGGTCTGAGGCCGGGCATGCCCCCCGGCGGCTCAGCCGGCCACCGAGGGCAGCACCAGCAGCACGATCAGCCAGATCGGGCCGATGATCGGGATCAGGCCGATGAAGATCCAGGGCCAGGCCTTGCCGGCATCCCGCAGCCGCCGGATGCACAGCGGCAGGCCGGGCACGATCGAGGCAATCGTGTAGATCGACTGCAGGGCACTCAGTTGGCTCACCGCCTTCACCAGCAGGGCCAGCACGATGGCGATGATCAGATTGGCCAGGAAAAACCACCAGTAATCACCCCGTTTCGAGCGGCCCGTGTAGTCGAAGGAGCGTTTCCAGCCGGAGATGTAGGCGTCGAGCATCGAACGTGTGGCGGGTGGAATGGTTTTCGGCCACACGATGTGGCCGCCCGTCGTCTGTGTCAATCGCGACCGGACGAACCGTTGTGTTCCACCGCACCGCCCTGCCACCACTGCACCAGCTCATCGGCCAGCCGCTCGATCTGGCGCTGCCGCGCGGGATCGTCGGCCCAGCTGCCCAGCAGGTTCTGACGCAGACCGGCGCTGGCGGGGGTGAGGTGATCGCCGGGCCGCTCCAGCAGGCTGGAGTCGTCGCCCGGGCGCTGCCGCAGCACCCCAAGCAGCCGCCGGCTCTGATCGAGCGGGTCGCTGCCGAAGCGCAGCAGCAGGTTGCGCGGCTGCCGCCAGCGCTGTTCCACCAGCCGCAGCGTCTCCTCCGGCGAGGGACTGAACTCGGTGCGCACCCCCAGCCGCGGCGCCAGATCGGACAGCAGGGGAACCGAACGACCGGCCGAGAAGTTGTTGAAGCTCAGGGCCGCCAGCCCGCTGCAGCCGCGACCGCTGTCGGGGGCGAGCAGATGGAGCTTGCAGCCCAGGCTGTGCCCCAGCCGCAGCACGGGCAGGCCGGCGGCCGCGCCGGTGGCCGCCTCACGGGCACTGCGGAAAGCGCGCCAGGCCTCAGTGGACTGGGCCTGATGGTCGAAACCGGGCACGTAGCTCCAGGCGTGGATCGCCAGATCCCGCCTGGAGAGGGCTTCAAGCAGGCGCCGGTAGCTGAGCTGGGGTGTGGCGGCCAGGTAGCTGCCGCCCACGAACTCCACCACCCCGCCGGGACGTTCGGGGCTCAGGCACCAGAGGCTGCCCTGCTGCCGCCAGCGGGCCATCGCCTCAGCCCTTCAGCCGCTCGATCGCGGCGAGGGCCTCGCGGGCATGGGCGGCGCCATCGAGCAGGTTGTTGAAGATGTGGCGCACCACCCCCTCCCCGTCGATCACGTAGGTGACACGGCCGGGCAGGAGCAGCAGGGCACTGGGCACGCCGAAGGCCTGGCGCAGGGCATTGCCGCGGTCGACCAGCAGGGGATAGGGCAACTGGTGGCGCGCCGCGAAGCGGCCGTGGCTGCCGGCATCGTCGCCGCTCACCCCCCACACCTCGGCACCCATGGCCTGCAGGGTGGCGTGGTTGTCGCGGAAGGCGCAGGCCTCGGCGGTGCAGCCGGGGGTGTCGTCCTTGGGATAGAAGAAGAGCACCAGGGGGCGGCCGTCGAGCCGGTCGCTGCGGCGCTCCACCCCGTTCTGATCGGGCAGGGCGATCAGCGGGGCGCGATCGCCCACCTGGATGGATTGGCCCACGGCTGGCGGCAGTCGGTGTGGCCTCACCCTAGGGAGCATGCTCCCGGCGGCGGCGAGGGGAAGAACCGGCCGGTTGCGGCGGCTGGGATCATGGCAGCGGAGAACGGGCCGGACCGGGGGCAAGCCATGGCAGAGGAGTCCGCGGCGACGAACCGCTGGCAGCAGCCGAGCCTGCTGAGCCTGGTCGCCCCCCCGGAATCGCCACCGGAGCCGCCACCGGAGCCGGCCGCGCCGCCCCCGGCAGCACCGGCCCCCACCAACGCACCCGCCCCCTCGCTGCCACCGCTGCCCGAGCGCCCGGGAAGTGCGCCGCTGCCCCGCTGCCCGGAGCGGCTGCTGATCCTCGACACCGAAACCACCGGCCTCTCGCCCGAGCACGACCACTGCATCGAGGTGGGGGCGGTGCTGTTCCATGTGCCCAGGCGGGCGGTGCTCAGCCAGATCTCGTTCCTGCTGCCCTGCCCGAGCAACCCGGCCGAGTCCGTCAACGGGATCCCGGCGGAGGTGAGCCGGCTGGAGCAGCCCTGGCGGGAGTCGCTGGCCTGTTTCCGCAGCCTGGTGCAGGCAGCCGAGGTGGTGGTGGCCCACAACGCCGCCTTCGATCGCCCCTGGTTCGGCCGCGGGCCGCTGCCGCCGATCGAGCGCCCCTGGCTCTGCAGCATGGAGGAGATCCGCTGGCCGGCCGGGCGGAACCTGCGCCCCACCCCTTCGGTGCGGGATCTGGCGCTGGCCTACGGGGTACCGGTGTGGGCCGCCCACCGCGCCCTCACCGACTGCATCTACCTCGCCCAGGTGTTCGAGCGCTGCGACGATCTGGAGGAGCGGGTGGTGGCGGGGCTCGAACCGCGCCGTCTCTACCGGGCCCAGCTGTCCTACGACGAGCGCCACCGCGCCAAGGAGGCCGGCTTCCGCTGGAACGATCCGGTGCCGCGGGCCTGGACGCGGCGGCTGAGCGAACGGGAGGCGGCCGCGCTCGGTTTCGCGGTGGTGCCGGTGGAGCCGGGCGCGCCGGCGTTCGACGCGGCCTGAGGCGGGGATTCCGCTGGAAAGCGGAAGAGTGGGTGGTGGAGGGTGCCAGCCGCCCGGAGGCGCCACAAGCTGGAGTCACCTGCGGCCGCTGGATGGGAAGGCCACGCATGGATCGGCGGGCGGAAGCGGAGGCCGCCAAGCGCCGCCAGCTGCGGCGCTGGCAGATGGCACGCACCTGGGCGCGGCTGATCCGGGAGGCGGAAGCCCTCTGGCACGTGAACGTGCGCGATCTGCAACGCCTGGGGGCACTGGAACTGGCCCAGCTGCTGCAGGAGGTGCCGCCCTCGCTGAGGCCACGGGTCAACCGCTGGCTGGAGGGCTACGGCGCCCTCACCCGCCTCGCCTGAAGGGCCGGCACAGCCGGATCCGGCAGTCGCTCAGGGGATAGCTGGCACAGAGCAGGGCGGCCCCCTGCGCCAGGCTCTCATCGCTGAGGGCTCCATGGTCGGCCCTCTCGACCCGCCCCTGCACCACTTGCCCCTCGCAGGCACCGCAGCTGGCGGAGCGGCACCGGAACGGCAGATCGACGCCCTGCTCCCAGGCCGCCTCCAGGATGAACTGGGTGTCGGCACAGGGGAAGGCGGGCCCCTGATCGACCGTGATCCAGTGCTGCGCCATGGGGTCGAAGGCCGGCGGGCTGGTCGGTGTCTGAACCGACGATGGAAAGGGTGACGGGCGCCGCGCGGCAGCGGGGACGACAGGGCGGCGCCATCCTCCATACCTCTTCCTGGCGGGTGCCGAGGCTGGAATGGGCCACCGTCCGAGACCCGCGGTGTTGAGCATCCTCTGGGAGCGGCGCGCACAGATCGGCTGCTGCCTGCTGATCCAGGCCCTGCTGGTGGGGTTCGGCCACGGCCTCGAGCGACTGCTGGTCCCCGGCGGCAAGGCGGGTGACACCGTGCTGGCCCGAACGCGCCCATGAGCCGGCCGGCGCCCGGCACCCTGGTGTCCCGCCGGCTGGACGAACGGCCGGGCAACCTGCCGGGCCAGTTGTTCATCCATGGCGGCAGGGCCCCCACCCGCCTGTCGGTGATCCGCTTCGAGCCCACCGGTCCCCGGTCCCTGGCCGCTGTTGGGCTCGATCAGCTGGAGCGGCCGGGCAACGGCAGCGTGCCGCAGTGGGTGCGGCTGCAGGGACTGGCCGATCCGGCGTTCATCCGATCAGTGCTGAACCACCTGGCCATTCCGGCTCCCATCCAGGCCCCGTTGCTGGACACTCCCCAGCGCACCCGGATCGACTCGCTCGGCGAGATGGTGCTGGTGGTGATGCACCGGCTGAGCTTTGCCGAGAGCCCCGCCCACCTGGTGGGCGAGCAGGTGGGTCTGCTCCTGATGCCGGGTCTGCTGATCAGCGTGGAGGAGGTGCCGAAGCCGTCGCCCTTCCCCGATCTCAGCGCCTGGCTCACGAGCCTCGATCCCCCGCCAGGCCCCGAGGACCTCGACGACGTGCTCCACTTCCTGATCGACGAACTGCTCGACGGGCTGTTCCCGATGCTGGAGCGGATGGCGGATCTGCTCGACGGCCTGGAGGAGGCGGCCCTGCGGAATCCGAAGCCCAACCTGCTGAACCGGGCCTACCAGGCCCGGGCCAACCTGCGCGAGATCCGCAACCAGGTGTGGCCGCTTCGCTACCAGATTCTGGTGTTGCTGCGCCAGAACCAGCGGTTGCTCGGTCCGGCTGCTCTGGAGGGATTCCGCGACATGGAGCAGCACGTGGCCCTGATCTTCGAGAACTGCGAGCTGCTCCGGCACCAGTGCGATGCCGTCACCGATGCCTACATGGCGAGCACCGGCAATCGCATGAATCAGGTGATGAAGACCCTCACGATCGTCTCGACGATCTTCGCGCCACTCACCTTCGTGGCGGGGATCTATGGCATGAACTTCAGGAACATGCCGGAACTCGAGTGGCGCTATGGCTATGTTCTGATCCTCTTTCTGATGGCTCTGACCGCCCTTCTGCAGACCTTCTGGCTCTGGCGACGCGGCTGGTTCGAAGACTGGACAGCCTCACGCCGATGACCCCTCCGCCAACGGTGGATCAGGGGTGCCGCCACAGCTGTTGTTGACAGATTCTCCGTCGTCGTTGAGCATGAGAAAGCCCGTGGAACCGCCCTGCTCGTGAGCGATCGGATCGCGTTGTTTATCGACAAGTTAAGAACCGAACCTGATCTTCAACGCAAGGTGAGGGAATGCTGCTCGGCCGAGCAGCTGGCCGCCGTGGCCGAAGAGGAGGGTTTCGGCATCAGCGGGGCCGAGTTCGTCAAGTACTTCGCCCAGCAGCTCCTCGCCTCCGACGATGGGCGGGCCACCCGAAACTTCGACATCCTCAGCTGGGACATCGGCGAGCTGCTCTGGATCCTCAAGTCCTGGGAGTTCTGAGCCGGATTCAGGAAGGAGCCAGGGGCGATCGCCGCCGCAGCGCCAGCATCGTGCCGTCGTCCTCCAGGCTGGCGGCACCGGTGAATCCGGCGATCTCCAGACGCAGCCGATCCAGCAGCACCGCCAGGGGCTGCTCATGATGGCGCGCGAGCAGATCCCGGCATCGCTGCGGCGAGAACGGCTCACCGGCTCCGTTCTCGGCCTCGGTGATGCCGTCGGTGTAGGCGAACAGCAGCTCATCGGGGCCCAGACACCGGCTCATCGAACGGAAGCTCAGGCCGGGGAAGGCCCCGAGGAGTGTCCCGGCCGGCAGCGGAAGGTCATCACCACCCGAGGAAGAGATGATCAGCGGGGCACAATGGCCGCCATTGGAATAGATCAGTTCACCAGCCGCCAGATCCAGGAATCCGCAGAACATCGTGACGAAGACCGAGGTGTCGTTTCCTTCGCACAGGCGATCGTTCAGCCGGGCCAGCAGTTCTGCCGGGGTCTGCACCGCATTGGCGAGGATACGCACCAGGCCGATCGTGCGCGCCATCAGCAGAGCGGCGCCGATGCCATGTCCGGAGACATCTCCGATGCACAGAAACAGGCGGTTCTCGTCGACGAGGAACACATCGAACAGATCCCCTCCCACCGATGACGCCGGCTCCATCGAGGCGCAGACATCGAGATCCCTGCGATCAGGAAACAGCGGACGCTCCAGCGGAAGCATGCCGGCCTGGAGCTGATGGGCGAGGTCGAGTTCCTTGCGGATCTGCGCCAGTTCCAGGCTCTCGCGCTGGGCGGCGAGGGTGAGCTGGTTGGTGAGCCGCATCCGCTCGGTGAGGCACACCATCAGATTGCGGGCCAGGCCCGGCAGCGTGATCAGACCCGACCAGAGCACGGACTCGTCGATCCGCAGGACCCTGGCTTCGCTGACGGCCTGCACCCGGGCGGAGACCGGCTTGCCGTCGATGGCGGAGAACTCGCCGACGCACTGGCCGATCGGGATCGGGATGGCGGAACTGGCCTGACCCTCGGCCTGCAGGATGGCGGCCACCTCACCGGCGAGCACGATGTAGAGATCCCGGTTGGAACTGCCCGGCTGCAGCAGGACGCCACCGGCGGGAAGCGCGAGGATGGGCGCAGCGCTGAGAACGGCCGCCAGCCGGTCGCGATCGACGTCGCGAAACAGGGGAATGGTGTCGGCGACGGGTGGGGGTGCATCGACCCAGTGCCCGACGCAGGGGAAGCGGACCGTCACGCCTCGGCCACCCACCGCACGGTGATCCGCAGTTCATTCGTGGCACCCACGCGGCGGTAGTGGAGCGCGTCGGAGAAGGAGCGGATCATGCGCAGGCCCAGGCCTCCCGGCTCGGCAGCTTCGAGGCTGGCCGGTAACGGCTTCGGACTCAGACGCTCGGGATCAAAAGGAGGCCCCCCATCCACGACCGTCAGACTCGCCGCGCCCGCCGGCGGCGCGTGGGCGACACCGAAGCGCAGCAGGATCGGTGCCGCGGCAGCCTGTCGCCCCCCATGGTCGATCACGTTGGCCAGGGCCTCATGCAGGCAGAGATCGAGCCGCTGGATCTGATCGGCAGGCACGCCGTGCTGCAGGCCACTCTCCTGCAGCCAGCCGGAGGAACGCGCCAACGCGGCGGGCTCGGCCCGGATGGCGATCTCGGCCACCGAGGCCGGGACATCCCCGGGCTTCCCACCGCTCAACCGAGGGCCGCCTCCAACGCCTCGGCTTCACTGGAGTAGATGGGAACGATCGCCCCGATGCCGGTGGCCTCGAGGGTCTTGGCGACGAGATCATTCCCACCGACCAGGAGCACCATCCGGCCGCCGCGCTGGGCGACGGCCTTCGCATTGCTGATCAGCTCGCGGATGCCCACCGAGGCCAGAAAGCTGACGGCCCTGAGGTCAACGATCACCCGTCTGGATGTCACCGCCGTGAGCGAGGCGAACCGCAGGGTGATGGCCTCCGCCCCGAGCATGTCCAGTCGCCCCGCCAACGTGACACGGCGGCAGCTGTCGCTGAGATCCTCGTAGGCGATCGTGGCAGCAGGGGTGGAAGGGGGAGTGATGTCTGCCATTCAGGGCGCTGACCATTCGATCAGGCTAGAAGCCGGGATCGCTGCATCAGCCTCGCCGACGGCTTTCCTCATGCTTCTGCGCAGCGCGTCGGCAGCTGACCTCCACCGAGCGGTGCTTCGGCCGAACACTCAGCTGGGCTGAGCTTCCTCAGTAACCTCCCGGGCGGTGCTGAGGCGGATCCGCTTGGCCAGCTCGCGGATCACCCCCTGGATGATCTCGGGTTGATCCACCATCAGCTCGAGCAGGGATTCCTGCTCGATCCGAAACAACCGGGTGGGCCGGATCGCCGTGACGGACGCGGAACGGGGCTCGGGATCGAGCGCAGCGAGCTCTCCGACGATCTCGCGCTCACCGAGTTCGACGATCGTCTGATCGCCGATATGCACGCGCACGCTCCCCTCGATGATCACATACATCGAGGTGCCCAGTTCTCCCTGCTGGAAGAGGGTCTGACCCGCAGCCAGATCCACCTCCTCGAGAGCATGGGCCAACTGCAGCAGCACATCACTGGGGGTGGAGGAGAAGATCCCCACGCTTCTGAGCAGCAGGACCTTCTCGACCGTGGCTGAACCGTCCATGGGGCTGTTCCGGGTGGCGATGCGCGCGATCAGAGGGCGCAGGCGCGGATGATCCGCGAGCGCCATCTTGGTCGCATGATGCCGGGTCTGGCCAGGATCCAGCGACCAGGTGGCCAGCAGGGCGGTTTCGGCCACCACCGGATCACCGGATCCGAGAGCCTCGGCCACCGCCTCCCGGAACGTGCCCCGCGGGCTGCAGGCGGCGCAGTAGAGCGCACAGGCCCGGATCCACGAATCGGGTGACACACCCCGCCGCGCCTCCAGGATCTCCAGCAGCCGCTCGTTCGCCGGCAGCGGGTCGGGCCGCAGTTCCTCCGGGAGTTGGCGCAGCGCCGCAGCCGGGGCCAGCCGCTCCAGCAGGGGAAAGGCCAGATCCCGCACCGACGGCGCCAGCACCGCCTCGAGCAGTTCGAGCGCGATCGCCCGCTCGCGCGGTGAACCGGTCCAGTAGCGCAGGCGCGCCTGACGGACGCCGCCGTCGTGCAGGAACCCGGCGAGCAGCAGCAGCCGGTCGCGGGTGCGCTCCAGTTCGTTGGCCAGCGCCATCGGAAGCACCTCATGCCAGTCATGGCTCACCTCGCCCAGGGCGCTCAGCAACCAGGCACCCTGTCGGACTTCGCTCACCAGCTGGCGTTCGATCGGCTCCGTGGCCGCCGCCCCGGCCCGGTGACCGCAGGCGGCCAGCGCCACCATCGCGCCGTGGCGGACGGCGGAATCGCGGTGGGCGATCCGCGCGAGCAACGGCTCCACCGCCAGCGGGGAGCGGCTGCGGCCGAGCAACCGCAGGATCCGCTGCTCCTGCGCACTGCCGATCCCCGACATCGCCAGGGCTGCGATCAGTGCCTCCACCCCACTTGTCCCCGCCCCCAGCAGGGCTCTGGCCGCCTGGGCCGCACAGTCGGGATCGTCCAGACGGGCGATGACCAGCGGCCACAGCGCCGGATGGTCCAACTGGCCGGCCGCGGCCAGGGCCGCCCGCCGCACCCCGGGATCCGGATCAACCAGCAGCACGGCGAGGGGTCGGCGCAGCGCCGCCGAGCCGAGCTGCCCCATCGCCACGGCGGCCACCGTCCGCTCGGCGGGATCGGCGCCACGCAGCAGCGACCGCAGGGTGAGCGTCGCCATCCGGCGGCCCTCGCGGCGCCCATGCCGCAGCAGCCCCACAAGCGCGGCGGTGCGCAGATCACCGTGGGAACTGCGCAGATCGTGCGCCAGCCGGTCCTGCAGCGGGGATTCGTCCACCGGCGCCAGCAGGCGCAGCGCCGTGGCACGCACCTCTGCCACCGGGTCGATCGCGGCCAGCTGCCGCAGGCGAGCCAGGGCAGCGGGCTGGCGATCGCCCGCCTTCAGACGGCGCAGGATGGCGAGACGCACCTCGGCAGCCGGGTGGTCGAGCAACCCCGGCGCCACGGTCGGGAGGATGTCGGGGTCGGCTTCCTCCAGCAGCTCGAAGGCGGGGAGTGCAACGCCGGGATCGGGATCGAGCAGCTTGCGGCGGAGCAGGGCAAGCCCGGAGGGGTCGAGGGCGCGCAGGCTGCCGGGGCCGAGCTGCCGCCGCTGCAGCGCCGTGGTCAGCACGAGCGGGTAGGCCCGATGGAGCCGCAGGCCGATCACCACCCAGACGCCGCAGCACAGGAGCATCAGCCAGGGAAGGACCCCGGCCCCGGTCGGGCCGAACCGATCGAGCAACAGCAGCACCGCGCCAGCCAGGCCGGTCGCCAGGGGGCCGACCGCCCCCTCGGCCAGGGTCTGGGCCCGGGCTCGGATGGCGGCCGGGAGCGGCTGGAAGAGGAGCAGCACCGCCTGGCGATCGATCGAGAGCCGGAAGGCGCGATCGAAGAACTTCAGCCCCGAGAGCGACCAGAACACCAGGAGCGCGGGCAGACCGGCGCCGACCGCGAGGATCGTGCCGACACTGGCCAGCGCCAGGCTGAACGGCAGGAGCGCCAGAGCGACGCCGAGCCCGAAGCGGGCCAGCAGCCGCGCCGACGCCAGGGAGCGAAGGGCAAGGGTGGTGACCCCGGCCGCGGCATAGAAGACTCCGAGGAAGCCCGCCAGGGCGTCGGCATCGGGGAAGCTCCGCTCGGCCCCCAGCAGGAAGCTCTTGTCGACCAGGAAGCGCATCAGGATCGACACCAGGAAGAGGCCGAGGATCAGCCGCACGTAGGACCCGTAGGGTCCGTGCACCGCTGTCGCTGCCGCAGCGCCGGACGATCGGCGCGACCGTTCCCCCGACTCGCCATGCTGCTGCCGCGCCCGGCGCAGCAGCCACTCCAGAACGGGCAGACAGAGCACGCTGGCGCCGGCGGCCAGCAGCAACAGGTTCTCGCTGCCGAGGCGCGACACCAGCAGAGGCAGTCCGAAACCGCCCACCACCAGCGCCAGCACCTCCCCGGAGCCGATCAGGCCATACAGCCGCCTGGCCTGGCGAACGTCGAGCAGCGACCCGGCGACACCCCAGAACTCGAGATTGAGCAGACCCTCGGCCACCCGGTACCAGACCAGCAGGCAGAAGGCGGCCAGGGCCGCATCACCGCTGTGGAACAGCAGGCGCAGGAGCAGGAAGCCCAGGGCCGTGGCCAGCAGGCTGAGGCGCCAGACCGGCCGCTGGCTCCAGCGGTTCACCAGCTTCAGGAACACCGCGGCCGTGAGCGGGCCGACCACGGCGATCGTCAGGTAGACGAACGGCAGTCCGCCGATCCCCACCCGCGCCAGGAACAGGGCATTGGCGGAGGTGAGGGTGAACAGGAGGACGCTTCCCACCAGAAGGGAGTGCACGAACATGCCGGCCACCGGCAGGACTTCCCCTGGCCGAATCCCGAGGCTCTGGGAAAGCCGCTCGCGCAGCCATGCGCTCATTGAGCTCCCTGACGGGCGCGAAGGGCACGACGGGAACGCTGACCACAGAGGGCGCAGCAGTAGCGCGCATCCCGTCGGCGGGCCATGAACAGGGTGTTGCAGAAGTGACACGACCTCTCCCGGGGCTCCGAGGCACCCGAGCGGCGCAGCAGTTTCAACCAAGCCGGGTCCACTGAGCCGAGCATCAGATCAAGCTGGTAGCCGTGGCGCAACAGGGTGGCGGCGTCGGCATAACCCAGTTCCTCGGCCAGTTGCGGAGCTTCCTCGGCAAAACGACGCAACAACTGGAAGACCCGGTACCCCTCGCTCCAGGCCCAGCTCCGCCGGGCCCGCACCAGATCCGGCCAGCGTTCCCGCGGATGATCGCTCAGTGTGTCGTCGAAGCGGACGTCCAAGGCACTCATCTGTCACTCCACCGGCGGCAAGCCTCCTACGGCGGGCCAACCCCTTGGCGAGGCCGGGATCGAATCACAACCGACCCCTAACCCGCCATTAACCGAAGGGTCGATCCCCTCGCCCCACAGTGTTGGCGACAGGGCACCTCTCCCATGCCTCCCGCTGCCACCCCGCGACGGCTGCGCCGTCGCCTCGCGCTGGCCGGACCGCTGGCCGCCGGCACCGCGCTGATCGCGACCACCGCCCCCGTGCCCTCGCCGGCCCAGTCGACGCCGGGGCTGGTGCGCATCAGCGGCTCGAGCACGGTCTTCCCGATCACCACCGAGGCGATCCGCAGCTTCCGCCAGAGCGGAGCGGGCCGCGGCGTGCGCTTCGACCTGCGGGAGAACGGCACCGGCGCCGGCCTGCGCGAGTTCTGCGCGGCTGCCGTTCCGATCGCCGCGGCCTCGCGTCCGATCAGCGGCCGCGAGCTGAAGGACTGCCAGGCACGAGGCATCCGCTTCGTGGAGCTGCCGATCGCCTTCGATGCCATCACGGTGGTGGTGCACCCACGCAACAGCTGGGCCAGCCTGATCAGCCTCCCGGAGCTGGCGCGGCTGTGGGGCCGTCAGGCCCAGGGGCGGATCAACCGCTGGAACCAGGTGAACATCGACTGGCCCGCCAGCCCGATCCGTCTCTGCGGGCCGGGGCGTGATTCCGGCACCTACGACTACTTCAACAAGGCGATCAACGGCAGCAGTGAGAACAGCCGCCGCGACGTGACCACCAGCGAGGACGATGCCGTGCTGGTGAACTGCGTGGCCCGTGATCCCCAGGCGCTGGGCTACTTCGGCTACGGCTGGTACGCGGCCAACCGCAGTCGCCTGAAGGCGCTGGCGGTGGTGGGGCCGAAGGGGGCGGTGACACCCTCCCAGGCCACGGTGCAGCAGGAGCAGTACGCCCCCCTGTCGCGGCCGCTCTTCCTCTACGTCAACAACCAGGCACTCCAGCAGCGTCCGGAGGTGCAGCGCTTCGTGACGCACCTGGTACGGGAGGGTCGCCAGCTGGTGAGCGCGGCCCGCTTCATCCCCCTGCCCGAGGGCACCTACCGGCTGGTGGAGAACAAGCTCTACAGGCACGTCCTGGGCACCTCCTTCGGTGGCGATCTGCCGGTGGGGCTCACGGTCCGCGAAGCCCTGGCCCGCAGCCTCGATCGCGACCGCCGGCCCGAGTTCCGCTGATGCCACCCCCACCCCGTCGTCGCTAGTGGTGGGTGGGGTCTCCACGCCCAGGACACCCATCCCATGGTCACCGCAGCCTCGGACAAGCCAGCCACCGCGCCACCCAGCTGTGGCGCCTATGCCGCCGAACTGATCCGGAAGCAGACCCGGCGGCTGGGCAAGCTCCAACCGGAGGTGCTGGCGGATGCCGATCCCGAACCCCTGCACCAGCTGCGGGTGAGCCTGCGGCGGCTGCGCACCGCCCTGAGCCAGTTCGCGCCGGCCCTGGAGCTGCCCGACGGCATCGGCGATCGCCGCATCGCCCGGGTGGCGCGACGCACCGGGCTCTGCCGCGATCTCGACGTGCTGGGACTGCGACTGGAGCAGGATCTGCTGCCGCCGCTGCCGGAGACGGATCGCGACGCGCTGCAACCGTTGCTGAAGCACCTGCGGCGCGATCGTCGCCAGGCCTTCGCGGAACTGGAGGAGGCACTGCGTGGAGCCGCCTACCTGAAACTGCTGGCCCGGTTGCACGACTGGCAGAACCAGCCCCGCTACACGGCCCTGGGGGAGGAGCCGCTCGATCTCTGGCTGTTCGAATGGCAGAGCCAGCTGGGGGCCGGCCTGTTCCTCCATCCGGGCTGGTTCGCGGCGGATCCGCTGGCCCCGGCCCTTCATGAGCTGCGCAAGCGCCTCAAGGGAGTGCGCTATGCCCTGGAGCATCTCGAACCGTTCGGCACGCCGGCGCTCACCGACTGGTTGGCGGAGCTCAGACGCGCCCAGGACAACCTCGGTGATCTCCACGATCTGCAGGTGCTCGACACGACGCTGGCCGGTGGCCGCCCCGCTCGCTCACTGGAGGCGGCCCTGCCGGCCCTGCGAGGGTTGATCGCCGCCCGTCAGCAGGCCAGCTGGCGCGGCTGGTGCGAGCAGAGCGCCCGACTGCGCAGCCCGGCCAGCCGGCAGCGGTTCCACACAGCCCTGTTCCTGGCGGCTGCCTGACGGCATGAAAAAACCGGCTGGAGAAGCCGGCACGGAGGTTGATGGTGACCGATCGGAGCGGCGGGATTTGAACCCACGACCCCCACTACCCCAAAGTGGTGCGCTACCAAGCTGCGCTACGCCCCGGCGGAATGGAAGCTATCACAGCCCCGGCGGCAGCCAGGACTCCCATTGGCGCAGGCGTCGCAGACGCAGCAGCAGGCGGGCGGTGAGCCGTTCGCGGTTCAGGGAGGCATAGCCGCGCAGGCGCAGCCGCCGGCCCAGCCGGCGCAGATCCGCCAGGCTGAGGGCCGCCAGGCGCAGTTCCGGCAGGCGCCGCCAGGCCGAGGCGCTCACCGGCAGCACATCGCCGCGGGCCACCTGGGGCAGGCCCTTCATCGCCCCGCCCGCCATCCACTCCGGCACCAGCACGAACAGCACCGCCAGCAGCCCGTAGAGCTCCACAAGCCCCCTGGGGAGGGGATGGAGCCGTCGCCGGCCCGCCCGGTCGTCACTGGGGTCGAGGTGGCTCAGAGCACGGTGCCGTCAGGCTGCAGCGGCCGGGCCGGCGCGGCCTCGCGCCCCGGGGGGTCGCGCCACAGCAGGGGCGGATCCACGGCGGGCTGGAGACGCACGAACCAGAACACCAGGGCGAACACCAGCCCGAGGGTGGCCGTCAGCAGAACGATGACGCTGCGGTCGGAAAGAGGCGTCATGGGATCAGACCCGGTCGGTGCGGAGACAGCGAACCCGCTGGGGCAGCCGTTCGACCGTGAGCTCGTCGCCGCGGAGGATCAGACGCAGACGGTCGGTGCCGTAGCGCAGGCCCGGCAGGCTGGAGACCTCGCGGAAGACGGTGGCGCGGTAGCGGCCGGCGATCAGGGACGCCTGGGCGTCGTTGCGCTCCACCACCACCTCGTTACGGTCGTCGCAGAGGAACTGCTCGCGGATCTCGTAGTTCTCCCACCAGGGGGAGGTCATCGCCAGCGCCGGCGGCGCCACCGGGGCCAGCAGCAGGGCGCCGAGCAGGGCCGGGGCGAGCGGACGGGGCCGGGGCAACCGGGCGGTCATGGCGGGGTCAGGGGCGGATCGGCTCGTTGGAACTGCGCAGCACGCAGTGCTGGATCGACCAGTCGTACTGCTGCCAGATCTCCGGAGCCAGCAGGAAGCGGCTGCCGGGGAACGGGGCCAGCCGCACGCCGCTGGGTCGGGCCGAACAGTAGGGGCGGCTGCCGGGCCGGGCCAGGTACTGCTGGTGATAGGCCTCGGCGAAGTAGAAGGCTGGCCCGGCGAACCGCTCGGTGGTGATGGGTCCGTAGCCGGCCTCGCTGAGCTGGCTCTGATACTGCTCCTGGCTGGCGGCCGCCAGCTCCGCCTGCTCGGCGGTGGTGGTGACGATCGCGGATCGGTACTGGGTGCCGGTGTCGTTGCCCTGGGCCATGCCCTGGGTGGGATCGTGGCATTCCCAGAAGAGCTTGAGCAGGTCACTGAAGCTCACCCGGGCGGTGTCCCACACCACTCGCACGGCCTCGGTGTGACCGGTGCGGCCCGAGCACACCTCCTCGTAGGTGGGGTGGGGGGTATGGCCGCCGGTGTAGCCCACGGCGGTGGTGACCACCCCCGGCAGCCGCCAGAACCCCTTCTCCGCTCCCCAGAAACAGCCGCAGCCGAAGAAGGCCTCCTCCTGGCCCGCTGCAGGGGGTGCCTGGATCAGGGTGCCGAGCACCGCATGTCGCTCGGCAGTGGGGATCGGGGTGGAGCGTCCGGGCAGCGCCTCCTCCGCAGACACCACCCGGAGCCTGGCGCTGGAAGCGGAACCGAAGAGTCCGAACACGGCGCACGGGAAGCTGGAAACGAGCCTAGACAGAGCTGCGATCGCCCGCGGTCGGCTCCAGGGCGATGTGGTTCAGCAGCGTGGTGGTGAAGGCGAAGAGCAGGAAGGGCAGCGAGAGCACCAGAATGAGCCCCACGCCCACCAGGGCGAAGATCGGCTTGCTGGCCCCCATGAGCGCCAGGCCCGCCGCCAGGCTCACGAAGATCACCACCATCCAGAGCAGGATCTGGCCGTAGATGTCACCGAAGGTGAGGGTGCAGCGGAGGTTGTAGGCCCTGGCGGTCTCCATGGTGCTCGCACGTGTGGTCACAGCTAAGCCACGGCGGCGCCGCTTGTCTGCCGGGATCAACAACTCGTGGCCGAAAGCGGCGCCGGGGCTCAGGCGGCCTGGAGCTGCTCCTCGGCCCGCTCCCGCTCCCACAGACGCCGGTAGGTGCCCGGCACGGCCACCAGATCACGATGGTGGCCGTGCTGCACCAGCACGCCGTCCTCCAGCACCAGAACCCGGTCGCAGGCGGCAGCCGCCGAGAGCTGGTGGCTCACCATCAGGATCGTGCGCCCCTGCTCGGCGCGGATCGAAGCCAGGATCGCCGCGGCGGTGCTGTTGTCGACGCTGGCCAGGGCGTCGTCGAGCACCAGCACCGGCGCATTCACCAGCAGGGCGCGGGCCAGGGCGGCCCGCTGGCGCTGGCCGCCGCTGAGGGTGATGCCCCGCTCGCCCACCAGGGTGCCGTAGCCATCGGGGAAGCCCTTGATGTCGCCCTCCAGTCGGGCCTGGCGGGCCGCGGCCTCCACCCGGTCGGCTCCGGCCTCCGGATCGCCGTAGCGGAGGTTGTCGGCCAGGGTGGCCGTGAACAGGTAGCCCTCCTGGGGAACGAGCGCCACCTGGCGGCGCAGATCCTCCAGGGCCAGGGCCGTCACGTCCACCCCATCAAGGAACAGCTGGCCGGCCGGCACCTCCACCATCCGGCCGAGGGCACGGGCCAGGGTGGTCTTGCCGCAGCCCACGGGCCCCACCACCGCCACCAGCTCACCGGGCCGCAGCCGGAAGCTCACCTGCCGCAGGGCGTCCCGCCTGGCGCCGTCGTAGCGGATCGTGAGGTCGCGGGCCTCCACCTCTCCCCGTGCCGGCACGGCCGGGGCCGCCGGCAGCGCCGGCGACTGCACCCGCGGCTGGCGGGAGAGCAGCTCCTCCACCCGCTCCAGGCTCACCTGGCCGGTCTGGAAGGTGTTGAGGGTGAAGCCGAGCAGGGCCGTGGGGAACACCAGCCGTTCCACGAACAGGATCAGCGCCACCAGGTTGCCGATGCTGAGCCGTCCGCTCTCCAGCTGACCGCTGCCGAGGGCCAGCAGCAGCAGCAGACTCACCGAGGAGATGCCCTCCAGCAGGGGGAAGAGGGTGCTGCGGGTGCGGGCCAGCGCCAGGGCTGCGTCGCGGTAGAGGCCGTTGCGCCGGGCGAAGGCCTGGCGCTCGTGCGCCTCCTGGCCGTAGATCTTGATGGCGCCGATGCCGGAGAGATCCTCCTGGATCAGGTCGCTCAGGCTGCCGAGTGCCTCCTGCTGCCGCCGCTGCTGGCGCATCATCCGCCCACCGAACAGCCGCACCACCAGCAGCATCACCGGGTAGAGCCCCACCGCCGCCAGGCTCAGCCAGGGGTCGATCGCCAGCATCGCCGGCAGGGTGAGGGCGTAGGCGAGGGCGGTGTTGGTGAGGCTGAGCACGGCGAAGCCCAGCAGCCGCCGCACGTTCTCGATGTCGCTGGTGGAGCGGCTGATCACCTCGCCGCTGCCGGCGGTCTGCACCCAGCCGGGCTCCTGGCGCAGCATGTGGTCGAAGACCCGCTGGCGCAGGCTGGCCTCCACCTGCCGGCCCACCCCGAACACCAGCATGCGCGAGAGCAGGCGCGCCGCGCCCATCACCGTGGCCAGCAGCACGATCCAGCCGGCCTGGCGGAGCACCTCGCTCGCGGCGAAGCCGTCCTGCAGGTCGTCGATCACCCCACGCACCAGCAGGGGGATCGACACGCTCAGCAGGTTCACCACCACCAGGGCCGCCACACCGGCGCCCACGGCGCGGCGATGGGGGCGCAGGTAGCGCCAGATCAGGCCCGGACGGAACGCGGCCATGGCGGAGGACAGGGACCCCCAACCTACGGATCCCGCCGCCGGCGGCGGGACCGTCAGACTCGCAGCCCCCAGGACTCCCGTTGTGCCATGGCCCCCGCCGCCGACGCCCAGCCCGATCCCCAGGCCCATCCTCTCTATGCCACCGATCGGGCCGTGGTCGACGGGCTGCTGGCGGCGGAACGCCCCGGCGACGGCCACCTGGTGGATCTGGCGCGACTGCTGATCCGCTACGACGGCTTTCCCGGCGCCGACGACCTGCGCCGGGATCTCGACAAGGTGCTGCGCGGCTGGAGACTGAGCCGCGACGAGTTGCACGCCCGCACCCGGGCCCTGTGGGAGGCCGGCTACCGGCCGGGGGCGGCGGTGGCGAACCAGGCGGTGGGCAGCGGCTTCGACACCGCCGAGCAGGACGGCTGAGGCAGGACGGTTGAGGCCATGGGCGGCGGCGGCTGTGATCGCCAGATCCGCCCGTCGGGGGTGATAGTGGAACGGTCCCCATCACCCGGCCCGGTGTGCCCTGCACCCGGGCTTTTTTCTGAGTTCCCGCCGCCCCGCGACCCCGCACCCGATGGCTTCCACCCCGTCCTGGCCCGCCCTGCTGGACGCCCTGCTGGAGGGGCATCCCCTCTCCGGTGCCGAGGCCTCCGCCCTGATGGAGGGCTGGCTGGCCGGCGCGATCGAGCCCGAACTCACCGGTGCCCTGCTGGCCGCCCTGCGCAGCAAGGGAGTGAGCGGCGAGGAACTGGCGGCCATGGCCGCGATCCTGCGCGAGGCCGCCACCCTTCCCTGCGAACGGCCCGCCCTGCGGCTGGTCGACACCTGCGGCACCGGGGGTGACGGGGCCGGCAGCTTCAACATCTCCACAGCCGTCGCCTTCACCGCTGCCGCCTGCGGGGCCAGCGTGGCCAAGCACGGCAACCGCAGCGCCAGCGGCAAGGTGGGCTCCGCCGACGTGCTCGAGGCCCTCGGTCTGAACCTGCAGGCGCCGGCGGCTGCCGTGGTGGAGGCGCTGCCGCGCAGCGGCGTCACCTTCCTGTTCGCCCCGGGCTGGCACCCGGCCCTGGTGGGTCTGGCGCCGCTGCGGCGCCGGCTGGGGGTGCGCACGGTGTTCAATCTGCTGGGCCCCCTGGTGAACCCGCTGCGGCCCGAGGCCCAGGTGCTGGGCGTGGCGCGCCCCGAACTGCTCGAGCCGATGGCCGATGCCCTCCGCCGCCTCGGCCTGGAGCGGGCGGTGGTGGTGCACGGCCACGGCGGCCTCGACGAGGCCTCGCTCTCGGGTTCGAGCCAGCTGCGGCTGGTGGAGGGGGGCGAGATCCGTGCGCTCGAGATCGATCCGGCCGCCCTCGGCCTCACTCCCGCGGCCCCGGAGGCCCTCGCCGGCGGCGACGTGGAGACCAACCGGCGCATTCTCGAGGCGGTGCTGCAGGGCGGCGGCAGCGACGCCCAGCGGGATGTGGTGGCGCTCAACACGGCCCTGGTGCTCTGGGCCGCCGGGCTGGCGGCCTCCGTGGCGGAGGGCCTGGAGCAGGCCCGCACCGCCTTGGCCGGCGATGCCGCCTGGCAGCGGCTGCAGCGGCTGCGACAGGTCCTCGATGCCGCGGCCGCTGCGGGATGATCGAGCCAGCGCCCCTGCCTGCCTTGACCCCCGCCGCCCCGGCTCCGGCCGACGCCCCCCTCCCCCCGGCCGAGGCCACCGCCGAGGCCCTGCTGGTGCTGGCCGACGGCACCCTGCTGCGCGGCAAGGCCTTCGGCGCCCGCGGCACCGCCATCGGCGAGGTGGTCTTCAACACCGGCATGACGGGCTACCAGGAGGTGATGACCGACCCGAGCTACGCCGGCCAGCTCGTGACCTTCACCTACCCGGAACTGGGCAACACCGGCGTCAACCCCGAGGACCAGGAGGCCGACGCCCCCCACGTGCGCGGCGTGATCGCCCGTCAGCTGGCACCCCGGCCGAGCAACTGGCGCAGCCGCGGCGATCTGGCCGGCTGGCTGGCCGGCCACGGCGTCGTGGGCATCGCCGGGGTCGACACCCGCGCCCTGGTGCGGCATCTGCGGGAGTGCGGCGCCATGAACGGGGCGATCAGCAGCGACGGCAGCGATCCGCTCAGCCTGCTGGAGCGGGTGCGCCGCAGCCCCTCGATGGAGGGCCTGAACCTGGCGGCCGCGGTGAGCACCGCCGCCCCCTACCAGTGGGACGCGCTCTGCCCGGCGGGGTTCGACCAGCGGCTCCAGACCCGGCCCGAGCGGCCCTACCGGGTGGTGGCGATCGATTTCGGCATCAAGCGGGCGATCCTGGAGCGGCTGGCCGCCCACGGCTGCTCCGTCACCGTGCTGCCGGCCGACGCCAGCCTGGAGCAGGTGCTGGCCCTGGAACCGGAGGGGGTGTTCCTCTCCAACGGCCCCGGCGATCCGGCGGCGGTGCACAGCGGCATCACCCTGGCGAGGGGTCTGCTGGAGCGGCCGGATCTGCCGGTGTTCGGCATCTGTCTCGGTCACCAGATCCTGGGTCTGGCTCTGGGGGGCACCACCTTCAAGCTGGGCTATGGCCACCGCGGGCTCAACCATCCCTGCGGCGACGGCACGGCGGTGGAGATCACCAGCCAGAACCACGGCTTCGCGATCGACGCCGACTCCCTCCCCGAGGAGCTGGTGACGGTGACCCACCACAACCTCAACGACCGCACCGTGGCGGCGCTGCAGCACCGCCGGCGGCCCGTCTTCGGCGTGCAGTACCACCCGGAGGCCAGCCCCGGGCCGCACGACGCCGATCACCACTTCGCCCGCTTCGTGGCCCTGATGGCGGAGCGGCGCCGCTGACCCGAGGCAGAGGGACGCGCGGTTTCCATTCCGGTTTTTGTTACGGCGGGAGTCAGGCGCCATCCGCTCCCTACACTTCGCACGCGCCTGACACCCTGGGAGCTGGAGCGATTCCCGACCTGCAGCGACTGACCGTGTCCCTCCGCGGCGGCTTCGAGCGGCGCGAGAGCTGCCTGCTGTTCCACTTCACCGGGCAGCTGGACGCCTACTCGGACAAGCAGTTCCGCGATTACATCAACGAGCACCAGGGAAGCAGCACCCTGCCGCTCGTGCTCGACCTCACCCACATCGATTTCATCGACTCCTCCGGCCTGGGGGTGCTGGTGCAGATCGCCAAGCACTGCAACGACGCCGGGATTCGCTTTCTCGTGGTGGGCAACGCCCGCGTCGTGCAGACGGTGAAGCTGGTGCGCCTCGAGGAGTTCCTCCACCTCCAGCCCGACCTCGACACCGCCCTGGGCGCCCTTGCCTCCGCCTGAGGGCGCTGCGGCCGCCTGGTTGCGCGGAATCCGTGCCGATCTGCTGACCGTCGCCGACCCCGACGGCCTCGGTCCGCTGCAGCTCGCCTGGCTGGGCGATGCGGTGTGGGAGCTGCACCAGCGGCTGGATCACTGCCGCCGGCCCGGCCGCAGCGACGACCTGCATCGAGCCGTGGTGGGCAAAGTGCGGGCCGACGCCCAATGCCGGGCGCTCGAGCGGCTGGAGCCCTGGCTGAACGAGCGGGAGCTCGACTGGGTGCGCCGGGGCCGCAACCGGGCCGGCCGGGGGCCGAGGCGCGGCGACGCCGCCACCTATGGACGGGCGACGGGATTTGAGACAATGGTGGGCTGGCTGTTTCTGCGCAACCCCGAGCGGCTGGCCGAGCTGCTCGAACGCCTGGATGCGAGCGAGTCCTGATCCTTTGCCTGACGACCGATGAGCCAACGTTTCGAGCGCCGCCGGCCGAAGGGTTCGGGATCCTCCGGGGATCGCCCCGGCCCGGCGGGCCGTGGCGGCGGCGCCAGGCCTTCCCGCTTCGGGGCACCCCGGGGCGAATGGCGCGGTCCGGCAGGGGGTGAACGGGACAGCCGCACCAGTGGCGAGGGTCGCTACGGCGCCGGTGGCGACGATCGCCGCTCCAGCTTCCGCCGCGAGGGCGGCGACCGCTTCGGCAGCGAGAGCCGACCCGCAAGGGCCGGCGACCGTCGCTTCGAACCGCGGCGGCTGGGCCAGCGACGGCCCGAGCGCGATGGCGATGCCCGCGGCGAGGGCCGTCCGGCAGCCTTCGGCGCCCCATCGCCGCGGCCCTCCTTCGCGCCGCGTCCCGCCGGCAAGCCCTCCTTCGGCAAGCCGTCCTATGGGAAGCCGTCGTTCGGCTCGTCCTCCTTCGGCCGCGGCGGGGGTGGCCGGCCCGCAGCCGGCCGCCCCCGCTTCGGCGCCGATCGCCCCCGCTTCGCCGCGGAGCGGGCCATGACGGCAGGCCCGGTGGAGCGCGAAGGCGCCAACGGTGAGGCCGAGCGCTTCGGCGCCGAGCCGGCCGAGGATCTGATCTGGGGTCGCCATCCGGCCCAGGCGGCGCTGGAGAGCGAGCGGCCGATCCACCGGATCTGGTGCACCCCGGAGCTGCGCTTCGCCCCCCGTTTCCTGCAGCTGCTGCGGGAAGCCAAGGCCGGCGGCGTGCTGGTGGAGGAGGTCACCTGGGCCCGGCTGGGCCAGCTCACCGGCGGCGCCGTCCACCAGGGCATCGTGCTGCAGGTGGCCGCCGCCGACACCCTTGATCTGGACAGCCTGATCGAGGGCTGCCGCGGCATCGGCGAGCCGCCGCTGCTGATGGCCGTCGACGGCCTCACCGATCCCCACAACCTCGGGGCGATCGTGCGCAGCGCCGAGGCCCTCGGTGCCCACGGCCTGGTGTTGCCGCAGCGCCGCAACGCCGGCCTCACCGGCGCGGTGGCGAAGGTGGCCGCCGGAGCCCTGGAGCACCTGCCCGTGGCCCGGGTGGTGAATCTCAACCGCTCGCTGGAGCAGCTCAAGGAAGAGGGCTACCGGGTGGTGGGCCTGGCCGAGGAGGGCACGGTCTGCCTCAGCGAGGCCGATCTCGACGGCCCGCTGGTGGTGGTGACTGGCTCGGAAGGTCAGGGCCTCTCGATGCTGACCCGCAAGCACTGCGACCAGCTGATCCGCATCCCGCTGCGCGGCGCCACCCCGAGCCTGAACGCCTCGGTGGCCACCGCCCTGCTCCTCTACGAGATCGCCCGGCGGGGCTGGATGAAGACGATCAGCGGCAACGCCCCCGCCCCGCGGATCGTGCGCCCCCAGCTGGCCACCAGCGCCCCGGCCGTCAGCCCCCCCGGCGCCAGCGCCGGCAGCGAGGCCCCCGAGCCGCCGGCGGAGGCCACGGCCATCGCGCCGCACCCCCCCGAGCCCGAACCCCAGGACGAACCGGCAGCCGAGGCCGAGGCCCTGGCGCCGCCATCGCTGGAGGAGCCGGCCGCGGAACCCACCCCGGCCGAACTCACCCCCGCGATCACGGTGGAGCTCACGGTGCCGATCGAGCCCGCCGTCGAACTGGGGTTCCTGCCGGCCGCGCCCTCCACCTTCCAGGGCGACATCCAGCTCTGATCGAGCCCTGACCCACCGCTGTCAGCGGCCCGGTCGCTCGGCACAATGGAGCCACCCGACACCCCTGGATGAATCCGCTGATCCAGCTCCTGCGCAGCCTGGCCAACGGGGTCGGAGCGGCCTGGTGGGGGCGGGTGGAAACCCGTGATCCCCACGTCGTCTACTGGTTCGGGCCGTTCCTGCGGCGCCGCGAGCTGGAGGCGGCCCTGCCCGCCTTCCTCGCCGACGTGCGCAGCGAGGCACCGGGCTCGCTGGAGCAGGAGCTGGTGCGCACCCGCCGCGGCGAACCGCTCACCGAAGAGCTGGAGCCTGGCTGATAGCGTCGCTCCAACGCAGGCAGGGGCCGATGGGGATCGCCGAGTGGCGTGAGCGACTGGAGCGCGGCGAGGTGTCGGCGCGGGAGCTCACCGATCAGCACCTCGCCCGCATCGAGGCCGTGGACGGCACCCTTCACGCCTTCCTAGAGGTGACCACCGAGCGGGCCCGCGCCGACGCCGACAGGATCGACGCCGCCCGCGCGGCGGGCGAACCGCTGCCGCCCCTGGCCGGCATCCCGCTGGCGATCAAGGACAACCTCTGCACCCAGGGCATCCGCACCACCTGCTCCAGCCGGATGCTGGAGCACTTCGTGCCTCCCTACGAATCCACCGTCACCGAGCGTCTCTGGCGGGCCGGCGCGGTGCTGGTCGGCAAGACCAATCTCGACGAGTTCGCCATGGGCAGCTCCACCGAGACCTCCGCCTTCGGCCCCAGCCACAACCCCTGGAACCCCGAGCGGGTGCCGGGCGGCAGCTCCGGCGGCAGCGCCGCCGCCGTGGCGGCGGGCGAGTGCGTCGCCGCGCTGGGCTCCGACACCGGCGGCTCGATCCGCCAGCCGGCCGCCTTCTGCGGCGTGGTGGGGCTCAAACCCACCTACGGCCGCGTCAGCCGCTGGGGTCTGGTGGCCTTCGCCAGTTCGCTCGATCAGGTGGGGCCGTTCAGCACCAGCGTGGCCGATGCGGCGGAGCTGCTGCAGGTGATCGCCGGCGCCGATCCCCGCGATACCACCTGCCTGAACGCGCCGGTGCCTGACTACCGGGCGGCGCTGGAGCAGCCGCTGCAGGGCCTGCGGGTGGGTCTGGTGCGTGAGTGCTTCGAGGCGCAGGGCCTCGATCCGGCGGTGAAGGCCTCGGTGCTGGCGGCCGCCGATCAGCTGCAGGCGCTGGGCTGCGAGCTGGTCGAGGTGAGCTGCCCCCGCTTCAACGACGGCATCGCCACCTACTACGTGATCGCCCCGTCGGAGGCCTCCGCCAACCTGGCCCGCTATGACGGGGTGAAGTACGGCCACCGCTCCGAGCAGCCCGGCGGCTTGGCGGAGACCACCGCCCGCAGCCGCGCCGAAGGCTTCGGCGATGAGGTGCAGCGCCGCATCCTGATCGGCACCTACGCCCTCTCGGCAGGCTACGTCGACGCTTACTACAGGAAGGCCCAGCAGGTGCGGACCCTGATCCGGCGTGACTTCGACGCCGCGTTCGGCTCGGTCGACGTGCTGCTCACCCCCACCTCCCCGACCACGGCATTCCGCTTCGGCGCCCACGCCGAGGACCCCCTGGCCATGTACCTGGCCGACCTGCTCACGATCCCGGCCAACATGGCGGGTCTGCCGGCGATCAGCATCCCCTGCGGCTTCGATGCGGCGGGCCTGCCGATCGGGGTCCAGCTGATCGCCGGCGTGCTGGAGGAACCGAGGCTGCTGCAGGTGGCGCACCAGTACGAACAGGCGGCGCAGGTGATGGCCCAGCGGCCGGTGGCCCCTCTGGTGCCCTGAGCGGCCGACCGATCACCGGCCAGCCCGCCACACCACATCTGGAGCCCGACAGCGTCGCGGCAGCCGGGGAGGCCCTGGATCTTGCGTCACCCCCTTAGCCTGGGCCTGCCGTCCCAGCACGGCATCCCCCCGTGCGCCTCAGCCCCTTGGCCTTCGTTCCCCTCCACAACCACAGCGACTACAGCCTGCTGGACGGGGCCAGCCAGCTGCCGGCGATGGTGGAGCGGGCCGTGGAGCTGGGCATGCCCGCCCTGGCCCTCACCGATCACGGCGTCATGTACGGCGCCATCGAACTGCTGAAGCTCTGCACGAAGGCCGGCATCAAGCCGATCATCGGCAACGAGATGTATGTGATCAACGGCTCGATCGAGCAGCCGTGGGCGAAGGGTGAGCGGCGATACCACCTCGTGGTGCTGGCCAAGAACGCCACGGGCTACCGCAACCTGGTGAAGCTCACCAGCCTCAGCCACCTGCGCGGCATGCGCGGGCGGGGCATCTTCGCGCGGGCCTGCATCGACAAGCAGCTGCTGCAGCAGCACAGCGAGGGGCTGATCGTGGCCACCGCCTGCCTGGGCGGCGAGATCCCCCAGGCGATCCTGCGCGGCCGGCCCGAGGTGGCCCGGGAGGTGGCCCGCTGGTACCAGGAGGTGTTCGCCGACGACTTCTACCTTGAGATCCAGGACCACGGCTCGCCGGAGGACCGGATCGTGAACGTGGAGATCGTGCGGATCGCCCGTGAGCTGGGGATCTCCCTGATCGCCACCAACGACGCCCACTACCTTAGCAGCGCCGATGTGGAGGCCCACGACGCCCTGCTCTGCGTGCTCACCGGCAAGCTCGTGACCGACGAGAAGCGGCTGCGCTACACGGGCACCGAATACATCAAGAGCGAGGCGGAGATGGCGCGCCTGTTCGCCGACCATCTCGAGCCCCAGGTGGTGGCCGAGGCCATCGCCAACACCGTCGCCGTGGCGGCGAAGGTGGATGACTACGACATCCTGGGCCGCTACCAGATGCCGCGCTTCCCCATCCCCGAGGGGCACACCCCCGTGAGCTACCTCAGCGCCGTGGCCGAGCAGGGTCTGCGCGAGCGGCTGAGGCTCACGCCGGAGGCGGCGATCGATCCCACCTACGGCGAGCGGCTGGCCTTCGAGCTGCAGGTGATGGAGCAGATGGGGTTTCCCACCTACTTCCTGGTGGTGTGGGACTACATCCGCTTCGCCCGCGAGAACGGCATCCCGGTGGGACCGGGGCGGGGTTCGGCCGCGGGCTCGCTGGTGGCCTACGCCCTGGGGATCACCAACATCGATCCGGTGCGCCATGGCCTGCTGTTCGAGCGTTTCCTCAATCCCGAGCGCAAGTCGATGCCGGACATCGACACCGACTTCTGTATCGAACGCCGCGGCGAGGTGATCGAGTACGTGACCCGGCGCTACGGCGAGGACAAGGTGGCCCAGATCATCACCTTCAACCGCATGACCTCCAAGGCGGTGCTCAAGGACGTGGCGCGGGTGCTCGACATTCCCTACGGCGATGCCGACCGGCTGGCGAAGCTCATCCCGGTGGTGCGGGGCAAGCCCGCCAAGCTGGCCCAGATGATCGGGCCCGACTCGCCGTCGCCCGAGTTCCGCGAGAAGTACGAGAACAACCCCGATGTACGCCGCTGGGTGGACATGGCCCGGCGGATCGAGGGCACCAACAAGACCTTCGGCGTCCATGCCGCCGGGGTGGTGATCGCCGCCGAGCCCCTTGATGAACTGGTGCCGCTGCAGCGCAACAACGACGGCCAGGTGATCACCCAGTACTTCATGGAGGACGTGGAGTCGATGGGGCTGCTGAAGATGGACTTCCTCGGCCTCAAGAACCTGACCATGATCGAGAAGACCCTCGATCTGGTGGAACAGAACACGGGCGAGCGGATCGATCCGGACGCCCTCCCCGACCACGACGACGGCACCTTCGCCCTGCTGGCCCGCGGCGATCTGGAGGGCATCTTCCAGCTCGAGTCGAGCGGCATGCGCCAGATTGTGCGCGACCTCAAGCCCTCCTCGCTGGAGGACATCTCCTCGATCCTGGCGCTCTACCGCCCCGGCCCCCTCGATGCGGGCCTGATCCCCAAGTTCATCAACCGCAAGCACGGCCGCGAAGCGATCGACTTCGCCTGCCCCGCTCTGGAGCCGATCCTGCGCGAAACCTACGGGATCATGGTGTATCAGGAGCAGATCATGCGGATCGCCCAGGATCTGGCCGGCTATTCGCTCGGCGAGGCCGATCTGCTGCGGCGGGCGATGGGCAAGAAGAAGAAGAGCGAGATGGAGAAGCACCAGAGCCTGTTCGTGCGCGGCGCCACCGAGCGGGGCGTCGATCCGAAGCTGGCCGAAGGGCTGTTCGAGCAGATGGTGCTGTTCGCCGAATACTGCTTCAACAAGAGCCATTCCACCGCCTACGGCGCGGTGACCTACCAGACGGCCTACCTCAAGGCCCACTACCCGGTGGCTTACATGGCCGCCCTGCTGACGGTCAACGCCGGCAGCACGGACAAGGTGCAGCGTTACATCGCCAACTGCCAGGCGATGGGCATCGAGGTGCTGCCTCCGGATGTGAATGCCTCCGGCATCGACTTCACGCCGGTGGGGGATCGGATCCTGTTCGGCCTCTCCGCCGTGCGCAATCTGGGCGAGGGCGCCATCCGTCAGTTGCTGGAGGCCCGGGCCGTGGACGGGCCGTTCCGCTCCCTGGCGGATCTCTGTGACCGGATCCCCACCACCCTGATGAACCGGCGGGCCCTGGAATCGCTGATCCACAGCGGTGCCCTCGACGCGCTCGAACCGGCGGCGAACCGGGCCCAGCTGATGGCCGACCTGGATCTGGTGCTCGATTGGGCCGGGTCGCGGGCGAAGGACCGGGCCAGCGGCCAGGGCAACCTGTTCGACCTGCTGGGCGGCGGCGCCAGCCCGGCCAACGGGGACGACGCCGAGCCGGGCGCGGTCCGTGGCGATCTCTCCACCGCTCCAAAGGCCGCCCCGGTGCCCGATTACCCCGCCAAGGAGAAACTGCGGCTCGAGAAGGAGCTGGTGGGCTTCTACCTGTCCGATCACCCGCTGCGGCAGCTGGCCCGGCCGATCCGGCTGCTCTCGCCGATCGGGCTGGGCAGCCTGGAGGAGCAGGCCGACAAGGCCCGCATCAGCGTGGTGGCGATGGTGCCGGAGCTGCGCCAGGTCACGACCCGCAAGGGCGACCGGATGGCGGTGCTCCAGCTCGAGGACCTCACCGGCAGCGCCGAGGCGGTGGTCTTCCCCAAGACCTACGCCCGGCTCAGCGATCACCTGATGGTGGATGCCAGGCTGCTGATCTGGGCGTCGGTCGACCGGCGCGACGAGCGGGTGCAGCTGATCGTCGACGACTGCCGCTCGATCGACGATCTGGAGGTGCTGCTGGTGGAGCTGATGGCCGATCAGGCCTGCGACATCGCCGTGCAGCACCGGCTGCGCGAATGCCTGAGCAGGCACCGACCCGAACTGGAGGAGGCCGGCGTGCGGGTGCCGGTGGTGGCCCTGGTGCGCCAGCAGGACCAGGCCCGCTACGTGCGCCTCGGCCACCAGTTCTGCGTGCGCGATGCCGCCGCCGCCGTGGCCACCCTCACCGAGGCCGCCTTCCAGGCACGGCTGCAGGCGACGCTGGCGACGGCCTGAAGCCAGCTCAGCCGGTGCTGCTGCCGCCCTGGCGCAGGGCCCTGAGCGAAGCCCGCATCCGGGAGATGTTGACGCCGATCTGCTCGAGGCCCAGCAGGCTGCCGGGGGCCTCCTCCCAGCTGGCGGAGAGCACGCCGTAGCTCAGCCCCAGCACCCCGAGCAGGAACAGGGCACCGGAACTGGCCAGGGTGAGCACCGGGGGAATGTCGAGCACGCGGCGGCTCACCAGCAGATAGCTCGCCACGAACACCGCCATCCCCAGCAGGGAGGGCACACCGGTGGCCACGGCAATGCGGCGGGCCATGCGGTTGGCCACCGGCGCAGGGATCACCTGGGCGCCACGGCCCTGGCCGGCAGCCGGCTTGCCGCGCGGCGCGGGCTTGGAGCCGGTTCCGAAGGCCGGAGGCTTGGGCTTGGCCGCCATGCCGTCCGTCAGCCCCGGATGCCGAGACGGGCGATCAGCTGGGCGTAGCGCTCCTCGCTCTGGGCGCGCAGATAGCCGAGCAGCCGCTTGCGGCGGCCGATCATCTTGAGCAGCCCCTGGCGGGAGGAGAAGTCGTGCTTGTTCTGCTGCAGGTGGCCAGTGAGCTGGGAGATGCGCTCGCTCAGCATCGCCACCTGCACCTCGGCCGACCCGGTGTCGGTGCCGTGGGTCTGGTGGCTGTTGATCAGTTCCTGCTTCTTGGTCGTGGTGAGCGGCATGCCGGCGTCGGCCCTGACGGTGCAAACCGCCAACTTACCGTCCCGGCGGACCGGCGGCCTCAGGACGCCTCGCGCGAGAGCCAGCGCAGGCTCTCGCGCAGCCAGGCCTCGGCGCCGAGGGCCGCCGCATCCTCCAGGCGGCCCACCGCCCGCAGGGCCCGGTTGATCTCCAGCGGCTCGTAGCCCAGGGCCGCGAGGGTGAGCTGCACCTCATCGCGGGTGGCGGGCTCCGGGGCATCGCCGTCGCCACCGACGCCATCACAGCCGTCGTCGAAGGCCACCGCACCGAAGGCCTCGGCCAGCTTGCTGCGCAGTTCCACCGCCAGCCGCTCGGCGGTGCGCTTGCCCACCCCGGGCGCCTGGCTGAGGCGGCGCAGGTCGGCCTGCACGATCGCCCGCACCAGCTCCTCGGTGGGCATGGCCCCGAGCAGGGCCAGCGCCAGCTGGGGTCCAACCCCGCTCACCGCCACCAGCAGGCGGAAGAGATCCCGCTCGTGACGCTCGCCGAAACCGAACAGCGTCCAGCCGTCCTCCCGGATGGACTGATGGGTGTAGAGGCTGAGGGGGCTGCCGGAGGCCGGCAGCAGCTCCCAGTGGCGGCGGGTGATCTGCACCTCGTAGCCCACCCCCTGACAGGCCAGCAGCAGGCCGCAGCGGTTGCCCCGCTGCCACTGCTCCGCCACCTGGCCCTGCAGCCAGCCGATCATGGAGACCATTCCGTTGCGACCCATGGTGCCCGGTCCGCCAACCCCCGCCGTCCCCGCGGCCGCCAACCCGCCTCGCCGGCGGCGGCCCCTGGCGTCCCTGGCCCTGGCCCTGCTGCTGGCGGTGGCTCTGCTGGGGCTCCCGGGCTGCCAGGGCGGCCTGGGCCAGCCACCGCGCAGCGTGCTGCTCGAAGCCCTGGGGCTGCAGATCGCCCTCACCCAGCAGGCGATCGCCGATGCCCTCGGCATGGCGGCGGCGGGCCGGCCGGAGGTGAGCCGGGTGCGGGTGGAGCGCCAGGAAGCCGTGCGGATCGGCGAGGGGAAGGGCTTGCACCTCACGGGCCGGTTCGACTGGCGCCTGGCCGACGATCCGTTCCGGGTCGACAGCCCCTTCGAGCTGTGGCTGCAGCGGGGCGAGCGGGGCCAGAGCTGGCGGCTGGCCCGGCCGCTCGTCAGCGGCGGGGCGGAGGCGGCGCTCGGCCAGCAGTGGCGGATCGATCCCCTCCCTCTGCCGGCCGACCGCGCAGGCTGAGCAGGGTGGCCGCCAGCACCAGCAGCGCGGCCAGCGCCGTGTCGGGATCGAGGGGTTCGGCGAAGACCAGCTGGCCCCAGAGCGCCGCCAGCGGCACCTGCACGTAGCTCAGGGCAGTGGCCCGCCCGGCCGGCAACCCCAGCAGCCCATGGGTGAGACCGAGCTGGCCCAGCTGGGTGAACACCCCCACCCCCAGCAGCCAGGGCAGATCGGCGACGCTGGGCAGCACGGGATCGTGCAGCACCGGCGGCAGGCTCAGCGCCACCCCCACCAGGGGGAAGTAGAAGACGATCACCAGGGGATGCTCGCTGCGCCCCAGCGCCCGCACGCTCACGTAGGCCAGCGCCGAGAGCAGGGCGCCGGCCCGGGCCAGCAGCACGCCGTCCAGGGGCAGCGCCGCAGCGGGAGTGGCCAGCAGCAGCGACCCCACGTCGGCCGGGACCGCCAGCAGCAGCACCCCCAGCCAGCCCAGCAGGGCCGCCAGCAGCACCCTCCAGGAGAGCGGCTCGCGCAGCAGGGCCCAGGCCAGCAGGGCGGTGGCCGTGGGATGGAGGTACTGGATCACCGTGGCGGCCGCCAGCGGCAGGCGGGTGAGGGCGGCGAAGACGCAGAACAGAGCCACGCTGCCGAGCAGACCGCGCAGCAGCAGCAGGCCACGGCGCCGGCCCCAGAGATCCAGCCCGGCGCGGCGCAGCATCACCACGCTGATCAGCAGGCTCACCAGCGAGCGGGCCAGCACCACCTCCGCCAGCGGCAGGCGCCCGCCCAGCGCCTTCACGCCCACCGCCATCAGGCTGAAGGCGAGGGCACTGGCCAGCATGGCGGCGGTGGCAGGCATGGCCCAGCGGCAGGGGCAGCCTCACCCTGGCAGCGACGCCGGACGGAGCGAGCCCGGCCATGGCGCATCCCTGGTGTGTTCCGGCAGAATGAGCGCCTGCCGGACTCCACCGGTAGCGCCCGCGCCCGGCGGGTCGCCTGCCGCCTGTCCCCCTTGAGTCAGCCCCGCCTCCATCCCCGCACGATCGAGGCCGTCAAGGAGCGGGCCGACATCGTCGATGTGGTGGGCGAGCACGTGGTGCTCAAGAAGAAGGGCCGCGAGTTCGTCGGGATCTGCCCGTTCCACGACGACAAGTCGCCGTCGATGACGGTGTCCCCCGCCAAGCAGTTCTATTACTGCTTCTCCTGCGGGGCCGGCGGCAACGCCATCAAGTTCCTGATGGAGCTGCAGCGCACCAGCTTCAGCGAGGTGGTGCTGGATCTGGCGCGCCGCTACCAGTTGCCGGTCGAGACCCTCGACGGACCCCAGCAGGAGCGGCTGCGGCGCCAGCTTTCGAAGCGCGAGGCGCTGCTGCGGGCCCTCACCCTGGCGGCCGGCTGGTTCCGCAGCCAGCTCCGCACCCCCCAGGGCGCCGGCGCCCTGGCCTACCTGCGCGAGCAGCGAGGACTCAGCGAGGCCACCCTCGAGGGGTTCGGCCTCGGCTACGCCCCCGACCAGTGGGACGGACTGCTCAGGCACCTCGGCGAGGTGGAGGGTCTGGGGCCGGAGCTGCTGGAGGCCGCCGGGCTGGTGGTGCCGCGCAAGGGGGGCAGCGGCTTCTACGACCGCTTCCGCCACCGCGTGATGGTGCCGATCCGCGACCGGCAGGGTCGGGTGATCGGCTTCGGCGGCCGCAGCCTCGATGGGGGCGAACCCAAATACCTCAACTCGCCCGAAACGGAGGTGTTCGAGAAGGGCAAGCACCTCTTCGGGCTCGACCGCGCCGCGAACGCCATCCGCAAGGACGACCGGGCCGTGGTGGTGGAGGGCTACTTCGACGTGATCGCCCTCCATGCCGCCGGCATCACCAACGCGGTGGCGGCCCTCGGCACGGCCCTCAGCAGCCAGCAGATCACCCAGCTCTGCCGCTGCTGCGAGAGCAAGCGCCTGATCCTCAACTTCGACGCCGATGCCGCCGGCGTGCGGGCGGCCGAGCGGGCGATCGGCGCGGTGGAGCAGCTGGCGCTGCAGGGGCAGCTGGAGCTGCGGGTGCTGCACCTGCCCGCCGCCAAGGACCCCGACGAGTACCTCCAGCGGCACGGCGCCGGCGAGTACCGGGCCCTGCTGGATCAGGCGCCGCTCTGGCTCGACTGGCAGATCGAGCAGGCGCTCGCCGGCCGCGACCTGAGCCGGCCCGACCAGTTCCAGCACGCCGTGGCGGCCCTGGTGGCCCTGCTGGGCAAGCTGCCCCAGTCGGCGCTGCGCAGCCACTACCTGCAGCGGGTGGCCGAGCGGCTCAGCGGCGGCCAGGCCCGGCTGGCCCAGAAGCTCGAGGAGGATCTGCGCCAGCAGGTGAAGGGGGAGCGCTGGCACGGCCGCTCCCAGAAGTGGGAGCAGCCCGGTGAGATCGGGCTGCGGGAGCGTGCCGAGGCCGAACTGTTGCGGCTCTACCTGCATGCCGGCCGCCACCGCGGCGCGATCCGGCGGGAGCTGCGCCTGCGCGACCTCGACAACTTCGCCCTGCAGCACCACCGGCTGCTCTGGGCCACGATCAGCGAGCTCGAGGAGGGCAACCTCGGCGCGGGCCGGCTGGAGGCGATCAACCGCGGCGGCGATCCCGGCGACGACCTGGCCGACCTGGATCTGCCTCGGCTGCTGGCCGACCGGCTGCTGGTGGAGGAGAGCGAACTGCTCAACCGCCTCACGCCGCTGCTGGAGCCCAACGAACTGCAGCGGCTGGCCCTGGCCCAGCCCCTGCTGCAGCTGCGGGGCACCACCGCGGCGCTGGAGCGCCAGCGCAGCCTCAAGCGCTGCCGCCACCTGCTCGACGCCTGGCAGGGCCAGCGGCTGGAAACCCTCGAGCGCTGCATCGCCCGGCTGCTGGAGAAGGACACCGAGCCCGCCGCCGGACCGGCCGCGCCCGGACCGGCCGGAGCCACCGCCGCCCTGCCCGGGGGCGACATGGAGACGCGCATCGACGCCCTGTTCAGTGAACTGAACCGCGACGCCCTGCGGTTCCAGGAGCTGTACTACAGCGAGCGGCGCCACATCGGCCACCTCGACCGCCAGCGCTGCTCCGACCTGGCCGAGACCCTGCGCGCACCGGCCGCCTGAACCTGCCACCATCGGCGCTCCCCCGATCTGCGGCGATGACCAGCGCCACCGTCACGCCCCCCAGCGCCGGCGCCGTTCCCGAGGCCCAGGCCGCCCCCGGGGCGTCCCCAGCCTCTCTCTGGCGCAGGGCCTGGTATCCGGTCGCCTACCTGCGCGACCTGGATCCGCAGCGCCCCACCGCCTTCACCCTGCTGGGGGACGCCCTGGTGCTCTGGTTCGACCGCCAGGGCGATGCCAGCCAGCCTGGCGGCCGCTGGCGGGCCTTCGCCGACGTCTGCCCCCACCGGCTCGTGCCCCTCTCCGAGGGGCGCCTCAGCGACACCGGGGAACTGGAGTGCCCCTATCACGGCTGGACCTTCGACGGTGACGGCCGCTGCACCGCCATCCCCCAGGCGGCGGCGGGGAGCCGGCCGAGCGAACGACGCGGCCGCTGCCGCACCTACGCCACCGCCGAGGGGCAGGGGCTGCTGTTCGTGTTCGGCGGCGATGCCGCCGAGGCCGCGGCCGTGCCCCTGCCGCTGGTGCCGGCGATCGAGGAGGAACCCGAGCGCTGGCTGGTTCAGGACACCTTCCGCGACCTGCCCTACGACGCCCTCACCCTGCTGGAGAACGTGCTCGATGTGAGCCACGTGCCCTTCACCCACCACGCCACGGTGGGTCGGCGCGAGAACGCCGGACCGGTGGCCGTGGAACTCACGGATTCCGGCGCCGGGGGCTTCAGCGGGGTGTGGCGGGAGGGTCCGCGGCGGGGAAAGCTCGGCAGCCAGTTCACCACCTTCGCCGCCCCCTGCCTGATGTGGCACGACCTCACCGCCAAGGGCTTCGGCCGCATCCTCACGGTGGTGTACGCCACCCCGATCCGCCGGGGTGAATGCCGGATCTTCGCCCGCTTCCCCTTCCGCTTCGACTCCCCCTGGCCGGCGCGGCTGCTGCGGCTGCGGCCCCAGTGGCTGCAGCACCTGGGCAACCACGTGGTGCTGGAAGACGACCAGATCTTCCTGCACCATCAGGAGCGGCTGCTGGAGGAGCGGGGCGGCAGCGCGGCGGTGGCCCGGGCCTTCAACCTGGCCACCGGCGCCGACGGCTACGTGCAGGCCCTGCACGACTGGGTGAACGGGCAGGCCGGCACCCCCTTCCCGGGCGAGCCCCTGCCGCCGCTTCTCGAGCGCGAGCGCCTGGTGGAGCGCTATGAGAGCCACACCCGCCACTGCCGCAGCTGCTCCGGCGCCCTGGCCGCGATCCGGCGCTGGCGGCCCCTGCTGCCGCCGCTCGCCTGGCTGAGCCTGCTCGCCATCGCCTGGTTCCACACCCCCCTCGCCCTGGCCGGCGGGCTGGCCGTGGCGGCCCTGGCCGGCGCCGGCTTCCGCAAGCTGGGCCAGTGGGAGCAACAGCTGCTGGCCGGCAGCGACCAGCCGCCCCGCAACCGGCGCTGAGCGTGCCGCTCAGCCGGAGCGCACCACCGGGATGTCGGCCAGGCGGGTGGTGGCGGCCCGCGAGAGCCGGCCGCGCTTCATCGCCCAGGCGGGCCGCAGGCCGCAGGCGGCCCACTGCACCGTGCCGCGCCCATAGCGGCGGTTGAGGCCGTCGATGGTGGCCATCAGCACCTCGCGGCGCCGCTGCTGTTCGGGCGGCAGCGGCGCCAGCAGATGGTGCTGGAGCTGCTGCAGCGGCTGCAGGTTCTGCAGCAGCACGCCGGCCTTCTGCAGCGGCTTGTGGGGCCGGAACAGGCGCTCCGCCAGCGGCAGGGCGGCGGCCAGCAGCACGGCGGTGTCGCTGCTGGCCAGCGGCAGGGTCACGGTGGCGGCGTTGGCGTAGAAGCTCGTGCCGTTGAACGGGCTGCTGCGCACGAACACCGTGATCGTGTCGGTGCGCTGGCGCTGGCGCCGCAGCTTCTCGGCGGCGCGGCTGAGGTAGGTGGCAATCGCCTCGCGCAGGGCGCCGAGCTCGCGCACCGGCTCGCTGAAGCTGCGGCTGACGCAGGTTTCCCGCTTGGCCGGCGGCACGGCCACCAGCGGCAGGCAGGAGCGGCCGCGCAGCTCCTGCTGCAGCCGCAGCCCCACCACGCCCGCCCGCACACGCAGCTCGCCGCTGGCCATGTCGCGCAGCTGGCGGGCGTTGGCCACCCCGCGCAGGCGGCACCAGCGCGACAGCCGGCGGCCGATCCCCCAGACGTCCTCGACCGGGATCCGCTCCAGCCAGGGGTCGGGATCAGCCACGGCGCCCAGGTCGAAGACACCGCCGTGGCCCGGATCGCCCTTGGCGATCCGGTTGGCCAGCTTGGCGAGCACCTTGGTGGGGGCGATGCCCACGGCGATCGGCAGCCCCAGGTGGCGCCGCACCTGGCGGCGCAGCGCCCGGCCCCAGTCGGTGAGAGCACCGCCGCCGGGCGCCGAGGGCGGGGGTCGGTGCAGCCGGCCGAAGGCCTCGTCGATCGAATAGACCTCGATCTCCTCCAGCCAGGGCTCGAGCGTGAGCATGAGCCGCTGGCTCATGTCGGCGTAGAGGGCGTAGTTGGAGCTGCGCACCACCACACCGAGCCGCTCCAGCTCGCGGCGCACCTGGAAGTAGGGCTGGCCCATCGGGATGCCGAGGGCGCGGGCCTCGGCGCTGCGGGCCACGATGCAGCCGTCGTTGTTGGAGAGCACCACCAGCGGCCGGCCGAGCAGGGCGGGATCGAGGGCCTGCTCGCAGGCGGCGTAGAAGTTGTTGCCGTCGATCAGAACGGTGGCCCGGGCCATCGATCGCTCAGAGCGGGTGGATCACGTGCACGGCCACGCCCCAGAGGCGTAGGTCGTCGGCATCGCTGATCTCCAGGGGTGGATAGGCGGCGTGGGCGGCCTCCAGCCGCAGGCGGCCGCGGTGGCGGACCAGCCGCTTGAGGGTGAAGGCGCCCTCGAGCACGGCCACCACGATGCGACCGTGGCGGGGCTCGAGGCTGCGGTCGACGATCAGCAGGTCGCCGTGGTGGATGCCGGCGCCGATCATCGAATCGCCGCTGACCCGCAGGAAGAAGGTGCTGCTGGGGTGGCGGATCAGCTGCTCGTTGAGGTCGATGCCCGTCTCCACGTAGTCGTCGGCCGGGCTGGGGAAGCCGGCGGCGACGGACTCGGCGGCCAGCGGCAGCCGCAGCGCCGGCCGGCGCTCGCGCAGGGGCAGGGGCCGGTCCTGATCCGGACTGGCCGGGGGCGGGAGGTCGGCGGACATGGGCGCCCGGAACAACTCCATCAGGCTAGTACGTCCGTACTATCCGGAGGGTGATCGGTGGCTCAGCCGGCTTCGTCGCCCTCGAGCAGCAGGGCCTGGAATTCCGTGTAGAGCTGCAGCTCCTCATCGCTGGCGGGCTGGCGCCGGCGGGGGGCGGGGCGCAGCTCCCCCGGCCGCCCGGTGGGGGGAGCGGTGGGTCGGGCGGCGGCTTCCGCCGGGCGCCGCCGCTCTTCCTGCCGCCGCTGCTGCCGCTGCTGCTCGGCCTCGCGCAGGCGGTCCATCAGGTGGGGCGGCACGGTGCCGTCGGGGCTCACCTGCATCAGCTCACGGAACAGGACCTCGGGGTCGGTCTCCGTTTCCACGCGATGGCGCCGCTCACTGGCCTTCGGGGCCGCCGGGGGAGGGGCCTGGGGCACGGGCAGCGGCTGGGGCAGGGTGCGGCCCAGCTGCCGGAGCCGCTCCAGGCTGCGGGGGTCGAAGCTCATCGGCGGAAGCCGCGGGGCGCGGCGGGATCGGGATCAGGAGCAGCCGAGGCTGGCGCGGGTGTCGCGGCCGGTCACCGGGTTGGTGCCGCTGGCCACGGCGCAGAGAGCGGTGAGGGCATCACCGCGCAGGGGCACGTTGGTGAAGTCGGCGCCGTCGATGCGCACCTGGCGGAACTTGGTGTTGAAGGCGAAGGCATCCTCGAGAACCGCGTCGCGCAGGTCGGTGCCTTCGAACACCGCCGAGTCGAGCGTGGCCTCGCGCAGATCGGCGCCGCGCAGGTTGGCGTCCTGCAGCTTGGCCCCGAACAGGCTGGCGTTGCGCAGGTCGGCGCCGGAGAAATCGGCCTCGCGCAGGTTGGTGAGATTGAAGGTGACGCCGCGCAGATCGGCGCCATGGAAGTCGGCACCGATCAGCACCTGCTTGGCGTAGTCCATGGCGGCGCGGGCCGGGCCGGCCGGGGCCAGGCACACCAGCAGCAGCGCGGCGACCAGGGAGACGAGCAGCGAACGCAGCGAAGCGACCATGGCGGGGCGGGACACACCGGGAACCCTAGGAACGGCAGCCGCGCCGCACCCATGGGAGCCTCCACCCCCGCGCCGGCGCCCCCGCCCCGGCGGCAGCCGGCCCGCCGGGGTCGCACCGCGCTGGCGGGGGCCTGGGCGGAGCAGCGGGCCCTGCGGCAACTGCAGGGCCGGGGCTGGCGGCTGCTCTCGCGCCGCTGGCACTGCCGCTGGGGCGAACTCGACCTGGTGCTCACCAAACCGGGCCGGCTGCTGCTGGTGGAGGTGAAGGGCCGCAGCGGCTGCGGCCCCGATGGCTGGGGCGTCGGAGCGCTGTCGGCCGCCAAGCGCCGCCGGCTGGCCTGCGCCTGGGCCTGCTGGCAGGCGGCCCATCCGGAGCGGGCCCGGCTGCCGCTGGAGGCGGTCTGTGCCCTGGTGCCCCTGCCACCGGTACGGGGGCCGGTGCGCTGGCTGCGGCTCGACGGGCTCGCGGCGGACGGCGCGGGCGGCTAGGGGGCCGCGGCCGGGGCCGGCGGGGCAGGGGAGAACTCCACCCAGCAGCGGTAGCGGAAGCTGTCCCTGACGCCGATCTCCTCACAGCGCCGGCCGGTCACGGTGGCGCCGGCGGGCACCTGCTGCAGGGCCCGCTGCAGGGCGCTGCTGCGGTCCCAGATCGAATCGGCGCTGACACTGCCCGCCCGCCCCGGAGGCGGCGCCGACAGGGTGACCAGCAGCATGGCCGCCGCAGCCAGCGAGGGGCCCCACCAGGGCTGAGGGCAAGCGGTGAATCGACCGATGGGCGGCATGGGGATCGCGGCGGACTCCTGTCCGTCTTTAGCCGGGCCCGGGAGGAGATGCCCAGGCAAGGTGGGGTGGCTCCATCCGCCGCGGCCATGACCTTCGGTGCCCACCGCGCCCGCAAGCGTTTCGGGCAGCACTGGCTCACCGATGCCGCCGTGCTCGATCGGATCGTGGCCGCCGCCGAGCTCGAGCCCGGCGACACCGTGCTGGAGGTGGGGCCGGGCCGCGGCGCCCTCAGCGAACGGCTGCTGGCGACGCCGCTGCAGGCCCTGCATGCCGTGGAGCTCGACCGCGACCTGGTGGTCGGTCTGCGGCGGCGCTTCGGCGACGATCCCCGCTTCCGGCTGATCGAGGGCGATGCCCTGGCGGTGACGCTGCCGGCCGCCACCAAGGTGGTGGCCAACATCCCCTACAACATCACCGGCCCATTGCTGGAGCGGCTGGTGGGGCGGCTCGACCGGCCGGCCGCGGTGCCCTACGGGCGGCTGGTGCTGCTCGTGCAGCAGGAGGTGGGCGAGCGGATCCGCGCCACCGCCGGCAGCAGCGCCTTCAGCGCCCTGAGTGTGCGGCTGCAGCTGCTGGCCCGCTGCCAGACGGTGTGCCCGGTGCCGCCGCGCTGCTTCCAGCCGCCGCCCAGGGTGATGTCGGAAGTGGTGCGGCTCGATCCGCTGCCGCCCGCAGAGCGGCTGGCGCCGGAGCTCGCCGCACGGCTGGAGAGCCTGCTGAAGCGCTGCTTCGCCGCCCGCCGCAAGATGCTGCGCAACAGCCTGGCGGGCCTGCTGCCACCGGAGGAGCTGGCGGCGGTGACCGTCGCGGCCGGCATCGGGCTGCAGCAGCGGCCGCAGGAGATCGATCCGGCCCGCTGGGTGGCCCTGGCGGCGGGCTTGAATCGCGCCATCCCCGCCGGCGCCGCGCCGGTCGCCGCCCCCGCGTCCCATGCCTGATCTGCGCGTCTCCGCCGCCGCCAAGATCAACCTGCACCTGGAGGTGCTCGGACTGCGTCCCGACGGCTTCCACGAGCTGGCGATGGTGATGCAGAGCCTGGATCTGGCCGACACCCTGGAGCTGAGCCCGAGCGCCGACGCCGCGATCCGGCTGAGCTGCGACCGCGACGACCTGAGCACGGGGGCCGACAACCTGATCGTGCGGGCGGGCGAGCTGCTGCGGGCGCGGGCGGGCCTGCCGGAACTGGGCGCCCGGATCCGCCTCAGCAAGCGGATCCCGATCGGCGCCGGCCTGGCCGGGGGCTCCAGCGATGCCGCCGCGGCCCTGGTGGGCCTCAACGCGCTCTGGGGCTGCGGCTTCGGCGCCGGGGAGCTGCAGGCCATGGCGGCGGCCCTCGGTTCCGACGTGCCCTTCTGCCTTGAGGGCGGCACCCAGCTCTGCTTCGGCCGCGGCGAGCGGCTCGAGGGGGCCGGCCTGACGGCGCCCCCAGGGCTGGGGGTGCTGCTGATCAAGCATCCCGGCGCCAGTGTGTCCACACCCTGGGCCTACGGACGCTGCCGCGAGCTGCGCGGCGACTTCTACCTGGAGCGCGAGGAGGATTTCGCCGAGCGCCGCGAGGCGCTGCGGCGGGGTCCGCTGCTGGCGGCCCTGCGCAGCGACGGCCCCTGGCCGCCGCTGCGCAACGACCTGCAGGGGGTGGTGGAGCCCGAGCAGGCGAGCGTGCGCGAGGGTCTGGCGCTGCTGCGCCGCGCCGAGGGGGCCCTGGCGGTGGCGATGAGCGGTTCGGGGCCCAGCCTGTTCGCCCTCTTCCCCGGCCTGGGCGGAGCCGCGGCGGCCGCCGCGGCCCTGCAGCAGGACCTGGCGGCGGCGGGGTTCGAGAGCTGGTGCTGCCGCTGCAGCGGCTCGGGTGTCAGCCTGGAGCCAGCCGATCCCCAGCCGTGAGCGAGACCCTCCAGGAGCGGAACGACCCCGCCGCCGCGCCGGCCCCGCGCAAGGGACCGCTCAGCTTCCTCTCGGGCGCCGTCACCAGCGCCCTGCTGGGTTGGCTCTGTCTCTCGCTCAGCCAGCGGGTGGTGCTCTGGTACGGCCTGCATCCGCCCCATTACGACAAGCCGATCGCCCAGAGCATCGCCGTGGCGGTGAAGACCCTGGTGGTGGGGATGAGCTTTCTGGCCACCTTCACCTTCGCCTTCGTGGGGCTGGGCCTCTTCCTCACCTTCCTGCGCAGCCTGACGGCTGCGGGGAAGGCCGAGGCCTCCTAGCCTGACCCCACCTGGGCGCCGCCCGCGATGACCCCCCACGACCTGGGCCTGCTGGCCCTGCTCCTCTCACCGGGCATGCTGCTGTCGGTGCTGCTGCTGGCGAGCTTCGCGGCCGGCGGCTGAGGGCTAGGCGGCGGAGGCCCCCGCCGCCTGAGATAAGTTGGCCGCTCCACCGGCACCCGCCGGCAACACAGCAACGCCGTGGCCGAGACTCTGCTCTTCAATGCCCTGCGCGAGGCCATCGACGAGGAGATGGCCCGTGATCCCCACGTCTGCGTGATGGGCGAGGACGTGGGCCAGTACGGCGGCTCCTACAAGGTCACCAAGGATCTCTACGAGAAGTACGGCGAGCTGCGGGTGCTCGACACGCCGATCGCCGAGAACAGCTTCACCGGCATGGCCGTCGGCGCGGCGATGACCGGCCTGCGGCCGATCGTGGAAGGCATGAACATGGGCTTCCTGCTGCTGGCCTTCAACCAGATCTCCAACAACATGGGGATGCTGCGCTACACCAGCGGCGGCAACTACACGATCCCCACCGTGGTGCGCGGGCCCGGAGGGGTGGGCCGCCAGCTTGGTGCGGAGCACAGCCAGCGCCTGGAGGCCTACTTCCACGCCGTGCCCGGCATCAAGATCGTGGCGGTGAGCACCCCCACCAATGCCAAGGGCCTGATGAAGGCCGCGATCCGCGACGACAACCCCGTGCTCTTCTTCGAGCACGTGCTGCTCTACAACCTCAGCGAGGACATCCCCGAGGGCGACTACATCTGTGCCCTGGATCAGGCCGAGGTGGTGCGCGAGGGCAAGGACGTCACGATCCTCACTTACTCCCGCATGCGCCACCACTGCCTCAAGGCCGTGCAGCAGCTGGAGGCCGACGGGGTGGATGTGGAGCTGATCGACCTGATCAGCCTCAAGCCCTTCGATCTCGACACGATCGTGCGCTCGATCCGCAAGACCCACCGGGTGCTGGTGGTGGAGGAATGCATGAAAACCGGCGGCATCGGCGCCGAGCTGCTGGCCCTGATCACCGAACACTGCTTCGACGATCTCGACGCCCGGCCGGTGCGACTCTCGTCACAGGACATTCCGACGCCCTACAACGGCAATCTCGAGAACCTGACGATCATCCAGCCCCACCAGATCGTCGAGGCGGCCCGGCAGCTCAAGGCGGGCACGCTCTGACATGGCGCGTCAACAGGGGGTGTTCGCCCTGATCCTGGCCCTGGCGATCGCGGCCGGGGCCGTGCTGATCGCCTTCCCGCTCCAGCTTGGTCTCGACCTGCGCGGCGGCAGCCAGCTCACCCTGCAGGTGATGCCCGCCGGCACGATCAAACGGGTCGAACGCGAGCAGCTGGAGGCCGTCAAGGAGGTGCTCGACCGGCGCGTCAACGGCCTGGGCGTGGCCGAATCCACCCTTCAGACCGTGGGCGACGACCAGCTGGTGCTGCAGCTGCCGGGCGAGCAGGACCCCAGCCGGGCCGCCAAGGTGTTCGGCACCACGGCCCTGCTCGAGTTCCGCGCCCAGAAGCCCGGCACCGAGAAGGAGATGCAGGGGCTGCTGCGGCTCAAGCGCCAGGCCCAGAGCGTGCTCACCCGCCTCGAGGCCCGCACCGCTCCTGAGCCCGCCGCACCGGATCTGCCCGGCCAGCCCCCCGCCCCGGAGCCCTCCTTCCCCGCCGCCGACCTGGCCGAGGCCCTCCGCGGCCTCGGCGTGGAGGTGGGCAGCGGCGCCTCGGAGTCCGATCAGCTGCGGGCCCTGCTCGAAGAGGTGAACCGCCGGGTGGTGGCCCTCTACGAACCGGCCAGCCTCACCGGCAAGGATCTGGTGAGCGCCGGACGCCAGCAGCAGCAGACCGGCAGCGGCTGGGACGTGACCCTGAGCTTCAATCGCCAGGGAGGCGAGGCCTTCGCCAAGCTCACCCAGTCGATCGCCGGCAGCAACAGGCTGCTGGGGATCGTGCTCGACGGACGCTCGATCAGCGAGGCCACCGTGGGGCCCGAATTCGCCACGGCCGGCATCACCGGCGGCGCCGCCAGCATCACCGGCAACTTCACCGCCGAGGAGGCCCGCGATCTGGAGGTGCAGCTGCGGGGCGGCTCGCTGCCCCTGCCGGTGAAGATCGTGGAGGTGCGCACGGTGGGCCCCTCGCTCGGGGCCGAGAACATCCGCACCAGCCTGCTGGCCGCCCTGGCGGGCCTGGCCCTGGTGGCGGTGTTCATGGTGGTGATCTACCGCCTGGCCGGCGCCGTCGCCGTGCTTGCCCTCAGCCTCTACTCCCTGTTCAACCTGGCGATCTACGCCCTGATCCCCGTCACCCTCACCCTGCCGGGCATCGCCGGCTTCATCCTCTCGATCGGCATGGCGGTCGATGCCAACGTGCTGATCTTCGAGCGGGTGAAGGAGGAGCTGCGCGGCGGCAACACCCTGATCCGCTCGATCGACACCGGCTTCTCCCTGGCCTTCTCCTCGATCCTCGACGGCCATGTCACCGGCCTGATCAGCTGCATCGCCCTGTTCAGCCTCGGCACGGGCCTGGTGAAGGGCTTCGCCGTCACCCTGGCGATCGGCCTGGTGATGAGCCTGTTCACCGCCCTCACCTGCACCCGCGCCCTGCTGCGGCTGCTGATGAGCTACCCCGGCCTGCGCCGGCCCACCTACTTCCTGCCCGGCCGCGAGCTGCCCTCGCCGGCTGCCTGAGCACCCATGAACTCCTCCACCGCAGGGGCGACGGCCGCGGCCGCCACGGCTCCGGCGATCCGCTTCTTCCGCATCACCCGCTATCGACGCCTGGCCTGGTTGGGATCGCTCAGTGTCTGCCTGCTCAGCCTGCTGGGCCTGGTGCTCTGCTGGCTGAACCCGGCGATCGGCCTGCCGCTGCGTCCGGGCCTCGACTTCACCGGCGGCACGCGCGTGCAGCTGGAGCGCTCCTGCGGCGCCGGCTGCGACGCCATCGGCGTCGGCGAGGTGGAGCGCCAGCTGGCCGGCGTGATGCTCCCGCAGGCGGGCGGAGAAGCGGCACCCGCGATCGATCGCGCGCCGGTCCAGGTGCTCGACCAGGGTCGCTCGATCGAACTGCGGCTGCCCAGCCTGAGCGCCGAGCAGAGCCAGGCCCTGATTCAGCAGCTGGCCGCCGGGCTCGGCCCGTTCCAGGCCGGGGGCACCTCGGTGGAAACGATCGGCCCCACCCTGGGGGATCAGCTCCTACGCAGCAGCATCCTCTCGCTGCTGGTGAGCTTCGCCGCGATCGCGGCCTACATCACCTTCCGCTACGACCGCCTCTTCGCCTTCCTGGCCATCGTCTGCCTGGCCCACGACGTGCTGATCACCTGCGGGCTGTTCGCCTGGCTGGGGCTGCTGCGCGGCGTCGAGGTGGATTCGCTGTTCGCCGTGTCGCTGATCACGGTGGCCGGCTACTCCGTCACCGACACCGTGGTGGTGTTCGACCGGATCCGCGAGCAGAAGAGCCTGCTGGGCCATCTGCCGATCAGCGATCAGATCGACGTGGCGGTGGATGCCACCTTGACCCGCTCGCTCTACACCTCCCTCACCACCCTGCTGCCCCTGCTGGGGCTGATCTTCTTCGGCGGCAGCAGCCTGTTCTGGTTCGCCATCGCCCTCACCACCGGCATCGCGGTGGGCAGCTGGTCGAGCATCGGCGTGGCGCCCACCCTCATCCCGCTGCTGAGCCGCAGAGCCGGCCCATGAGGGGCATCCCCCTGACGCCCCTGCTGCTGGTGGCGCTGGCGCTCGCCGACCTGCGCGGTGAACTCAGGCTGCTGGCCGATCACTTCACCTGGTCGTCGCTGGGCACGGCCGTGCTGCAGCACCCGCTGGCCGTGGTGGTGCTGGGGCTCTCGCCCAGCCTGGTGCGCCGCTACCGCTGAAACCGGCTCAGACCCAGCGGTCCATCACCTGCTCCACCAGCACCCGCTGGAACACCACCTGCAGCACCACCACCAGGGGCAGAGCGAGGAGCACGCCGGGCAGGCCCAGCAGAGCGCCCAGGCTCAGCTGGGACATCAGCGCCACGGTGGGCAGCAGGTTGACCGTGCGGGCCAGCAGCACCGGCGTGAGCACGAAGGCCTCGAGGTTCTGCAGCAGCAGCCGCAGGATCAGCACCTGCACCACCTTCCCCGGGGAGACCAGCAGGGCCATCGCCAGCGGCAGCAGGGTGGCGACGGTGGGACCGATGGTGGGCACGAAGGTGAGCAGGCCGCAGACCAGACCGCTCAGCAGGGCCAGAGGGACCCGCAGGATCGCCAGCCCGGCCCAGGTCAGCAGGAACACCGTCACCGCCGAGATCGTCATGCCGGCCAGCCAGCCGCCGAGGGCCTGGCGGCAGTCGTGCAGGAGGGTCTGCATCGAGGGCCGCCAGAAGCGGGGCGTGCAGGCCACCAGCAGCCGCTGGTGGGGGCGTGGGTCGAGGGCCAGCAGGATCGCCAGCAGCACCATCAGCAGCAGCTGGATCGTGGAGTTGGCCGCACCGCCGGCCACCCCCAGCAGCTGTCCCCCGAGCGGTTGAAGCTTGTCCCAGGTGGCCAGTTCCAGCAACCGTTCCTCGAGGCTGCGGAAGGCGCGGATGCCGCCCAGCAGGTCACCGAGCCTGGCGATCAGCTCCGGCAGCAGCTGGGTGAGCTGGTCGGCCTGCTGCACCAGTTCGGGCAGCAGCAGTTCACCCACCTTCCAGCCCAGGGCCACCACCACCACCAGCACGAGCGTGAGGGTGGTGGGGCGGTTCAACGGCAGCCGGCGGCGCAGCAGCGTGACCGGCACATCGAGCGCCACCGCCAGCACCACCGCGCCGAAGAGCACCAGCAGCACCCAGCGCAGTTCCCACAGGAGCAGGCCCAGCACCACCAGCGCCAGACCACCCAGCAGGGCCCGGCCGTTCATCGGGCCAGCCGCTGGCGCTTCCAGGGATCGAGGATGTCGTGGATGATCACCTCGCGCACGATCACCTGGAGGCACACGGCCAGGGGCAGGGCCAGCAGCAGCCCGAGGGGGCCGAACAGCACCGTGAAGACGAACTGGGCCGTGAGGGTGAGCCCCGGCAGCAGCCGCAGCTGGGCGTGCATCACCGAGGGAGTGATCACATAGCTCTCGAGGTTCTGCACCACGATGTAGAGCCCCACCACCGCCAGGGCCTTCCAGGGGGCCTCCAGCAGGGCCACCGAGACGGGGAACAGGGTGCTGAGTGTGGGCCCCACGTTGGGGATCACGTTGAGCAGGCCGGCCAGCAGGGCGTTGGCCACCACCAGCTTCACCCCCAGCAGCGACAGGCCGATCCCCGCCAGCAGGGCCACGCAGAGGGAGCTGATCATCACCCCCACCATCCAGTTGCTCAGGGCGGTGCCGCAGAGTTCGAGCACCCGCCGGAAGCGGCGGCGGTAGAAGGAGGGGGCCAGCAGCACCACCACATCGCGGTAGGCAGTGGGCTGGACCGCCACCATCAGGCTCACCGCCAGCACGAACAGCAACTGCAGGGTGCCGCTGCCGAGGTTGCCGGCCAGCCCCAGCAGCCGCAGCGCACCTTCGCCCAGTCCGCTGGCCAGGGCGGCCGAACCGCCCTGATCCGTCGGCCAGAACCGCTGCAGCCAGTCGAGACCACCCTGGCGGCTGCCGTAGATCATCTGGCTGAGCTGGCCCAGCCGATCACGGGCCAGGTCGGCCAGCACGCGGGCGGCGGCGGGCAGCTTGGTGATCAGTTCGGCGAACTGCTCCACGAAGGGGGGAATGAGCACGGCCGCCCCCACGCCGATCACCACCGCCAGGGCGAGCAGGCTGATCAGCAGCGCCAGGGAGCGGCTGCAGCCCAGCCGGGTGCGTACCACCCCCACCAGGGTGCACACCGCCATCGCCAGGACGACGGCCGCGAAGACGTGGATCAGAACGTCGCGCAGGCTCCAGAGCAGCGCGCCGGCGACCAGGAGTCCCGCCAGACCGAGCCAGTCACCGAATCTCAAGCCTCCGCCGGCCCGGAGGCCTCCGCCGCGGTTTCCTCATCCTTGCCGGCGAAACCGAGGCCGTGGCCGGCGGCATAGCGCTGGGCGAAGCGCATGAAGCGCTCGAAGTCGGCCTCCGTCTTCCAGGTGTAGGTGGCCTCCAGGGCGCTGGCCCTGCCGTTCACGAAGCGGGCCTTCACCTCCCGGGTCACCAGTTCGCCCTCCTCGTCGAGCAGGAACATGCCCGTGATGTCGCCCATCGTCTCGGGAGCGAGCGCCTCGGGCTCCTCGAACACGAACAGGGCCTGGCCGGTCCGTCCGTCGCGGGAGCGGGTGAGACGGATGTCGGGCACCACGGGCTCGTCCACCCCGCGAAAGAACTGAATGGCCGTCATCGGAGGGGGGAGGAAAATCCGATCCTAGGCAGGGTCTGTGGGCTGGACCGGAGCACTCGTTGGCGCCGGCGGCGGGGCGGCGAGCCATCCCCCTCCCAGGAGGCGCTCGACAGCCGTCTCGTCGTCGCAGCCGCCCAGCTCGACCCAGGCGGGCCCGTGACTGCCGCGCCGCCGCTGCCGCTCGAGTTCGTGGTCGTAGCAGCGGTCGTAGTAGTCGAGCATCGCGCCGCAGGCAGCAGCCCAGTCGGCCCGCCCGATGGCGTCGAGGGCCACCGCGGTGCGCTCGGGCCCGAGCCGCCGGGCGATCCGGGTGGTGGCCTCCGCCAGCCCCAGCGGATCCTGCATGCCGTAGAGCGCCACCAGGCGCTCCAGCCGTTCCGGCAGCGGCCGGCGCACCTCCAGCACCGGCGCCTGCTGCATCCGGCGCCACAGGCCGGCGGGAATGCGGCAGCGGCCCACCTGGGCGCTCTCCGCCTCCAGCCAGATCTCCGGGGCTTCCGCCAGCGACTCCAGCGCGGTGGCCAGGCGGTTCTCGTAGTGCTCCGTGCTGGGCTGGGGCGGCAGGCCGAGCCCGCCGAAACTGCTGCCGCGGTGATGGGCCAGACCCTCGAGATCCACCACCGCCACGCCGCGCCGCGCCAGGGCCAGCAGCAGGTCGGTCTTGCCGGTGCCGGTGCGGCCGCCCAGCAGCCGCAGGGGCCAGGGCCGCTCGAAGCAGGCCAGCACCCCGTGGCGGTAGGCCTTGTAGCCACCCTCCAGCAGCACGGCGGGCAGCTCAAGGGTGCCGGCCAGCCAGGCCATGCTGGAGGAGCGCAGGCCGCCGCGCCAGCAGTGGATCCGCAGCGGCGCGCCGGCGCCCGTGGCGTGCAGGGCCACCAGGGCCTCGGCCAGGCCGGCGAGCCGGGGTCCCACCAGCTCCAGCGCCAGCCGCACAGCCGCACCACGACCTTCGAGCCGGTAGGTCGTGCCCACCCGGACCCGATCGGCGTCCTCCAGGAGGGGAAGGTTGTGGCTGCCGGGGATGTGGCCCTGCACGAACTCGGCCGGGCTGCGCACGTCGACGAGGGCGCCGGGCGCCGCCAGGAAGGCCCCGATCGCCAGCCGCGCCACCATCGCACCCCCCACCTGAGCTGCCCTGACATAGTGGGCCCACGCCGGCCCCGCCGAGGCCTGCCGAACACCATGCTCTCCGGTCCACCCGCCTCCACCACGGTCAGCGCCGCACAGCTGCTGGAGCGGTTCCAGAGCGGCTCCGTGCGCCAGCGGCGCAGCCTGCTGGCGCAGCTCGAGGCACGCGCCGAGGAACTCCGCCCCCTGCTGGCGACCGCGCTCGACGCCTTGGATCGGCGCGGCGACGACTGGGCCGCCGGCCTCTACGTGCAGCTGCTGCTGGCGGTGGAGGACGGCCACAGCCTGGCCTTCCGCCGCCGACATCCCGACGGCTGGCTGGAGGCCCCCAGCGGCCAGGGCCTCGACCATGCCCCGCTGCAGGATGCCCTGGCGCGGGGCTCGTTCGAGCTGGCCGACCGGATCACCAGCGAGACCCTGCGCCAGCTGGCCGGAGAGGGGGCGGTGCAGCGGGGCTACGTCTATTACAGCGAAGTGGCGGCTATGGCCGCCGCCGATCTCGACAGCCTCGACCGGCTCTGGGTCTGCTACTCCCGCGGCCGCTTCGGCTTCTCGGTGCAGGGGCGGCTGCTGCGCGGCTGCAACGGCCGCTGGGAGCAGCTCTGGCCGCGGCTGGGCTGGAAGCGCGACGGCATCTGGACCCGCTACCCCTCGGCCTTCACCTGGTCGCTGGAGGCCCCCGAGGGCCACATGCCCCTGGTCAACCAGCTGCGCGGTGTGCGGCTGATGGATGCCCTGCTGGCCCATCCGGCCCTGCGCTCCCGCACCGCCGGCTGAGGCGGGCCCCGGGCCGGTGGGCCGCCCCAGAGCTAGGGTCGATCCAGTGGTGCGCGGTGGGAATGCCCCGGCGTCTGTTCGGCCGCCTTCGCTGGTCCGACTACATCACCCCGTCCACGCTGCAGCTTTCTCCCCTGCTGGAGCTGCTGCTGGAGCCCATGGCCGCGGCGGCCAATCTGGCGGAACTGCAGCTGGGACTGCAGGAAGCGCTGGTGAACGCGGTGCGCCACGGCAATGGCGGCGACCCGCGCAAGTGCCTGCGGATCCGCCGGATCCTCACGCCCCGCTGGGTGGTCTGGCAGATCCAGGACGAGGGCAGCGGCGTGCCGCCCACGGCCCGCACCCGCTCGCTGCCCAGCCAAGCCGAAGCCTGCTGCGGCCGGGGCTTCTTCCTGATCCACCACTGCTTCGACGACGTGCGCTGGAGTGGCCGCGGCAACCGCCTGCAGCTGGCGGTGCAGCGGCGTCGGACCTGAGTCGCTCAGCCCGCGCCCTGCCCCCCGCCGCCGTGGCTGGGGCAGCCCGGATCGCTGCGCTCACCCTTGAGCCATCCCAGGCCATGCTCGAGCAGGTCGATCGCCCGCTGCTGGGCCTCGCCGCCGCGGCGGTGCGGCGGGCTGTCGTCGCCGAGCAGCTGCACCAGGGCCGCCGCGATCTGCTCGGCGGCGCGACGGGGCTTCTGGCCCTTCAGGGCGTGCCAGTCGCGCCCGTCGATCGTCAGGCGGCGCTGCAGATCCTCCGCCAGGCGGCGGCTGTCCTCGGGCCAGCGGGAGGGCGGGGCGCCCTGGGAGGGGGAGGGCACTGGACGGGACACGGGGGCAGGGCCCATCCTGGCGCCATGGCGACAGGCACGGGGCCCCGACGACGGCGACGCGGCCGGCCAGGGCGAGCGCGGCGGGCCGGCTGGCTCCATGCCTTCTCGCGGATCCTGGCCCTGGGGGAGCGGGGGCGGCAGCTGTCCGGCCCACCGGCGCGGCGCAGCAGCGGCGAGCGGCGCGTCGCCCAGCGGCTGGAGCTGGGCCGCCGCCTGCTCGATCCGGTACCCCCGGCCCTGCGGAGCGGCCGCTGGGCCGAGGAAGTGCTGTGGAGGGGTCTGCGCTGGGGCGGGGCCGGCCTGCTGCTGGCCTGGTGGCTGCGGCGCTAGGCGGGCGCTGCCGCAGCTGGCCGGGTGGCGGTCCAGACGCGGGTCATGAAATGGGAGGCGGCGGCCACGCCCTCGAAGCCGAGCGAGCGCAGGCGCCCGTCGATGTCGTCGCCGATGTAATCGCGGTAGTAGGGCTCGTGGAAGACCCGCCGGAAGTTCTCCAGGGCAGCGCCGAACTGGGGGGAATCGGCCAGCTGCACCGAATCGGCCAGCACCAGCACCCCGCCCGGCTCCAGCACCCGGAAGCATTCGGCCATCACGTTGCGACGGGCCTCCGCCGGCAGCTCGTGCAGCAGGTAGACACAGCTGACGGCCTGGAAGGTGCCATCGGCGAAGGGGAGCGCCTCGGCGTTGCCCTGCACCAGCTGGGGCAGTTCGCCGGGCAGCTGGGCCAGGCAGCGGCTCGCCTCCCGCAGGTAGGCGGTGGAGAGATCGAGCCCCACCAGCTGCACTCCGGGCAGGGCCCCGCGCAGCTGGCGCAGCGTGCGTCCGGTGCCGGTGGCCACATCGAGCACCCGCAGCTGGGCGGGTGAGCGGGCTGCGAAGGCGCGCAGGCCGCGCCGCAGCGGAGCGATCACCCGGCGCCGCATCGGATCGGCGGTGCCGTTGAAGAGGATCTCCACCTGCAGGTCGTAGAGGGCCGCCGAGCGGTCGCTGAGGTAGCCGTCGGTCTGGTGGTGGAAGTTCTGGAGGTAGTAGCCCGGATAGTCCTCGGGCCGCACGTCGGACGGCAGGTCACGCACGTTGCGCTGGCTGCGCCGGCCCCAGATCTGGGGGGTGTCCAGGCAGAGCAGGGGATAGCGGGCAGCCCAGTCAAGCCAGGGGGCATCAAACAGCAGAGAGGCCGGATAGAGCCCGCGCTCGGCCTCCTGCCAGTCGGTCTCCAGCAGACGGTCCATGGCGACGCGGAAGGCGTCGAGCATGTCGGGCGGCACCGGCACGGTGCTGGGGGCGCCGGCCGGGTCGAGCAGGCCGAGCAGGCGGCTGCTCACCTCCTTGTGCGCCAGCCCCATCAGGCTCTTGCCCTGCTGGAGGGTGCGGTAGGCGAGCTTGCTGAGGGGATCCGGCATGGGCGGCGGTGGACGGAGGGAGGGGAGAGGGGGCCGTTCATTCCAGCCGATCGACGCCGCGCCCGCGAGCCGGCGGCCATCGGAGCCCGGCATGTCGAAGTGAGAAGCCTGGCCGCAATTCAGTAGCAACGGCTACAGAATGTTCCCATCGAGATCGACCAGCCGCCATGACCGCCAGCCCTGCCACCACCGCCGATCGCCGCCCGGGCGAAGCCGCCGCTCCGATCACCGCGGAGTACCGGCGTGAAACCCTGCAGCGGCGCCAGCACGTCGCCGCCGAGTTCCTGGCCTGGGCCGACGACCACCAGCGCCGCGAACGGCGCCACGCCGCCGAACTGGCGCAGATCACCCGCCACCCCGAAAAAGCCCCCGAGCGGGACGCCATCGGCCAGCAACGGGCCTGGGCCCGCCGCCAGGCCCGCCGGCAGCACCTGCACGAGAGCGCCATGGCCCACCTGCGTCACCGCTGAGCGGGCCCGGCGCCGCCCGGGGGCATCCCCCAGGAGAGAGATCAGGCGTCGTAGTACATGCTGAATTCGTAGGGGTGGGGCCGCTGGCGCAGCTGCTGCACCTCCTCGTACTTCATCGCGATCCAGTTGCTGATGAAGTCTTCGGTGAAGACACCGCCGGCCAGGAGGTAGTCCTTGTCGGCATCGAGAGCCTCGAGGGCCCCGTTGAGGGAAGCCGGCACGGTGGAGATCCTGGAGAGCTCCTCGGCCGAGAGCTCGAACAGGTCGACGTCGGTGCCGTCACCGGGGTCGATCTGGTTCTTGATGCCATCGAGGCCGGCCATCAGCATGGCGGAGAAGGCCAGGTAGGGGTTGGCCAGGGCGTCGCCGGAACGGAACTCCAGGCGCTTGGCCTTGGGGCTCGGGCCGGTGAGCGGGATCCGCACCGCCGCCGAGCGGTTGCCCTGGGAGTACACCAGGTTCACCGGCGCCTCGAAGCCCGGCACCAGCCGCTTGTAGCTGTTGGTGGTGGGGTTGGTGAAGGCCAGGAAGCTGGGGGCGTGCTTCAGCAGGCCGCCGATGTACCAGCGGGCGGTCTGGGAGAGGTTGGCGTAGGTGCCCTCGCCGAAGAACAGGGGCAGGCCACCCTTCCAGAGGCTCTGGTGCACGTGCATGCCGCTGCCGTTGTCGGCGAACACCGGCTTGGGCATGAAGGTGGCGGTGCGGCCGTACTTCTTGGCGACGTTGCGCACCACGTACTTGTAGATCATCACGTTGTCCGCCGCGCTGATCAGCTCGGCGAACTTCATGCCCAGTTCCTGCTGACCGGCCGCGGCCACCTCGTGGTGGTGCTTCTCGATCGGCACGCCCAGCTGACCCATGGTCAGCAGCATCTCGCTGCGGATGTCCTGGAAGATGTCGTTGGGGGCAACCGGGAAGTAGCCCTCCTTGAGATTGATCTTGTAGGCAAGGTTGCCACCCTCCTCGAGCCGGCCGGAGTTCCAGGGGGCCTCGATCGAATCGACGCTGTAGAAACAGCCGCCCTCGCTGGAGCTGTAGCGCACGTCCTCGAACAGGAAGAACTCGGGCTCGGGGCCGAAGTAGGCGGTGTCGGCCAGGCCGGTGGAGGCCAGGTATTGGAGAGCCTTCTGGGCCAGGGCGCGGGGGCAGCGGCCGTAGGGCTGGCCGCTGCGGGGCTCCTGGATCGAGCAGATCAGGCTGAGGGTCTTGTGGCGGTAGAAGGGGTCGATCCAGGCGGTGGCGGGATCGGGCACCATGGCCATGTCCGACTCGTTGATCGCCTTCCAGCCGCGGATCGAGGAACCGTCGAAGGCCAGGCCGGTGACGAAGGCCTCCTCATCCACCAGATCGGCGCAGACGGTGAGGTGCTGCCACTTGCCGTGGAGATCGGCGAACTTGAGATCGATCAGCTCGATGCCCTCGTCCTTGATCAGACGCAGGACGTCCTGGGCTGTGTTGGCCATGACGTTGGGAACGGATATCAGGTCCCCCGAGGACGGGGCTGGGCGGGACGGTAAAGAGCCGCGTGGGCCCGCCTTGTATCACCCGTAACCAAATCTGCGGCAGCGGGGCGTCGGCCGTGGAGAGCGGCAGCTGCGTAACCGTTTCTGTCAGATTCGCCAGAAGCCCCGGCCGGACAGGGTTCTGGGCAAACACAGGTGCTAGTTTCCGCTCCAGGTGCGTCGATCTTTCCGTCATGCGCGATGCCATCACCGGCCTGATCGGCCGGTATGACCAGCTGGGGCGCCATCTCGATCGCGACGCGATCGAGCAGATCGCCTCCTACCTCGCCCAGACCGAGCTGCGCCTGGCCGCGGTGGAACTGATCAACCGCGAGGCCGCCGAGATCGTGCGCGAGGCCAGCCGTCGCCTGTTCGAGGAGGATCCGGAGCTGCTGCTGCCCGGCGGCAACGCCTACACCACCCGCCGCCTGGCCGCCTGCCTGCGCGACATGGACTACTTCCTGCGCTACGCCAGCTACGCCCTTGTGGCCGACGACGCCACCATTCTGAACGAGCGGGTTCTCAACGGCCTCGACGACACCTACAAGAGCCTGGGCGTTCCCACCGGCCCCACCGTGCGCAGCATCACCCTGCTGGGCGAGGTGGTGAGCGAGCGGCTCGCCGAGGCCGGCCTGGCCCCCACCGATCTGGTGCGCTCCCCCTTCGATCACATGGCCCGCGGCCTTGCCGCCTGTGGGGTTCGCATCGGCTGACGCCGCCCCCGGCACCGATCCACTCCCGGCCGAACCGGGCCTGCGTCGCTGCGTAGGCTGGCCCACTTCCCGTTCCGATTGCCCTGCAGGCCTTGGTCTCCCCGTCCCCTTCCCCGTCCGTGAGCGATCGGCATCGCCTGCTGCTCGGACCGATCGCCACCCCCGACCGCCTGCTGCTGGGTCCCGGCCCCTCCAACGCCCACCCCACGGTGCTGGCGGCCCTCTCGCGCACCCCCATCGGCCACCTCGATCCGCTCTACATCGAGCTGATGGGTGAGGTGCAGGAGCTGCTGCGCTACGCCTGGCAGACGGACAACCGCCTCACCCTGCCGATGAGCGGCACCGGCAGCGCCGCCATGGAGGCCACCCTGGCCAACACGGTCGAACCCGGTGACAAGGTGCTGGTGGCGGTGAAGGGCTACTTCGGCTTGCGGCTGGTGGACATGGCCCAGCGCTACCGCGCCGAGGTGGCCACGATCGAGCGCCCCTGGGGCGAGGCCTTCAGCCTCGAGGAGATCGAAGCGGCCCTGGCGGAGCACCGCCCGGCGATCCTGGCCATGGTGCACGCCGAAACCTCCACCGGCGTCTGCCAGCCCATGGAGGGCATCGGCGAGCTCTGCCGCCGCTACGACTGCCTGCTGCTGCTCGACACCGTCACCTCCCTGGGTGGGGTGCCGCTGTATCTGGATGCCTGGGGCGTGGATCTGGCCTACAGCTGCAGCCAGAAGGGCCTGAGCTGCCCGCCGGGCCTGGGTCCCTTCACGATGGGCCCGCGGGCCGAGGCCAAGCTGGCCGCCCGCCGCGGCAAGGTGCCCAACTGGTATCTCGACGTGTCGCTGCTCAATCAGTACTGGGGCAGCAACCGCACCTACCACCACACCGCTCCGGTGAACATGAACTTCGGCATGCGGGAGGCCCTGCGCCTGCTGGCCGAGGAGGGTCTGGAGCAGGCCTGGGCGCGCCATCGCAGCAACGCCGAGCGCCTCTGGGCCGGCCTGGAGCGGCTCGGGCTGGAGCTGCACGTGCCCGAACCGCTGCGGCTTCCCACCCTCACCACCGTGCGCATTCCCGAGGGGGTCGACGGCAAGGCGTTCAGCCTCCACCTGCTCAACAGCCACGGCATCGAGGTGGGTGGAGGCCTGGGGGCCCTGGCCGGCAAGGTCTGGCGGATCGGCCTGATGGGTTACAACAGCCGGGCCGAGAACGTCGACCGGCTGCTCAATCTGCTGGACACGGAGCTGCCGGCCTTCCGCCGGAGCCAGCCGGCCGTGGCTGCCGCCGCCGCCTGAACCAGCCCTCCAGCAGCTGCCGCGCCTGCTCCTCCATCACCCCTCCGCTCACGGCGAGGTGGTGGTGGGCGCTGGGATCGGCCGCCAGGTCGAGGCACCCCCCCAGCGCTCCCCGCTTGGGATCGCCGGCCGCGTAGATCACCCGGCCCATGCGGGCCTGGATCAGGGCCCCGGCGCACATCGGGCAGGGCTCCAGCGTCACCAGCAGGGTGCAGGGGTTGAAGCGCCAGTCGCGGCGCAGGGCCGCCGCCTGGCCCAGGGCCACCAGTTCCGCATGGCCCAGCGGGTCGTGGCCAAGCTGACGCCGGTTGGTGCCCCAGCCCAGGCAGCGGCCACGGCCATCGAGCACGGCGGCGGCCACGGGGATCTCGCCACGCCGGCCCGCCTGCTCGGCCAGACGCAGCAACCGCTCCATCCAGAGGAGCTGCAGAACCGGTGGCAGCGGTGGCGGCGGTGGCACGGCGGCGGCTGAAGCGGCGAAGGCGGGCTGAGGGCAGGGCGAAGGCAGCGGCCCCCCAGCCCGAGGGTGCCACTCCGGGGCGGATCCGTGGGCCCTCCGTGACGCAACCGGCACAGGGGAGAATGGGATCCCCTACGCCCCGCCCTTGGCCGTCACGCCTCATCTGGAGCGGGCGTTCGATCCCCTGCCCTTCGCCGCCCCCGGGGCCTTCGATCCGGCCCTGGAAGCCTTCCTGCAGGAAGCATCCCATCAGCTCTGCCACTGGCTGGGCTCGGCCCAGGAACGCCCCCCCCTACCCGGCCTGAGCCTGCTGCCGGGGCTGGAGCCGCAGCAGAGCGGCCTCGACGGCGACCGGCTGCTGGCCGACCTCCAGCAGCTGATGGACGGGTCGTACAACCCCAACCACCCCGGGGCCCTGGCCCACCTGGATCCCCCACCGCTCACCGCCTCGGTGGTGGGGGATCTGGTCTGCGCCGGCCTGAACAACAACCTGCTGGCGGAGGAGCTCTCCCCTTCACTCAGCCGCCTGGAGCGGGGCCTGTGCGGCTGGCTGGCGCGGCGGATCGGGCTCGGCGAGCACTCCGGCGGCATCCCCGCCAGCGGCGGCAGCCTCAGCAACCTGATGGCGCTGGTCACCGCCCGCGGCAGCCGGGGTCTGCGCAGCTGCGGCGAGGCCGTGGTGCTCTGTGGCGCCGACAGCCACGTCTCGCTGCAGAAGGCCGTGATGGTGATGGGCCTGCCGCCGACGGCCCTGCACCAGCTCCCCCTCGACCACCACGGTCGCCTGCAGCCCGCCACGGTGGCCGAGGCCCTGACACGGCTGAAGCGCGGCGGCACGCCGGTGATCGCCCTGGTGGCCAGCGCCGGCACCACGGTGCGCGGGGCGGTGGATCCGCTGCCGGAGCTGGCCGCCCTCTGCCGCCGCCAGGGGATCTGGCTGCACGTGGATGGGGCCATCGGCGGGGTGCTGGCGCTGAGCGAGCGCCATCGGGAGCTGGTGAGCGGCCTCGGGCTGGCCGATTCGGTGACCCTCAACCCCCAGAAGCTGCTCGGGATCACCAAGACCTCCTCGCTGCTGCTGCTGAGCGATCCGGCCGCACTGCAGCGCTGCTTCGCCACCGGTCTGCCCTACATGGAGGCCAGCTGGGGGGGCGGCCACGGCGGCGAGTGCGGCCTGCAGGGCACCCGCAGCGCCGAAATCCTCAAGCTGTGGCTGGGCCTGCGCCAGCTGGGCCTGGCCGGCATCGAGCGGGTGATCGAAGGCGCCCTCGGGCGGCGGCAGCGGCTGGAGGCGCTGCTGAGCGAGCGCTGCCCGGGGCTGCTGCGCCTCGGCGGCCCGCTCCACCTGCTGGCCTTCCGGCCGGCCGGCCTGGATCCCGAGGGCTGCGCCCTCTGGTCGGAGCAGTGCCGCTCGGCCCTGCTGGCGGAGCAGCTGATGCTCTCGCGGCCCCATTACGTCGGCCACCACCACCTCAAGGCCGTGCTGGGCAATCCCCACACCGGCGAACCCGAGCTGGTGCGCCTGGCGGCGGTGGTGGCCGCCTCGCTGGAACCCTTGGCCCCCGCCGCTGCCCCCCGCCATGGCTGACCCCGCACCGAACGACACCGGCGCCGCCAGCGGCCGGAACCGCCGCGGCCGCTGGGTAGCGATCGTGACGGGCGCCCTCTCGATCCTGATCGGGGTGCTCTATCTGGCGCTGATCACGGTGCTCGACGCCCGCGGTCCTCTGCTGCCCCCTCCCCCCGAGGCCCTGGGCGTGGCGGCAGCCGCGGGTTCATCCGCCGCTGCAGCGGATCCACCACCCGCCGCAGCGCCACCTGCAGGAAGCTCCGCAACGCCCCCTCGCGGCGGTTGAGGTCGTACTGGCGGCGCACCACCTCCTCCAGGCCGCCGTCACCCCAGTCCTGGTCCTGCTCGAAGTAAGTAAGGAAGCTGAGGCCGGCGATGCGGGTGAGCCAGGCGGCGCCCACCCCCTGCACCGCCTTGCTGACCAGCAGGGCGGGCAGGTTGAGGCTGAGGGCGGAGGTGATCAAGGCGAGCCCGCCCTTGATCACCCCCAGGCCGGCCAGGGTGCGCCCCACCGAGAGGGCCAGATCCTGGCCGGCCTCGCGGCTGAGGTTGACCCCGTACACCCGCCCCAGCTCCACCACCATCTGGGCGTTGACCGCGGCGGTGCCGAGGAGATCCACCACCGGCAGAGGGTTCACCACCAGCACCCCCGCCCCGATCCACATGTAGCGATCGACGATCCGCTCGGCGTCCTGGCGCCGCTGGCTCGCCAGCAGGGCCCGGCTCGCCTCGCTGAGGCGGCGGCTCTGCAGCAGGATGTTGTCGGCGATCAGCTCCTCGCCGTCCTGGTGGAGCACCGCGGCGATGCGCCTCAGCAAGGCGTCCACCTCGGGCGGCGGCTGGAGCGGGCGGCCCCCCGGCATCGGCACCGACTGGGGCGAGGCGCTCGACGGAATCACGTCCTCCGGGGAGATCCGGCCAGCGACGCGCTGGCGCAGCAGCTCCAGCAGCCGCCGCTCCTCCTCCTCGCCGCGCAGGTCGCATTTGTTGAGCACGAGCAGGAGCCGCTTGCCGAGCCCCGCCAGCGCCTCGAACACCTCCAGTTCGGCCGCCCGCAGATCACCGTCGACCACCAGCAGCAGCAGGTTGGCCCGGGCGGCCTGCTCCCGCGCCACCGCCTCGCGCTCACGGCCATCGCCGCCGGCCTCGAGGATCCCGGGGGTGTCCACCAGCTGCAGGCCGCGGCGCAGGCCCTTCAGCCGCAGGCGATAGCTGCGGCAACCGGTGGTGGAACCCATCGCCGCGCCCACCTCGCCCACCACCTGATCGAGCAGGGCACGGATGAGGGAGGTCTTGCCGGCCGATCCCGTGCCGAAGACCACCAGCACCAGATCACCCCGGGCCAGTTCGGCCTCCACGCGGAGCCGCTCCTGGCGCAGGGCCTCCCGCGCCACGTCATCGCGCACGCGCTCGAGCACCTGATCGATCGCCCGCAGTTGCTGTTCGGCCGCCTCCTGGCGGCTGCCGGCCAGCTCGGGCGGGGGAGACGGCGGCAGGCCGCCGCGGCGGGGCTGGCGCCAGGCCAGCAGCCAGGGCCAGGCGAGTCGCAGCAGCAGCAGGCCGCCGCCCCCGAACAGCAGCAGCAGCACCGGTCCCACCAGCCAGGCCGGCAGCAGGTAGCTGAGCTGCCACACCAGGCTGTTGAAGGCCTGCAGCAGCACAGACAACGCCACCACCGCCAGCAGCGCCGCGGCCAGCCACAGCCACGGGCGGAGGCGGGGCATCAGGGACGACCGGCCTGGCGCAGGATGTCGCCCCAGAGGCCGGCCGCCAGGGTGCTGCCGCTGCGGGTGGGGCGGTTGTCGTCGTTGCCCAGCCACACCCCCATCACCCAGTGGCGGCGCGGCTCGTAGCCCACGAACAGCAGGTCGCGGGCGTCGTTGGTGGTGCCGGTCTTGCCGCCCTCCTCGCCGCCCAGGTAGGCCGCCGTGCCGGTACCGCTCCGCACCACCGCCTGCAGCATCCCCTGCAGCTGCCGCGCCACCTCCGGCTTCATCACCCGACGGCCGGCAGCGAGCGTGCGCTCAGCCCCGGAGCGCTGGCGGCGGCAACGTTCGCTGTCGAGGCCGGCGCAGGTCTCGGCGTCGGTTAGACGGCGGATCGTGGTGGGGGCATGCCACACGCCGTCGTTGGCGACGGCGCCGTAGGCGGCGGTGAGCTCGATCAGCCGCACCTCGCTCTGCCCCAGCGCCAGTCCGGGCACCGGCTGCAGCGGCGAGGTGATCCCCAGGTCACGGGCCTTCTGCACCACCGCCTCCAGTCCGACCCGTCGCGCCAGCCGCAGGGCGGCGGTGTTGCTGCTGATCGCGAAGGCCTGGCGCAGGCTCAGGGCACCGCCGCAGGAACTGGCGAAGGTCTGGCCCATCCAGGTGAGCGCACCACAGCCGATGGCATCGGCGGGGCCGATCCCGCGATCCAGGGCGGCCAGGTAGGTGAAGAGCTTGAAGGTGCTCCCCGGCTGGCGCAGCGCCATGCTGGCCCGGTTGAACTGGCTGGTGCGGTAGTCGCGACCGCCGGCGATCGCCAGCACGCCGCCGTTGCGGCTGTCGAGCACCACCACCGCTCCCTCGCTCACCCCCAGATCGGCGGCGGCGGCCAGGCGGCGGCGCAGCTCCCGCTCCACCAGCTCCTGCAGGGCGGGATCGAGATGGGTCTCCACCAGGAAGTTCCCCTCGGCCGCCACGTCGGCCCCCAGCAGGCTCTCGAGATCGAGGCGCACCTGATCGGTGTAGTAGGGCGCCGTCCGGCGGGCGCTGGAGCGGCAGGCATCGGGGTGGAGCACGATCGGCCGGCGACGGGCCTGGCGGATCCGGTCGGCACCCACCCGGCCGGTGTCGGCCATCTTGAGCAGCACCACGTTGCGGGCGTCGAGGGCGGCCTGGGGGTTGAGGCAGGGATCGTGGCCGTTGGGCGAGGGCAGCAGGCCCACCAGCAGGGCCGCCTCCTCCAGGCTGAGCCGGGCGGCCGGCTTGCCGAAGAAGCTGCGGGCCGCATCCTCGAAGCCCCAGCCCACACCCAGGTACACCCGGTTGAGGTAGCTCAGGAGCAGGTCCCGCTTGCTGAAGCGCGCCTCCAGTTGCAGGGCCACCAGCAGCTCGCGCCACTTGCGGATCAGGGTCTCGCCCTGGCCCACCTGATCGGGGTAGAGGCTGCGGGCCAGCTGCTGGGTGAGGGTGCTGCCGCCCTCCAGCACCCGGCCGCCCAGCAGGTTGGTGAGCAGGGCGCGGGCCGTGCCGATCGGATCGACCCCCGGATGCCACCAGAAGCGGCTGTCCTCGCTGGCGAGCAGCGCCTCGATCAGCACGGGAGGGTAAGCGCCGAGCGCCTTGTTCTCGCGGTGCTCCCGCGATTCGGCCGAGGTGAGCGGGCGGTTGAGGCGGTCGTAGAGGGCCAGGGGGCCCCGCACCGGCGCCAGGCTGCCCCGCAGCGGCATCCCCAGCAGCGACAGCCCCAGCAGCAGCAGGCCGCCGGAGGCCAGGCCCGCCAGCACCAGGGTGCCGCCGCGCGCCAGGCGCTGCAGGCGGGGCATCGGCTTGCGCTGGAAGACCAGCTCGGGCAGGCCGGGCTCGGCGGCGGGTCCGAGGCGCACCACGTCGCCGTCGCGCAGCAGGAGCTCGCGGATCCGCCGGCCCCGCCAGCTCAGACCGTTGGTGGAGCCGCAGTCGCGCAGCAGCCAGCCGTCGCCCACCTGCTCCAGCAGGGCATGCTGCTTGCTCACGGCGGGATGCTCCAGGCAGAGCTCCATGCGCGGATCGCGCCCGATGCGGTAGAGGCCGCCGTGGAGGGGCACGCGCCGCGGCGGATGGCCCGGCAGGTAGAGCTCCAGCTGAACCCCGGCGGGACGCTGGAGCTGGTCCAGCTGCCGCTTCAGCCGCTCAAGCGTCGGAGCCACGGCGCCCCTCCAGCAGATCGAGGGCCAGGCACACCACCGCCACGTTGATGGCGACATCGGCCAGGTTGAAGACCGGGAAGTGAACCGGCACCAGCTCCAGGAAATCGACCACGGCCCCCAGCCGCCAGCGGTCGAGACCGTTGCCGATCGCCCCGCCCAGCAGGCTGCCGACGCCCAGGCACTGCCAGCGGCGCAGGCCCGGATGGCGCTGGATCCACACCACCAGCGCCACAGACACCAACAGGCTCACCAGCCCCAGCAGGGCCGTGGCACCGGTGAAGAGGCTGAAGGCCGCCCCCGTGTTGAACACCAGGCGCAGCTGCAGCAGACCGGGCAGCAGGGGCCGGGCCAGCCCGGGGGGGAGCGCCGCGGCCGCCCAGGCCTTGCTGAGCTGATCGAGCACCACCACCGCGGCGGCCATGAGCCAGGCGACCCTGCGGGTCGCGGCCCCCCTGGCGGGGGTCATGATTCCACCAGCAGCAGCCTGCGCAGCGGCACGGCCATCACCGCCACGGCGCAGCAGAGCAGCAGCTGGGGCAGCAGGGGACCCAGGCTGTAGGAGAGCAGCAGATCCAGCAGCCCGGTGCTCCAGCGCCCGGCCAGGCTGCCGAGCAGCAGGTTGGCCACGCCGCAGAGCTGGATCACCAGCAATCCGAACGCGGCCGATCCGAGCAGCCGCAGCAGTTCCCCCATCCCCGGCTGGCGCGCCAGCCTGCCGCTCAGCCAGGCGGCGGGCACGAAGCCGGCCAGGAAGCCGAAACCCGGATCGAGCAGGTAGGCCATGCCGCCGCCGGAATGGAACACCGGAAGCACCAGCATCCCCAGGCTGAGATAGGCCACGGCCGCCAGGAGCGCCGGACGCGGACCGCAGACGAGGGCGGTGAGCAGCAGCGCCGGCACCTGGGCGGTGACCGGCAGTTCCAGCAGGCGCAGGCCTCCCCCGGCGGCCGGGAGGGGCACGGCGGCCTGGATGAGGCCACCGCTGATGATCAGCAGGAGACCGACGATGGCGCCGCTCCAGTTGGCTAGGGCCCGCAAACGAGGGGTGATTGGCTCGCCCCATCCTGCTGTAGTAAGGGGCAGCTGAACAGCGCCCCGATGGCCGCCCCTTCCGCCGACCCTCCGGCCGATTCCGCCGCCGAGGCTTCTGCCATTCCCCCGCCGCCGGCGGCCTTCGCCGTGGGCGCTGCCGTGCGGCTGCGCGGCACCCCGGAGTTCCTCAAGACGGCCGATCCGATGCCGATGCTGCGGCCGCCGGATCTGGTCGACGTGGAAGAGGTGGGCCGGGTGGTGGGTCTGCGCGCCCTGGATCGGCTGGCGGTGCGCTTCCGCCGGGGCACCTTCCTGCTCGGGGCCGATCAGCTGAGGGCCAGCGACGGGGAGGAGCGACCGAGCGGGTGAGCGCGCCACACCCGCTCGGCCGCCCGCAGGGCGCCGGCGGGGCCGCAGAGGCTCAGGCTGGGCCGGCTCAGGCACCGCCGCGCCACGGCCAGGAGCTCGGCCGCCGTGAGGGAGCCGGCCCGGGCGAGGGCCTCGTCGGGATGGTTCCAGGGCAGGCCGTGGCCGAGCACCAGGGCCTGGCGGTCGGCGATCTGCGCACAGGTCTGACGACCGGCCGCCGCCAGGCCGCGCAGCTTGGCGAGGGCCAGTTGCCGCTCCGCTTCGCTCAGGGGTTCCTCCAGCAGCCGCTGCCACTCCCCCAGCAGCTCGCGGGTGGCGTCGGCCGCCCGCTCCGCCGAACTGGAGAGATGGAAGACGAAGGGTGCGGCACCGCGCCGCGCCGGCAGATGCACGCCCACGTCGTAGGCGAGGCCGTGCTCCTCGCGCAGGGTCACGAACAGGCGGCTCGACATGCCCACTCCCAGATGGCACTGGAGCAGGCGCAGGGCGAGGGCGTCGGGATCGGCCAGGGGCACCGTGGCGGCGCCGAGCATCAGCACCAGCTGTTCGGTGTCCTGCTCCTCGCCCACCAGAGCGGCCGCGCCGCTGCCGGCCGGGCCTGCGGCCAGAGGCGGCGCCGCGGTGTGCCAGGGGGCCGCCGCATCCTCCAGCAGCGCCGCCGGCTCCGGCGGCGGCTGGCCCACCAGCACGAGCACGGCCCCGCCGGCGCCGAGCCTGCCGGCGGCCTCGCGCAGGCCCGGGCGATGCACCGCCCTCAGCTCTTCCTCCACACCCAGCGGATCGTGGCCGTAGGGCCCGTCGCCGTAGAGCTGGGTCCGCAGCCGGTCATGGGCCTGCTGGAAGGGATCCTCCCGCTGGCGGTGCAGGGTCTGCAGGTTGAGCTGCCGCTCCAGATCGATCTGGTCGGGCTCCAGCCAGGGGGAGCGCACCATCGCGCCGAGCAGGGGCAGCAGCACCGCAGCGTCGTCGCTGGCACACTTCAGGCTGATCACCAGGCCGTCCTCACCGCACTCGCAGCGCAGTTCGTCGCCCAGGCCCTCCACCAGATCGGCGAGGGCCTCGCCGCTGTAGGAGCCGCAGCCGCGGGTGAGCAGCCCGGCCAGCAGCTGGCCGCGGCCCCGCTGCCCCGGCGGGTCGGCGGCACTGCCACCACGGATCCAGAGCTTGGCGGAAAGCACCGCCGGGCCGGGCCGGCGCAGCACCCACACCGGGCAACCACCCGGCAGCCTCACCAGCTCGGGTTCGGGCAGAGGGGGGAGGGGAGGCAGGTTCATGCCGGCAGCGCCAGCAGGCGGCAGGCCCGCTCCGGGGCCAGCAGCGGCACCAGTTCGCCGTGCAGGCGTTCCGGTGTCCAGGCCCGCAGCAGGGTGAGGGGATGGTCGAGGGGCTGCAGACGCCCCCAGAGGCTCTGGTTGCCGATCGTTCCGGCCAGCGCCGCCGCCGATTCGAGGCCGAAGCGGTAGCCGTTGGCCACCAGCCGGCGGGCCCGCTCCAGCTCCCGGGCGGGGGGTGGCGCCTCGGCCAGTTCGCTCCACACCTGGGCGATCGCGGCCTCCACCGCCTCCACGCTCTCCGGCTCGCAGACGGCCTCGAGCAGGGCCAGGCTGCCGGCCTCCAGCACGTTCAGATCCAGGTCGATGCTCTCCACCAGGCGCAGATCCTCCCGCAGGCGGTCGACCAGCCGGCTGCGGCGGCCCTCCGCCAGCAGGCTGGTGAGCAGGTCGGCGCCGGCGACGCCATCGAGATCGCCCGCGGCGGGCAGCTGCCAGGCCATGAGCAGCCGGGCCGCCTCCAGGCGCGGCACCCGCAGAGTGTGGTGGCCGGGCTCGAGCCGCAGGGCCGGCGTCGATCGCCCCGGATCGGCAGCCGCGTGGCCGGCGGCGGCGGGGAGCGCAGCCAGGGCGCTGTCCGCCAGCCGCTCCTCCAGCCGGAGCCCCTCGAGAGCACCGGCGATCGCCAGGCTGCAGCCACCGGATCGGTAGCCGCGTCGGTGGAAGGCGGCCATCACCTCGGGGCGATGGGCCAGCAGGGCCGGCTTCTCCCCCAGGATCGGCCTGCCATAGGAATGGTCCGGGCAGGCCAGCGCCAGCAGCCGCTGGATCGCCACGTCCTCCGGCTGATCCTCGCTCTGGGCGAGTTCCTCCAGCACCACCTGGCGCTCGAGGCCGAAATCCCCAGCATCGAGGCGGGGATGGAGCACCAGATCGAGCAGCAGCTCGAGGGCCTCCGGCACCGCCTCCGGCGGCACCAGCACGTGGTAGTGCACGTCATCGAAGCCGGTGGCGGCGTTGCTGCTGCCGCCGAGCGACTCGATGCGGTGGTCGAACTCGCCGGCACCGAGGGCTTCGCTGCCCTTGAACACCATGTGCTCGAGGAAGTGGGCCAGCCCCGACTCCCCGGCCCGTTCGCTGCGGCTCCCGGCCCGGCACCAGAAGTCGAGGCAGACCACCGGAGCCTGTGGCTGGGAGAGGGTGACCACCGGCACACCGTTGGCCAGATGGAAGCTGTGGGGGACGGGGAAGGTGTCGGACGACTCCGGCGTGACGGGCAACGGGCGGTACCGCTCGGGCGTGGCAGGATCTGCATTCTGCTGGCAGAGGCCACCGCCGTGAGCGCCATCGCCCCCTCCGCAGGATCGGATCCCCGGCCCGTCGCCGGAGGAGTGCATCCAGTCGCCGGAGGAGTGCATCCACTGGTGGACCGGCTGGCGGAACGCATCCGCGGCAGCTGGGACGAACTGCCCGGGCTGGCGCCGCTGCCGGTGGCCCCGGATCTGGAGGCGATCAGCGGCAGCCTCGACGGCGAGAAGCTGTTCATCCGCAACGAACTGCGCCGCTGCCGAGGCCTGCGCAAGCTGCACCTGGAAACGGCCCGGCTGGGAGCGGGGCTGCAGATCCTCCACTGCGTGTTCTTCCCGGATCCGCGCTTCGATCTGCCCATCTTCGGCGCCGACATCGTGGCCGGGCCGGCGGGAGTGTCGGCGGCGATCGCCGATCTCTCCCCCACCGGAGCGGCGTTGCCCGAGGCGATCGCCGCCGCCCTGGCGGCCCTGCCCGTCCATCCCTTTTCCCAGCCCCGCGAGCTGCCGGCCTGGGGCACGATCTTCTCCCCCTTCGTGCGCTTCGTGCGACCGGGTTCCGCCGAGGAGGAAGGCTGGTTCATCGAGGAGGTGGGCGGCCTGCTCGACGTGCTGACCGTCGCCACGAACACGGCCGAGCCGCAGGCCTCGGACGACCCAGCTACGGTGGTTCGCTATCACGGACAGCTGTCGTATTGCCAGCAGCAGAAACGCAACGACAAGACCCGCCGCGTGCTGGAGAAGGCGTTCCATCCGGCCTGGGCGGATCGCTACATCGAGGAGCTCCTGTTCGACGATCCGCCGGCCCCCTGAGCCGCTGGCGCGAGCGGCCCCTGCTCCTCGGTGCCGCCGCGCTGGCCGCCCTGATCGCGGCCGTGGCCCTCTACCAGGCCACCCGTCCGCGGCCTGCGCCCCCCGCCGCGGTGGCCGCCCGGGTGCCGCGGGCACCGGAAGCGGTGTCGGCCCTGGGCCGGCTCGAGCCCGCCGGTGACGTGCGACGGCTGGCGGCTCCGATTTCGGGCATCGGCGGCAGTCCCCGCATCACCGCATTGCTGGTGGAGGAAGGCCAGCCGGTGCAGGCCGGTCAGCTGCTGGCCCGCTTCGACACCGGTCCCACCCTGCAGGCGGAACGCCGCCTGCTGCAGAGCCGGATCGCCAACCTCTCCACCCAGGTGACGGTGCAGGAGCGCGACAACCGCCGCTACCGCCAGTTGGCCCGGGCCGGGGCCACGCCGGCCTCCGATCTGGAGACCCGTGAGCTGAAGCTGATCGAGCTCCAGGGCAGCCTGCGCGAGGCCCGCGACCAGCTGGCCAAGACCGAGGCCGACCTGGTGAACACCGAACTGCGGGCTCCGATCGACGGCACCGTGCTGCGGCTGATCTCCCGGGTGGGCGAGCGTCCCGGCGACGACGGCATCCTCGAACTGGGCGCCAGCGACCGGATGGAGGTGGTGGCCGAGGTCTACGAGAGTGACATCGGGCGGGTGAGCCAGGGGCAGGAGGCCCTGATCACCAGCGAGAACGGCGGTTTCTCGGGCACCCTGCGCGGCCGGGTGATCCGCATCCGCCCTCAGGTGCGCCAGCGGGAGGTGCTCTCCACCGACCCCACCGGTGATGCCGATGCCCGCGTGGTGGAGGTGCGCCTGGCCCTCGATCCCGCCGATGCCCGCCGCGTGCGCAGCCTGGTGGGCCTCAAGACCGTGATCCGCTTCGAGCCGTGAACGCCTCCACGGGATTCGCCTCGCTGTGGAACTGGCGACGCATCCCCCTCTCCTGGCTGCTGCTCACCCGCCAGCCGGTGCGGCTGGCGGTGGCCCTGGCGGGCATCAGCTTCGCCGGGATCCTGATGTTCATGCAGTTCGGCTTCCGCGACGGACTGTTCGATGCCAGCGTCACGATCCACAAGCTGTTCGACACCGACCTGGTGCTGCTGAGCCCGCGCTCCACCAGCTCGGTGAGCATGGCGGGCTTCCCGCGGCGACGCCTGGTGCAGACCCTGGGGGATCCCGACGTGGTGGGCATCACGCCGGTGCACTGGAACCTGCTGCTCTGGCGCAACCCCCAGACCCGGGCCACCCGCTCGATCCTGGCGCTGGGCTTCGAGCCCGGCGATCCCCTCTTCACCGATCCCTCCCTGGCCGCCAAGGCCACGGTGCTGAGCGAACGGGGCCGGGTGCTGTTCGACGAGCAGTCGCGGCCCGAGTTCGGCCCGGTGGCGCCGTGGTTCCGCCAGGGGCGCACCGTGGAGAGCGAGATCGGCGGCAAGCGGGTGCGGGTGGCCGGTCTGGTGTCGCTCGGGGCGTCGTTCGGAGCCGACGGCAACGTGCTCACCAGCAGCGAGACCTTCCTCCACCTCCTTCCCAACACCCCGCCCGGGAGCATTGAGGTGGGGCTGATCCGGCTGCGGCCCGGCGCCGATCCCGCCGCCGTGAAGCAGCGCCTGGAGGCCTATCTGCCCAAGGACGTGAAGGTGTACACGAAGGACGGCTTCATCGAGTTCGAGAAGGAGTACTGGCGCAGCAGCACCGCCATCGGCTTCATCTTCACCCTTGGAGCCGCCATGGGCTTCGTGGTGGGCTGCGTGATCGTGTATCAGATTCTCTACTCCGACGTGAGCGATCACCTGGCGGAATACGCCACCCTGATGGCCATGGGCTACCCCCTCTCCACCCTGCTGGGGGTGGTGGGTCGCGAGGGACTGCTGCTGGCGGTGCTGGGCTATCTGCCGGCCTATGCCGCCGGCCAGGGGCTCTATGTGCTGGTGCGGAACTCCACCAACCTGCCGGTGGGGATGGACCTCGAGCGCGCCGTGCTGGTGTTCGTGCTGATCCTGGTGATGTGCATGGGATCCGCCGGCCTGGCCATGCGGCGGCTCGGTGACGCCGATCCCGCCGAGATCTTCTGAGCCCTCCCGATCCCGAACCCCGCCATGACGATCCAGGTCCGCCACCTCTGTCACTGGTACGGCCACGGCTCGATGCGGCGCGAGGTGCTGCAGGGCGTGGACCTCACGGTGGAGGCCGGCGAGGTGGTGCTGCTCACCGGCCCCTCCGGTTGCGGCAAGACCACCCTGCTGACGCTGGTGGGGGCCCTGCGCCAGGTGCAGGAAGGCCAGGTGCGGGTGCTCGGGGAGGAGCTGAACGGCTCCAGCCGCCGCACCCGCCAGCAGCTGCGCCGCTCGATCGGGATGATCTTCCAGGGTCACAACCTGCTGCGCTGCCTCACCGCCGAGCAGAACGTGCAGATGGGCTCCGACCTGCTGGAGGGCTTCAGCTACCGCGCCCGCCGCGACCAGGCGCGCGAATGGCTGCGGGCGGTGGGGCTGGGCGACGAGCTGCACAAGCTGCCCCACGATCTCTCGGGCGGCCAGAAGCAGCGGGTGGCGATCGCCCGGGCCTTGGCGGCGCGGCCGCGGATGCTGCTGGCCGACGAGCCCACCGCGGCCCTCGACAGCCGCACCGGCCGGGAAGTGGTGGAACTGCTGCAGGGCCTGGCCAAGGAGCAGGGCTGCGCCGTGCTGATGGTCACCCACGATCCGCGCATCCTCGATCTGGCCGATCGGGTGGTGCGGATGGAGGATGGACGCATCGTCGAGCCAGGCGCGGGCGAGCGTCTGTGGGGGGGCGAACAGCTGCTGGAGACCCGCTGAACGACCGGCGGTTCGGTCGGGCCGGTGCGGTTCAGTAGGGTGGAGGTTCTCCCAAAGGATTCAACGTTTCTATGGCCAAGCGCCGCAACCTCAAGAAGGAAAAGCAAGAGCGCAACCGCGCCTACGCCCGCAAGTTCAAGAAGCGCAAGCTGCGCAACGACGGCCGTGGTGAGGGCGCGGGCAACGGCGTGACCGGCACGGCCAACAACGGCGGCGCCGCCGACTGAGCCAGCGCTCCGATCGGGGCCAGCAAACTGGCCTGGGGATCCTGCGGGATCCCCTTTTTTTGACCCGTCCCGCCCGGCTGCCGCGCCATGTTTCCGAGCGTCGTCATCCCCACCTACAACCGCCGGCCGATTCTGGAGAAGGCCCTGCGGGCACTGGAGAACCAGCGGCTGGAGAGCCCGCTGGAGGGCTTCGAGGTGGTGGTGGTGGACGACGGCTCCACCGACGACACCGTGGCCTGGCTGCGCCAGGAGGCGGCCAGCTTCCCCCATGTGCGCCTGATCGAGCAGGACCACGGCGGGCCGGCCGAGGGCCGCAACCGCGGCGTGGAGCACGCCCGCGGCGACGTGATCGTGTTCATCGACAGCGACCTGGTGGTGACCGAGCGCTTTCTGCTGGAGCACACTCGAGCCCTGGAGGGGTTCTGGAACCGCCGCGGCAACCGCCTCTGCTTCACCTACGGCGCGGTGATCAACACCAGCAACTTCGCCGATCCCACCAGCGAACCCCACAAGCTCCGCGATCTCTCCTGGGCCTACTTCGCCACGGGCAACGTGGCGATCGACCGGGACGTGCTGGAGCGATCGGGCCTCTTCGACACCGGCTTCCGGCTCTATGGCTGGGAAGACCTGGAGCTGGGCGAGCGGCTGCGGCGGATGGGGGTGGAGCTGGTGCGCTGCCCGGCGGCAGTGGGCTATCACTGGCACCCGGCCCTGCGGCTGGAGCAGGTGCCCGACCTGGTGCGGATCGAGCAGGAGCGGGCCCGGATGGGGCTTCTCTTCTACCGCAAGCACCCCACCCGGCGAGTGCGCTTCATCATCCAGTTCACCTGGCTGCACCGCATCCTCTGGGAGCTGCTCACCCTGGGTGGACTGCTGAACGAGCGCAGCCTGCGGCCGCTGCTGGGCTGGCTGATCCGCCATGGCCACCCCGGCCTGGCCATGGAACTGCTGCGGCTGCCGCTCAACCGGCTGGGGGTGCGGGCACTGTTCCGGGAAGCCCGGGCGGCCGGCCTGCGCTGAGCGCGGAAGGGTCCGCAGGCCCGTTTGATAGCTTGAGTCGTCCTTACCAACCCGCACACCTGTCCGTTTCGGGTGCTCAGACGATTCCAGGGTTGCTCTGACGGCTTCTCCGTCAGCGCCGCTCCGTTCTGATCCCTGGCAGGTGGAGGCGAACCCGAAACCCCCTTGAACCCATGGCTGTCGTCACCCTCGCCGAGATGATGGAGGCGGGTGCCCACTTCGGGCACCAGACTCGTCGTTGGAATCCCAAGATGTCGCGCTACATCTATTGCGCGCGCAACGGAGTCCACATCATCGACCTCGTGCAGACCGCCGTCTGCATGAACAACGCCTACAAGTGGACCCGTAACGCCTCCCGGTCCGGCAAGCGTTTCCTCTTCGTGGGCACCAAGAAACAGGCCTCCGAAGTGATCGCCCAGGAGGCCGCTCGCTGTGGCGCCGCCTATGTGAACCAGCGCTGGCTGGGCGGCATGCTCACCAACTGGAGCACGATGCGCGCCCGCATCGACCGGCTCAAGGATCTCGAGCGGATGGAATCCTCCGGCGCCATCGCCATGCGGCCGAAGAAGGAAGCGGCCGTGCTGCGGCGCGAGCTGGAGCGGCTCCAGAAGTATCTCGGTGGCCTCAAGAACATGCGCCGTCTGCCCGATGTGGTGGTGCTGGTGGACCAGCGCCGCGAGACCAACGCCGTGCTCGAGTGCCGCAAGCTCGACATCCCGCTGGTGTCGATGCTGGACACCAACTGCGATCCCGACCTGGCGGACGTGCCGATCCCCTGCAACGACGACGCCGTGCGCTCCGTGCAGCTGGTGCTCGGCCGTCTCGCCGATGCGATCAACGAGGGCCGTCACGGCAGCCAGGAGCAGCGCAGCTACGACGACGACGAGGCCTGATCCTCCCCGGGGCGACCACCGCCCCCTCCTCCCCCGACCCCACTCCCACCCCCTTTCCCCGTCCCCTCCCCATGGCTGAGATCTCGGCGAAGCTCGTCAAGGAACTGCGCGAGAAGACCGGCGCAGGAATGATGGACTGCAAGAAGGCCCTCTCCGAGTCGGCCGGCGACATGACCAAGGCGGCCGAGTGGCTGCGCCAGAAGGGCATCGCCACGGCGGAGAAGAAGGCGGGCCGCACCGCGGCGGAGGGCGCCGTGGGCAGCTACATCCACACCGGCGCCCGGGTCGGGGTGCTGGTGGAGGTGAACTGCGAAACCGACTTCGTCGCCCGGGGCGACGTCTTCCAGGATCTGCTGCGCAACGTGGCGATGCAGATCGCCGCCTGCCCGAACGTCGAGTACGTGAGCACCGACCAGATCCCCCAGGAGGTGGTCGATCGCGAGAAGGCGATCGAGATGGGCCGCGACGACCTGGCCGGCAAGCCGGACAAGATGAAGGAGAAGATCGTCGAGGGCCGCATCGGCAAGCGCCTCAAGGAGCTGGCCCTGCTTGAGCAGCCCTTCATCAAGGACAGCTCGATCACCCTGGCCGAACTGGTGAAACAGGTGGCCGGCAAGATCGGCGAGAACATCCAGGTCCGCCGCTTCACCCGCTACACCCTCGGCGAGGGCATCGAGGTCGAGCAGACCGACTTCGCCGCCGAGGTGGCGGCCGTCACCGGCAAGCCGGCTTGAGCGGCTCCGCCGGCCGCCGTCCTCGCCCGTTGCCCATCCCCACTGCGCACGCCTCTTGGACTCCAGTGCCGGTGCGCTGAGCGACGCCCGGGCCCAGCTCGGCCGGATCGAGCAGCGGCTCCGGGCCAGCCATGGCGAGCTCTATCGCGACCTGGCCCTCCATGCCCAGGTGCTGCGGGAAGGGTTGCTGCCGGCCGTGCGGCAGGCGGTGTTCCATCTGGCCACCCAGGTGGTGCCCGAGCGCTACGCCGAGCTCGATCCGGACGAACGCAGCCGGCTGCAGGAGCACCTGGCGCTGCTGGTGCAGCGCTGCGGCTCCCTGCTCACGCTCGAGCAGCTGATCGTGTTGGCGCGGCAGATTCAGGACGAGCAGCAGCGCCAGCGACGGCGTGATCAGCGCCGGCTGCTGGAACGGCTGGAGGGCGAGACTCCCGCCCGGCGCCCGCCGCCGGGCGAGGCGGCGATCGAACCGCGCGGCTCGGTGCGGCTCAGACTCGACCTGCCGCTTTCGGCCGAGCTGTTCTCGAGCGGTGTGCCCGGGCTGGCCGGTCTGGGCGCGCTCACCGGCGGCGGCGACGAAACCGCCGAGAACAGCGAGGACGACGACGGGCAGGAGCCGGACGACGACGAGGACGAACAGGAGGACGACGGGGAAGAGGCCGATGAGACCGGCCCCCTCGGCGATGACGCCGGGATGGGCCATGGGGGCCCCGACGTGATGCAGACCCTGTTCGCGCTGGCCTCCGCCAGCCTGGGTCGCCAGCCGCCCCCAGGCTCGGGCGAAGCCGACCCCCCCGCTGACGGCCCGCGGACCGCCGCCACCACCTTCCTGCCCGGCCAGCCGCTGGAGCTGCTGCGCTGGTGGGGCGCCCTCGATCAGGCCATCCAACGGCGGTTGCGCAACCTCTCCCATGCGGTGAATCTGGAGCTTCTGCGGCTGGGTCTCTGCCGCAGCCTGCTGCCGGTGAGCCTGCTGGAGGCGGTGCTCGAGGGCCGCATCGACCCGATGCCGGCCCCGGCCAACCTGCTGCGGCTCGTGCTCCCCTTCGCGCCGCAGGGTGGTCAGCTCGACACCCTGGCCGTGCTCCTGCGCACCAGCGACCTGGAGTACGAGCAACCGCGGCTGCGCAGCTGCCGCCGCCGCCTGGAGCGTCGGCGGGCGGAAGTGCGCAAAATGGCGCAGCAGTACCGCCACTGGCAACGGCGGGCCCGGGCGCTGGAAGCGGAGCGACAGTGGTTGCAGGACGATCAGGCCACCCCCCCGACAGCCCCCTGAACCCGGCAACACCGGAGCTGCGCGACTGGCTCTCCACCCTGCAGCAGGCCCTGCAGCTGGAGGCCGAGCGGGGGTTCGGCGATCTGCAGGGACGTCGCGAGCCGTTCAGCGCCTACCTGGAGCGCGCCTGCCGCATGCCCCCGGCCGGCCTGCCGCGGGAGCTGGCCGAGCGGGCCGGGCTGGGTGAACTGGCCGCCGGCTTCGCCACCTACACCACCCTGCCGCTGGCAGGGCGGCAGCGGCTGGTGAGCCGCTGCCGCACCCAGCTGCACGGCCTGTTGCGAGCCCTGGAGCCCGCCACCCCGCCCGGGCCGCCGCGGCTGCGGCTGGCCGGGCCCGCTGCTGGGCCCGCCACCGGGGCCGCCGCGACCCGGGCGGCGGCGATCCGGCCCGACATGCCCCTGGGAGAGATGCCCGGCATCGGCCCCCGCACCGCCACCCGTCTGGCGGGCCTCGGCCTGCTGCTGGCCCGTGATCTCGTGCACCACTACCCGCGCGACTACCTCGACTACGCCAACCTGGTGCGGATTGCGGCGCTGCAACCCGGCACCACCGCCACGGTGGTGGCCGTGGTGCGCCGCAGCCACGCCTTCGCCAGCCCCCGCAACCCCCAACTGGCGATCCTGGAACTGCAGCTGCAGGACAGCACCGGACGGCTGCGGATCAGCAAGTTCTTCGCAGGCCGGCGCTTCACCACGCCGGGGTGGCTCCGCAGTCAGCAACGGCAGTTCCCGCCGGGCTGCAGCGTGGCCGCCAGCGGCCTGGTGAAGGACACCCCCTACGGCCCGTGCCTGCAGGACCCGCTGCTGGAGGTGCTGGAGGGACCCAACGCGCCGGTGCGCTCACGACAGATCGGACGGCTGCTGCCCGTGTATTCCCTCACCGAGGGGCTGGGGGCCGAGCGCCTGCGCCAGGCGATCCAGACGGTGCTGCCGGCGACGGCACGCTGGGGCGATCCGCTGCCTGCCGCGCTGCGACGGCGGGAGGGACTGCTGGAGCGGGCGGCGGCGCTGCGCGGCATCCACGCCCCGAACGACCGGGAGGAGCTGCAGGCCAGCCGGTTGCGGCTGGTCTTCGACGAGTTCCTGCTGCTCCAGTTGCGGTTGCTGCAACGCCGGCGGCTGCTCGCCCGCCGGCCGGCACCGGCCCTGCAGCTGCTGCCCGGCCAGGACAGCCTGGTGAGGGCCTTCCTTGCGCTGCTGCCCTTTCCACTCACCGCCGCCCAGCGGCGGGTGCTGGCCGAGATCCGCGCCGATCTCGGCCGGGAGCGTCCGATGGCCCGGCTGGTGCAGGGCGATGTGGGCAGCGGCAAGACGGTGGTGGCGATCGCCAGCCTGCTCAGTGCGATCGAAGCCGGCTGCCAGGGCGCCCTGATGGCCCCCACGGAGGTACTGGCGGAACAGCACGCCCGCAAGCTCGGAGCCTGGCTTCCGCACCTGCACGTGCGCTCTGCCCTGCTCACCGGTTCCACGCCGCGGGCGCTGCGGCGCCAACTGCTGCAGGACCTGGCCAATGGGCAGCTGCAGCTGCTGGTGGGCACCCATGCCCTGCTGGAGGATCCGGTGGAGTTCGCCCGGCTCGGGCTGGTGGTGGTCGACGAGCAGCACCGCTTCGGGGTCGACCAGCGCAACCGGCTGCTGGGCAAGGGCCCACAGCCCCACCTGCTCACGATGACGGCCACGCCGATCCCCCGCACCCTGGCGCTCTCACTGCACGGGGATCTGGACGTGAGCCAGATCGACGAGCTGCCGCCCGGCCGCACGCCCGTGCGCACCCGCCTGCTGCGGGCGGGGGAGCGGGCCGAGGCCCACGCCCTGATCCGCGAGCAGGTGGCGCTGGGTCAGCGGGCCTACGTGGTGCTGCCGCTGGTGGAGGAATCCGAGAAGCTCGACCTGCGCTCGGCGGTGGAGGTGCACCGCCAGCTCAGCGAGGAGGTGTTTCCGCAGCTGCGGGTGGGCCTGCTGCACGGCCGGATGGGCAGTGCCGAGAAGCAAGCCGCGATCGGCGCCTTCGCGGCGGGAAGCACCGACGTGCTCGTGTCGACCACCGTGGTGGAGGTGGGGGTGGATGTGCCGGAGGCCAGCGTGATGGTGATCGAGCATGCCGAACGGTTCGGCCTGGCCCAGCTGCACCAGCTGCGCGGCCGGGTGGGTCGGGGCGCGGCGGTGTCGCACTGCCTGCTGATCCATGACGGCCGCCAGGCCCTCGCCCAGCAGCGTCTGGAGGTGCTGGTGCGCAGCAGCGACGGCTTCGAGATCGCCGAGATGGACCTGCAGCTGCGGGGTCCGGGCCAGGTGCTGGGAACGCGGCAGTCGGGCCTGCCGGATCTGGCGCTGGCCAGCCTCAGCGATGACGGGGCGGTGCTGGAGCAGGCCCGCAGGGTGGCGGCCGAGATCCTTGCGGCCGACCCCGATCTGGATGCCCACCCGGCCCTGGCGGCGGCGCTGGCCGAGCAGGGACGCCGCCGGGCCGAGGCCGCCCGCTTGAATTGAAGGCCGCCAGCCCCCGCCGCCATGGCCCCGCTGCGTCCCTGGAGCCCGATCCCGATCCACGACGACGGCGAACCGCTCGAAGCGCTGCCCGCCGCTCTGCTGCGGCTGGAACCCCATCCCTACGCCGCTCTGGGGGCCCCCTATGGCGACGGCGGCTCGCCGTTCCGACTGCGGCGCGGGGTGGTGGAGCGCCTGCTCGCCGCCCAGGCGGCCCTGCAGAACCACCAACCGGCCTGGCGCCTGGCGATCTTCGACGCCTGGCGGCCCCTGGCCGTGCAGGCGTTCATGGTGCGCCATGCCCTGGTGAGCGAGTGCAGCCGGCGCGGCATCGATCCGGAGCGGCCGGGGCCGGAGCGGGAGGCGATCGTCGCCGAGGTGGGGCGGTTCTGGGCACCGCCCAGCGCCGATCCCGCCACTCCTCCCCCCCACAGCACGGGCGGCGCCGTGGACCTCACCCTCGCCGACCCGGACGGGCAACCCCTGGCGATGGGCGGCGTCATCGATGCGATCGGGCCGGAATCGGAGCCGGATCACTTCGCCCCGCCTGCCGCGAGCGCCGCCGCGGCAGGCGGGGCGAACAGCGAGGCCCTCTCCTGGCATCACCGCCGTGAACTGCTGCGGCAGGTGATGGAGGGAGCCGGCTTCGCCCGCCATCCCCACGAATGGTGGCACTTCAGCCACGGCGATCAGCTCTGGGCCTGGCGGCTGGGCCGCACGGCAGCCCGCTACGGACGCTGGGAACCGGAGGACTGGGGCAGCGGCATCGCCTGAAGCTCACGCCAGATGCGATCGGCCTCCTCGCGGCTGATGCGCTTGTCGTTGGCGCAGCGCTTCAAGGTGGCCTCCGCCAGCTCCAGCTGCAGGCGGCGCAGGCGCAGCAGCACCTCGGGCGGCTGGTCGGCGAAGGTCTGCAGCTGCAGGCGGTAGGCACGCAGCAGGCTCTCCGAACGGCAGGTTTCCGCGTCGGGTTCGTAGATCCGCACCGGCGGCTTCGGCGGCGGCGGCATGGGCCGGCCCTGGGCCAACACGGCAGGGATGGAGCCGGCCAGCAGCATGGCGGTCAGGCCGAGCGCCCGGAGCCCGGTGAAACCCTGAGCGGGGCTGGTGAGCCGGAGACGGCAACGGGGCTGGGGGTTCTGCATGATCGGGCAGCTCAGAGGGACAGCAGGGCGCGGACCCTCTCCGCTCCGATCCGTCCCACAAAATCGCCGAAGCTTCGAGAGCCTCCCTCGGCCTTCCAGGCCAGCAGCAGGGGCTCCAGGGTGGTTTCCAGCTCCGAGAGCGGCATCCGCTCCAGGTAGGAGGCCGCCAGGCGGGTGAGGTTGGGCGTGCCGCCCAGCCAGAGCTGGTACTGCTCCACACCGCTGCCCACCAGGCCGATCTCCGCCATGTACGGCCGGGCACAACCGTTGGGGCAGCCGGTCATGCGCACCAGCACGGGCCGTTCGATCTCCAGGCGGCGCAGCAGGGCGTCGAGGCGATCGAGCACCGCCGGCAGGATCCGCTCCGATTCGGTGATCGCCAGCCCGCAGGTGGGCAGCGCCGGGCAGGCGATCGCATGGCGGACGAGGGGGGCGGGGGCCTCCGGGGCCTCGAAGCCGAGCGCCGACAGGGCCGCCCTCACGCTGCTGCGCTGGGCGGTGCCGATGTTGCACAGGAGCAGGTCCTGGTTGGGGGTGACGCGCACCTCCAGCTGAAAGGTCTCCACCACACGGCGCAGGCCGCGCTTCGTGTCACCCTCCAGCCGGCCGCAGAGCAGCGGCAGACCCACGAACCAGAGGCCGCCGCTCTGGCGGTGCCAGCCCAGGTAGTCCTGCAGCCGGGGTCGGGGCTCATGGCGCAGGGGCTGGAGGGCGCCGTGGAAGTAGCGACCGAGTTCCTGGCGGAACCAATCGATCCCCCGGTCGTGGATCAGGTACTTCATCCGGGCATGGCGGCGCTGCTCCCGGTCGCCGTGATCCCGCTGCAACGCCGCGATCGCCTGCAGCAGATCGAGCACCTGGGCGGCTCCCACGTAGCCGAGCGGATCGGCGGTGCGGGCGAAGGTCTCCTCCTTGTTGTGGGTGCGGCCCATGCCGCCGCCCACGTAGACGTTGCAGCCCCGCAACCGGCCGGCCGGATCGGTGAAGGCCACCAGGCCGATGTCCTGGGTGAGCAGATCCACCGAGTTGTCACCCGGCACCGTCACCGCCACCTTGAACTTGCGGGGCAGGAAGGTGGCTCCGTAGAGCGGCTCGTTGGGATCGCCGCTGAACACCGCCCCACTGCGCTGCCGCTGCCGCGCCTGCCTCACAGCGGCGGCGGGGCGGATGCGATAGCTGGGGTCACCATCGACCCAGAGATCGAGGTAGGAGCCCTCGGCCGCCTCCGGGGAGAGCAGATCGGCCACCTGGTCGGCGAGGAGCCGGGCCGCGGGATAGCCGCCCTTCTCGAACGGTGCCGCCGGCGCCATCACGTTGCGGTTGATGTCCCCACAGGTGGCCAGGGTCGAACCCATCGATCGCACGATCGTGCCGATCACCTCACGCAGATCGGCCTTGGCGATCCCGTGCATCTGGATCGTCTGGCGCGTGGTGAGCCGCAGGGTGCCGTTGCCGAGCCGGTCGGCCAGTTCATCGATGGCGAGATAGAGCGCGGCGGGGATGCGGCCGGCGGGGCTGCGCAGCCGCAGCATCATCTGCCAGTCCTTCTCTTTTCCCTTCTGGCGATTGTCGCGGTTGTCCTGCTGATAGCTGCCGTGGAACTTGAGGATCTGAACGGCCCCTTCGGTGAAGCAGCGACTGTCGTTCTGCAGTTCGGTGGCCAGGGGTTCACGCAGATAACCACTGGCCGCCTTGAGCTGCTCGAACTTGGTGGGAGCCTTGCTGGGAGTGGTGTCGCCTGCTGGCACCTCGCGCGTCGACGCTCTCGGACGGTGACGTTCGGGAGTGAGGGTCACGGGAGAGGCGCCAGCGTCATCCGAACGTAGCGAAGCGAGGTGGCGGTCACGGCCTTCAATAAAGTCATGCCCTGGCGCGTTGTGTGTGTGGCAACCTTTCTGCTCGAAATCGGCACCGAGGAGTTGCCGGCCGATTTCGCACGCCTGGCCCTGCCCCAGCTCGAGCAGCAGGTGCGTCACGATCTGGCGGCGCTGCGGCTGCCCCACGGGATCGTCCGCAGCACCGGCACGCCACGGCGCCTGGTGGTGAGCGTGAGCGATCTGGCGGCGCGCCAGGACGATCGGGAGGAGGAGCGCAAGGGTCCCCCAGCCGCGCAGGCGTTCCAGGAGGGCAGCGCCGGCCCGGCCGCCGTGGGCTTCGCGCGCCGCTGCGGCGTGGATCCAGCCAGCCTGGAGGTGCGTGACACGCCGAAGGGTCCCTTCGTGTTCGCGCGCATCCGCGAGAGCGGCCAGCCCGCCGAAACGGTGCTGGCCGAGCGCATTCCAGTCTGGATCGGGGCCCTGCAGGGTCGCCGCTTCATGCGCTGGGGGGTGGGGGAGCACCGCTTCAGCCGGCCGGTGCGCTGGCTGGTGGCCCTGCTCGATGACCGGGTGATCCCTCTGCAGCTCGAAGACTGCGATCCGCCGATCCACAGCGACCGCCACAGCCGCGGCCATCGCCTGCGCGCGGATGCCGTGACCGTGCCCTCCGCCGACGCCTATGCCGAGACGCTGGCCGGGGTGGGGGTGCAGGTGGAGCGGCAGGAGCGGGCGGACTGGATCCGCACCCGGGTGCTGAAAGCCGCCGAAGCCCTCCAGGCCAGGCCCGACCTGCCTGACGCGCTGTTCGACGAACTGGTCGATCTGGTCGAGAGCCCGTGCCTGATCGAAGGTTCGGTGGACAAGCGGTTCCTGGCCCTTCCCCCGGAGGTGCTGAGCACCGTGATGCGCGCCCACCAGCGCTATGTGCCCCTCTACCGGAGCGACGCCGGTCCGGATCCGCTGGCCCTGCGCGCCGCCGACAGCCTGCTGCCCCGTTTTCTCTGCATCGGCAACGGCCTGCCCGAGGCGGAGGACACGGTGCGTCGCGGCAACGAACGCGTGCTCAAGGCCCGCCTGGCCGATGCGGAGTTCTTCCTGGCGGCCGACCGGGCCGTGCCCAGCGCCCGGCGGCGCGAGTCCCTGCAGCGCGTCACCTTCGCCGAGGGTCTGGGCAGCCTGAGCGACCGCGCCGACCGGCTGGAATGGCTGAGCGGACTTCTGGGCGAACGGCTGGCCCTGCCGCCTGGCACCGCCGCCACGGCGAGCCGGGCGGCCCACCTCTGCAAGCATGACCTGGTGAGCCAGATGGTGGGCGAGTTCCCCGAGCTCCAGGGGGTGATCGGCGCCAAGTACCTGCTGGCGGAAGGTGAACCGCGGGCCGTGGCGCTGGCCGTGCTGGAGCACTACCTTCCCCGTGGCGCCGGCGACGACCTGCCCGGCTCCGAGGCGGGCGCGGTGGTGGCCCTGGCCGAGCGGTTCGAACTCCTGCTCAGCATCTTCGCCAGGGGTGAGCGGCCCAGCGGTTCCTCGGATCCCTACGCCCTTCGCCGCGCCGGCAACGGCATCCTGCAGATCCTCTGGGAACGTGGCTGGAGCCTCGATCTGATCGCCCTGCTGGACACGGCGGCCGGACACTGGGGCCGGCTGCTGCCGGATCTGGCCCTGGAGCCGGAGTCGCTGGCCGGCGATCTGGTGGAGTTCCTGCGTCAGCGGCTGGTGGCCCTGCTGGAGGAGGAGGGCTTCGATTCCGATCTGGTGCAGGCGGCCGCCGGCCACACCCTGCCGGTGGAGCGCCTGCTGCGGGATCCGGCCGACGTGCGGGTGCGGCTGGAGTTGCTCGCCGATCTGCGCCGCCACGGCAAGCTGGCGCCGGTGCAGGCGGTGGTGCAGCGGGCGGCCCGGCTGGCCGACAAGGGGGACCTGAGCGCGTCCGTGCTCAGCCCGGCAGCCGTGGTCGATTCCGGACTGTTCCGTTCACCGAGCGAGAACGCGATGCTGGAGGTGCTGCGGCAACTGGAGCCGGTGGCCACCGCCACCACTCCTGGCCGCTATGCGGAACTGGCCGCCGGGCTGAGCCAGGGTGCCGGGGCACTGGCGGCTTTCTTCGACGGCGAGCAGAGCGTCCTGGTGATGAGCGATGACGCGGCGGTGCGCGCCAACCGGCTCAACCTGCTGGGCGTGCTGCGCAACCAGGCCGCTGTTCTGGCCGACTTCAACCGTATCAGCGGCTGAAGGCCGACCGGGTGAGGCGACGGAGGCTCGGCCCACCCGGATGGAGAGGTGCGATGGGCTACTTCTTGCCGACCAGCACAGGCTCCCGCTGCCCGGCGGATTCGCCCTGGTCGGCGGCGTCCGCCGCAGCGACGGACGACGGGGCGGCAACGGGGCGGTGGCGGTCCCGACCGAGGGTCTGAAGCCGTGCCATCTCCTCTTCGCTGCGCACGGCACTGGGCACGGGCTTGTAGCCCTGGGGAGCCAGGGCGTTGCCACGCAGCACGGCCCCCAGGGTGAGCAGGGTGAGCTTGATCTGCTGCCAGGGATTCATCGGCACCACCCGCTTGTAGAGGTAGCTGTCGAAGGTGAGGCGCTGCACGTCCTTGTCGTCGCACATCTCGACGAAGGCCTCGCGGGCGGCGTCGTTGCGATAGAAGATGTTCTGGAGAAGTTCCAGCACCTTGTAGGTGGTGCCGTACTGACGGTCCCACTTCTTGATGTATCCCTTGAGATCGGCTTCACTCGGAATCCGCGTGCCGCCGGCGCTGGTGGCCACGATCTGCTCGGCGCACATGCGGCCGCTCTTGGCAGCGAAGTAGATCCCCTCACCGGAACTCTTGGTGACATAACCGGCGGCATCGCCCACCAGGGCCATGCGTCCCACCACACGGCGGGGGCGGGGATGCTCGGGGATGGGATGGGCCTCCACCTTGATCACCTCACCGTTGAGCAGGCGGGCGCTGGCGCGCTCACGGATGCCCTTCTGCAGTCCCTTGATCAGCGCCTGGTTCTGCTGCATCGTGCCGGTGCCGACGGCCACGTGGTCGTACTTGGGGAACACCCAGGCGTAGAAGTCGGGCGAGACATCGGTGCCGACGTACATCTCGGCCAGATCTTCGTAATAGCTCATCTCCTCCTTGGGAAGCCGGATGCGCTCCTGGAAGGCGATGGCGACGTTGTAGTCGCCGGCATCCATGGCCTTGGCGACGCGGCTGTTGGCACCATCGGCGCCCACGATCAGATCTACCTCGAGGGCCCGGATCTCACCGGTGGGGCCACCGCCGGAGTAGTCGGCGTAGTGGAGGGTGTAGGGGCCCTGACGGTTACTGCCGGTGTCGATGCTCTGCACCAGACCGTTCACCAGATGGGCGCCGAGATCGGCCGCCCGGTTGCGCAGGAAGGCATCGAGCACCTCGCGGCGGCACATGCCGATGTACTCGTCCTGGTTCTCGAGATGGATGTCCACCTCCCGGTTGGAGGGGGAGATCATCTTCATGTTGCGCACCTTGCGGTCGATGATCGATTCCGGCAGATCGAACTCGGCCACCATGCACAGGGGGATGGCCCCACCGCAGGGCTTGGCATTGTCGAGCTTGCGCTCGAACAGCCAGGTTTCGATACCCGCCCTGGCGAGGATCTCAGCAGCACAGGAACCGCTGGGGCCGCCGCCCACCACCGCGACTCGCAACATCTTGAAACCTGCTCCGCTGGAACGATCCTGGGCGCGAAGCTAACACCCATGCACGAAGCGGCGCCGGTCGGATCGGGGCCCACGCCTACGATTGTTTCGAAGCTTGTTGAGAGACCCGTGCCGCGGCGCGCGCTGCGCGATGACATCCCGCTCGCGCGCCGCACCGTCCGGCCGGTCCGCTCCAGCGCCGCAACCGTCGGCCCCGTGCTGATCACGGCCGTGCTGGTGCTGGTCACCGGCGTCGGCGTGGTGCTGCTGGTGCCCGGCCCGATCCGCCGCCTCCTCTCCCCGCCACCGGTGGCCGGGCTGGACGCCCGCCTCAGCGCCGACGGGCGGCTCCTGGGCCACTTCCCCTATCCCGAGGCCCCGGCCGATCGGCTCGCCAGCGTGGCGCCGGGCCTGCAGCTCCGGCCCGATGCGGCCGAAGCCCTGCTGGCGATGCAGCGTGCAGCCCGGGCCGACGGCGTGGAGCTGCGGGTGCTGAGCGCCTTCCGGCCCGTGGCCCTGCAGAAGGAGATCTTCTTCGGCGTGAAGGCAGAGCGGAATCAGAGCGCCGAGGAACGGGCCCAGGTGAGCGCTCCTCCCGGGTTCTCGGAGCACAGCACCGGCTATGCGGTCGACCTGGGGGACGCCAGCCGCCCGGCCACCAACCTCAGCGCCAGCTTCGAGGCCACCCCGGCCTTCGGCTGGCTGGAGGCCAACGCCAACCGCTTCCACTTCCAACTCTCCTTTCCCCGCGACAACGGGCAGGGCGTGACCTACGAGCCCTGGCACTGGCGCTTCGAGGGTTCGGCCGACGCCCTGCGGCAGTTCGAGCCGGCGCGAAGGCTGAGCCGCTCCCTCGCCGGATCTCCCCCCCCATGACCACACCGATCCCCGGCGCCCTTCCCGAACTGCTGGCTCCGGCCGGCTGCTGGGACTCCCTGAAGGCGGCGGCGGCCAACGGGGCCGACGCGGTGTACTTCGGCGTGGAGGCGTTCAATGCGCGGCTGCGGGCCGAGAACTTCCGCCGGCAGAATCTGCCCGAGCTGATGGAGTGGCTGCATCGCCGCGGCCTGAAGGGCTTCCTCACCGTCAACGTGCTCGTCTTCCAGGACGAACTGGAGGCCGCGGCCGACCTGCTGCTGGCGGCAGCCGCCGCCGGTGTGGATGCCGTGATCGTGCAGGACGTGGGGCTCTGCCGGCTGGCGCGGGCTCTGGTGCCGGATCTGGCCCTGCACGCCTCCACCCAGATGTCGATCACCAGCGCCGCCGGAATCGCCCAGGCCGCCACCCTGGGCTGCGAGCGGGTGGTGCTGGCCCGCGAACTGGCCCTGAAGGATCTGCGCCGGCTCCGCGGCCAGCTGCGGGAGCGGGATCTGGCGATGCCGCTCGAGGTGTTCGTGCACGGCGCCCTCTGCGTGGCCTACTCGGGCCAGTGCCTCACCAGCGAGGCCCTCGGCCAGCGCAGCGCCAACCGCGGCGAGTGCGCCCAGGCCTGCCGCCTGCCCTACCAGCTCATCGTCGATGGCGAGGAGCGGGAGCTCGGCGATCGGCGCTACCTGCTCTCCCCCGGGGATCTCTCCGCCTGGGAGCTGCTGCCCGATCTGGTGGAGGCGGGGGTGGCGAGCCTCAAGATCGAGGGGCGGCTGAAGGATCCCACCTACGTGGCGGCGGTGACGGAGGCCTACCGCCGCGGCCTCGACCGGCTCGGTCCCGGAACGGCGGCGAGGCCGAAGGGGCCAGCGGGGCCGGAGCTGGAAGCGGCGGGCCTGCGGCGGCGGCTGGAGCTCACCTTCTCGCGCGGGCTCGACACAGGCTGGCTGGAGGGTGTCGACCACCGCCGGCTGGTGGATGGGCGCTGGAGCAAGAAACGCGGTCCGCTGATCGCTCGGCTGGCGGGCCGTGAGCGGGGCGGCTGGCTGCTGCTCAGAGCCGAGGGCCCGTCAGGCGCCGCCGCGGCCGACCCGCCGCTGCTCAAGCCCGGCGACGGCGTGGTGCTGGAGCTCCCGTCCAGCGATCCGCTGCGGCCCCCGGCCGAACTGGGCGGCCGGGTGATGGCGGTGCAGACCCGTGGTTCCGGCCTGCTGGCGATCCGGCTCGGCCCTGAGCGGGTCGACACCACCGCCCTGCCGCCGGACGCTCCCTGCTGGCTGAGCAGCGATCCGGCCCTCGAACGGCAGCTGCGCAAGCAGGCGCAGAGGCCCTTGCCGGAACGGCCGGCCGAGCTGAGGCTGCTGGTGCGGGGACGGCTGGGGGAACCGCTGCAGCTGGGTGTGATCCAGGCCAATGGGGCGCTCGCCCCCGGCACCACCCCCGGGCCGATGGTGGAATCGGCGGAGCCGCTGGTGGCCGCCCGCGGTCCGGGCCTGGATCGCGAACGACTGGAGGCCCAGCTGGGCCGGCTGGGGGGCAGCGGCTGGCACCTGGCCGAGCTCAGGCTCGACCTCCCGGACGGACTGTTCCTGCCCTTGGCCCAGCTCAACGCCCTGCGTCGCGCGCTGGTGGAGCGGCTGGAGCACGGAGAGGAACGTCGGAGGGCTGGCGGCGGCGCCGTCCGGCCGCCGGCCGACCCCGGGGCCGTACTGCGGGCGCTGCAACCGGCCGAGCCGGCGGCATCCCGGAGCCCCGAACCGGCGGCCCCGGCGCTGAGCGTGCTGGTGCGCAGCCTGGAGCAGCTGGAGGCCCTGCTGGAGGAACCCCTCCACAGCGTGATCGCCGATCTGGAGCAGCCGGCGGAGCTCCGTCGGGCGGTGGCCCTGGGCCGCGGCCGCTGGCCCGGCGGGCTGCTGCTGGCCGGGCCGCGCATCTGCCGCCCCGACGAGCGCTGGAGCCTGGAACCCCTGCTGAGGGCCGAACCGGAGGGCTATCTGGTGCGCAATGCCGATCAGCTGGAGCTGCTGGTGGAGCGGGCCCCCTGCATCGGCGACTTCTCCCTCAACGTGGCCAATGCCCTCAGCGCCGGCTGGTTCCTCGGGCACTGGGGGCTGCGGCGCATCACCGCCAGCTATGACCTGGCCCTCGATCAGCTGCTGGCCCTGGTGGCCGCCTGCCCCCCCGGCTCGGTGGAAGTGACGCTGCACCAGCACATGCCCCTGTTCCACATGGAGCACTGCCTGTTCTGCGCCCTCCTCTCCGACGGCCACGACCACACCGACTGCGGCCGACCCTGCGAGAGCCACCGGGTGGTGCTGCGCGATCGCAGCGGCGCCGAACATCCGCTGCGGGCCGACCTGGGCTGCCGCAACACCCTGTTCAACGGCACCGCCCAGACGGCGGCGGAGGCGCTGCCGGCCCTGCGGCGGGCGGGCGTGCGACATCTGCGGGTGGAACTGCTGAACGAAGGAGCGGCCGAGGCCCGGCGCCGGGTGGACCTCTACCAGCGCTGCCTGAGCGGTGCAGTGAGCGGGCGGCAGGTGTGGCAGCAGGAACGGCTGGACAGCCGTCTCGGCGTGACGCGCGGCAGTCTCAGGCGCGGAACTGCGATAGGGTGAGGGATTGTTGCAACCGGTTGCGGTTGCCACTGCAAAGCTTGACCGAGAGATCCTGCATGAGCGCCCCGTCCCAGAGCGCACCGATCCGCAACGTCGCGATCATCGCCCACGTCGACCATGGCAAAACCACCCTGGTGGACGCCCTGCTGCAGCAATCGGGCATCTTCCGCGACGGTGAGGCGGTGCCCACCTGCGTGATGGACTCCAACGACCTGGAGCGCGAGCGCGGCATCACGATCCTCTCGAAGAACACCGCCGTCACCTACAACGGCACCCGCATCAACATCGTCGACACTCCAGGCCACGCCGACTTCGGCGGTGAGGTGGAGCGGGTGCTGGGCATGGTCGACGGGGCGCTGCTGATCGTGGACGCCAACGAGGGGCCGATGCCGCAGACGCGCTTCGTGCTCAAGAAGGCCCTCGAGCAGGGCCTGCGGCCGATCGTCTTCGTCAACAAGATCGACCGGGCGCGGGTCGATCCCGAGCAGGCCGTCGACAAGGTGCTCGACCTGTTCCTCGAACTGGGCGCCGACGACGACCAGTGCGACTTCCCCTACCTGTTCGGCAGCGGCATGGGCGGCTACGCCAAGCCCGACATGGCCACCGACAGCGACACGATGAAGCCGCTGTTCGACGCGATCCTGCGGCATGTGCCGCCGCCGGTGGGTGACCCCACCAAGCCGCTGCAGCTGCAGGTCACCACGCTCGACTATTCCGATTTCCTCGGCCGGATCATGATCGGCCGGGTGCACAACGGCACGATCCGCGCCGGCCAGAGCGCCGCACTGATCCGCGACGACGGCTCGATCAAGCGGGGCCGCATCAGCAAGCTGCTGGGCTTCGAGGGCCTTTCGAGGGTGGAGATCAGCGAGGCCCGCGCCGGCGATCTCGTGGCGGTGGCCGGCTTCGACGAAGTGAACATCGGCGAGACGATCGCCTGCCCCGACCACCCCGAGGCCCTGCCGCTGATCCGGGTGGACGAACCCACCCTGCAGATGACCTTCGTGGTCAACGACTCCCCCTTCGCCGGCAAGGAGGGCAAGTTCGTCACCAGCCGCCAGCTGCGCGATCGCCTCCAGAAGGAACTGCTCACCAACGTGGCGCTGCGGGTCGAGGACACCGACTCCCCCGATCGCTTCGCCGTGAGCGGCCGCGGCGAGCTGCACCTGGGGATCCTGATCGAAACCATGCGGCGCGAGGGCTACGAGTTCCAGGTGTCCCAACCCCAGGTGATCTTCCGCACCATCGACGGCACCCCCTGCGAGCCGGTCGAGACCCTGGTGATGGATGTTCCCGAGGACGCGGTGGGCAACTGCATCGAGAAGCTCGGCATGCGCAAGGGCGAAATGCAGAACATGGAGACCGGGAGCGACGGCCGCACCCAGCTCGAGTTCGTGGTGCCCTCGCGCGGGCTGATCGGCTTCCGGGGCGAGTTCGTGCGGGCCACCCGCGGCGAGGGGATCATGAGCCACTCCTTCTTCGAATACCGCCCCATGCAGGGTGACTTCGACGCCCGCCGCAACGGCGTGCTGATCGCCTTCGAGGAAGGCACCGCCACCTTCTACGCCCTCAAGGGCGCCGAAGACCGCGGCCAGTTCTTCATCACCCCGGGCACCAAGGTCTACAAGGGGATGATCGTCGGTGAGCACAACCGTCCGCCCGATCTCGAACTCAACGTCTGCAAGGCCAAGCAGGTCACCAACATCCGCTCCGCCGGCGCCGAGGTGCTCGACACCCTGCAGTCGCCGATCCAGATGACCCTGGAGCGGGCCCTCGAGTACATCGGCCCCGACGAGATGCTCGAGGTGACGCCCGAATCGATCCGGCTGCGGAAGATGCCCGCCAAGAAGGCCGCCAAGCGCTGATCGTTGGCGGCGCCGCGTCTGGAGGAGCCGCTGGTGGAGGACCTGCGCCACGATCCGCGCTTCGCTGAGGCGGTGGCCCTGTTCAATGCGGGCGAGTGGTACGCCTGCCACGACGGCTTCGAGGAGCTCTGGCACGAGACCCAGGGCCCCGACCGGCCGGTGCTGCAAGGGATCCTGCAGATCGCCGTGGCCCACCTGCACCTGGAGCGGGGCAACAGGCGCGGGGCCACCATGCTGCTGGGCGAGGGGGTGGGGCGGCTGCTCCCCGCCGGCGAGGAGGCCCTCGGCCTCGACCTGGCCCATCTCCGCGAGGAGGCCAGCGCCAGGCTGCGCTGCCTGCAGCAAGGGGGGGATCCCGTGGCCCTGCCGCTGCCCCGGTTGCGCCAGCGGGGCTGAGCGGTTCGCACCGCTGCAGTCCCCACCGCCCCGACTCGTACATTGACCGGGTTCCGGCAGCGGTTCCGCGCTGGGAGCCCTGCCGCCCTCTCATCGCCTTCGCCCCCTCGTCCCGCCACCACCGTGCCCGTGCCGGATCGATGCTGAAGCCCTCACCGATCGTCCGGCCCGGGTGGCTGCCGGGGCTGCTGCTCGCCTGCTCCACCCTGCCGGCGGCGGCCATGCCGATGCTGCCTGCCGCCGGGGAAAGCCCCCCTCCGGCCCCCTCGCTGCCCGCACCGGCCCCCTCCTCGCTGCCGCCGGCCACCGAGCCAGCTTTGCCGGCCCAGGCACCCACCGGGCTGGTCACGATCGAATCCGACCAGCAGCAGGCCGACAACGCCACCGGCATCGTCACGGCCACCGGCAACGTGCGGATCGTCTACCCCGATCGCCGCGTGGTGGCCACCGCCCGGCAGGCCCAGTACTTCACCCGGGAGTCGCGGATCGTCCTCAGCGGCGACGTGGACGTGGTGCAGGAGGGGGGCAACCGGATCCGGGCCGAGCGGGTGGTCTACCTGGTTGACACCGAGCGGGCCCTGGCCCAGCCCGAGGAGGGTCAGCAGGTGTTCAGCCAGCTGCGGCTTCAGCTCCAGCCGCAGCCCCAGCCGGGCGGCTCCGCTCCGGCGGCACCGCAGCCCGGGACGGCGGCTCCATGAGCCTCACGCTCGAGGACGTGGCGCTCACGATCGCGGGGCGGCCTCTGGTGAAGGGGGTGAGCCTGGAGCTCCAGGCCGGCGAGGTGGTGGGGCTGCTGGGGCCCAATGGAGCCGGCAAGACCACCACCTTCAATCTGGTGACCGGCCTGCTGCGGCCCGACCGCGGCCGGGTCATGCTCGACGGCCGCAACGTGGGGGGCCTGCCGATGCCGCGCCGCGCCCGGCTCGGCATCGGCTATCTGCCCCAGGAGGCCAGTGTCTTCCGGCAGCTCAGCGTGCGTGAGAACCTTCAGCTGGCACTGCAGGAGAGCGGCACCCCGACGGCCCTGCGACGCCCGCGGCTGGAACGCCTGATCGAGGAGTTCCATCTGAGCGCCTTCCAGCACCGCCGGGGGTTCCAGCTCTCCGGGGGCGAACGGCGGCGCTGCGAGGTGGCCCGGGCCCTGGCGGTGGGCCCGGAGGGGCCGCGCTACCTCCTGCTCGATGAACCCTTCGCCGGCGTGGATCCCCTGGCCGTGGCCGATCTGCAGGCCCTCATCGGCACCCTCAGGCAGCGGGGGATGGGGCTGCTGATCACCGACCACAACGTCCGCGAGACCCTGGCCATCACCGACCGCGCCTACATCCTCACCGAGGGCAGCATCCTGGCCTCGGGTGCTTCCGCCGACGTGGCGGCCGATCCCATGGTCCGGCGCCACTACCTCGGGGAGGCGTTCCAGCTGTGAGCGACACCCGCGGCGGACGGATCGACCTGACGGTGGCGCGACGCCTGCTCCGCCCCCTGGCGCTGTCCTGGCAGCGCCTGCCGCTGATGGATCGCTGGCTCACCGGAGAGCTGCTGGGGCCGCTGCTGTTCGGCATCGCCGCCTTCACCGCCGTCTCGCTGTCGGTGGGGGTGGTGTTCGAGCTGGTGCGGCGGGTGGCGGAATCGGGCCTGCCCGTGCTCACCGCCATGCAGGTGCTGGGGCTGCGCCTGCCCGGGTTCCTCGTGCTCTCGTTTCCCATGGCCACCCTGATGGCCACGCTGCTGGCCTACAGCCGCCTCTCGGGGAACAGCGAACTGACGGCCCTGCGCAGCGTGGGGGTGAGCACCTGGCGGATGGTGGTGCCGGCTCTGATGGTGGCCGTGGTGATGAGCGTGCTCACCTTCGTGTTCAACGATCTGATCGTGCCGAGCGCGAACCTGGAAGCGACCAACACCCTCAACCAGGCCCTGGGCCGGGCCGTGGCGGCGGAAAAAGGCAGCAACATCATCTATTCACGGTTCAGCCGCCGCGCCAGCGACCGCGACGAATCAGGCAGCGAACGCTACCTCTCCCAGCTCTTCTATTCCCGCCAGTTCCGCGAAGGCGAGATGGAGGATGTGACCGTGCTCGATTTCAGCAGCGACGCGGGCACCCAGATGCTCACCGCACGCCGGGGCATCTGGAACGACAAGGAGGGGATGTGGGAGTTCCGGGACGGCCGGATCGTGCTGATCGGCAAGACCGACGAGACCACCACCTCGGCCCGCTTCGATCGCTATCTCTATCCCCTTGACCAGGGTCCGCTCAAGCTTGCCGCCCTGCCGAAGGATGCGACCAGCATGACGGTGGCCCAGGCCCTGCAGGCGGAGCGCCTGCTGGAGGAGGCGGGCGATCGCAAGGAGGCACGGCGGCTGAGGGTGCGGATCCAGGAGAAGTTCGCCTTCCCCGCCATCTGTCTGGTGTTCGGTCTGATCGGCAGCAGCCTGGGTGTGAGGCCGGAGGGCCGCACCAGTCGCAGCCAGGGCTTCGGCATCAGCGTGCTGCTGATCTTCTCCTATTACCTGATGTCCTTCGTGTTCAGTTCGCTGGGCGTGAAGGGAACGCTCTCCCCCTTCCTGGCGGCCTGGTCGCCGGTGCTGATCGGCATGGCGGGCGGACTCTTCCTGCTGCGCCAGGCCAGCCGCTGAGGCCGTCCCCCAGGCAGACTGACCTGGCTTTCCCCTCTGAATCGCACCGGCACCTGTGAACGAACCGGTTCTCACCCTCGGCCTGGTGGCCTTCGGCCTGCTGCTGCTGGCCCTTCCTCTGGCTTTCTGGAGCATCAGCGGCGCCCGGGCCAGCACGGTGGTGCGCCTGCTCGTGGCGGCCGCCAACCTCTGTCTCACGGCGCAGCTCACCCTGCGCTGGTGGGAAGCGGGCCATTTCCCGATCAGCAACCTCTACGAGTCGCTCTGCTTCCTGGCCTGGGCCTGCACCCTCACCCAGCTGCTGGTCGAGCGGTCCTGGCCCTCGCCGCTCGTTCCCGCCGCCGCCACCCCCATGGCGCTGGGCTGCGTGGCGTTCGCCAGCTTCGCCCTGCCCGACCGGCTGCAGGAAGCCTCGCCCCTGGTGCCTGCCCTGCGCTCCAGCTGGCTGGTGATGCACGTGAGCGTGATCATGGTCAGCTATGCCGCCCTGCTGGTGGGCTCCCTGCTCTCGCTGGCGGTGCTGTTCACCGAGCGGGGCCGGCAGCTGGAACTCCGCAGCAGCTCCATCGGCAGCGGCGGTTTCCGCCAGGCCCGGCTCGCCGGGGCCGATGCGGGCGATCTGCGCCTCAGCAGCGTGGCGATCGGGGTGAGCGAGCAGCTCGACAGCCTCAGCTACCGCACGATCACGGTGGGCTTCCTGCTGCTCTCGGTGGGCCTGGTGAGCGGGGCGGTCTGGGCCAACGAGGCCTGGGGAAGCTGGTGGAGCTGGGACCCGAAGGAAACCTGGGCGCTGATCTGCTGGCTGGTCTATGCCGCCTACCTGCACACCCGCCTCAGCCGTGGCTGGCAGGGTCGCCGGCCGGCCCTGGTGGCCGTGGCGGGCCTGGTGGTGATCGCGGTCTGCTACATCGGCGTGAACCTGCTGGGGATCGGTCTCCACAGCTACGGCTGGTTCCTCAGCGCCTGAGCACCCACCTGAGCACCGAGCGGGGGGCGTCGGCGTGTGAAGCCCCCCGCTCGGCGCGCTTCAGCTGTTCAGACCAGGGCAGGCTCGGGGCGGCGGCTGTTGCGGATACCCCGGATCGCCTCGGCGTAATCGGGCAGACCGAACACGCCGGAACCGCTCACGATGGCATTGGCGCCGGCCTCGATCACCTGCCAGGCATTGCCGCCCTTGATGCCGCCGTCCACCTCGATCCAGGGATCGAGACCGCGCTCGTCGCACATCCGGCGCAACTCCTTGATCTTCTGCACCTGGGAGGGGATGAAGCTCTGGCCGCCGAAACCGGGGTTCACACTCATGATCAGCACCAGATCACAGAGTTCGAGGCAGTACTCGATCGTGGAGAGCGGGGTGCTGGGATTGAGCACCGCCCCGGCCTGCTTGCCGAGGTCCTTGATCTGGCTGAGGTTGCGGTGCAGGTGCGGACAGGCCTCCACCTGCACGCTGATGATGTCGGCGCCGGCCTTGGCGAAGTCGGCCACGTAGCGCTCCGGCTCCACGATCATCAGATGAACATCGAGGGGCTTGCTGGTGACCGGGCGCAGGGCCTCCACGATCAGGGGGCCGATGGTGATGTTCGGCACGAAGCGGCCATCCATCACGTCCACGTGGATCCAGTCGGCTCCGGCCTGGTCGACGGCACGCACGTCGTCGCCGAGACGGGAGAAATCGGCGGACAGGATCGACGGGGCGATCACCAGGGGCTTGGTGCTCATGGACGGATCCACCGGGAGGGACAGCGGCTGGATTGTAGGAATCGGCCCGCGGCGCTCAGGAACCCTCCGCCGGCCGCTGATACGATGACCCCCGCTTCACGCGGGAAAGACCTTGCGACAGCTGGCCTCAGGTCAGCAGGTCCCGGGTCGGCTGGCGTTGCGGCCGCTGGCCTTTTCCGCGGACCGCCCCTGCTTCCGCTCCTCGCGCTGACGCTCCCCTCCTCCCCGCCGGACCGCCGTGGATCGCACCCTCATCCAGGAAATTCTCGAGGTCGTTGAACAGGCCGCCATCGCCTCCGCCCAGCTGACCGGTCTCGGGAAGAAGGACGAGGCCGACGCCGCCGCCGTGGAAGCCATGCGCCAGCGCATGGGCCAGATCCAGATGCAGGGCCGCATCGTCATCGGTGAGGGCGAGCGCGACGAAGCCCCGATGCTCTACATCGGCGAAGAGGTGGGCAGCGGCACCGGGCCCGGTGTGGATTTCGCCGTCGACCCCTGTGAAGGCACCAACCTCTGCGCCAACAACCAGCGCGGCTCCATGGCCGTGCTGGCCGCCTCCGACCGCGGCGGATTGTTCAACGCCCCCGACTTCTACATGAACAAGCTGGCGGCGCCCCCGGCCGCCAAGGGCAAGGTGGACATCCGCAAGTCGGCCACCGAGAACATCGCGATCCTGAGCGAGTGCCTCGGCCTCGCCCCCAGCGAGCTGGTGATCGTGGTCATGGACCGCGCCCGCCACAAGAGCCTGATCGCCGAGATCCGCGCCACCGGCGCCCGGGTGCAGCCCATCTCCGACGGTGACGTGCAGGCCGCCATCGCCTGCGGCTTCGCCGGCACCGGCACCCACTGCCTGATGGGGATCGGCGCCGCACCGGAGGGCGTGATCTCCGCCGCGGCCATGCGCGCCCTGGGCGGACATTTCCAGGGTCAGCTGGTCTACGACCCGGCCGTGGCGCAAACCAAGGAATGGGAGGGCCTCACCCGGGAAGGCAACCTGGCCCGCCTGGCCGAGATGGGCATCAACGATCCCGACAAGATCTACGAGGCCGAGGAGCTGGCCTCCGGCGAGAACGTGGTCTTCGCCGGCAGCGGCATCACCGATGGCCTGCTGTTCGACGGCGTGAAGTTCGAGAAGGACTGCACCCGCACCAGCAGCCTGGTGATCAGCACCCTCGACAACACCGCCCGTTTCACCAACACCGTGCACATCAAGCCCGGCGCCCAGAGCATCGCTCTGCGCTGATCCCCACCCCTCTGCCTGCGCTCGAGGTCAGCCTCCATGCACATCGCCGTCGTCGGCCTCAGCCATCGCACGGCTCCGGTCGAGATCCGGGAGCGGCTCAGCATCCCGGAGCAGACGATGGAGGAATCCCTCCAGCAGCTGCGGGGAGATGCCCAGGTGCTGGAGGCCTCGATCCTCAGCACCTGCAACCGGCTCGAGATCTACACCCTGCTGCGCAGTCCGGAGCAGGGGATCACGGCCGTGGGCTCGTTCCTCAGCCGGCATTCGGGGCTGGAGTTCGGTGAACTCACCCCCCACCTGTTCACCTATCACCACGAAGCGGCGGTGGCCCACCTGCTGCGGGTGGCCGCCGGCCTCGACAGCCTGGTGCTGGGCGAGGGCCAGATCCTCTCCCAGGTGAAGAAGATGGTGCGTCTGGGCCAGGAGCACGGCTCCATCGGCCCGATCCTCAACCGGCTGCTCACCCAGGCCGTGAGCACCGGCAAGCGGGTGCGCACCGAAACCAATCTCGGCACCGGCGCCGTCTCGATCAGCTCGGCGGCGGTGGAGCTCGCCCAGCTCAAGGTGGGGCAGGCCCGCGGCGTCGACGACCTGGTGCCGCTCGATCAGGAGCAGGTGGCGGTGGTGGGCGCCGGCCGGATGGCACGGCTGCTGCTCCAGCACCTGCAGGCCAAGGGCTGCCGCGGCCTGGTGCTGCTCAACCGCACCACCGAGCGGGCCGAGGCCCTGGCGGCCGACTTCCCCGACTTCCCGGTGCAGTGCCGCCCGCTCAGCGACCTCGACCACTGCCTGAGCACCTGTTCGCTGGTGTTCACCAGCACGGCGGCCGACGAGCCGATCATCGATGCCTCCCGGCTGGCGGGGCTCAACCGCCGCTCCTCGCTGATGCTGATCGACATCGGTGTGCCCCGGAACATCAGCTCGGACGTGAGCGAGCTGGCCGGCGTCGAGTCCTTCGACGTGGACGATCTGCAGGAGGTGGTGACCCGCAACCAGGAGGCCCGCCGGGAGATCGCCGCCGAGGCCGAAGGACTGCTGCAGGAGGAGGCCCGCCAGTTCCTGGAGTGGTGGGATGGGCTGGAGGCGGTTCCCACCCTCAACCGGCTGCGGCAGCAGCTGGAGCAGATCCGCGAGCAGGAACTGCAGAAGGCGCTCAGCCGCATGGGGCCCGACCTCTCGGCGCGGGAGCGCAAGGTGGTGGAGGCCCTGAGCAAGGGCATCATCAACAAGGTGCTGCACAGCCCTGTCACGCACCTGCGGGCGCCCCAGCCCCGCCAGCAGCGCCACCTGGCGATGCGGGTGCTGCACGAGCTCTTCGAGCTCGACGAGCCGGGCTCCGAGCCATGAGGGGTGGGCGGATACGGCGCGGCGCCAGGGCTGCCGACCGCCGTGGCCGCGGTTCCGTTTCCCACAGTTTGGTGCGCTGGCCGACCGCAGCTCCTGGAGCGGACGGGCGCTCCGGTACGGTGCTCCACGCTGGCGGCAGCAGTCTCAGGGAGCAGTGATGAAGCGGGTTCTGGCGATCATCCTCGGCGGCGGCGCGGGCACACGGCTCTACCCGCTCACCAAGATGCGGGCCAAGCCGGCGGTTCCCCTGGCGGGCAAGTACCGGCTGATCGACATCCCGATCAGCAACTGCATCAATTCCGGGATCAACAAGATCTATGTGCTGACCCAGTTCAACAGCGCTTCGTTGAACCGGCACCTCACCCAGACCTTCAACCTCTCGGCCGGCTTCGGCCAGGGGTTCGTGGAAGTGCTGGCCGCCCAGCAGACCCCCGACAGCCCCAGCTGGTTCGAGGGCACCGCCGACGCGGTGCGCAAGTACCAGTGGCTGTTCCAGGAATGGGACGTGGACCAGTACCTGATCCTCTCGGGCGATCAGCTCTACCGGATGGACTACAGCCGCTTCATCGAGCACCACATCGCCAGCGGCGCCGATCTGAGCGTGGCGGCCCTGCCGGTGGACGCGGCGCAGGCCGAGGGCTTCGGCCTGATGCGCACCGATGGCGACGGACGGATCCGCGAGTTCAGCGAGAAGCCCAAGGGCGAGGCCCTCGAAGCCATGCGCGTCGACACGGCCCAGATGGGGCTGTCGGCGGCGGAGGCGGCCCGGCGGCCCTTCCTGGCCTCGATGGGCATCTACGTGTTCAGCCGTGAGACCCTGTTCGATCTGCTGGCCCGCAACCCCGGCGCCACCGACTTCGGCAAGGAGATCATCCCCACCGCGCTGAGCCGCGGCGACAACCTGCAGAGCTTCGTCTTCGACGACTACTGGGAGGACATCGGCACGATCGGGGCCTTCTACGAGGCCAACCTGGCCCTCACCGACCAGCCCCGGCCGGCCTTCTCCTTCTACGACGAGAAGTTCCCGATCTACACCCGGCCCCGCTACCTGCCGCCCAGCAAGCTGCTCGACACCCAGGTCACCCAGTCGATCATCGGCGAGGGCTCGCTGCTGCAGGCCTGCAGCATCCATCACTGCGTGCTCGGGGTGCGCTCCCGCATCGAGGCGGAGGTGGTGCTCCAGGACACGCTCGTGATGGGGGCAGACTTCTTCGAGTCGGCCGAGGAGCGGGCGATGCTCCGCGAGCGTGGCGGCATCCCCGTGGGCGTGGGGGTGGGCACCACGGTGCGGCGGGCCATCCTCGACAAGAACGTGCGGATCGGCCGCAACGTCACCATCGTGAACAAGGATCACGTGGAGGAGGCCGACCGGCCGGAGCTGGGGTTCTACATCCGCAACGGGATCGTGGTGGTGGAGAAGAACGCCACCATCGCCGACGGCTCTGTCATCTGAGCGGCCCGAGCGGCTGGCACCTCGTCAGGCCGCAGGCCACGGTTGCTGAGTTGCTGACAGTGGGGGCGCGGCGACGGCGCCCCGCAGGGGCCATGGCCACACTGAGGCCGACCGGCATGCCAGCCACCTTTCCATGACCAAGGCGCACTTCGGCCTCATCGGCCTGGGCGTGATGGGCGAGAACCTCGTCCTCAACGCCGAGCGCAACGGCTTCTCCAGCGTCGTCTACAACCGCACCTGGGCCAAGACCGAGGAGTTCCTCGCCGGCCGCGCCGCCGGCCGTGACATCGTCGGCGCCCGCAGCCTCGAGGCGTTCGTCGACAGCCTGGAGCGGCCCCGCCGGATCCTGATGATGATCAAGGCGGGGCAGCCCATCGACGACACGATCGCCGCCATCGCCCCCCTGCTGGAGGAGGGCGACCTGCTGATCGACGGCGGCAACTCCCTCTACACCGACACCGAGCGCCGGGTGAAGGAACTCGAGAGCCGCAGCTTCGGCTACATCGGCATGGGGGTGTCGGGCGGTGCCAAGGGTGCCCTGGAGGGGCCGAGCATGATGCCGGGCGGCACCCGTGCCGCCTACGACGCCATTGAGCCGCTGGTGCGCAAGATGGCCGCCCAGGTCGAGGACGGCCCCTGCGTGGCCTACATCGGTCCCGGTGGTGCCGGCCACTTCGTCAAGACCGTGCACAACGGCATCGAGTACGGCATCGAGCAGATCCTGTCCGAGGCCTACGACCTGATGAAGCGCGGCGCCGGGCTGGGCGGCATCGCCATGGCCGACGTGTTCGACGGCTGGAACCAGCTCGAGGAGCTCTCCTCCTACCTGGTGGAGATCACCGAGGTGTGCCTGCGCACCCGTGATCCTGAGGACGGCGGCGATCTGGTGGAGAAGATCCTCGACGTGGCGGGCCAGAAGGGAACCGGCCTCTGGACGGTGGTGAGCGCCCTGGAGATGGGGGTGCCGGTGCCCACGATCTACGCCGCGCTCAACGCCCGCGTGCTGAGCTCGCTGCACGGCGAGCGCCAGGCCGCCGCCGCCCTGCTGCCATCGCCGCCGCCGCGGTCGGTGGCCCTGGGGGATCCGGCCGAGGGGATGCCGGCCCTGCGCGACGCCGTGATCCTGGCCTGCATCGCCAGCTACGCCCAGGGCATGGCGCTGCTGGTGGAAGCTTCCGCTCTCCATGACTACCAGCTGAAGCTCTCGGAGATCGCCCAGATCTGGAAGGGGGGCTGCATCATCCGCGCCCGTCTGCTGCAGCGCATCCAGAACGCCTACGACGCGAACCCGGCCCTGGCGAACCTGATGGTGGACCCCTGGTTCGCCGAGCAGGTGAACCGCCGCCTGAGCGGACTGCGCCGTGTGGTGGCCGATGCCGCCCTGGCCGGCATCCCCGTGCCCTGCCTGAGCAGCTCGCTCGACTACATCGACAGCTACCGCAGCCCCCGCCTGCCCCAGAACCTGCTGCAGGCCATGCGCGACTGCTTCGGCGCCCACACCTACCAGCGCGTCGACCGCGACGGCAGCTTCCACACCGAGTGGTTGCCCTGAGCGGCCCGTTGCCATGATGGGTGGCATGGGGCACCAGCCATGAGCAACCCGTCCGTGGGCGAACAGCCCGTGAGCTACAGGCTGGAGGTGGCCACTGACGCCGCCGATCTGGCCCGCCGCGCCGCCGAACGCATCGCCGCCGCCATCGATCTGGCCCTCGATGCCCGTGATCGCGCCCAGATCGCCCTGGCCGGGGGCACCACCCCGGCGGCGGCCTACCGGCTGCTGGGGCAGGAGCATCTGCCCTGGAACCGGGTCGACGTGCTGCTGGGCGACGAGCGCTGGGTGAGCGCCGACGATCCGGCCAGCAATGCCCGCCTGCTGGCCGAAACCCTGCTGGCCCAGCCCACCGCCCGGGAGGCCCGCTTCCATCCGGTGCCCACCGGGCTGGCCACGCCCGAGCAGTCGGCCCAGGCCTATGAGGCCCTGCTGCGCCAGCTCTGTCCGGGGGATCCGCCGGTGTTCGATCTGATCCTGCTGGGCCTCGGCGACGACGGCCACACCGCTTCGCTCTTCCCCGGCACCGCCGCCGCCACCGTGCGCGACCGGGCGGTCTGCGTCGGCTCCGGCAAGGGACTGGCGCGCATCACCCTCACGGCGCCGGTGCTGTCCGCGGCGCGCCAGGTGGTGTTCCTGGTGAGCGGGTCGGGCAAGCGGGAGGCGCTGCAGCGCCTGCTGGATCCGGCCGAGAGCGCCGAGCGCACGCCGGCCAGGCTGGTGCGGCCCCGCCAGACGGTGCTCGTGCTGGCCGATCCGGAGGCGGCCGCTCCCCTCTGACCGCTCCGAGCCCCACCCCGCCGCCGCCCATGGATCCAGCTCCACCCCCCGTTCCCGCCGTGCCGGCGGTGCCCCTGCTGCTGGTGGCGGGCGACGGGTTCGCCGGCTGGCTGGCCCTCAACGACACGATCATGGGCGGCCGCAGTCAGGGCGTGTGCCGCAGCGGCTCGGAAGGGCTGGTGCTGGAAGCCGACGTGGTGGCCGAAGGCGGTGGCTTCGTGAGCTGCCGTTCTCCCCTGTTCTCCCCACCGCTGGATCTGGGGGCCTACCGCGCCCTCCAGCTGGAGCTGGAGGGCGATGGCCGCCGCTACAAGCTGGCGGTGGCCTGCGCCGACGGGCTGGCCGGCCTCACCGAGCTGATCCCGGGCGGGCTGCGCTGGGTGGCCGAGTTCGGCACCGAAACCGCCGGGATCAGCCTGATCACGATCCCCTTCGAGCAGTTGCGGCCGAGCGTGCGGGCGAAACCGGTGGGGCTGCCGCTGCGCTTCGATGCGCGCCGCATCAACCGGCTGCAGGTGCTCCACTCCCGCTTCGGCGACGACGGTGGCGCCAACCCGGGCTTCCGCCCCGGGCCGCTGCGGCTGGTGATCCGCGCGATCCGTGCCCTCCCCTGACGGCGGCCAGCTGGCCGGCCTGGTGGCGAAGGCCGCCGATCTCTGCCTGAGGCCCAACCGCCATGCCGTGCGCTTCAGCGGAACCGAGGCGGGCGATGGCGAGGGCTGCTTCCGGCTGGAGGTGCGCGATCCGGAAGGAAACCGGCAGCCAGGCGGGGACCTGGAGGTGGAGATCTACCGCAGCGGCGGCGATCTCCATCTGATGATCTGCCGTGCCGACGACGGGAACGCGCCGATGCTCTGGCACGGCCGGCATCCTGTCTGGATGGATGCCGTCAGCGGTGAACGCTGCGAGCGACCCCCGGACTGGGGGCCGCCACTGGAGGCCCTGGCCCGGCGCCTGCGGGCGCTGGTGGCCGGGGAGTGACGCGACCGGCTCAGCCCTGATCGGTGACGGCACCCAGGCTGCTGCTGCTCACCAGCCGGGCGTACTTGCCCAGCACCCCGGTGCGATAGCGGGGGGCCGGGGGCTGCCAGGCGGCTCGGCGGCGCGCCAGTTCCTCCTCGCCCACGTTCAGCTGGATCAGCCGCTGGCGGGCATCGACGCTGACGCTGTCACCCTCCTGCACCAGAGCGATCATGCCCCCCACGGCCGCTTCGGGCGCCACGTGGCCCACCACCATGCCGTAGGTGCCGCCGGAGAAGCGGCCGTCGGTGATCAGGGCCACCGAATCCCCCAGGCCCTGGCCGATGATCGCGGCGGTGGGCGAGAGCATCTCGCGCATGCCAGGCCCCCCCACCGGCCCCTCGTAGCGGATCACCACCACATCGCCGGGGTGGATGGCCCCATCGAGGATGGCGGCCAGGGCACTCTCCTCGCTCTCGAACACCCGGGCCGGGCCCGTCACCACAGGGTTCTTGACGCCGCTGATCTTGGCCACGGCGCCCTCGCTGGCCAGGTTGCCCTTGAGGATCGCCAGGTGGCCCTGGGCGTAGAGAGGGTTGGAGAGCGGCCGGATCACCTCCTGGCCGGCCGGCGGCTCGCTCGGCACCTCGGCCAGCACCTCCTTGAGGGTCCTGCCCTCGATCGTGCGGCAGTCGCCGTGGAGCAGGCCGGCATCGAGCAGGAGCTTCATCACCTGGGGGATGCCGCCGGCCCGGTGCAGGTCGACGGTCACGAAGCGGCCGCTGGGCTTGAGGTCGCAGATCACCGGCACCCGCTGGCGGATCGTCTCGAAGTCGTCGATGCTGAGGGGCACCTCGGCGGTGCGGGCGATCGCCAGCAGGTGCAGCACGGAGTTGGTGGAGCCGCCCACCGCCATGATCACGCTGATGGCGTTCTCCAGCGCCTCGCGGGTGATCAGATCGCGGGGGCGGATCTCGGCGGCGATCGCCTGCACCAGCACCTCGGCGGAACGGGCCGCGCTCTCGGCCTTCTCCGGATCCTCCGCCGCCATGGTGGAGCTGCCGGGCAGGCTCAGGCCCATCGCCTCGAAGGCGGAACTCATCGTGTTGGCGGTGAACATGCCGCCGCAGCTGCCGGCGCCGGGGCAGGCGTTCTTCTCGATCGCCGTGAGCTCGGCCTCGTCGATGCGGCCGCCGGCGTACTGACCCACCGCCTCGAAGGCACTCACCACGGTGAGGTCGCAGGGACCGAGCCGGCCGGGCTTGATCGTGCCGCCGTAGACGAAGATCGCCGGAATGTTCATGCGCGCCATCGCCAACATGGCCCCGGGCATGTTCTTGTCGCAGCCGCCGATCGCCAGCAGCCCGTCCATGCTCTGGGCATTGCAGGCGGTCTCGATCGAATCGGCGATCACTTCGCGCGACACCAGGGAATACTTCATCCCTTCGGTGCCCATCGAGATGCCGTCGCTCACCGTGATCGTGCCGAACATCTGCGGCATGGCCCCGGCGGCTTGGGCGGCATGCTCCGCCCGGCGGGCCAGATCGTTCAGGCCCAGGTTGCAGGGCGTGATCGTGCTGTAGCCGTTGGCGATGCCGATGATCGGCTTGCTGAAGTCGCCATCCCCGAAGCCGACGGCGCGCAGCATGGCCCGGTTGGGCGAACGCTGGATGCCTTGGGTGATGGCGGCGGAACGGAGCATGAACCCGGCGGGAGCACTGGCCTCAACCTACCGATCGGCGCAGCCCCCGCCGTCGACTCAGCGCTCGGGGCTGAGGCTCTCCAGTTGGCGCCGCACATCCTCGATCGCCCGGTTCAGTTCCTGCACCTTGTGCTGCAGTTCACTCTCGAGCAGCGGACGCTGCTGAACGGGATCACTCTCGCGGGAGCCTTCCTGCAGACGGGAGAGGGAGAGGGTGCGGCGCTGGCGCAGGCTCTGCCGACGCCGATCCGCCTGATCGAGCAGCCACCAGGCCAGCCCTGCGGCACCGAGCACGGCGCCGGCCACGGCGCTGGCCAGGATGGCGCTCGAGCCGCTGCCGCCACCGCCGCGCTGTTCTGACTGGCTTTGGACGGCCATGGACGACCCCGCTCGCGACCCCAGGATGAAGCGAGCCTAGGCAGCGGCCTCAGGCCTTGCAGCGATCCGAGCCGCCCGGCAGCGGAGCGGGGGCTTCAGCGGGGCCGGTTCACCAGCCAGGCGGCGACGAGCAGCGCCGTGAGCACCAGGCTGAGTTCGATCAGCCCGCCACTCCAGAACCACTCCTGGAGGGTGAAGCTGGCCAGGGGAAGGAAGCCGGCCGAAAGGGTCACGGAGCCCGGAGCACGGGCCCCCAGTCTGGGGGGTCACGATCCGGCCATCCTGGAAGGGCCCTCTCCATTCCCGCGATGCGACACCGGACCATCGCCGTCGCCGTCCCCTGCCTGGGCCTGACGATCGCCCTGGCCGCCGCCGCAGCTGATCGGAGCCAGGTGATCGGTCGGCCCGGCCGTGGTGAGGTGGTGACCGTCCGCCCCGGCGGGGCCGTGACCAGCCGCCAGGCGCTTGGACAGTTCGTGGGCATCTCCGGCGCCAACAGCGGTGCCCGCCACCTCTCCCTCAACAAGGTGGTGATCCCGCCCGGCTCGCGGGCCCGGGCACACCGGCACGTGGGCCACGAGAGCGCGATCTATCTGCTGCAGGGCACGGTGGAGACCCGCTTCGGCCCCCGGCTGGAACGGAAGGTGGTGAACCGGGCCGGGGATTTCCTGTTCATCCCGGCCGACGTGGTGCACCAGCCCGTGAACCTGAGCGCCACCGAACCGGCAATCGCGATCGTGGCCCGCAACGACCCCAACGAGCAGGAGAGCGTGGAGCTGTACGAGCTGCGCTGAGCCCGGCCCGGGCCCCTATTCCCCGGCCGCCAGCGCTTCCGGCCGGCGCGGATCGACCACCCCCAGGCTGCCGCCCCCCGGCAGGGCCTCCACCGACTGGGCCGCCCCCATCGCCGGGGCGAGGCGCAGCCGGTGACCCATCGCCGCCAGCAGCCGCAGGGTGTCGGGGCTGTGGCCCTCCTCCACCTCGAGCTGATCCGGCCAGAGCTGGCTGTGCACCCGGCTGGCGCTCACGGCCCCCGCCAGGTTGAGGCCGTGCTCCAGCCGGTTGAGCAGCACCTGCAGCACGGCGGTGATGATGCGGCTGCCGCCGGGACTGCCGGTCGCCAGGAGGGGCCCGCCGTCGCGGTCCAGCACCAGGGTGGGGCTCATCGAGCTGAGGGGCTGCTTGGCGGGGGCGATCGCGTTGGCCTCGCCCTGGATCAGTCCATAGGCATTGGGCACACCGGGGCGGGCGGTGAAGTCGTCCATCTGGTTGTTGAGCAGGAAGCCCGCACCCGGCACGCTCACGCCGTTGCCGTAGGCGAAGTTGAGCGTGGTGGTGGTGGCCACCAGCATCCCGTCGCGATCGACCACCGAGAGGTGGGTGGTGTTGGTGCCCTCGGCGGCGGGGACGGCCGCCGGAGGATCCACTTCGGCGGCGGGGCGGTGGCGATCCGGCAGGATCCGGGAGCGCTGCAGCGCGCCGTAGCGGCGGCTGAGCAACCGCTCCAGGGGCATCGCCACGAAGCGGGGATCGCCGAGCAGGCTGTTGCGATCGCGGTAGGCCAGGTTCATCGCCTCCGCCATGCGGTGGATGGTGGCCGCGGCATTGAGCCCCAGGGCCGCCAGGTCGAACCCCTCCAGCACGTGCAGCAGCTGGATCAGGGTCACCCCGCCGGAGCTGGGCGGGGGCATGGCGATCACCGTGCGGCCCCGCCAGCTGCCCAGGAGCGGCGGCTGGAGGCGGGCCCGGTAGCGGCGCAGGTCCTCCCGGTCGATCAGCCCGCCGCGGGAGCGCATCAACACCGCCAGCCGCCCGGCCACCGGGCCCTCGTAGAAGCCGGCCTCGCCCGCGGTGGCGATCCGCCGCAGGGTGGCGGCCAGATCGCGCTGCCGCAGCCGCTCCCCGGGCGCGTAGGGCACCCCGCCCGGGCGGAAGAAGAGACGAGCCGACTCGGGGTCCGCCCGCAGCAGGGGCGCCGCGGCCCGCAGCGAGTCGGCCATGGGCTTGCTCACCACCACCCCCTCGTCGGCCAGGCGGATCGCGGGAGCCATCACCCTCGCCAGCGGCAGTCGCCCGTAGCGGCGCTGGGTCAGCAGCAGACCCGCCACCGTGCCCGGCACCGCGGTGGCGAGCAGGCTGCGGCTGGCCTTGCGCCGGTCCACCGCCCCGCCGGCATCGAGAAACAGACCGGGATGGGAGGCCCGAGGAGCCGTCTCGCGGAAGTTCACGGTCACCGCGCGGCCGCGGCCCACCCGCCGCTCGCCTTCGCCGAGGGGTTCGAGCCGGCCGCCGCGGGCCGCCGGCTCGGGCCGCCACAGCACCAGGAAGCCGCCACCGCCGAGGTTCCCGGCCTGGGGCAGGGTCACCGCCAGGGCGAAGGAAGCGCCCACCGCCGCATCCACGGCATTGCCGCCCTGGCGCAGCAGATCCCGGCCGATCCGGCTGGCTTCGGCCTCCTGGGTGGCCACCATGCCTCCGGCCGACCAGACGGGATGAAAGCGCTGCGACGCCTCCTGCAGCACGTTGGCGGGCTCGAGCGCCGGGGCCGGCGGCGGCAGCGCGAGCAGCAGGCAGGCGATCCCGACCCGCCACCGCCCCCGGAGGCCGGCCGGCCGGCGGCTCCGGCCCTCAGGGCGCTCCATAGCCGCCGCCGCCGGGGGTCTCGATCACGAGCACATCGCCCGGCTCCAGCTCCACCTGGGCCGAGCCGCCGAGGTCTTCCACCGCTCCATCCGCCCGCTCGAGCCGGTTGCGGCCCACGGCGCCGGCGCCGCCGCCGGCCAGAGCGAAGGGGGGCACCCGCCGCGAGCCCGAGAGGATCGCGGCGGTCATCGGTGCCAGGAAGCGGAGGCGCCGCACCACCCCGTCGCCCCCGCGCCAGCGACCCGGCCCGCCGCTGCCCCGGCGGAGGCCGAAGGCCTCCAGCCGCACCGGAAACCGCTCCTCGAGAATCTCGGGATCGGTGAGACGGGAGTTGGTCATGTGGCTCTGCACGGCGGAGGCGCCGGCGAAACCGCCGCCGTCGGGCCGCCGGCCGGCGCCGCTGCCGCCGCAGATCGTCTCGTAGTACTGGCGCTGGGCATCGCCGAAGCTGAGGTTGTTCATCGTGCCCTGGGCGGCCGCCATCACCCCGAGCGCGCCGAACAGGGCGTTGGCGATCGCCTGGGACGTCTCCACATTGCCGGCCACCACCGCCGCCGGCGGACGGGGCGAGAGCAGCGAGCCCTCCGGCACGCTCAGCTGCAGGGGCCGGAAGCAGCCGGCATTGAGCGGAATGGCTTCCCCCACCAGGCAGCGGAACACGTAGAGCACCACGGCGTGGCTGATCGCCAGCGGGGCGTTCCGGTTGCCCTCGTCCTGGGTCGAGGTGCCTTCGAAATCGATCCGGGCCCGCCGGGCCTCCCGCTCGATCGTCACCGCCACCCGGATCCGGGCACCGTCATCGAGCTCCAGGTCGAAGCGGCCATCCTCGAGGCGATCGATCACCCGGCGCACGGCCTCGGCGGCGTTCTCCTGCACCTGCTCCATGGCGTCCGCCACCACGGCGAGCCCTTCGCGAGCCACCAGATCGCGCAGCAGCCGATCGCCCAGCCGGTTGGCGGCCAGCTGGGCCTGGAGGTCGGCGAGCAGCTGGTCGGGATCGCGCACCGGGTGGGGGCCCGCGCCGAGCCGCTCCCGCCACTGCTGCAGCAGGAGCACCCCGTCGCGCAGCAACGGCACGTTGTCGAGCAGCAGGCCCTCCTCCTCCAGCCGGCGGCTGAAGGGGGGCATCGAACCCGGGGTGATCCCGCCCACATCGGCATGGTGGCCGCGGGAGGCCACGAAGAAGTCGGGGGATCCGGGCCCCCCGGATCCCGGCGGCGCCGCGAACACCGGCGTGATCACGGTGAGATCGGGCAGGTGGGTGCCGCCGTTGTAGGGGTCGTTCGACACCACCGCATCCCCCGGGCGCAGCGGCGGCCGCTCGCCGCGACGCACGGCCTCCAGCAGGCTGACGACGCTGGCCCCCATCGACCCGAGGTGCACCGGAATGTGGGGCGCGTTCGCCACCAGCGCTCCACGCCCGTCGAAGAGGGCACAGGAGAAATCGAGCCGCTCGCGGATGTTCACCGAACGGGCGCTCTGCTGCAGCCGCACCCCCATCTGTTCGGCGATGGCGGCGAAGCGGCGGTGGAACAGCTCCAGGCGCACCGGATCGGCCCCCGAGCCAGCCCCGCCCGCCGCCGCGGCCCGAGCCGCCAGCGCCGGCAGCGCGGGCCGCTCCAGCAGCAGCACCCCGTCGTGACGGCAGTGGGCCTGCCACTCGGGCGCCAGCAGGATGGTGCCCGTGGCCTCCACGATCAGGGCGGGCCCCGCACCACGCCAGCCGGCCGGCAGGTGCTCGCGCCGCAGCAGCGGCACCGTCCGCCAGGCCCCATCGAGGAACACCGGCACGCTCTCCTGAGCGGCGGAGCCGGCGGCCGGCGGGGCGAGGACGGCCGGGACGGCGGACTCCACCGACACCAGCTCCAGCTGGAGCCGCTCCACCACCAGCAGCGGCGGCGAACCCTCCGCGCCCTGGGGGAGGTAGCCGTAGCGACGCCGATGCTCCCGCTCGAAGCGGAGCCGCAACGCCGCGGCGTCGGTACTGGGCTCCAGGGGCAGGGTCAAAGTCACCTCGCTGGCGGCGTAGCGCAGAGCCACGCTCAGCTCCCGCCGCAGGTCACCGGATGGAGAGGAGCCGGCGCGGAGTTCCGCTTCCCCCTCATGCGTCAGCCCGTCGACCAGCCGCCGCAGCCGGGCCAGCAACGCCTCCTGGAGGGGCTCGCGCACCACCCGCTCGCGCAACAGCCGCTGATCCGCCAGCCCCATGCCGTAGGCCGAGAGCACGCCGGCCAGGGGATGGAGCAGCACCCGCCGGATGCCCAGCACGGTGGCGAGCGCACAGGCGTGCTGGCCGCCCGCACCGCCGTAGCTCACCAGGGCGGCCCGCCGGGCGTCATGGCCCCGCTGGATCGTGATCCGACGGATCGTCTCCGCCATCCGCTCGACCGCGATCGCCAGCGCCCCCTCCGCCAGCTGCTCCGGGTTGCGCTCCCCGCCGCTGCCGGCGGCGACCCGGGCGGCCAGCTGCTCGAACCGTCGGCGCACCACCTCCGGATCGGGGCGCTGATCGCGCCGCGGGCCGAACACGGCGGGGAAGAAGGCCGGCTGGAGCCGGCCCAGCAGCAGGTTGGCGTCGGTGATGGTGAGCGGCCCGTCGCGGCGGTAGCAGGCGGGGCCGGGATCGGCCCCGGCGGAGTGCGGCCCCACCTGCAGCCGCTGGCCGTCGAAGTGCAGCACCGATCCACCGCCGGCCGCCACGGTGTGGATCGGCAGCCGGGGAGCCTGCAGGGCGATGCCGGCGATCTCGGTTTCGGCGCTGCGCTCCCAGCCGCCGCCCGGGCCGTCGGGCTCGAAGTGGAACACGTCGGTGGAAGTGCCGCCCATGTCGAAGCCGATGATCGGCCCTTCGAGCGCCGCGGCCCGCACGGCCCCCACCATCCCGCCGGCGGGCCCGGAGAGGATGGTGTCCTTGGCCTGCAGCAGCTCCGGGGCGATCAGACCGCCGTTCGACTGCATCACCCGCAGGCGGACCCCCTCCCCCAGCTCCCGGCGCAGCCCCTCGAGATAGCCGTAGAGGGCCGGCGCGACGCAGGCCTCCGCCACGGCGGTGTGGGAACGGGGCACCAGGCGGGGGCGGCGTCCCACCCGGTGGGAGAGGGTGATCCGCTCGAAGCCGAACGGTTCCAGCCAGGCCGCCAGCTCCAGCTCATGGCGGGGTTCACGGGCGGCGTGCAGCAGGGCCACGGCGCAGCTGCGCAGTCCCTCGGCCCGGGCCTGGCGCAGCCCGGCCGCCAGCGTGGCATCAAGGCGCAGCGGCTCGATCTCGCGCCCATCGGCCCCCAGGCGGCCCGTCACCTCCAGCACCCGCCGGCAGAGGGGGCTGGGCCGCCGGATCTCCAGGGCGAACAGATCCGGGCGGTGCTGATCACCGATCAGGAGCAGATCGGCGAAGCCCCGGGTGGTGAGCAGCAGGGTGGGTGCGCCGCGGCCCTCCAGCAGGGCATTGGTGGCCACGGTGGTGCCGAGGCGGATCTCCTCGATCGCGCCGGGGGGGAGGGGGTGGCCGGGGGTCACCCCGAGCAGCTCGCGGATGGCGGCCACGGCCGGATCTCCAGCCCGCTCCGACGGCTCGGAGAGCAGCTTGCGCACCACCAGCCCCCCATCGGGATCGCAGGCCACCAGGTCGGTGAAGGTGCCGCCCCGGTCGATCCAGAAGCGCCAGCCGCGCTTCGCCGTCACCGCCGTCTCAGCGGTAGTTCTCGAACTGGAGCGGCACCTCCAGATCCTCGGCCCTGAGCAGCTGGATCGCCTGCTGCAGATCATCCTTGTTCTTGCCGCTCACCCGCAGGCTCTCGCCCTGGATCGCGACCGTCACCTTCTTGACGCCGTCGCGCAGGGTCTTCGACAGCTTCTTGGCCAGCTCCTGGCTCAGGCCCCGTCGCAGCTTCACCACTTGCTGCACCCGGTTGCCGCCCACCGGCTCGGGCGCCTGGAAATCGAAGATCTTGAGCGAGAGGTTGCGCTTGGTGGCCTTCTGGCGCAGCACGTCCGCCACCGCCTCCAGGGTCATGTCGCTGGCCGTCACCACGGTGAGGCTGCCCTCCTCCAGGGTGATCTCGGTGCGGGAGTCCTTGAGGTCGTAACGCTGGCCCACCTCGCGTCGCACCTGATCGACGGCATTGACGAGCTCCTGGCGATCGAAATCGGACACCACGTCGAAGGAGTAGGTGTCAGCCATGGGCAGCGCGGCGCGGGGCGGGAAGACACCAGCCTAGAAAAGGGTCGTCGCCCGCCCCTGCCCCGATGCCGCCACTGCCTGACTCCACCGCCTTCGCCTGGTCGCTGGTGCTGGCGGGCGCCGTGGTGGTCCTGAGCCTGGTGCCGCTGGGGGCGGGCCGGGCCAACGCCGACTTCACCCCGGCCGACCTGGCGGCGCCGCGGGCCATGTTCGAGCGGCTGCCGGCCTGGGGGCAGCGCGCCAGCTGGGCCCACCAGAACAGCTTTGAGGCCTTCACCCTGCATGCGCCGGCCTGCCTGCTCTGCCTGGTGGCCGGCGCCGACGGTGCGGCAGTGGCGGTGACGCTGGCCGCCTGGCTGCACCCGCTGCTGCGCCTGGCCTACATCGGCGCCTATGTGGCCAACGCGCCCCTGCTGCGCAGCCTCTGCTGGGCGGGCGGGCTGCTCTGCACCGGCCTGCTCTACGCCACCGGCCTGCGGGCGGTGCTGGCGGCCGGCTGAGGGGGCGTTCAGCCCTTCTCCTGCAGGCCCCGCAGGGCCGTGAGCAACGAGGCCGGGCTCTGCGGATCCACCATCAGCACGCTGCCGCCCGGGGCCTTGCCCAGCTCCTGACCCATGGCCATCCAGTCCTTGGCCAGCAGCAGCCTCAGGGCCTCGGCCGCCCCCGGATGGGCTGCCATGGTGCGGGCGAGTTCGGCGGCGGCCTCGGCACGGGCGATGGCCAGCACCTGCTGCTGCCGAGCCTGGGCCTCGGCCTCCAGCAGCAGGGCCTCCTGCTTGGCCTTGGCATCGAGCACCAGGGCCTCGGCCCGCCCCCGAGCCGCGTTCACCTGCGACTCGCGCTCCCCCTCCGAGCGCAGGATCGCGGCCCGCTTCTCGCGCTCGGCGCTCATCTGCATCTCCATCGCCTGCTGCACCCCGGACGAGGGCACGATGTCGCGCATCTCGACGCGGGTCACCTTCACGCCCCAGGGATCGGTGGCCTGATCCAGCTCCCGCAGCAGCACCTCGTTCACCTCCGAGCGGGTGGTGAAGGTCTGATCGAGGTCGAGCTTGCCCATCTCGGCGCGGATCTGGGTGAGCACCAGGTTCACCATCGCCGACTGCAGGTTGTCGAGGGCGTAGTAGGCCTTGGCGTGCTCGAGCAGCTGCCAGTACACCACCGCATCCACCTCGATCGAGACGTTGTCCTTGGTGATGCACTGCTGAGGCGGGATGTCGAGCACCCGTTCCTTGAGCGACTCGTTGCTCACCACCCGCTCCACCACCGGCAGCACCAGCGACAGGCCGGGCTTGAGCTCCCGGTCGAAACGGCCCAGACGCTCCACCAGCATCGAGCGGCCGCCGTTGGTGATCTTGACGCTGCCCATGCCGAAGACGGCCAGCAGCACCACGGCCGGCAGCGAGAACAGCACTTCCATCGAGGCAGTCCGGAACGATGCGATCAGGCTAGGCAGCCGTCCCGCGGCCGCCCCAGCAGACTGGCGGGAGCATGCACGAGGGAGCATGGCCCCACTGATCTGGCTGGCGGCAGCTGGATTGCTGTTCCTGGTGGAGCTGAGCGTGCCGGGGTTCGGCGGCTTCGCCATCGCCGCAGTGGCCGCCCTGGTGCTCTCGGCCCTCACGGCGGTGGTGACGGCGCCGCCGACCGTTCAGATCCTGCTGTTCGTGCTCCTGAGCCTGGTGGGGGGCGTGGCGGTGTGGCGCTGGTCGAGTCGGCACCGCCAGCAGCTGGAGCGGATCGCCCCGGCCAGCGACCGGGCCGAGGTGATCACCGGCTTCGATGGGCGCGGCCAGGGCCGGGTGCGCTGGCAGGGCCAGAGCTGGGCGGCCGAGATGCTCGAATCCGGCGCGGCGCTTCAGCCGGGGGATCCGGTGGTGGTGATGCGGCGGGTGGGAACCCACCTGGAGGTGGTGCCGGCCGAACGCTGAGCGAGGAGCCGGACCGCGCCCGCTCAGTCGAAGAACATCAGGCTCACCACCTTGCCCATGTCCTCGGCGGTGCGGCAGCTCGAGAGCAGCGTTTCGCTGTCGTGGAAGGCGTAGCAGATCAGCTGATCGCAGCGGCCGATGATCTCCTGGTTGCAGAGGCTGCTGGCCATCGGCAGGGGCAGTTCATCGTGCTCCGGCTTCTCCACCAGGTGCATCACCCGGTCGAGATGCTCCCGCGATTCGAGCGGCTGGCGATCGAGGCTCTGGGGCAGCAGCACGGTGAGCCGGGCGGGGTCGACGCTGAGCACGCCGCGGATCACGGCCGCGTTCACGCCCTGGGAGCCCGAGGTGATCAGGCTGTGTCCCTCCTGGGCCAGCGAACGGGCCACAAGTTCCACCAGATGGATCGAGACCACGGGCACATGACGGCTGCCGAGGATGGCGATCCGGCGTTTGCCCCGGTCCTGGAGCATCGCCAGTTCCTGGGCCAGGGTGTCGATCCGGTCGAGGGCCGGCAGATCAAGGGACCGGGTCACCTCGTGCGTGCATCCGTTCGCCCGAAGCTAGCAGTGCCCTTGCGCGGCAAGCCGATCAGCCCTGGATCGGCAGCCCCAGCCGCTCGTACAGACGCTCGAAGCGGCAGTGCTCCTCCACCAGCCGGATGGCGTAGGTGGCCTTGACGGCCTCGTGCAGACGCACGTGCCCGAAGGCCCGCTCGATCACCTCCACGGTGGTGAGGGTGTCGTGCTCCACCTTGAGGATCGGCACCTCCAGTTCCTCGGCCCGGTTGATCAGCTGCGGCAGCGGTTCGCCGGCGCCGGTGAGGATCAGGCACTGGGTGGAGGCCTCCAGGGCCGCCAGCTGGATGTCGGTGCGGTCGGCCCCCGTCACCACGGCCATGTTGCGGCGGCGGCGGAAGAACTCCATGGCGGAGTTCACGTTCATGGCGCCGATCGAGAGGGTCTCCACCAGCAGATCGAGCCGTTCGGGGCAGCACACCACCCGGGCACCGAGCCGCTCCGCCAGCTCCTCCACGGTGACGCTCCGCAGCAGCGGACTGCGGGGCAGCACCCCGAACACCGGCAGGCCGAGGCGCTCCAGCGCCGGCACGACCTCCGCCCGCAGCGCCTCCACAGCCCCGGGATCGACGGCATTGAGCACCAGGCCGCACAGCCGCTCACCGAGCTGCTCGCGGGCCTGCAGCAGCGGGTCGACGCTGCGGCTGTCCTCCCAGGCGTGCACCAGCACCACCGGAGCGTCCAGGCCGCGCGCCAGCTGGGGCAGGCTGAGGCCGTAGAGCAGCCCCTCGCTGAGGCTCCCGGCCGCCTCGAGCAGGGTGAGGCCGGCAGGGCCCGCCGCCAGGCGGGCCCGCAGCCGCTCGAAACCCTCGCCAGCCTCCAGGTCACCGGCAAGCAGGCGGGCATGGGCCGTGGCCGGCTCCAGCAGCTGGAGGGAAGGCAGCAGCTGCTCCTGGGGCAGACCGAGGATGCTGCCGACGAAGCGCACGTCATCGTCGATCAGACCGTCCTCAGCGCCGCTCGGCCGGCGATCGGGCCGCAGGCTGGTGGCCAGGGGCTTGCCGAAGCGCACCGTCACACCACGCTGGCTCAGCAGCCGGGTCAGACCGAGCACCAGGGCCGACTTGCCGCTGAAGGGATCGCAGGATCCGATCAGCAGGGTGCTGCTCATGGAACGACCGCGGCGTTGGGAAGCTGGCGGGTCAATCTATGCGGCAGGGGAACCCTCGCCATGGGTCACCGCCGGAGGCGGTTCACCCAGGATCAACCAGCGCCAGAAAGCCTGGGGCAGGTCGCCGCCCTGCTCCCCGTCGAGAGCACGCCCCCGGTCCTCGAGCAGGTCCATCAGCCAGCGCACCAGCTGGTGGGCGGGAAGCACGAACTGGTAGCTCACGGCTTCGCTGGCCGGGAAGTTCAGCTCGCAACGGCTGGGCTCCTGGGGCGCCTCCCCCGCCTGCCAGCGGAGCAGGAAGGGATGGTGGCCGCTGGGCTGGAGACGGCGGCAACCCCGCACCTCGCCCACCGTGAGGAGATCGAGGGCTCTCACGAGCCAGACTTCTCGGGTCACCCCCCCGCAATAGGGGGCATAGAGAGCGGTGAGAGCCGGATCACCGCCCATCGCGGTGGTCGTGCTGGAGAGGAACGTCACGGCGGTGGAGGGTTCGGCGTGGATGGTGGTGCGGCGGGATGCCCCATGCTGAGCCCGCCAGCTCCAGAACGATCCGTTTCCAGTCTGCACCGATGGGCCCTTCCGTCTTGAAGCTCCTGCCGCTGGAGGGGCGCACCGTGGCGATCACCGGCGCCAGCGGCGCCCTGGGCGGCGCGCTGCTGCAGCGCCTCCACGCCCTGGGGGCCGAACCGGTCGCCCTCACAACCCTCAGCGAGCCGGTGACGGTGCGCCGGGCGGACGGGCAGCCGCTGCCCGTCCGCAGCGTCGTCTGGGCCTGCGGGCAGGAGCAGGAGCTGGCTCCCCTGCTGGCGGGCGTCGACATCCTGATCATCAACCACGGCGTGAACGTCTATGGATCCCGTGATGCCGAAGCGATCGGGCGCAGTCTGGAGGTGAACGCCCTGAGCGCCTGGCGACTGCTGGAGCTGTTCCTCTCCCTGCCGGAGCGGCCGCAAGGGAGCCCCTGCCGCGAGGTGTGGCTCAACACGTCCGAGGCGGAGGTGCTGCCGGCCCTCAGCCCGCTCTACGAGATCAGCAAGCGGCTGCTGGGCGAGCTGATCAGCCTGCGGGCCCTGGATCGCCGCGGCACCAACCCCTGCCGGATCCGCCGGCTGGTGCTGGGTCCCTTCCGCTCGGCCCTCAACCCCTACGGGGTGATGTCGGCGGGGTTCGTGGCGGGACAGGTGATCGCCCAGGCACGGCGTGGGATCGGTCTGATCATCGTGACCCCGAACCCGCTCACCTACCTGGTGGTGCCGGCGGCGATGGCCCTGCGGCACGGCTATTTCAGCCTGTTCAGCCGGCCGCCGGAGCCGGGGGTCAGAAGTCGCGATCGGTGAGGATCTCGCAGCCGTCGGAGGTCACCGCGATGGTGTGCTCCCACTGCGCCGACCAGGACCCGTCGACGGTGATCACGGTCCAGCGGTCGCGCAGGGTGCGGCAGGACTTCGATCCGGCGTTGAGGATCGGCTCGACCGCCAGGGTCATGCCGGACCGCAGCTTCAGGTTGGGCAGATCCGCGGTGCGGAAGTTGAAGACCGAGGGCTCCTCGTGCAGGTTCCGGCCCACGCCGTGGCCGGTGTAGTCCTCCACCACGCTGTAGCCGTGGGCTTCCACGTGGTCCTGCACGGCCCCGGCGATGTCGAGCAGGGTGTTCCCGGCACGGATCTTCGAAAGCCCCTGCATCAGCGATTCCTGGGCCACCCGGCTGAGCCGCCGCGCCTCCTCGCTGGCTTCGCCCACACAGATGCTCACGCAGCTGTCGCCGTGATAGCCCTCGAAGTAGGCACCGGTGTCGACCTTCAGCAGATCGCCCTCGCGGATCACCCGCTTGCTGCTGGGAATGCCGTGAACCACCTCGTGGTTGATGCTGGCGCAGATGCTGGCCGGAAAGCCGTGGTAGCCCTTGAAGCTGGGCACGGCACCCATCTCGCGGATGCGCCGCTCGGCATGGCGATCGAGATCGCCGGTGGTCATCCCCGGGGCGGCCATCTCGATGATCTCGCGCAGCACGGTGGCCACGATGCGGCTGGCCTGGCGCATGACCTGGATCTCGCGCGCCGACTTGATCTCCACCCCGCGGCGGCCCTTCTGGATGCGCGGCCCGGTGCGGCTGTCGGTGGGGGCGATGCCGGCGGTCTTCGCCGCGCCCGCGGCGCCGGCCGGGGAGGAGCCGGTGGCGGCCAGGAGATCGGCGAACAGATTCATCGGCGGGCGCCCCGGCAGTCCGGATCTCAAGCTATCAACTTTCCTTTACCTTCGCTCCGACGGTCCCTCGCGTGACAGCCATGCCGTTCCTGGCGCGTCTGCGGCGCTGGCACGCCCTGCTCGCCCCGGTGGTGTTCGCCCCCTTGCTGCTGACCGTGCTCAGCGGCATGGGCTACCGCCTGCTGCGCGACTGGGGTGGTCTGAGCCGCGAGCGGGTCCATCTGCTGATGGTGCTGCACGAGGGGGAATGGCTGGGGGAATCCGGCAAGGCCCTCTACGTGGCCCTGAACGGACTGGGGCTGCTGTGGATGCTGATCAGCGGCGGTGGGTTGCTGATCCAGCGCTGGCGGCGGCCCGCCCCCCGGCCCCGCGCCTTGACGGAATCGGGAGAGGGGGGAGGCTGAGCCGTTAAGATGCATGTTTGGCCAGGCGATCGCGGAGCTGGGATGGCAGCGGAATCGAACACGAACAACAGCGCCGAGGAGACCACTCCGAGCGTGAGCAATGCGGAGCCGGCAGCGGAATCCGCCACGGCCGTGGCCGAGAAACCCTCGGCGGGCAGAGCGATCAGCACCGGCAAGCTGAGCGCCCAGGAACTGATCCGTGCCTTCGAGGCCGAGCAGCTCAAGAGCGATCTCCCCGAGATCTACGTGGGTGACACCGTGCGCGTGGGCGTGCGGATCAGCGAGGGCAACAAGGAGCGCGTGCAGCCCTACGAGGGGGTGGTGATCGCCAAGCGTCACGGTGGTCTCAACGAGACCATCACCGTGCGCCGGATCTTCCAGGGTGTCGGCGTGGAGCGGGTCTTCCTGCTGCACAGTCCCCAGGTGGCCTCGGTGAAGGTGGAGCGGCGCGGTAAAGTGAGGCGTGCGAAGCTCTTCTATCTGCGGGATCGGGTGGGTAAGGCCACCCGCGTCAAGCAGCGCTTCGATCGCTGAGGCCTCGCTCCCTCGAACGTCCATGCCGCTGGGCTCTGTCCAGCGGCCGAGGGGGTATCGCCATGCGCCGTTAGTTCAGTTGGTAGAACGCAGGTCTCCAAAACCTGATGTCGGGGGTTCAAGTCCTCCACGGCGCGCTCGGTACCCCTTCCTGCTCTCTTCTGGTTCCGGACATGGAGTTGGATCTGCAACCCGGTGATGTGGTCAAGGTGCTGGAGTCCGCCGCCCTCGGTTGGGTGCGCGCCCGGGTGATCCGCGTGAAATCGGGTGGTCGCGTGGTCGTGCAGAGCGATCAGGGCCGTGAATTCACCGCACGGGGCAACCAGGTGCGTCTGATCGAGCCCGCCGGCTTCCGTCCCTAGGCTTCCCCGGCGCTCCGGGAGCCCCATGCTCATCCTCGCCGCCAGCAACGGCCACAATCTGCTCCTTGCACGCCAGGTGGCCGATCAGGCCACGGCTCTGGGCTACAGCAGCAGCCTGGTGGATCTGGTCGGCCTCGATCTCCCGCTCTACACCCCCGTCAGCGAAGCCTCCGGTACCCCCGGGCGGCTCCAGGAGCTGATCGAAGCGCTGCGGCGGGAGAAGCGGCTCTGGATCTGCGCACCGGAATACAACGGTTCGGTGCCTCCGAGCCTCACCAGCGCCATCGCCTGGCTGTCGCGCAGCAGCGACGATTTCCGGGCCTTGTTCAGCGGGCTGCCGGTGGCCCTCTCCTCCCACAGTGGCGGTGGCGGCCAGAAGGCGTTGATCGCCATGCGGCTCCAGTTCGCCCACCTGGGCTGCCACGTGCTGGGCCGCGAACTGCTGAGCTCACCGCAGAAGAGCGCCAATCCCGAGAGCATCACCGCCATGCTGCGGGAGCTCCACCGGCTGCCTGACGCCGGTTGACGACGGGACCGGCGGCGGTGGATACTGCTCTGGTCGCCGTCGCGACAGCCGACACCTTTCCGGCACAGGAGTTTCACCTCCTCACCGGCCTGTGTGGCGTGGGACTGTAGTTCAATCGGTTAGAGCACCGCCCTGTCACGGCGGAAGTTGCGGGTTCGAGCCCCGTCAGTCCCGTTCCCCATTCCGATCAGGAGTCTGTCCAGGTGGAAACAGCTGGTCCGGTGCGCGTTCGTCTCGCCCCCAGCCCCACCGGCACCCTCCACATCGGCACGGCCCGCACCGCCGTCTTCAACTGGTTGTTTGCCCGCCATGCGGGCGGCGAGTTTCTGTTGCGCATCGAGGACACCGACCACGAGCGCTCGAAGCCGGAATACACCGCCAACATCCTGGAAGGCCTGCGCTGGCTGGGGCTTCACTGGGACGGCGAGCCGGTCATCCAGAGCGAGCGGATCGAGGCCCATCGCTGCGCGATCGAGCGGCTGCTGGCCTGCGGCCGCGCCTACCGCTGCTATGCCAGCGAGGCCGAACTGGAGGCCATGCGGGAGGCCCAGCAGGCGGCCGGCGCCGCGCCCCGCTACGACAACCGTCACCGCGATCTCAGCCCGGAGCGGGAACAGGCCTTCATCCGGGAGGGCCGCGAAGCGGTGGTGCGGTTCCGCATCGACGACGGCGCCACCATCGCCTGGACGGACCTGGTGCGCGGTGAGATGCGCTGGAGCGGCGCCGACCTGGGCGGCGACATGGTGATCGCCCGCCGCGCCCCCGCCGATGCCATCGGCGATCCCCTCTACAACCTGGTGGTGGTGGTCGACGACGCGGCGATGGGGATCACCCACGTGATCCGCGGCGAGGACCACATCGCCAACACCGCCAAGCAACTGCTCCTCTACGAGGCCCTGGAGCTGCCCCTGCCGGTGTTCGCCCACACCCCCCTGATCCTCAACGAGGCGGGCCGCAAGCTCTCCAAGCGCGATGGCGTCACCTCGGTGAGCGATTTCCGCGCCATGGGGTACGTGGCCGAGGCGCTGGTCAACTACATGACGCTGCTGGGCTGGTCGCCACCGGAGGGAATGGGCGAGCGCTTCAGCCTCCAGGAGGCCGCCGCCGCCTTCTCGTTCGAGCGGGTCAACCGGGCCGGAGCCCGCTTCGACTGGGACAAGCTGAACTGGCTCAACGGCCAGGTGCTGCATGGGATGGCGCCGGGCGCGCTGCGGGCGCTGCTGGCCCCGCTGTGGCAAGCCGAAGGCTGGCGGGCTCCGGAGGCCGCCTCCCCCTCGGGCGAGGCGTGGGAGACGGAACTGGCGGCGCTGCTCGGGCCCTCGCTGGTCACCCTGCGCGACGGGGTCGAGCAGGCCCGGCCCTTCTTCCAGAGACCGGAGCCCGATGAGAGCGCCCTCCGCCAGCTCCAGGCCGACGGCGCCGCCCCGTCCCTGGCGGCGCTGCTGGAGCGTCTTCCAGCCGCCGGAACGCTGGAGCCGGCCACGTCCCAGGCCCTGCTCGGCGAGGCGGCCGCCGCGGCCGCGGTGAAGAAGGGGGTGCTGATGAAGAGCCTGCGGGCCGCCCTGCTGGGCAGCCTGCAGGGCCCGGATCTGGTCACCACCTGGCGGCTGCTGCACGCCCACGGCGAAGACCGGATCCGGCTGGAGCGGAGCCTGACCCCTGACTAGACCGGCGGCGAAGACGAAGGCGGAGACGAAGCGGCGTTGAGGAGCCCCAGTCGATCGGCCAGGGGGGCCGCACTGAGACCCTGCAGGCCCACGGTCATCAGGATCGTGAGGAACACCAGCCCCTGAAGCTGGGCGGCTCCCTCCACCCCCGCCTCCTCCAGCCGCAGCGCGAACAGGCTGGCCACCGCCGCGGTGACGATCCCGCGGGGCGCCAGCCAGCTCAGCAGGAACTTCTGGGCGCCGCTCAGGGGCAGGCCGAAGGTGGCCACCTGCATCGCCAGGGGCCGCACGAGCAGCATCAGCGCGAGCACGCAGGCGACGCCTCCCAGCCCGAGCGGGCTGAGTTCTCCCCAGGACACCCCCGCCGCCAGGAGAGGGAACAGGATGCTGACGGCCAGCTGGGCCAGCTGGCGGATCAGGGCGTCGAGCTGGGCGGCCTCGGTGTCGGCGCGGCGCGCCACCACCAGCCCGGCCGCCACCGCCGCCGGCAGCCCCGCCTCCGGCAGCAGCACCTCGCAGCCGGCGAACATCAGGAACAGCACGCCGAGGGTGAGCTGGAGGCGCAGGCCGCTGTCAGGGTCCACCGGCAACCGGCGCAGCACCTCCGCCAACAGGAAGCCGCCCAGCACGCCAATGGCAGGACCGCCCAGCAGCCGCACTCCCAGATCGATGGCGAAGTCGCGCCAGCCGAGCAGATTGCCCAGCACCAGCTCCAGCAGCAGCAGGGCCAGCACCGCCCCGATCGGTTCGAGCACCAGCCCCTCCCCCTCCAGCACGTCGCCCAGGGGAGCGGCCAGCCGCATCTGCTGCACCAGCGGGGTCACCACCGTGGGGCCGGTGGCGAGGACGATGGCGCTGTAGACCGCCGCCAGGGGCCAGCTGAGGCCGGCGAGCCAGTGGGCGGCCAGCAGACCGCAGGGCAGGGCCAGGGCCAGCCGCACCAGCACGATCCGCAGCACGGCGGATCTCGAGACCGGACCGGGCAGGCGCAGGGCCAGGCCACCGTCGAACAGCACCAGGCTCACCAGCAGACCCACCACCGACTCCAGGCCGCTGCCCAGCTCGTGGGGATCCACCAGAGCCAGGCCGGAGCGGCCGATCAGCAGCCCCGAGGAGAGCAGCAGCACCACCGCCGGCAGACCGCTCACCACCGCCGCCAGCTGGGCCAGGGCTCCGGCGAACAGGGTGATGCCCCATAGCAGCTGCAGCCGTTCGGGGGTGTCGGTGGGCGGCAGCATCAGCTGTCAAGGGCGGTGTACTGGGGCTCCACCCGGATCGCGATCACGCTGGAGGGACGGAGCACCAGGTACTCCCCCTCGCGATCAGCGATCGGCACGTTCACGAAGGCATCGGCCGGACCGGCGTTGAGCACACTCCCATACCACTGCTGAAAGGCATCGAGGCTGGGGAAATGCACCAACTCCGTCTGCCCTCCACGGAGGTGCAGATGGATGGCAAAGCGACGGGGTCGGCGTTCCATGGCAGCGGGCGCGGACGCCCTCAGGATGGCCGAGCGCGGCGATCCGACGTGGGCGAAGGCCAGTCTTCCAGCCGGGCCGCAGCGGGCACATAGAGCGGATGGCGGGGATGGCCGGCCCCGGTCAGACCGAGCACCACCGAGCGGCCACCGGCGGGGGCGCGCGCCAGGGCCTCCTCCAGCTGGGCCAGCACGGCGCGATCCCGTCCGCGCCAGGCGCCGCCGTTCCCCCACCCCAGCCACACCGTGGCCGGAGCGGCGGCCAGATGGACCCGAAGGCGGCGACGGATCCAGCGATCGGTGCAGCTCCCCACCGGATCGGCCGCCCGGCGCAGCAGCGCCGGCGAGGAGCCACGGCGGGAGAACAGGTTCAGCACCTCCAGGCCGCCGTAGCCCCAGCCGCGGGCGAAGGCCAGCAGGCGCCGCAGGGTGGGATCGTCGCGGCCGGCATCGGCGCTGGAGGGATTGAGCCCCAGGAACAGGAGCCTGGGCCGCTGCGGATCCCACACCCGCTCCAGCCACCAGCGGTACCCGCCGCAGTGGCTGACGGCGGCCGCGGCGGTGATGGCAGGCTGTGGCGATCCAGGCGGCACGGCGGGCGGTTGCGGATGGCGGAACGGGGCTCCGGATCGGGCGGCGGCGAGCGCCCCCTGTTGCTGCTGGTGGACGGCCACTCCCTGGCCTTCCGGAGCTTCTACGCCTTCGCCAAGGGGGGCGACGGCGGGCTCAGCACCAGGGCGGGCGTCCCCACCAGCGTGACCTACGGCTTCCTCAAGGCCCTGCTCGAATCGGTGAGGGGGCTGACGCCGCAGGGGGTGGTGATCGCCTTCGACACCGCCGAACCCACCTTCCGCCACGAGGCCGACGAGGCCTACAAGGCCCACCGCGACGAGGCGCCGGAACACTTCTTCAGCGATCTGGAGAATCTGCAGAGGATCCTGCGCGAGGCGCTCGATCTGCCGCTCTGCCTGGCACCGGGCTACGAGGCCGACGACGTGCTGGGCACCCTGGCCAACCGGGCGGCCGGCGCCGGCTGGCGCGTGCGGATCCTCTCCGGCGACCGCGACCTGTTCCAGCTGGTGGACGACCGGCGCGACATCGCCGTGCTCTACATGGGCAACGGCCCCGGCGCCAAGGGGGCCGGACCGGTAGAGATCCGCGAGGCCGGGGTGCTCGCCAGGCTGGGCGTGCCGCCGGCCGAGGTGGTGGATCTCAAGGCCCTCACCGGCGACAGCAGCGACAACATCCCGGGCGTGAAGGGGGTGGGGCCGAAGACGGCCATCGCCCTGCTCCAGGCCCACGGCAGCCTCGACGGCGTCTATGCCGCGCTGGAGCAGCAGAAGGGGGCGCTGCGCACGAAGCTGGAAACCGGCCGGGAGAACGCCTTCCGCTCGCGGATGCTGGCCGAGATCCTCACCGATGTCCCCCTGCCGCTGGAGCCGCGGCTGGAGCTGGGCCGGGTCGACGGCGAGGCCCTGCTCACCAGCCTGGAGGAACTGGAGCTGCACAGCCTGGCGCGGCAGCGGGAGGCCTTCGAGCGGGCCTTCTCGGCCCCGGGCCCCAGCGAACCGGGCCCAGCACCAGGCCCAGCAGCGGCCACCACGGAACCCACGGCCGGGCCCGTCGCCGAAGCCGAGCCGGCCCCGGGGCTGCCGCCCCTGCGGCCGCAGCTGATCACCACTCCTGAAGCGCTGGCCGAGCTGCAGCAGCGGCTGGCCGGCTGCACCGATCCGGCGGCGCCGGTGGCGCTCGACACCGAGACCACCGACCTGAACCCCTTCCGGGCCGAACTGGTGGGGATCGGCCTCTGCTGGGGGGAGGGGATGGCGGATCTGGCCTACCTGCCGATCGGCCATGCCCCGATCGAGCCTGCCCCGATCGAGCCTGCGCTGATCGAACCTGCCGAGGCGGTCGCGCCACCGGCCCAGCTGCCGGTGGAGACGGTGCTGGCGGCCCTGGCCCCCTGGCTGGCCAGCCCCGGGCACCCCAAGACGCTGCAGAACGCCAAGTACGACCGGCTGATCCTGATGCGCCACGGCCTGGAGCTGGGCGGCGTGGTGATGGACACCCTGCTGGCCGACTACCTGCGCGATGCCGGCGACAAGCACGGCCTCGAGGCCATGGCCGAGCGCCACTTCGATTTCACCCCCACCGGCTACGGGGATCTGGTGCCGAAGGGCCAGACCTTCGCGGCGGTGCCCGTCGACGCCGCGGCGCTCTACTGCGGCATGGACGTGCATCTCACCCGCCGGCTCACCGCGGTGCTGCGCCAGTCCCTGGCGGCCATGGGGCCACGGCTCACCGCCCTGCTGGAGCAGCTGGAGCTGCCGCTGGAGCCGGTGCTGGCGCGGATGGAGGCCACCGGGATCCGCATCGACACCGCCTATCTGGCCGAACTCAGCACGGAGCTGGCCGCCCAGCTGGAGCGGCTGGAGCGGGAGGCCCGGCAGGCGGCCGGGGTGGAGTTCAACCTGGCCTCCCCCAAGCAGCTGGGCGAGCTGCTGTTCGAGACGCTGGGGCTCGAGCGGAAGAAGTCCCGCAAGACGAAGACCGGCTGGAGCACCGACGCGGCCGTGCTGGAGAAGCTGGCCGACGACCATGCGGTGGTGCCGCTGGTGCTGGAGCACCGCATCCTCAGCAAGCTGCGCAGCACCTACGTGGACGCCCTTCCGGCGCTGGTGGAGCCGGAGACCGGCCGCGTCCACACCGACTTCAACCAGGCGGTGACGGCCACCGGACGGCTGAGCAGCAGCAACCCCAACCTGCAGAACATCCCGGTGCGCACCGAGTTCAGCCGGCGGATCCGCAAGGCCTTCCTGCCCCAGCAGGGCTGGGACCTGATCAGCGCCGACTACTCCCAGATCGAGCTGCGCATCCTCACCCACCTCTCCGGCGAGGAGGTGCTGCTGGAGGCCTACAACAACGGCGACGACGTGCACGCCCTCACGGCCCGCCTGCTGCTGGAGAAGGAGGAGGTGAGCCCCGAGGAACGGCGCCTGGGCAAGACGATCAACTTCGGGGTGATCTACGGCATGGGCTCCCAGCGGCTGGCGCGGGAGACCGGCCTGGGCCAGGCCCGGGCGAAGGAGTTCCTGGGCCGGTTCCGCGAGCGCTATCCGAAGGTGTTCGGCTTCCTGGAGCTGCAGGAACGGCTCGCCCTCAGCCAGGGCTACGTGGAGACGATCCTCGGCCGGCGCCGGCCGTTCCACTTCGATCCGGGCGGCCTGGGCCGTCTGCGGGGCCGCCCGCCGGAGGAGATCGAGCTGGAGGTGGCCCGCCGCGGCGGCATGGAGGGCCAGCAGCTGCGGGCCGCCGCCAACGCCCCGATCCAGGGCTCCAGCGCCGACATCATCAAGCTGGCGATGGTGCAGCTGCAGCGGGAGCTCGACGCCGCCGCCCTGCCGGCCCGGCTGCTGCTGCAGGTGCACGACGAGCTGGTGCTGGAGGCCGCCCCCGAGGCCCGCGACACCGTGCTGGCCACCGTGAAGCGTGTGATGGAACACGCCGTGCGACTGACCGTGCCGCTGGTGGTGGAGACGGGTTGGGGAGCGAACTGGATGGACGCGAAGTGAGCACCGCGCCTACGCTTCGTGAAGTTTCCACCCGTGGATGCAGGCCAGCAGCAACGGTGATTCCCCCCGTCGGAACCGCCGCCCCCGCCGCAGGGATCTGTTCTGCCCCGCCCATCCCGAGGAGCGAGTACTCGGGACCGGACGCAAGTATTTCCTCCACCTGCTCACACCCGAGGAGTTGAAGCACCGGGGCATGAGCGACAGGAAGGCCCGGCTGGTGATCAACGCCTATCCGGTGCTGGTGCTGAGCAACGAGTGGCTGGAGGAACTGTTCTGCCCCAGCTGCGGCTCCAGCCGCTGGTGCCATGTGATCCGCCACGACCGCGTGCGCCATGAGGTGCGCTGGGCGCCCCGCGATCTGTGGCAGCAGGTGGCGCATGTGGATCCGGAACGGGGAAACCCGAGCGTGAGCGAGTTCAGCCGGCGGGAAGCACGGCGTGGGGAAGCTCGCCGGAAAGACGGCAGAGCCTTTCATGACCCCCGCTGATCCGTTCAGACCGGACTGATGGTTCCGCCGGACTCGGCAGCAAGCCGGCCCACCACGGCCCTCGATCCCTGCGGGCGGTACTCCCTCACCAGTTCCGCCAGCACCAGCTGCAGGGCGTTCTCGTCCCAGCGTCGCAGCGCTTCGTCGAGATCTTCGAGGAGGGCGGCGAGGCGATCGGAGCTGAGACACTCCTCCCGGGCCTGGCGGATCAGAGGATGGTCCGTGGGCTGGTCGCTCTCCTGGATGAGCAGTTCCTCGTAGAGCTTCTCTCCAGGACGCAGATCTGTGAAGACGATGGGAATCTCGCCATCGGGATGATCGTCATCGCAGACCGAGCATCCCGAGAGGCGGATCATCTGGCGGGCGAGGTCGAGGATGCGCACCGGTTCACCCATGTCGAGCACGAACACCTCCCCGCCCCGGGCCATGGCGCTGGCCTGCAGCACCAGTTCAACCGCCTCGGGGATGGTCATGAAGAACCGGGTGATCTCCGGGTGGGTCACGGTGACGGGCCCCCCAGCCGCGATCTGACGGCGGAACAGCGGCACCACTGAACCGGACGAGCCCAGCACGTTGCCGAAGCGCACCATCGAGCAGACCGGTGCCGCGTCAGCCCGCGCCCCGGCAAGGGCCGCGCTGGCCTGCACCAGCAATTCACAGACACGTTTGCTGGCCCCCATCACATTCGTGGGACGGACGGCCTTGTCGGTGGAGATCAGGGTGAAGCGTTCCAGCCCACAGGCGAAGGCGACCTCCAGGGCGACACGGGTTCCGCCCACGTTGTTGGCGACGCCGACGCAGGGATTGCGTTCCAGAAGGGGCACATGCTTGTAGGCGGCCGCGTGAAACAACACCTGTACGCCCTGATCGCGGCAGAGGCTCTCCAGCCGTGGCCGGTCGCACACATCCCCCAACACGGGCAGGGGAACCGGCAGGTCGTCGTGACTCTGGGCGCGAAGGCGCAGCAGATCCTGATCGAGTTCGTAGAGCGCCACCTCGCTGCGCTCGAGCAGCACCAGGGCGCGGGGCCGCAGGCGCAACACCTGGCGGCACAGCTCCGAGCCGATCGAACCGCCGGCGCCCGTGACCAGCACCACCTTGCCGGTCACGGCGGTGCTCAGCAGCGCCCTGTCGGGCTGACTGGTCTCCCGGCCGAGCAGATCCTCGATCGCCACGGGCCGCAGATCGGTCACCACCTGTTCGCCGGCGGCGATCCGGGCCAGGGAAGGAATCGAAAGCACCGCCAGGCCAGCGGCATTGAACCGTTCCACCAGTTCCCGACGTCGACGGCGCGACGCCGAAGGAACCGCCAGCAGCACCTGCCGGATGCCATGGCGCTGGATCAGCCGGTCGAGGGCGGCGGGGGAATGGATCGGCAATCCCGCCAGACGTCGCCCCCAGAGGGAGGAATCGTCATCCAGAACGGCCACCAGCGCGTAGCGATGCTGATAACGCAGATCGGCGAGCAGCTGGGCCGCCGCCTGGCCGGCGCCGAACACCAGCGTGGGCAACCGGTCGTTCCCCCCACCTGCCCCACCGGCGGACTCGGCCTGCAGGCTCTGCCGCGCCAGCCAGATGCGCAGCAGGTCACGCATCACGATGCGTGCGGCGATGGCCCCGGCAGTGTCGAGCAGCCAGAACAGGATCCAGAAGCTGCGCAAGGGAGGATCGGGGCGACCGCCCAAGGTGGACACCAGCAGCAGCAGCAGCACCGTCAGGCCGGTGCGCGGCAGCAGGCCATAGAGGGTGTGGCTACCGGAGTAGCGGGTCAGACCCCGGTACCAGCCGGTGACCAGCAGGACGATGAGCCCGATCCCCACCGCCCAGGGCAGCAGGTGGAGGTTCCTGAGGAACAGCGGCGGCAGCCACGAACCCAGCCGAATGACGAAGGCGAGCCAGAACCCGAGCACAATCAGGGCTCCATCGACCCCCATCAGCACGAGCCGACGAAGGAGCACCGGGGCCGAACCGGACGGTCTCACGGCAGCCCCTCCCAGAGGCAGACATTGGCTCGATAAGGGCGCAGTCCGGCCAGCCAGAGCACCATCTCGTCAGGTCCTGGGCGACTGGAGGCCATCCACTGGTTCCACTGCGCAGCCGTGGCCATCGTGCGACTGACCTCACCGGACTCATGCAAGGCGACGCATGCCCCTCGGCCTTGGGGCCCAAGGATGGCCGGCGCGATCGCCTCCACCGGCATGTGAACGCCTGTGCCGCTGCTGGCCAGGCCGATCAGACGCAGGCGTATGGGAGAAAGGGGCTGACGCCAGCCATGCGATGGCAACGGGTGAAAATCGGCTGCCTCGAGCAGGGTGAGACCCGCTGGCAGCGACGCGGACCTGGAGGGCGCCTGGCGCCGTACATAGAGCATTCCCTGCCGGGTCAGCCGCTGCGGCAAAGCCATGCCGGTGGGCACCCCTGGGGAACGGAACAAGGTTTCCAGCGAGAGGATGGCGGCCCATCCTGCCAAGGCCAGGAGAACGACATGGCGCCGACTCCAGCCGGACGGCACGGGTGGTGGCCCGGCCTGGCTCTCATGGCTCATGGGGAATCCGTGGAGCCGGGGCAGAGCAGGTCAACTCAAGAAACACCACATAGACGGTGCAGACAATGGTGATCGCCACGAAGGAAAAGAGATGGGAACCGATCCCTTCATGCCAGAAGCCGAAGCTGCGGATCCGACTGAATCCCGTCAGTCCGGGGGTGAAGTCGGTGAACGCGAGCAGCGTCACCCTCAAGGCGTTGACCAGGAATGCCGTGATCAGGGCCACCGTGCCGAGGGTCGCCAGCACGAGTGTGAGGGAGCCACGGCGACTTCGACCCGCGAGCGGCGGTGGCGGCAGGACAAGCGCGAGCATCAGGGAGGCTGCCAGACAGAGCGCCAGGACGGTGACTCCTGTGCAGCTGGCATCGACGCGCAGGACTCTCCCAGGAACGATGATGTTGGGGCCTTCGGAGATGGCCGGAGTGCCCAGCAGCCAGAGTAGAAAGGCGGAGAGCTGGGCGGTGGAACGCGCCAGGCCCGCGGTGGGCAGGTAGCGATTGATGATGACTTGAACCACGGGCAGCAAGCCGATCAGGATCTGCGTACCCAGCGCGGATGAGAACCAGGCCATGCCCGCCAGGCTCCCGAGGGCCGGGAGCACCACCAGAGGCAGCACCAGCAGAAGTGGATCGTAGAGCCGGGCTGAGAAGCTCAGGACGAGCAACGCCCAGAACAGCAGGGCAGCCGACAACAGGAAGCGGCGGCGAGGAACCTGGCTCAGAGGGACAGCCTGGCCGCCCTCTTCCCGCTCGAGCAGCAGGAGCCCCCCGCCCATCCAGGCCAGGGCGCTCATGATGGCGAAACCAACCTGATCGGCTCGGACCAGAAGGCTCAACTGGCTGGAGGCCAGCGCCACCAGAAGGGTCAGCCTGACCTTGGATTCGCCCGACCACCTCATGGTTCGGCGTCTGGACCAACCTCCCGGGCCTCCTGCTGAGCCTGCCGGCTGCGGAGCACCCGGTCTGCGGTGGCGACAACCGAGCGGGGCCAGATCAGCCCTGCAGCCAGATAGAAGAGGGCGTAGACGATGGCCACCAGAGTGAGCCTGGCGACCTGTCGGAACAGTGCCCCCGTGGCATCAGCGCGACGCCTCTGTGCCTGCAGTAACAGGTTGGCTTCTGCCCTGTCGAGCAAGGCTTCGATGCGCTGCCGCTGCTCGCCGAGGGGGACGGACGGACCCAGCGGCGCTTGACCTTGCTGGAATGCCTGCTGAAGCATGGGCTGAGAGGCAACGAACCGGCCCAGTTCCACGGGGTCGGTCTCGGCTTTCACCCGCTGCCGCATCTGCCGGAGTCCATCCACCGACCCCTGGACCTGGGCATTGAGGCTGGCGGTACCGGTGGCGCGGAGATGCTGGCCGAGCCCGATCACCGCGATGGCGAGGATCAGGTAAAGGACGATGACGGCCCGCAACAGAGGCCTGATCCAGCGCGCCAGATGGCACTCCCAGAGAGCGGGGAGCGCATCGCCGGAAAAACCGGTGAACAGGAAGAGCACAGCCACCGCAGGCAGGGTGGAGCGTTCCACCAGTTCGGTGAGCAACGCCAGGGCCCGTTGCGGGTCACCGAGGGGTAACGGGAGAGAGGCCGCCAGCAGGCTGATCAGGAAGACGGCCAGGAGGGTGTAAGCGCAGAGGCGAGCCAGTGTCCGTGCCCGACCCAAACTGAAGTCAACGTCCATGCCGGAGCGAAGCCCCAATCCAGGACGAACACTACGCCCGGAAGACGGTCAAACCGCCCCGCAGTCCGGCGTTGCGTCACGTTCACAACGCCCGTAGCGCCGACGCGGTGGCTTCCCCGCTGAATTCCCATAAACTCCAACCAGAACGGCATGGCCATGGCTCCCAGCACGACGCAACCGAACCAGCCCGCCCCTGGTGCCTACGTGCTGCCGTTTGCCGCCACCGAGCCCGAGGCCGGCAATCCCCTCCAGTCTGTCGCGAAGATTCTGCGACGGAGACAGAAGCTGTTCCTGCTCACCGCCGCAGGCGTCACCCTGGTGTTCGGGCTGACAACCGTGTTCCGTCGCATCACGGCCCCCGTTTTCCAAGGGAGTTTCACACTTCTGATTTCAGACCCAATCAGCGATACGGCTACCCGGGAAGGAGCCGAGTCAGGAGGCGCCATCGCATCGGTGGCCAGGAATGTGGCCCGCAACGACGTTCCCACCCTCATTCGGGTGCTGGAAAGCCCCGCAGTTCTCGAGCCTGTCTACAACACGCTGCAGAAGAAGTTTCCCGATCAGCCCCTCCCCCAGATCAACGTCAGCCTGGTTTCCGCTGACCCGTCCCAAAGAAGCGCCATCCTCGCATCAGGCGTTCTTTCCGTTGAAGCGCGGGGAATCTCCCCCGATCTGGTGGAGCAAAGCCTCCGCCTCACCGAATCCGCCTATCTCGAATGGGCGCTGCAGCAGCGGCGCCAGAAACTCCGCGAAGGGGTTCGTTTCCTCGATCAGCAAGCACCTCAGCTGCAGGCAAGAAGCGCGGAGATCCAGGGCGAGCTCGAACGCTTCCGAGTCCGCAACAACGTCCTCAATCCTGAGTCGGAGGCCACGTCCCTGCGGGGCCAGTCGGAAGGTCTCAGGGCCACACTGCTGAGCCAGCAGGCTGAACGCCAGCGACTGCTGGAGCTTCGCCAGGAGGTGGCCAGCGGCAAACTGATCGCCAGCGGATTCAGCACCACAGCAGGAAGCGGCCGTGGCAGCACCGGCTCCGAAGGTTCCTCCACGGGCACGAGCTTGACGCTGGATGTGCCCAACCAGCCACTGCTCACCGAGTTGAACGCCCTGGAAGCCCAGATCGCCGCAGCGCGATCCACCTATCTGCCCTCATCATCCTATCTGCAGAACCTGATCGCAGCCCGTGACAACCTGAAGCCGCTTCTGCAGCAGAAGCAACTGGAAACAGTCGATGCCACGCTCAAGCAACTTGACGGATCAATGGCATCACTTCAGAGTCAGATCAATCGGCTTGAAAGCAGTTTTCAAAACCAACCCGGACGTCTCCGCGAATATGAGGCTCTCCAGCAGAAACTCACCATAGCCCAGGACAATTTAGCCAGCTATCTGAGCACCCGCGACCAGTTCCAATTGGAGATTGCCCAGAACAACGTCCCCTGGAGTGTGATCAGCCCAGCCAGCGTGATCCCCTCCCCCGTTGAGCCCAATGTCGGACGCGGCCTTCTTCAGGGGCTGCTGCTCGGTCTGCTGGCTGGCACTGGGGTCGCACTCCTCAGGGATCGCTTTGATCACGTTTTCCATAGCCCAAGCGAAGTGCGTGACGAGCTCAAGGTGCCTCTTCTTGGACACATTCCCTTCATTTCATTCTTCGAAGGGGTGCGGCGCCAGAAGCGATTTCTACTCAAGGAGCTTGACTCACAGCAAGACGGGATCGCCGGTTACCAACGCTTCACCTATCAGGAATCATTCCGCAACCTCTACACCAGCATTCGTTTCCTGAACAGTGATCAGCCAGTCCGCTCCATTGCCGTGAGCAGTTCCATTCCAGCAGAAGGCAAGAGCCTGCTGATTGTTCTTCTTGCCAAAACCCTGAGTGAATTGGGTCAACGCGTGCTGCTCGTGGATGCCGACCTGCGCCAACCCCAGGTGCATCACCGCCTCGGACTGAACAACCTCGAAGGCCTATCCAACCTTCTCATCGAAGACCGCAGCGACTGGCGGGAACTGCTTCAGAACGTTCCCGATCACCAAGGCTGGGATGTTCTCACAGCAGGACGCCGCGCCCCAGATCCCCCGCGGCTGCTCAGCTCTGCCAGGATGGGGCGCCTGATCGAGGAGATCGCGCAATCCGGTCTTTACGATCTGATTCTCTATGACACGCCTCCAGTTCTTGGCCTGGCGGATGCTTCCCTTCTTGCCGAAAATCTGGATGGCATCCTGCTTGTGGTTGGCCTCAACAAAGTGGATCGCCAGCTGCCCGCTGAAGCGATCGAGCGCATCAAACTGGCCGGCGCACCACTGCTTGGCATCGTGACGAATGCCTTGGCCGATACGGACAGTCAATCCAAAGTTTACGGTTACTCGAAGTATGGGTATGGAAACTACAATCAGGGCGCCACGGCACTGGACCCAAGCACAACCTACAGCTACTACACAGCAGGAGCCGAGAAGTCTCCCAAGCCCAAAGCGAAAGGCCTGGCAGCGATCGTTCCCAATGCTTCCAATCGGAGCCAGTGGAAGAAAAACATCAGCAAATGGTTAGGCTGATCCATCCACGGAACACGGAACGCCGTTGCAAACCGGCCCCGAAGCCCTCTCCACGTTGAGATTCCTGAACGAGTCAGTCATCAAAGTGTCTTAACCCTCACAGCGCTCTCGGCGCAGCCTTGTCATGATCTTGCTAGTGTTCCCTTGAGTTGGGCATACGTGATGAAAGCACCCCTAGCCATCCTTGCAGGCGCCGGCACCGCTGCGATGGTTGGCTTGGTGTCTCCGGAGCCCGCCCGCGCCCTTGACTACGTGCTCACTGGGACAGGCACAGTCACCACCTGCAGCACTGGGCCTCAGGTGGGCGGTGGTTGCCCTACCGGCATCTCCCCTCCGGCTCCATTCACCTTTAGTGCCACGTTTTCCTATTCGCCTTTTGCGTTGACCTCTGGCCAGGTCACGCTGTTCAGCCTGGCAAGTCCAGCCCAACCCATCACGCTCGACCCAACACTCACCACCTACAACGGGTCCACCCTGGTCCTGGCAGGTGCCACAACATCCGGTGAAACCCAGTTCCTGGCCGTTGATCTTCCCGCCGCCTCACTGCCCAACACCATCGGCAACAGTCAGAACTTCACGGATACATCCGCCGATTTCAGCACCTGCAACTCCGAGCAGTGTAAAAACCTTGGCAACCAAAGACTGATTGGCACGGCGAACGTTTCCTTTACCGTCACGGCGGTGCCAGCCAGCGTTTCCCTCTTGGCCATCGCACCCCTGGTCGGCGTCCTCGGCGGCCTGCGCAAGCGTTACCAACGAGTCTGAGACACCCCCTGGGTGATTGAAGCGCTTGGTTGAAACCCATTCAAGGATTCAGAGAAACTCTGAATCCTTGAATGGAATGGCGGCATGTTGGTCCAACCAGATTCCACTGGTCAACACGGCCAAACCACCGGAAACAGTCCACCACACCTGCCCTGAGCCATAAGCTGCCGCCATTACCACTGTGGCGGAGATGTAAAGCAGAGCCACCGCTGGGTGGCTCCAGCCCGCCCGCTGCAGGCGCTGATAGAGATGCTCTCGATGGGCCTGAAACACCGCCTGGCCAGCCAGCAGCCGACGCACGACGCACACACCGGCATCGGCCAGCAGCGGGAAACCCACCAGCAGCAGGCCTACGGCCTGGGCCGGTGAGGGTTGCTGCAGCACGCTTCCGGCGAACACGGCGCCCAGAAAGGTGCTGCCCACATCACCCATGAACAGCGTCGCGGGACTCCAGTTCCAGAGCAGGAATCCCACCAACGCCCCCACCAGAGGCCAGAGCCAGCCACCGCCCGGGGTGAGGGCGGCGGTGGCGAACATCACGACGCCGCAGCCGGCCACCAGACCATCGAGGCCATCGGTGAAATTCACGAAGTTGATCAGGGCGGTGACCCCGACCAACGCCAAGGTCAGCAGCACGCCCCCCATCCAGCCAGGGGGGATGGTGACAGCCGCCACGCGCACCAACCCCCACGCCGTGGCGAGCTGCACGCTGTAGCGCACCCCTGCGGGCAGGTTCAGCCGATCATCCAGCAGTCCGACCAGCGCCAGCGGCAGGCAGATCAGCGGAACGGGCGGCCAGCCCCAGAGGCAGCTCACCACCACGAAGGCCACCCCTCCTCCCCGCGGGATGGAACGCCGATGGGCGCTGCGCTGGTTCGGCCGGTCGGGCAGACGCGTCCTCAACAGCGGCAACAGAATGGCCACCAGTGACCAGCTCGCCACGGCACTGGCCAGCACGGTGAACAGCGTGGTCGGCACAGGTCCCGTCATTCGGCAGCGGCGACGGTGAACGGCTGCCCCGGCAGGCCCAGCAGCTCGGCAGCCGGCACGAACCCGGCCAGATCGACGCTGAGCCGCTGCAGCGCTTCGAACCGCCGCGGTGACAACAACAGCAGGAGGGCGGCCAGCCACTGGAACACCCCGGTCGGCAGGGTGAGCAGACGGCAGCGCGCGGCCACCGGATCGACCGCCTGGATCCGCCGCAGCAGATCCCGATAGCTGAGGGTTTCATCACCTCCAAGCGGCAGTAGGACCTTCCCGGGCGAAGCCTTCGCTCCGGCTGGATCGGCCTGGAGGCCACGGGCCTTGGCCAGAGCCACGGCCGCCAGCGAGGCCGCGGCCAGCGGTTGACGCATCCCCGTGCGGGCCGGAAGCACCACCAGGGGTAGGGAGCGCAGAAGGCGCCTGAGGGTTTCGATGTTGCGGTCACGGTGGTGCGCCGTGCGGCCATGGATCAGCGTCGGAGCCAGGATCAGACAGCCCGCCCCGACGGCCTGGCAGGTTGCCAGCAGGCTTTCCTGAGCGGCGTTGAGTCGGGCCACCAGATCCCGGTCGTGGCGATTGGCGGCGAAGCGCTTGGTGATCACGCTCGAGGAGGAGCAGGCCACCACCCCGCGCAAGCCGGCCAGCCTCTCCGGTGCATGAGCCCGCAGAGCCTGGAGGAAAGGCGCCAGCAGCCACACGTGCGCGAAGGCGATCCAAACCTGGGGCCCCACGGGCAGACCAGCGGCGGCGGTCTGCAGCCCCTCGGCTGCGAGATCGGTGAGATCACAGTGCCGCCAGCGATCAGCGGCAACGCCCGGCGGCAGCCGTCGCCCCAGGCACAGCCAGTGCGTGCCATCGGGGAGATGCTCAATCAGGGCCTCGCCGCAGAGGCTGTTGGCGCCGAAGATCACCAGCGTGACTGGGGGAGCTTCGGTCATGGTGAGGCGATCGTTGAGGGGAGCTGCAGGAGGCTCAACCCCCGCTGCAGGTAGCGCAGCAGGAACGGCAGCGGCCAGAGCCAGCCAAAGGCACGCCGGTAGGCCCAGCGCACCTCCTGCAGGCGCCGCCGGTGGCGAAGGCCGCTCACCCCCCCAGCGGCCATGTGCACCAACTCCAGATCAAGACGCTCCACCCGCAGGTCCTGGGATCGTGAGAGCTGAAGGAAGTAATCCAGATCGGCCGAAAGCTGGAAGCTGGGGGCATAGCGGGGGAGCCTGGAGCGTGCGCCAGGGCCGATCACCGTGGCCTGATGTGGTGGTGTCGAGCCCAGCAAAAGAGAGCGGCGATAAGCCCCGAACCAGCGGAAAGCGCTGGCACGCCCCAGCCTGGCGGCGGTCGTGGGATCGACCGGCAGCGTGACATAGCGGCCACGGCAGACCAGCAGATCAGGTGTGAATTCTGCGGTTCGGGCCTGTCTCAGCGCATCGCCCAGCCGAGTGAACACGTGCGGGGCGGCGGCCCAGTCGTCGCTGCCCCAGAACAGCACCCACTCCTTAGGCCCGGCGGCGGCGAATCCCTGGTTCATCGCCCCGAAGATCCCAGGCTCGGCCGGGTCCTGGGGCTGCCAGGCGAAGCGCGGATCGGCGGCACAGAGCCGCCCCAACCAGGCGCGGTGATCGGCCCGGCTGGGGCCATCGATGAACAGCACGCGCCAGCCGGTCTCGCTCTGCTGGCAGAGAGAGGCCACCAGCCGCGGCAGCAGCCGGAATGAGTCGAGGGTGGGGACGATCAGAAGCAGCCGCATGGCCTCAGGTTCCCCGGAGAAGGAAGGGGGGGCGGCCGTCCCAACCCGTGGCACGCCAGAGCTGCGCGCGCAGGAGGTCCCGCCAGGCACGCAGCGGATGCTCGGGGGGAGCAACCGTGTCTGCCGCCAGCCCCTCCACCGGCAACCCTTGACCTCCCAGCACGATGCGGGCGATGGCCAGGGCGCGGGGCAGATGCTCCCGACCCGTCACCAGCACCACTGAACCGATCACTGGACTGCTGTCCGGGTGGCGCCAGCCGCGGAGCGCCTCCGCCAGGCAGGTGAGCTGGCCCAGCGTGTCGTGGCCGCAGAGGAGCGATCGCACTCTGGCAAGGGACTGGGGGGTGGGGTGGCGGGCGGCGAGCTGGACGCGGGCGGCCTGCTGGATCGGGAGAGAGCCCTGCATCACCAGCAGGCTGCCGGGCTGCTGCAGCCAGCGATCCAGCGCCGCCTCGGTGCGGCGTGGATCCTCGGCCAGCACCACAACCGCGGGAACCGCTCCGGCAGAACCCCTGCCGATGGACACGAGCCAAGGCGCCAGAGCGGGCCAGTGCCACCAGAGCAGGCCCAAGCCAAGCGCCGACGCCCCGATGGCCGGAGCTGACCTCATCGCCGGCCCACAGGCTGGGCGGGATTGCCGGCCACCAGGAATCCAGCAGGAACCTCTCCCTTCACCACCGCGCCGAGGGCCACCACCGCTCCGGCACCGACATGGGTGCCGGGAGCCAGCACGGCTCGCGCGGCTACCCAGGCGTCGTCGTCGACCCGGATCGATTCCACGCGCAGATCAAAACCGGGCGAGCGGAAATCGTGGTTGCCGGTGCACAGGTACGCCCCCTGGGAGAGGCAGACACGATCGCCGAGGTAGACCGTCGACAGGTTGTCGATCCACACCTCCTCCCCCAACCAGCAGTGGTGGCCCACCACCAGCCGCCAGGGGAACTTCACCCGGAGATGCGGCTTGAGGCGACCTCCCTCACCCAGCCGGGCGCCGAAAGCCCGGAGCAGCGACTTCCGCCACGGGGTGCCGGGCAGAAAGGAGCCCAACAGCGGCTGACCCAGCAACACCCACAGCGCCTGGCGCCAGCGCGGAGCGCCCGGTTGCCAGTGGGGGGGAGTGCGATAGGCAGCAAGGTCTTGACGCATCAACCCAGCTGCACAAATCCCGGCCGCTCGCCACCACCCAGGATCCAGCTGTAGAGCTCGATCGTCTGTACCGCCACCCGAGGCCAGCTGTAGTGGGCGGCCACCATGGCGCGGCCTGCGCAACCCATCGCGACGCGTTCGGCCGAGGTGAGAGCAAAGAGCTGGCGCAATGCAGCGGCGAGAGCTTCGGGTTCGGGTTCGGTCCGCAGGGCTGCTCCGACATCGAAAGCCTCCGGCAGGTTGCAGGCGGCACTCAGCAGACAAGGCAGTCGATGGGCCATCGCTTCGAGAGCGGCCATCGGCAAGCCCTCACTGAAGGAGGGCAGCACGAAGGCGGAGGCGGAGGCGAGCGCAGCAGATTTTGCGGCTCCGAAGCAAGGACCCAGCACCTCCACAGCAGGCAGCTCGCCATGGCGCTGGGCGGCAGCCACCCGATCGGCCAGCCGCCCCTCATCGCCATAGCCCACCAGCACCAACCGCCATTGGGCCTCCCGCGCGAGGGCCACAACTTCCTGCCAAGCCTGCAGCAAGGGGTCGAGGCCCTTCTTCCTGTGAAAGCGGGACAGAAAAAGCAGAACCCTCGGTTGCCCTGGGCTCCAGGGGGGGGGTGACGGTGTCGCCAACACGGCCTCCTCAGGGGGCAAGCTCACAGCATTGGGGATGATCGCCACTGGGGAACGCACCCCCTGGGCGCGGATCGCTTTCCATTCGGCCGTGCCGAGAGCCTGCACGGCACCGGCGCGCTGGAGGTTGGCTCGCTCGAACAGGCGCCAGGCTGCTCGCTTACGCCAGCGACTCTGGGCAAGGGCCCAGGGATCGAGCATCCCCTGGGGTGCGATCACCGACGCCAGCTGAGGCCGAAGGGAAAGCAAGCGGTTGGGCGCACTCCACAGACCGTGAACGTGCACCAGGTCAGGGGGATCTCGGCGCAGTTCGGCAGAGAGATCGTCGGGGGGGGCCAGCCAGCGAATGCGTGCATCATCAAGATGGGAATGGGCAAGCCTTTGGGCCGCGATCATCTCCTCGACAATCAACGAGATCCCTCCATCGGCGGAACCGCGACTGCGGCTCATGTGAGCAATGCGCAACGGAGAGCAGAGGAGATGAAGGATTGAGGCTGTCCCGGTCAAACCACAGGCGTTTGCGGCTTGGGGCCCTCCGGGCGGGCGATAAGGCTACGAACTGGACGGGCTTGGCGGTAATACAACCAGAACAGCGGGAGTGAGCCAAATGCAAAGGTGAGGGCAACCTGAGGCATGTAACCCCTTGACACCCAGACATAGAGGAGTCCACATGTTGCGACATAGGCCACTTGGGCCAGCGTTTCATGTCTGCGCAGGGAGAACCATTCCCAAAGACAACGCAGCAACCAACCGCTCAGGACGCCCATCAACACAAGAGAAAACCATCCAAACATCAGATAATATTCAGCATAGTTTAGAATGGCATCCCCCACGGCAAGCACTGGCTGCTGATAAAAAGAACGCAACGCTGCGATCAAGTATTCAGCCGAATTCTTCAGGCCACCAAGGAAATCAGCAGGAACCGGGAATAGAAGCGTGCTGATGATCGGCTGGAGGCCCACAAAGGGCTGGCTATCAGGGGCGCTTGAGATAATTCCAGAGGTAGTGAGGAAAATCGAGGATTCATCCAGACCAGCGAGAAGAAGCTGTTCAAGACTGAACTCCTGGCCCTCCTGCACAGTGAGTCCAGCACCGTAGGTGCGGGTGATACCGATGAAACCAGCCAAGGCCAGAAGGCCCACGGCACACAACCCGAGAACAGGCAGGGATGGCCTTTTGCTTCGAGCCAGAAACCAAAGAATCACCATTGGAACCAGAAGTGAGACGATTCTCCATCGAAACCCAAGGCTGGAGAACAATGCCATGGCCACAAGCATCCAGAGAATCCATCCGATGGGGCTTCCACGGCGACGAATCCAGGCCGCGAAAAGGAGAAGAACCCCTGGGATGAGGAGATTAATCGCGGAGGTGAAGTAGTTCGTGAAAGGGCCCACATTCAGACCTCCCACATAGAAGAGTGATGAGGAAGAGGCCCCGAACGGATTCATCAAGGCGAAGGCCCTTGGACCGGTGGGTACAAGATAGAGAAGGAACCCGCTCAGGCAGAGAAGTCCACCGAGCCGGGCGGATCGTCGCTCATCGAACGGAGGCGAGAAGCGTCGGGCTGGACGCCAGTGCCGAAAGGTTGCGTAGCCAACGCTCAAGGAGGCGTAGAAGACGGCTGCTCCAGCCCATCCATACACGGCCAGTGCCCGAAAATCCAGGGATCGGTAGAGCCAGTCGTTGCTGATAAGCCGCTGGATCGGACCGATCAAGCAGTAGTAGGCCATGAAGGCCATCACGAAGATGGGAGGCTGATAGACCGCTAGTGGATCCCTGCTGGAAAACGCCCGCAGCAGATCGTTGAGGAAGAGACCAACCAGGAGCAGAAACCAGAAGAGTTCAGCGAAGGAGAGCTGGGTTGGATCACTCATCAGGCAGCAGGCAAGAGAAGGGTCTTGAGAGCCAAGATCGGCTCATTCGGGATGAACCCCAGAGAAGCAACAAAGGGAAATGAGAGGAGACTTACTGCGCACCACGCATCGGGGCGAACGCCGAGGTGGACAGGATCATGGCACCGACGCCCCCGGCGAGGGGTCCATCGCGCGCCGCGGCACCAGAATTCATGCAGGCTCGAAGAGATCAAGGACTGCATCGGCCAGTTGCTCCATCCCGATGAAGGGCAACGGCAGCGGACGCGTCAGCATTCTTGAGGTTTCCGCCGCCTCACGGATTGTGGCTGCAATGATGTCAGGCTCGAGGCTGGGAAGCAACCAGCCACTGGCACCGGTGGTGACCACCTCGCCGCAGAAGGTTGAGGCGATCACCGGGCAACCGTGCGCGAGTGCTTCGAGCTGGGTGAGCGCAAACCCATCGGAGAGCGTCGGCAGCACCATGGCATCGGCGGCAGCATAAAGGTCTCCCACCTGGCTACGGGGCACTGCACCGATCCATCGGATGTTCGGCCGCCCCGCCCAGCAGGCCGGATCGATCTCGGTGGGTCCGGCCAGGGTGAGCTGGATCGGGTTTCCCTCCAGCAACCGCATGGCCTCCAGTAAACGGGCCACACCCTTGCGTAGGCCAATGGTACCCAGGAAGAGCAGTTGAAATGGAGCAGCCTGTGATCTGGACTCACGTGCTGCATGCGGGCCCAACACGGCGTCATAGATGAGAGGGATGGTGCGCAGCTTGGCGGCTGGAACACCCGCCTTGATGAGGCACTGGTGGCTCCAGGTGGAATTCACGACCACCCGATCAGCCTGCTCGAGCTCATGGTGCCACTGGGTCCAGTAAGCGGCCGGCGCCGGCCGCCAGAAGGTGGCCAGGTCGGGATAACGGCGCCGCTCGGCGGCCACGATCCGCTCCTCTTCCGGACCGGGGTCGATCTGGCCGAGCGCGGTGCGCCAGCCCCAGGCACGGGCGACCTCCAGGGGCAGCCGGGCCGCATAGCTGTAGGCGAAGACCACCGTGTGGGGCGGCAGCTGCTGCTCAATCCGACGCAACTGTGCCGTGGCATCACGCTGAAAGCGCTGATTGCGGGCCAGGATTCCAGGCCACCCCATGCGCCTGCCCCGGATCGCCATCGAAGCTTCCACCAGCAACTGCCGGCGGGTGGGGGCCAACACCCGCGCATCGCTGAGCTGCGGGTGCCAACGGTCGCGAAGGCGCTGCAGACCAGGCAGAACAGCCAGGCGTGATCCGGGCGGCAACCACAGATCCGTCACCAGGCCAGCCAGAGCCCCCCGGCGGTGCAGGGCCCGCGGAATGGCGTAGTGCTCGCGGGCGCCGATCTGGAGCGTGAGCCATGGAGCGCTGGTCACCGCGGGGGCAAGGTGAGCAGGTGATGCAGCCCCTCCGCGAAGGCGCTGCTGGGGCAACGATCCTCGACCAGAGCGTCGCTCGCCGCTGCCATCGCCCGCAGACGAGCCGGGGGGAGGGAAGCGAGGGCGATCACCGCCTCGACGATGGCATCAACGGACTGGGGATCGAAGCAGAAACCGTTCAGGCCAGGCTCCAGGAGCTCTTCCGCGGCCCCGACGTTGCGGCTGCTGAGGATCGGCAGGCCAGAGGCCATGGCCTCGTTGATCACCAGGCCCCAGGGCTCCGATGCGGCAGGGTGAATGAACGCAGCCGCGTGGGCGTAGAAGCGGGGCAGCTCCTCGATCTGGCGAAAGCCGGGAAGCAGAAGCCCGGGGGTGCTGTGCCGAGGCCGCTGCGGATCCCAGGGGCAGCCTTGATAAACCCAGATGCCGAGGTCGGCGGCGAGTTGGAGCAGGGCCGAGCGCTCGGGGCCGTCGCCCAGCACACAGAGGTCCCACGCCTGGAGGTTCTGGCCGTCGGCGGCCTGGCGGTAGGTGGCAAAGGCGCGCAGGAGGGAGGACAGATTCTTCCGGGGCAGGAAGCGGTTCGAGGCGAGGAGGTACGCCCGCGCAGGCGGAGCCTCCCGACAGCGCAGGTTGAGGCAGGCGGTGCGGAAATAGTCGTTGTCCACCACGTCGTAGCCAAAGGCGATGCGCTCAGCGGGAAACCCAAGGCTGATCAGGTAATCGCGGTGACTGCGCCCTGCCACGAGCGCCGCGTCGACATCACGCAGGAGGCGGCGCTTGTAGAACTCCTTCCACCAGGGGCGGCGGCCATCGATGGCGCGCGTTTCACTCATCAGGATCGCCCGTGCGCCATGGCGGCGGCACCAGGCCAGACAGGCGCGGGCGTCGGGGGTGGCCCAGCCGGCAATCGCCACCGCCCTGGGGCTGAGCTGGCTGAGGGCGGTGGCCATGCCACGGCGCAGCACCGCCGGTGGCAGGGCTTCCGCGGCTGCCTCGGGAAACACGGTGTGACGCGCGAAGGGCGTGGACTCCCGCTCAAGACGCCAGGCGTAGGTGTGGTCGAGCGCGGCAGTCTCCACCCCCACCACCTGCCAGCCTCTCGGGGCGAGCAGGGCGGCGGCGGTGCCGATCCTGGCCAGGTGGTAGGGACCGAAGCGGGCGAAGTGGATCGCCAGCCGGTGAGCGGCGGCGGGCGACGGCATCACACCAGGAAGGGGCTGTAGTTGAGGGTGTAGGTGAGGGGCTGGGGGCGTTCGCCGATCACCCGGGCCGGGTTACCGGCCACGATCGCGTAGGGGGGCACATCACGGCTGACAACGCTGCCGGCACCCACGACAGCCCCCTCCCCAATGCTGATGCCCGGCAGAACGATGGCCCGGTAGCCGATCCAGGCATGGTTGCCGATGCTCACAGGGCCACCGCGGTCCGCGAACTGTGCCGAGCGTGGATCGTGGCCCAGGGTGAGGATGGCCGCCTCCGGTCCGATACTCACATCGGTGCCGATGGTGATCGGATAGCGGCGGCCGTCAAGCAGGCTGCCGAAGTTGATCACCGAGCGCTCACCGATCGAAACCCCAGGAGCGTGCAGGAAGCGGCAGTGCATCTGCACCCCCACCGACGCTGACAAGCAACCCATCCATGGATTCAGAAAGACACGACGCAGACTCCTCGAAGGCAGGTGACTGATCAGCTCATTGTAGAATAATGAAAGGCCTTTTGAAGCAAGATGACGCATCAGAAGCCCTGCATTCACTGTGCCTACCACCTGGAATCAAGCACCTCATCGGGTGGACTTGAAAACCAGGAGCAGAGCTGGGTGCCCCTGCGGACAAAGGCAAAGTCAGCCAACCAGACGATGCCTGATGCATATCTCCCGGAAGACGTCTGATAAGGATTGAGATTGACGATGCCCATCAGCACAAAATCGTGTGAGGCCATCGCCTGAATAATGGCAATGGCAGTATTACTTGTAGCCTGGCAACAAATAGCAGTCTCAACAATTACAATTGTTGCGCACCGCAAGGATTGACGAGCACCCCGGAGCACGCTCAACTCTGCGCCTTCAACATCAATTTTGATCACATCAGGCGAAGAGCCATCCAACTCGGCCTGCATATCAATCGTTGTGGCTTCCACCAAGTAAACGCTACTGTCGTTGACCACAGCGTCAGCATCAGCAATACGGCTAGCAACATCCCATGGCGACACTGAAAAAGGCACACTGCCGGGCCGATCTGATAGAGCTTTTCCTCGCAACTCAGCCTCAGGCAGCGAGGAGACATACTCAGCAAGCAATCCCTCAAGATGCCGCTGAGGCTCAAACAGAATAAAACGACTGGAAGGGAAAACATCGAAGACTTCTCGTGTCCACAACCCACGGTTGGCACCAATATCGTAAATCAAGCTGGGCCGAAAGCCAGACTTTCGCGTGGCCAGAAAGAACTGGGAGAGAGGAGTTAGGGCGGGAGAGCCCAGCTGAAGAGACCCGGGAGGGTTGATTCTACGAAGCTCCAGGCCACCCAGGGCAAAAACTTTTTTGGCGAGCTCCTTGAACATGAGAAACAAAGACTGCAGGGAAACAGGGATCAAAAAGAATTCTCGAACGCCAGTCCAAGGGCTAACGACAGCCCAAGGGCTAACGACAGCCCATCCATGTTATGCAGCCACAACAGACGAAAGCCTGCAGAGATCATGAAGTCAAATACAAAGAGTTTGCCAATCCAATTGGCATGGCATAGGGCAGAGATGTCGGCTCATCCGTGAGTTCAGCCCAGCCCCAAGGCTGCCACCACCTGCTGGGCATTGGCGCTCCAGCTGTTGGCGTCGAGATAGCCCTGCCAGTCCGGGCGAGGGGGGCTGGCCAGGATGTGGCTGATTCCCGCGGCAAGAGCAGCGGTGTCGTCTGGTGGAATCACCACGCCCAGCCGATAGCGCTGAACGGCACTGAGCATGGCACTGTCACCAGCGGATGCCACCACGGGAAGACGGTAGTTGGCAACCACGTTCAACACACCACTGGCGGAGCGAAAAGACCAGGAATAGGCCAGCACAACGGCATCAGCGGCACCGAACACCTCGGCCACCTCCTGTGGCGTGTGAAAACGGATCTGCCAGTGACAGCGGTTCTCCACGCCGAGCTCCTTCGCCAGCCGGCGATAGTCACTCGACTGCAGCTGGCGGGGTGTGGCCTCAGGGCCAGCCACCAGCAGATGGGCGGTGGGGTGGCTGGAGAGGGCCTGGAGAACGCGGTTAAGGTTCTTGTCGCTGCGCAGCCGGCCAAAGCACAGCAGCAAGGGAACGTGCAGTGGAACGCCAAGCAGGCGCCGTGCCTCGGCACGGGAGCGGGAGGCAGGAGGAAAGGGGAACGGGCCATGCGGAATCACGGTGACCCGAAGATCGGGCATGGGGCGAACCGTATCCAGGCCGATCGGAGCATGAACGAAGGCCTGCTCGAGAAAGCTGTAGCCCTCGGCGATGGACCACCGATGCCACCAACGGGGCCCCACCTGGTAGCTGCGCACCGGGTCATGCACGACGGCAGCAAAGTGAACGCCAAGGCGGCGGAGCCGGCGGAATCGCCAAGCCCAGAGGGGGGCGAGGTATTCGGTGTAGGACGACCACAGAACGAACGTGTAGCCCGAACAGCGAATCGTGGCATCAAGGCAGCGGGCATTGGCGAGCAACCGAGCCAGGAAGGCAAGCCGATGCAGGAAACGGGTCGAGCCTTTCCAGCCGGAGGTGCGCAGAACAGGCTTGAGAGCGTAACGAGTGGACTGATGAACGAAATCCGCCGGGGCCAGAAGTGTGACGTCGATCGAGGCATTGGCGATAGCTTCTGCCTGGCTGTGAGCATAATCCGCAAGCCCCCCGGAGGCCTCAGTGCAATAGATCAGAAAACGAGGCATTACGAATGACAAAAACCCCCGCTCAGGTCTTGAATAGCTTCAGCCAAAGACTGTAAGCATAGAATGGAAGGATCAAGCGGAATAATCGCCACTTGCGACCATACCGCTTGGCCGAACGGTAGCTTGCCGCGATAACGAAGGGATCATAGATATGATAACCAAGACCGTACCCCGCGGCGACCTCCTCTGCACCGGTACGCTGAGAATGCCGGAGGTGCTTTTTTAGCAACAACCGATAGGAGATATAACGATAATGATCAAGCCTGTAAAAATTCTTGCTGTAGACAACGCTGCCGCCCGGCGAGCAGTGATGGGCGCCAGGAGAATAGTTGATGGCATGAATCTTTTCAGGCCTAAAACAAATGCTCTTGCAGTACCATATTGATGGATAAGAACCCTTTCTCTTCAGTGGAACCCCTGCGGCGCCAACGACCTCGAATCCGTGAACGCGAAGAATCGAAACTCCCTTCTCCGCCTCATTAGCCAAGGATCGAAGCGAGACATGCAGGAATTCATCGCAGTCGCAGACCACAACCCAATCGGCGAGGGATGACTTCCAGCATGTATTTTTGATGGCCGCCATTGCCATATCACTCCTCTTGCCCCCAGTTTCAAAGGACTGGACGGAACATCCCATTGAAGCCGCAATGTCCTGGGTGCCATCGGTTGAGCCGTTGTCAAAGACTGTTATTGCGCAGGCTGGATCAATGGCTCTGTAGTGCTTGACAAAATGAGGGAGAATCCACGATTCATTGAAAGCGAATGTAAACACTTCTAGCCATGCACCACGGCCAGACTGGAAACGACTTGCTCCATGGCTCACCATATCTTCCTTCTCTCCTCAACAAGATTGCATAGGTGCCGTGGAGGGCAGCCTGGCGCCAGCAATTCCTTCCATGCGTCCGCGAAATGCGCGCACCGAATGCTGCATTACAACACTAGACCTATAGTCGCTTGCTTGCTCTTTCAATTTGTCGAGCGACCTGAAGGCGGCCATCATCCCATCAACCACAGCTTCAGGAGTTTCATCCTCAATCGCTATACAACCGCCAGCAAGAGCCGAGAGCTCTTCCGCCCATGTGCCGCGCATCGGCAGCAAGGGGAGGCCATGGATCGCCGCCTCAATGGCAACACGAGAGACACGGTTGTGATAACTCTCACGGCGATAGGGCAGCACGATCAGATCCGTGCGTGCCAGCAGGGCACGGTAAGCCACTTCATCGAGGTTGTCATTAACCAGCTCAAACCTTGGATCCGCAAGAAGCTCAGCATCGGGGGAGAGCAAACGGCCATCCCGCAAGGCGAAAGGCTCTGGCCACTGGCACACAACATGCACACTCTCGAAGCCGGGCTCTGCCCACAGCATGCGACAGGCCTCCTGAAGCAGATCGCTGCCCTTTTCATAGCGCGCGAATCCGGGGCAGGTGATCGTGATCGGCCTGGCTTCCGGCTCAGCGCGACGCGGCAGGGGGCGCACGTGCACCGGATGGGGAAACAGCACCACCGGCAGGTCTGAGAACTGGGCCAGCTCCTGGCGCATGGCTTCGGTTTCAGCCGCCAGAACGATCTCACCCCGCAGCACCGGATGCCGGAGACGCCGGAAACACCAGCGCGCCAGACGGTTCGAGGCTGTAGGGGGAAAATGAACAGGCTGATCGGGCCCGCCATACACCCCGAAGCCCTGCACGAACAGGAGCAGGCAGCGGCTGTTGGCCGGGATCTGACTGCTCCAGGCCAGCAGGGTGTAGGCCAGCAAATGGGGCAGCCGCATGGTGAGGCTGCAGATCCAGTGGTAGGGATCAGGCTGTTGGCGCAGCCATCGCCTGAGCTCCCGAGCAAAGCGCACGCTGTGGCGAAGGCCGCCCAGCTGGCCCTGGGCCCGGGGGTCACTCCAGCAGCTGCGGCTGAGCCAGGGGATCGCCTCCAGCTGCAGCAGCAGGGCCGGGTCGGCCTGGCGATGGGCGAGCAGATGAACGGTGTCGCCCATCGACCTCATCCCCCGGGCGATGTCGCCGAGATACACGGGCCAGTGGCCGGCCGGCCGCTGCAGTGCCTCCTCCAGGATGAGAACGCGCATCAGGCGGACGAAACGAACTGCTGCAGCTCGGCGAGCTGGCTGGCGCCGAGGGTCCCGACCCGGAAGCTGCGGTGGGCGCGCCTTCCCAGCAGGCGCCAGGTGAGCCCCCCTCCCTTGCGGCGGATGGTGCGCCGCAGGTGGTAAAGCATCCCTGGCCACGGCCCGTGCTCCAGCTGGTACAAGGCCTCCATCAGCGGGAGGTCGCCAGGCTCGGCCTGGGCCGCCAGGCTCACCCGCGCATCCCAGACGCGCAGGCGGTAGTCGAACCAGCGGCAGGGATCGATGCCATGGGGCAGACAGGCCTCACGGGCCATCAGCAGGAAACGGGCCCACTGCCGCAGATGGTGGCAGCTGCCCTGACCCGCACCGCTCAGTTTCCCAGGATTATCCGCCCGGTAGAGCACGAGCGTGCTGGGTGTGTGCACCACACAGGCTCCTGCCAGCAGCAGACGCAGAAAGAACAACTGATCCTCTGTGCCATAGAGATCGGTGGGAAAGCCGCCAACCCGACGGGCGATGCTGGTGCGGATCAGGCAGCAGATCGGCACAACCGACCAGTTCGTGAGCAGGGCGCGCACGAGGTCGCTGCGGGGCAGCCCATGGCGCTGGAGCACATGGTTGATGGGAACGATGGCCTGGACCGTCATGTGGCACTTCAACCAGGGGGAGTAGGCCACATCGGCACCGCAGCGCTCCAGGGCTGCGAGTTGCTCTGCATGCAGGTTGGGCAGGGCAAGATCGTCGCTGTCGAAGAAATGCACCCATTCGCCTTGTGCCTCAGCAAGGCCGCGGTTGCGGGCCCCCGCAGGGCCTTGATTGGCCTGCCGGATCACACGCACCGGTGGCCCAAAGGATTCGGCGATGGCGGCACTCTCGTCTGTCGAGCCGTCATCCACCACCAGAATTTCGTCGGCGGGCTGAGTCTGGTCCAGAAGAGAAGCGAGGGTCAGGGGAAGAAGATCTGCTCTGTTGTAGACGGGCACGACAACGCTCAACATGCTCTGCACAACTCCCGCGGAAGGCGCAGGGGAATTCGCCTGCGTCCGCCGTAGCGCCACCAGCGCAGACGGGCCTCCATCCAGCATCGAAGCACAGGCAGGGCTGTGGGCGGTCGCGTCAGCTGCCCGAGAAGGTGGAGCGTCCGACCAGCACGCTGATCAGGGCTGGAGAAATAACGCTCGAGAATGAGCAGGTGACCAAGGCGGAACAGACGGTCACGCCGGTCGCCGATGTCCCAGGAAGCTCCCTGACGATGGTACACAACACTCTCGGGAATGTAGAGAGAGGGCCAGCCCCGCTCCCACGCACGCAGACAAAGATCGATGTCCTCTCCATAGGCAGGAAAGAACAGCGGATCGAATCCACCCAAGGCGATGAACTTGGCTCGGTCCACCGCCATGTAGCCCCCCACCGCAAACAGCGTCGGCGTGATGCTGCTGCTTGAGTCCATCTTCCACCAGTACCAACCACGCCTTCCGTTCACGGAAAACGCTGCCCCGTTCTCGCTCTCCCCGTCCCAGCTGAGGGAGCGAGCGGAGGTGGCAAAGACGTCGTCGTGGGCCAGAAACGGTTGGATCAGGGGCTGCAAAAACTGCTTGTCAACCCGGAGATCATTGTTCAACAGCACCACATAGGGCTCGGCGAGCTGAGGGAGCAGCCAGTTGTAGGAATAGAGGAAGTCGTTCCGTGGCGCACGGATGCATTCCACATCGGGGTGATGTGTATGGATCCACTCGCCATCATCCGTTGGTCCGGGGTTGTCGAGAACAATCAGACGGCATACCCCCAGGTGTTGCTGCTCGTAGGCTTGATGTGCCTGCTGGAGGCTCTCAATCAGCAGCGGCAAGTGGGCCAGTCCATTCCAGTTCAGAACAACTACACAGACGTCTGTCATGGCGCCAGGGCCCGTTGGCACACGCCCCAGAGCAGGCGTGAACACAGATCAGACCGGCGGGTGAGACACCGGGCTGAGAACAGAAAGGACTGCGAGCCCAGCACACGGCGCAGAGGGACGCGAGCACGCTGCGCGATCGTCTGCGCTGAAGGAAGGAGCGCCACTGCAGCGATGAACACACGCCGCCTCCGCAAGCGAGCATAGAGCCGTGGAGAGAGGCGAAACAGCTCCTGGCAATGGCGCTGAATACAGGCACGATTCGGCTCCTCCAGCACTCCCTTCTCCCGGGCCGCACTGATGATTCCGCGTCCATGCACGCGGTAGTAGAGCAGCACTTGGGGGAGGTTGGCAAGTCGACGCGACTTCGCCACCCGCAGCCAGAGGTCGTAGTCCTCACAGGGAGGGGGGCAGGGGCTGTAACTACCAGCCGCCAGCACCGCATCACGCCGGACCATCACCGATGGATGGAGCAGCGCATTGCAGGTGAGGAAAGCCCCGAGAAGGCCTGCATAGGTTGTTGGAAAGGGGGCAGGATCCGGCAGAAAGGCTCCGGATGCATCGATCTCGCGATACCGCGAACCAACCACCGCCAGTTCCTGATCGCCCAGAAGAGCCTGCAGCTGCACGGAAAACCGCTCAGGCAGGCAGATGTCGTCCGCATCCATGCGGGCAATGAATTCCGTATCGGCTTCCTCCACCATCCGCGCCAGGCAGAGGTGCAGGGGGAGCGGCTGATCACTCACGACTCGCCCCGGCAACCTCTCTGGGATCCAGCGCCTGGCCTCCTCCACCGTCCCGTCGGTGGAGCCGTTGTCCCACAGGATCACCTCAAAGTGTCTGAAGGTCTGCGCTTCCAAGGATGCCAAGGCCTCGGGCAGAAAGGGCATGGCATTCAGGGCAGGGATGATCACTGTGAGGCCAGGCATTCGACCCCTCAACGCCTCAGCCATGCCTTCAGACGAGCCTTGAGGCGCTGCTTGAGGGCTGGAAGGGAACGGCAGAGCAGTTCATCCACACGCATCGCCAGTTGCGGCGTCACCCATCGGGGGAGGCCGCAGCGCCGCATCGCCTGCGCGCGGAACACATCCATGGGCTCCGAGAACGGGTGGGAGTTGAGGATGTAAGGCTTCGGCCCGGCCCAATGGATCACCGTTGGCCGTTTCTCCAGCTGGGGGGATCCATGGCGAAACCGGAAGCGACGCGAGAGTTCCGCTGATGCGACAACCGGCACCACCGTCTGCAGATGGGCCTGCCTGGCCGTGATCAGGCCCGCATCCACCGCCTTGAACACCATCAGGGAAAGGATTCCCTGATCCATGCAAGGAAACGAATCGTAGTCCCCTTCAAGGACATCAAGACAGCGTAGATAATCATCTAGGCAGAGGCATCCAACGCGGCAGGCAAACACTCCGGAGTTGAAGTACGGGCGATATCTCCACTGGAAGGCTTCAAGAAGAGGTGCCACCAGTTCAGGAGCAAAGTATTGCTGTCTGAAAATCTTCTCGGTGATCACCTCATGGGGCTCGTTGTATACAAAGTCCCAGGGCTCGTCCGGCAGATTGGCGCGGATGTCCCCCCAGAGCACCGCATCCGCATCCACATGAATAATGCACTCGAAGGGGGCCTCCCAGAGGGCCACCATCTTGGTGAGCCCGTAGCCGTAGCTGCGTTCGCGCAAGGCCTGTGAGCGCACGGCTGAGCGGGGGATCACGATCAGGTCATAGGCCTGCTCCAGCCGCCGAAGCGGGAAATCGCCATCCGTGAACAGACAGATCGGCGCATCCGGAGCAAACGCGCGAATACTCGCCAGGCATCCCCTGAGCAGTGGCACATCCCCCCGGTAGCAGGACACACTGAAGCCGAGCGGAGCTCTCATAAGCCCTTGATCCCTTGCAGGCGAGCCCGAGCCCAGCGCAGGGCACAACGTATGGCAGCGCGGGGCGAACGGCGTTGGTCAGGCAGGCTGTTGCCGCCGCTTGAAATCGCACCACTCATCAAGACATCCAAGAGGCAGGGTGATGGCTCCCGGCTGCGGAACCCATCCATGACCTTTGCGTACACCGCCTGATGCTGGCCGGCAACCTGGGACGCGTTGGTGAGCCCGGCGGTGTGTTCCCTGGACCGGGCCGTGAGCCGCTGGCGCGCTGTCGCCTTGAGAGCCTGCACAGTGCGGATCGCATCCGCAAGCTCCACGGGCTGCTGAGGATCGAAGAGATAGCCCGTTTGTCCATGGGCCAGGAGCATCGCGGCCCCGGCACGGGTGGAGCAGATCACAGGGGTGCCAGTTGCAATGGCCTCCAGCGCCGTGACATTGAACACATCCCAGAGCGAAGGAATGCAGAGAAACGCCGCTCTGGAGATCCGCGACTGGACCTGATCGACCGGCAGCTTGCCCAGCAGACGCAGCTGATGATCCAGCACGTCGGGAAACGCCTGGCGGAGGTGGGCGGAGGTGCTGATGTGGCTCCCCTGCCACGGTGTGTCGTGGCCGATCCAGTCCACCTGCTGGTTCGGCACCAGCCGCAGGGCCCTGCACAACACCTCCGGGCCCTTCCAGTTCTGCAGCCGAGCCACCACCAACCCGCGCTGTGATCTGGCCTGGCCCGGTGCCGGCAGGGCTGGCTCCGCAGCGATGGGAGGGATCACTTGAGCGCGCACGCCGCACTGCTGCCACCAGAACTCGGCGTTGAGGGTGCTGTTGGCGATCACGCCATCCGCCAGGGGCAGGATCGCTGTTTCCAACAGCCGCACCAGCCGCCCCTCCCCCATAAGGCCATCTGGGTTGCCATGCCAGTCCACTTGGCCGCAGCTGCCGTGGAGGGACACAACCACAGGCTGCCGGCGCTGCTGAACAAGCCAGGGGACAAACAACAATCCCCAATCGGTGACCTCAACCAGGTCCGGACTTTCAAACTGGCCTGCCTGCAGCCAGGCTGCCCAGGCAGATGGAAGAAAGTTATTCAGGAATGCATGATGTTTCCATACTGTCATCTCCCGAATGGCCAGTAGGTGATAGCAGCTTTGCAGAGGCTCAACCCGTACTCCCTGCCATACGTAACTGGGTTGATCGCAGTGGTTAAGATCAGCCAGCAGCACTGTTACAGCATGACCTTGACAAACAAGCGCAGGCAGCAACTGTCCGTAAACCGTAGCAATTCCACCGCCGAAGTCAGGCGGAAACTCCGATAGAATATAGAGAAGATTCAACCGCTATCTCGCCCCACAAGCAAACCAGTCAAGCGATTAGCATAATGGCACAGTAAACTCCACGCTTCCTTGCGAAGAAAGTACATAACATAATAACTCCTTGCAGACACCGGAACTCTTTTCTCAATCCAATAGTGAACCATCTGCGTTACGCCGTCATTGTCCACAATAGCTAGGCTCTTATCCGTATGCCAGGCTTCCCGGAACAACCTCAGGGCAAGTCCGTGACTGTTCCGAGTGACAAGACGGTAGACATATGAGCATGTATAGAAGTAGTCGACCTCCAGATCAGAAGGACGGCAAGCATAGAGATGACGCAATGCATCTAAAATCAAAGGATTATGCGGCGAAGCACAGTACAGAAATCCATTGAAAACAGTTCCAGGAAACAGGGTGCCCAACACGGCGGCAAAACTGCACCCATTGACGACGTCTACGATCTTGCGGGTCAGCAGGACATCGGAATCAAGATACACACCTCCATTCAAATACAGGAAATAGTAACGGAATAGATCAGCCTTGTGAGCCCCAGCCGAGATGGAATTAAAGTGCTCGGCAATGCCCTCAAAGCCAGGCAGGGGATACTCGCTGAAGTAGCGGTGAATGTCCTGATCCGTGAAATGAAGATACGTCCAGTCAGCAGGCATCCTCGCCCTGATCTTGGCAACCTGATCAGGACGCGGTCTGCGCAGGCTTGTCTGAAACAAGTATGAGCCCATTCAGCAGACTTTTCAGGGTTGCTCTTTCGGCGTGAAGTAAAAGAATCTCATAATGCCGCCACGACCCTCTTCAAACATGACTCGGAATGCATCCAAGCAAAGAGCGTTGAGAGGCCAGGGTGCTATGGCAGACAAAGTGCTGCGATCAGGCTGGCGACTGTTGATGATGGCAACATCATGTGTTGCGGAGAAAAGATCAAGGATTCTGTCGCCCGACCCAGGGGCCTGAAAATCATGCACTTCAAGAAGAATGTGCCACCCGGCGAGAGGATCGCGTAAGGAGGCATTCAGCAGGTGCTCTTCATACCCCTCACAGTCCATCAGAAGGAATCCATGCTCGCAGCTGAGAACATCGGCCCTGAGCTCTTCCGGTGTGCACATGCCCTTGACCTCTATCGAAGGCTTAAGCGATGCAGAAGCGCGGCAAAGCCTGCCCCGCGTCTCATCAATCATTTCATAAGCGATATGACGTGATTCCGGCAGACAATGAGCCAGCCCCAGGATGTAATACCCTTCAGCCGCGCCAACATCAATACAGAGGGGTGGACGGCTGGCGATGACGCTCTCAAGAGCCCCATGGAGATAAAACTCATAAAGACCCATGAGCTTGTTCCAGTCGTGCTCGAGTGCAGAAAGAATCAGTTTTGCTCCTTTGAACGGACCAGCAGCGACTTGATTCCGGTGCTTGGCGCGCTCAACCAGAGAGGAAGCAATCTGATAAGTGAGATTCATGATCAACCAAGAATAGCCATCAATGGCACAGATAGCTCTTCAGCATTCACAAGGATCCTGGTCGCCCTGGACTCCACAACCCGCCTCCACCAGTTCGCCGGCTCAAGATGCTCTCTGTAGTAGCTGGCGACTGCACGGCGCATGGCCTGCACCCTTGGCTCAGGCATCGCCAGGGCCTCATCAATGGCTGCATGAAACTCGTTGAGTGTCTCAAAGGTGAGCGCCTCGACCCCATGGCGCAGGGGTGGATGCATCCAGGCGTGAGCGTTGGTGATCGGGATCGCACCGCAGTAGAGGGCCTCGATCAGGCTGTGGGAGAGGGGCATGCACCAGCCGGGTAGGCAGAGCGCGAAGGCCGTCAGCCGGAGTGTGCGCAGATAGGCCCCTTGAGGGAGGAACTGCTTGGGCTGCAGCTCACCGCCGCGCTGATCGATCGCCACGGCAAAGGGGGCTCGCCATTGCGTGGGAGCGGGGGTGAGCTGATCGCCGTAGCGGGCGAGGAACACTTCCAGCACCTGCGTGCGGTTAAGGCCAGGAAAGGCGTAGCTGCGGCTGTAGAACTCCGGGTCGTGAGTGCCGTAGAAACCGATGCGGATCGGACGCGCAGCGTCTGCGTGCCGCTCTGGATCCCAGGGCTGCCGATGGGCGCCCCTGTAGTAGACGCTTGGGTGCATCCCGTAGGGCATGCGGGCTCCATCGCGGCCAGGGGAGAACACGTCATAACTGATCCGCACAGGGGTGCCCGCAGCCTGGGGTTCATCGCTGAGGGTCAGTGCGCAGTGCAGATCAGGGGCATCCACCCGGGCCGCGAGGGGCACGCAGTGGCGCATGGCCAGCATCTCCCGGAAGAGCATCGGCCCGCGGGCCAGCTGCACGCCATAGCCGGCGCCGTGGATGGCACTGAGCAGAAAAGAGAGCTGGCGGCCGTCGGTGCTGAGCTCAAGGCGCACGCGCCGCTCCGGTGCCAGCCGATCGAAGCGCCAGCGGCTGTGGCGCAGCCACAGCCTGCGCTCGAAAGCCTCGAACCTCTCCAGCATGGCCTCAGAGCGTTACGGGATCGCCATAGAGGGAACGCAGGAGCAGCGGTGGGATCAGGCGTCCCGACTTCTCCCCCTGAACCGTGTTGGAGGAGGAAGCCAGCTGCAGCAGCAGAAACTGGCCGTCGCTGCTGCAGGTGAGTTCCCGGTAGCCCATGGCCTGCAACGGCTGCGCGACCGCACCGGTTCCCGGGCCCTGCACCTGAGAGGCGAGGCGGGGATGCAGTCGGGCCGGCCCCAGGCCGTGCTGAAGGCGCTCCACCGCGGGATTCACCGCGATGAGCACGAGGCCGGGGCGGAGATCGCTGGCCGCCAGACCCTGCAGGAGCGTTTCCAGGCGCGCAGTGGGGCCGATCACCAGCAGGGCCGGCACCTCCGTGAACTGCTGTGCGACCAAATGAGGGATGAGCCGCGGGTCGTCGTGGGGGTGATGGATGGCGCGGCCGTCGATCCCCTGGCTGTGGATCCAGGCTGCCAGCCGGGCCGCCCGGGGAAGACTGTCACTCACCCACAGGCAGGACGAGCCCGGGTGGCTGGCCACAGCCGCACAGGCCGAGGGTTCACCCTCCGGGCCGCTGATCAGGAGGGCGCTCCAGTCGCTGGCCGGCAGGTGGGGACGGATCAGCTCCCAGGACCCATCGCTGCGGCCGCAACGGGCCCAGAGATGCGGATTCTGCTCATCCCCTGCCGTTGGAGGGGTGGGCTGCTCGGCTGACCCGCAGGCCTGCTGCTGCTGGATGCCGGAACGGAGCGGCGCCTGCCAGGCATCACGCAGCCGCCGGACACTACTTGCGAGCTTGCGGCTGAGGCGTCTGTGGGAAACGGGACTGTGCCAGGGGTGCACATGGTTCACCTCCCGATAGAGCGCTTCCATCTGCTGGATGTGCACGCTGGAGAGGCTGGGCACCTGGGCGGGCACTGGCCGCCCGGGCGCCTCGGGCAGGAACGGCCGCGCCAGCCGAGCGAAGGTGGACTCGCCCGTGCGGACGCTCTCGGGCGTGAGCATGGCCAGATAGGGCTGCCAGGCATGGCTTTCCCAGAGGTGCAGAGCCATGGCCTCGGGAGGCACTTCGGCCTGGTCCTCGAACAGGGCGGCCAGTGACGCGGGCCGCCAGTCGGTGGAGAGGAAGGTAGCGGTGGGCAGCACCTCCAGCAGCCCAGGGCAGAGACCCGCCAACATGGCTGGGTAGCGCACGCTCATCTCCACATAGAGGTGATCCCTGCCGCGGGAGCGGAACCCCTGCCACAACGACCGTGCTGGATCGTGACCCTCCAGGCAGAGCCGGGCAAAGCGCGAGGACGGTTGGGCCAGAAGGATGGCATTGCTGAGCCCGATCACCTCGCCGGCTGCGGTGACCTCCAGAGCTGCGGCAAACCCTGGATGCGCAATGGAATCAAAGGGACGCAGCACCAGCACGTCTGTGTCGAGGTACACCCCTCCCATCACCAGGAGCGCCACCAGCCGCACGATGTCGGCCCGGTGGGCCGGATGGTCGACGGGAAAGCCGTGGATGCCCTCGATGGTCGGCAGCTTGTGCAACACCAGCATCGACCTGGCCAGGTCCCACCACAGGCCGGAGGGCTCATGCACGTAATGCATCACCATCTGCCGTGGCTGGAGCCCCTCCCAGGCACTGCGCACGGCCAGGTAGTGACAGAACGAAAACGGGCGGCCACCGAAATCCGGAGACATCCCAAAGCAGAAGTGAACGGTGCCGGTCGCTGAATCATTTCCAGGCATCTGCTCTTGGGAGATAACTGTCAGAGGAACCCAGGGGGACTTATAGAATATTGCTGCATAATCGCAACAATGCGATCACATTTGCGTCTGTAATCAAACGTTGTCGTTGTTGAACAAGTAGCAGCTCGCCAAAGCCGACGCAGGAGCAGAAATGGACGTACCAAGAATTCAGAGCAATAGGCCGTCAGACGCTGCGGGCGAGAATTCAAGCATTTAGATCGGGCATGAAGAAATTCATCATAGATGATGTCCTCCATGGCATGGAGTAGTGAGAAGGGAAGATTGCTTGGCTTGAGCGTCTTCGCACGGCGGAATGCCGTCCTCGTCATGGTCAATGCCAGAAGCCGCTCGGCTTCTGTAAACGCTGGTTGGGTGACCTGATCAGGATGCTTGCGCCAGTAGGCGGAGGGGCCCGCAAGAAACAGGCAGTTTTCCACCAGTCCCACTCGCATGCCCCACTCGTAGTCGCCAACGGATCCAAATCCCGAGTCAAATGGGCCCACCCTCTGAAACACCTCCCTTCGCACCAGAAGCTGGTTAATGGACTCATAGACGGTATGAAACGCCGCCATCAGCACACCATCATGAGGAGCGGTTCGCTTCTGCGTGGCGGTGGTGAACTCCGGAAGATAAGCAGAAAGTCTGCCGGTTGCCCATTGTTGGGTGCTGTCCAGAAGATCCCCATGCTCATCTATATAGCAGAGGGAGATCTGACAGATACCACAGTCGGGATGATCGTTGAGAGCAGCGCTCATGAGCTGCAGAGCCCGCGGATCCACAAGATCATCGCTCGTGGCAATATAGATATACTCGCCAGATGCCCTGGCTATACATTGATTCCAGGCATCGTAAAGGCTTGCCCTGGACTGAAACGCGATGCAGTTGGGAGTATGGAGTGCGAAGTGATTCAGGATCTCCCAGGAGCCGTCAGAGGAAAACCCGTCACAGATTATGAGCTCCCAGTCGACAAGGGTCTGAGCCACAATCGACTTCAGGCAGGCGGGCAGAAACCGCGCCGTATTCAGGCAAGGAAGACAAATCGATACGGCTGGAGTCTTCTGCATTCCCAACATCCCAGACTCCTGTGGCCAGAAAACCTCAAGAATAACGCACTACCCCATGAACTGGAAGGCAGATTCTTTGATCCCAGAAGCGTAGCAATAGGATATCGAAGCAAGAACCACAGTTCCTCTCACAGAAAGAAGCGTGCAAAGCAAATCTTCTCACTCCCGGGAATTGTCTTGCCGATCCAGCAATGGCAAAAGAGTGGCTCGTTGATTTTTTTTGACAATAGTTAGGCAGCGATCGGCATGGCAGCCATCTTGATAGAGGACAATCGAAAAGCCGTGATCATGCTCCGTTGCAAACCATAGAGACAAGAGCAAGGCTAGAAATAGCTTTTTCCAAGATCCCTCGAGACGCATGAATACAAGTGCTGCAAAGCCTCAAAGATAGTCGGATTACCCGGAGTCGCACAACAGAGAAAGCCAGTAAAGACAATACCGTTGATCATGGCTCCAAGCAGGATGACAAACTAATAATCACCGATGATCCACTCGACACGCTCCTTGGGCATCACATCAGAGTCGACGTACAAGCCGCCGATGATGGATGAGTAGTAATGCCTGAAGAAGCCAATCTGATGAGCTCCCACTGAGATCTTCAAGTAAAGGTGGGATACATTCGGGAATCCGGAAGCAGATCTTCATCATAGAACTTCAGCATTTCACAATCTATAAAATGCCGATAGCCCCAGCCACTTGGACTGGAAGCCTTGACTTAATCTTTGTCTCTAGATCCTTTGGCAAACGATGCTTGCTAGTTTGAGAAAGACACTGGAAGCGCTTAACAGGAGAGACCGCACTTATCTCAAGCAACCAATAGGCTTGCCTTGGTTATGAAACTCATCCTTACACCTTGCGGAGCCTGCAATGACGACACTCACTGAATCTTCTCAACGTCGAAGGCTCATCAAGAGAAGGGAAACAAGTATTGCCATCGGGATGGCATCTAATAGAAACCACAACACATATACACCGCTAGTGGAGGGGATTGGCTATCGACAGACCTAGATCAGGCTGGATGCCACCGCCTTAAGCTGTCTGCGCCGTAGCAGCAGCCAGGAGAATGATGCACCAAAGCAACATAACGCGACACATTTGATTGGAAAGAGCCAACAAATACCTTTGAAGCCGCCGCAATGTGAACTTCAGCTATAAGTCGCCTGATGGAAGCCCTCCTTGCATCGCAGCTTAATGAATCAAAGTGAGTCTGTCTATATCCAGTTTCATTATCCTGACTCAATGTCTCGAATTCAAGCTCCGGGAAAAGATCCTTAAGCTGAGCAAAGACAGAGAAATCATCGGTCATAACAAAAACTCGGCGAACACCGGATGAAGCCTTGCGGACCAGATTCAGGTAATCTTGCAGTGGCGCTATCTCGCTTTCAATAATGAACTTCCCATGCGAGACATATCCCTCAGTCTTATCACCTCTTCTAACGTGAATTGCAGCATAAGGGCCATGTTCAAGCATAGGGTTACTGATAGCCATTGAAGGTCGACAGAAGTACCCCGCCAATTGTCGCTTCAACGAAAAGTAGTTACGGTAGAATCCGAATTTTTGCATGCAGAAAGGACGATGATACTTGTGCCAAGCCTTGACCCTTGCCTGTATGCGCATGAATCCAGGAGTAAGGCAGTGGCTTACCTCCCATTTCCACGGGATAGGGTGATTCAATTTAGTCGGATTCGATGGTAGTGGATTCTTGAAAAAGTCACTCCAACTCAGGAGTCCATCCCCAAATCGAGTTTCATCGACCAAAAGACGTCGATTCTTGACAAGACCATAGGCAATTGCATTTAGTACGTTATTCACCTCCGAATAAAAACCACGACTTGTTAGCGAGAATCTAAACGGACTGCCTTTAACGATGTTTTCTCGCGCATATCTTGTCGACAGATAAAGTTGGCGAGGATCTCTCTCGTCAGCGAGAGTAGTGTCATGTAATCGCATGATACTGAGACAGTCTTTTCACATGCATGAGCTTGATGGTGAATTTCTTTCAATGATTACATCGCAGTTTCATCTAGTGAAATTGACAATTGATCGAACTGACATATCAGGATCCAAAAGCCATCAAGTTGCCTTTCGCTTACTGCCGCTGCGCCGGAAGCTGAGCCCTCGGCCATTCAGGCGCCAGCACGGATGTGCACTTACTCGCTAAAGCGCATGCTGCTGACGATTGCTCCAAGACAGTAACGCACCTAAGTACATGCTTGCGAACCCAGAGGCTTCAGGGATCATGGCATGGAGATTCATGCAACCGAAGCAAAGAAGACAACAGCTACAATCAAACAGGAAGGCCGTCAATAAGGCAGCACCATGAAATCCAGCGATAGGTGTCCAAGCGGGTCACCAACGCGCGCTGATCAGAAGCATCAAGTTGCTCCATGTCAACAATTCCAAAGGCCGCATCCACCAACGCACACGAGGTGGAAACCAGGGTTCCAAGCCTTTGCAGCCCAGGCAACTCGGCAGAACTGACCAGTCAGGTTGCACGGTCAGCGATCACAAGAGGTCGGCTCACGAAGAATCCACCTGGTCAGTATCTCATTGGTCTACTGATGCCGTGGAACAGATTGGGTGAGGATGGTCAGATGTTGATGGTAGATGTCACGCTTCTACCATGCCTTAGAATTACGCAACCTGCGCGATCAAAATCACGTATCAAGCCAGTTCGCTTAAAACCACTGTCAACTCGTCGACTTTACGAATCTCGGCAAGATTGGCTTTGATCAACTCGGACACAAATCCAGAGGGTGATCCGTGAGGCATTCTCAAGATCTCCAATAAGGCCTGCTATTGGAGTAGACATTCAGGAAACCAAGATTTTTTCGTCTGATTCATGCCTATGACCAAACGACTACTTCCCATCATCTTTCCACAACCTTCACCGCTTCAGGTGTGGACCAAGTTGAAATAGCCGTAGCCAGTGGTCTGGCTGGCAGCACCCCTGAGTGGCCCCTCGTTACCCCGGCACCACCGCCTCGGCTCCACCCGCCTGCTGCCGCCACAGGGCCGCATACACGCCGCTCCTCGTCAGCAGCTCGGCGTGGTGACCCTGCTCCACGATCCGCCCAAGCTGCAGCACCAGGATGGCGTCGGCGTTCACGATCGTGCTCAGCCGATGGGCGATCACCAGCACCGTGCGCTGCTGCTCGAACTGTTCGATCGCCAGCTGAACCAGGCGCTCACTCTGCGAATCCAGCGGGCTGGTGGCCTCATCGAGGATCAGCAACTCGGATGGCGCAGGATCGGCCACGCCAGGCTGATGCACTGGCGCGGCCGCCGCTCAGCCGGTAGCCCCGCTCCACCACCAGCGTGTCGAACCACTCCGGCAGCTCGCTGATGAAGCCCGCCGCCTGCGCCCGGGCCGCCTCCTCCTCCACATCAGCCCGGGTGACCCAAGGGGAGCCGAAGGCGATGTTCTCCTCCAGCGATGCGATGAACAGGAACGTGTCCTGGCTCACCACCCCCAGCCGATGCTGCCAGCTGGGCAGGTCGATCAAGTCCAGGTCCATCCCATCGATCAGGATTCGCCCCCCGCTGGGGGTGTAGAGGCCCGTGAGCAGATCGGCGATCGAGCTCTTGCCTGCTCCGCTCGCTCCCACCAGCGCCAGGGTGTGTCCCTTCGGCAACTCGAAGCTCACGCGGTTCAGCGCCGGCTCCAGTTCCGGCGCGTAGCACAGGCTCACGTGCTCAAAGCGGATCTCCCGCTCCAGCCCCCGGAACGGCACCCCCCCCAGCCGCCGGATCTCCTTGCCCCCGGGGCTGAGAATCTCGTTGAGCCGCTCGTAGGCGGCGCTGTTGTTGCTCAGGGTGGTAAATACCCCAGCGATAGCCGCCAGCCGCACGTTCAGCCGCTGCAACGCCAGCACGAACGTGGCCAGGCTGGGTAGCACCCCTGTCACCCGTCCTCCGAAGGCCAGCAAGCTCAGGGCCGCGATCACGCTGATCGTCAGAACAGACAGGAAGCGGCTGAAGGGCCCGATCACAGCCGTGAGCCGGCTCTGGCGCCGCTGCAGCGCCTCCAGCTCGTTCATCTGGCTGCGCACGGTGCGGTCTGCCGCGTCCAGCTGTCCCAGGCTGTGCAGGACCCGCAGGCCCTGGATGTCCTCAGTGATGCGGCTGCTCAACCGCACCTGGCTCTGCATCAGACCCCACGATGCAGCACGGATGCGCGGCAGCAACCGCTTCTGGACCAGCGAGATCACCAGCGCCAAGCCCGCCGCTCCCAGGAGCAGCCAGGGAGAGAGGGCCAGCAGGACGCCCAGGTAGGCGAGCAGCAGCAGACCGTCAGTAACAGCTGGGAAAAGCCGTTGATGTGGAGATTGATTGCCTGGGGCCCCTGGCTGGAGTGGTTGAGCAGATCACCCACCCGGTAGCGGCTGGCGCAGGCGTAGCTCAGCGCCAGGATCCGCTGTTGGATCAGTGTCTGCACTGTCACGAAGCAGCGGGCGGCGAAGCAACCAACGCTGAGCTGGTTGAGATGGCCCCCAGGGTCATCAGCGCCTGCAGCAGCACCGCCACCCCCAGCAGGCCCAGAAACAGCGGCGCGCGCGGAGCCTGGGCGAAGGCCTCGGCCACGCTGCCCAGAATCCCGATGCTGGGGTAGCGGCTCAGATTCGGCCCAGGCCCACCGTCCGTTGCCGAGAGCAGCTCCAGAGCCAGAAAGATCACCCCCAACGTGGCGCCCTCGGTCAAGGCTTCCGCCAGGCTGGTGCCCACGTTCAGGGTGAGCAGCTTCCACTGCTGCCGCGCTGTGCTGCGCAGCACCCGGGAGGCGGGCCGCCGGCTCAGGAACGATGAGAGCACCGGCCCAGCGAAGCGTTATCCCATCTGGCGTAACCAAGGGGTAGCTGTCGAGCTCATGCCGAAAGGGCGATCCAGTGAGGGTTGGCGTCCGCGAACGCAGCGATCTCCTCGAGAATCGCCGCATGGCTGATCCGGGGCTGCCAGCCCCAGGCAGCGGCGCTGCGCCCCGAATCCAGAACCACCCAGGGAAGGTCATAGGGCCTAGGGGCCCGATCCTGCACCACCGCCGACACTCCCCAGCGCTCAGCGCACCACCGGCTCAGCTGCGCCAGGGAGCAGGCCGACGCGATCCCGCCGCTCACATTGGCCAGACGGGGCTTGTTTCGCTCATCGCCCGCCTGCAACTGCAGCGCCACCAGCGCCGCCAGATCCCGCGGATGCAGACAGTCGCGCACCTGGTGGCCCTGGCCGTCGAAGCCGATGAAGCGCAGCCTCCGGCCCTCACGCCAGCTGTGCAGCCAGAAGGCGAAGATCCCCTGATCCGCCTTGCCGAACTGCCCCGCGCCGGCCAGCACGCCGCAGCGGTTGATCCATACCGGCAGGTCGAAGGCCTCGCCGTACTCCAGCGCCAGCGCCTCCGACGCCAGCTTGGTGGCGCCATACAGCGACACCGGTGCGGCGGTGGAGAAGGCTTCGCCGATGCCGGCCTCGCTCAGGCCGGGTGTGGCCACCAGCGCGTCCGGCGTTGGCGCGAAGGCCCCATCGCGCACCTCCACCGCCAGCTGAGCCAGCGGCGGAATCGAATACACCCGGCTGGTGGAGAGCAGCACGAAGCCCGCACCCCAGCGCTTGCAGGTCTCCAGCATCTGCACCGTGCCCAGCAGGTTGTGCTCCACCAGCTGGCGGCTGCTGGCCTTGCCATCCACCCCCGCGAGCACGCTGGGGTTGGCAGCGGCATCGATCAGCCAGTTTTGAGGCTCCAAGCACTCCAGATCAGCAGCCTGGCGGATGTCGCCATGCAGCACGCGGATGCCGCGCTGCTCCAGCCGCTCCAGGTTGCGCCAGCTGCCACGACGGCTGAGGTTGTCGATCCCAGTGATCTGCAGATTGCTGAGCTGATTCTGCAGGGCTATGCAGAGTTCCGAGCCCACGAAGCCGCAGGCGCCGGAGATAAGCAACCGCATCAGACAACGGCCTCACGGACCTGCCAGCTGCGCACGATCTGACCAATGGTGTCATCGAGGCTGACGCTGATGTCCCATAGGGGATAATGGGAACGCATCTTGCCAAGATCACTGATGTAGCAAATGTGATCTCCCATGCGATTCTCATCCACGTACTCGTACCTCGAAGCTTTTCCAGAAAACCGCCGGGCAATCTCAAAGGCTTCCAGAATGGAACAGGAATTGGCACGGCCACCGCCCAAGTTGTACACTTCCGCCACTCGAGGCTGGGCGATGAAGGACTCGATGAAACGGGCAACATCGTGGGAGTGAAGGTTGTCTCGGACTTGCTTTCCCTTGTAGCCGAACACCTTGTACAAGCGATCTTCCAGGTTGCATTTCACCAGATAACTGAGGAAGCCGTGCAACTCCACGCCTGCATGATTCGGCCCCGTGAGACAGCCACCGCGCAGGCAACAGCTTGGGATGCCGAAATAGCGGCCATACTCCTGCACCATCACATCAGCAGCCACCTTCGAAGCACCGAACAAGGAGTGCTTGCTCTGATCGATGGGAAAGCTTTCGTTGATGCCATCGGCATAGGTCGGATCGTCGTACTCCCAACGAGTCTCCAACTCCTTGAGGGGGATGGTGTTGGGTCGATCGCCATACACCTTGTTGGTGGAGAGATGCACGAACGGGCTTTCCGGGCAGCTCTGTCGGGCAGCCTCCAGCAGATTGAGGGTGCCCACCGCATTGGTGTCGAAATCGTCGAACGGAATCGCTGCCGCCCGATCATGGCTCGGCTGCGCCGCCGTGTGCACGATCGCGTGGGGCTTCAACTCCGCCATCATCGCCAGAACGCCAGAACGGTCGCGGATGTCGAGTTCCTGATGCACGAATCGCTCACCCAGTTGCTCCTGCAGCCGCCGCTGGTTCCAGCGCGTGTCGCCCGCCTCTCCGAAGAACACGGCACGCTGGTTGTTGTCGAGCCCATACACCTGCCAGCCAAGCCCTGCGAAATGGCTGCACACCTCCGAGCCGATCAGGCCCGAGGAACCGGTCACCAGAAGCTTGTTCATGAAGGCAACGAAAGGATCGGAGGGTCAGGAAACAACTGGCTGTGCGACATCAGCCTGCTGACGCCACAGCTGCCGATACAGCCTGTCCTCCGCCAGCAGGGTGCTGTGGCTACCCCGCTCCACGACGCGGCCCCCATCCAGCACCAGGATCTGATCAGCCTTCACGATGGTGCTGAGCCGGTGGGCGATCACCAGCACCGTGTGGTTGTGCTCGAAGCGTTCGATCGCCTCCTGTACCAGCCGCTCGCTGGCTGAATCCAGGGCGCTGGTGGCCTCATCGAGAATGAGCAGCTCCGGATCGCGCAGGATCGCCCGAGCCAACGACAATCGCTGCCGCTGCCCTCCACTGAGCCGGTAGCCCCGCTCCCCCACCAGGGTGTTGTAACCCTCCGGCAGGCTTTCGATGAAGGCTGCCGCCTGGGCAGCCCTGCAGGCTGCCTGGATCTGCTCCTCCGTGGCGCCCGGGCTGCCGAAGGCGATGTTCTCGGCAATGGTGGCGTTGAACAGAAAGGTGTCCTGGCTCACCACCCCAAGCCGCTGCTGCCAACTGGCCAGTTCCAGTTGCTCCATAGGCAGACCATCCACCAGGATCCGACCGGCCGTGGGCTCATAGAGCCCGGTGAGGAGATCGGCGATCGAGCTCTTGCCCGCGCCGCTCGGCCCCACCAGGGCCAGCATCCTGCCCTTCTCCAGCGTGAAGGAGATATCACTGAGGGCCGGCGAGAGCCCGGCGGCATAGCGCAGGCTCACCGCCTCGAAGCGGATCTCCCGTTGCAAGGCCTTGAACGGCCTGCCCCCCAGCCGACGGAACTGCTTGCCCTCCGGCGAGAGGATCCCGTTCAGCCGCTCCAGCCGGCCACTGTTGTCGGCCAACTGGTTGGTGAGCGTGGCAATCGCGCTGAGGCGTGTGTTGAGGCGCTGCAAGGCCAGAACGAACGTGACCAGGCTCGGCAGCACGCCGGTGCTGCGACCGCCGAACAGCAGCAGGCTCAGCCCGGCAATCAGGGCGATCGCCAGGATCGGCAGGAAGCTGGCAAACGGCCCCACCACGGCCAGCCGTCGCGCCTGGCCACGCAAGTGCCGCTCGAGCTCACCCAGGCGAGTCTGCAGGCGCTGATCGGCCGCCTCGAGCTGGCCGACGCTGTGGAGCAGCCGCAGCCCCTGGAAATCCTCGGTGATGCGGCTGCTGATCCCCACCTGGGCCTGGGCCACCGCCTGCGAACCGGCCCGGATGCGCGGCAGCAGGCGCTGCTGCACCAGCGTGACCATCCACCCCATCAGCGCCACCGCCAGCAGCAGCCAGGGCGAAATGCCCACCAGCACCGCCAGGTAGGTGGCCACCAGTAGCGCACTCACCAGCAACTGGCTGAGGATCTCGACCTGGTTGCGGATCGCCTCCGGCCCCTGGGAGGAGTAATCCGTGAGGTCGCCCACCTTGTAGCCGCTGGCGCAGGGAAAGCTCAGACCCAGCACCTGACTGTGGATCCGGCCTGTGACCAGCGACCGGCAGCGGGCTGCAAAGTAGCCCACGCTCATCTGGTTCAGAAAGCGGGTGAGGCTCTGGAGCACCTGCAGCAGCACCGCCAGCGTGAGCAGGCTCACGAACACTTTCGTGGCCGGCAGCCCGTTCAGCCAGGCCACGGCCGCCGGCCAGCGGCCCACCAGCGGATTCGTGGCCCAGTCGAAGGGCGCACCTGCGGGAGCCGAGAGCACCTGGACCGCGAGGAACACCACCGCCAGCGTGCCCCCCTCGCTGAACGCCTCCACCAGGCTGCTGCCCAGATTCAGGGCAATCAGCCGCCACTGCTGCCGGGCCGTCTGCCGGATCAGGCGGGCCGCCGGCTGCTGCCCGAGCAAGGGCGCCAGCAGGGGGCTCAGGAGGGCTGATGGCCGGGACGTGTGGGGCAAAGCGATGCGGTTCAGCGAGGGCCCGGTGCTGGGTGGTGTTCGCGACTTCGAGGGGAGCGAGAGATCCGCCCGAGCCAGGTGCCTTCAGAGGCAGGGTGGATCAGGCCCTGGGGGAAGCTGATGGCGTGAAGTTTGATCGGTGATGCGGGTTCGTTCGGTGCACCTCTGGATCCCCCTCCGGAAACTCTCAGCGCATCCTCAGATCCGGGGATAAAGCACAGTCATCAATCGAAGGCCAAGACACACCCAATCAATCATTCGCCGGAGCGGACGCGAGCCGAGCTCAAGCGTCACCATCTACTGGACTATCACGCGACTCTAGTTCCACTCATCGCAGATGAGCTCTCAATCCGGAAGCGCCGCGGACAGGCCACCGCCACCAGCCGGTGGTGCCCGGCCAGCCGTTCCCTGATCCGGGGCGGTACGGTGGCAGCTAAGAAGGCTCGATGAGTTCGGCCATGGGCCATCTCCTCCAGCATGCGGCACTGCTGGTCACCCTGGCCCTGTTCCACCTGGTGGGCCCGGTGCCGCCGGAGCTTGGGGTGCATGGCGGAGCGCTCTCCCCCTGTCCATCACCGGCCCACTGCGCCCGAAGTGACTGGACGGTGGCTGATCCGGAGAAAACCCTGGCGGCCCTGGCGCCGGTGATCGGGGCCTGGGCCCGCACCGAGCTGCTGGAGCAGGGCGACGGCTATCTCCATGCCACCGCCAGCAGCGCATTCTTCGGCTTCGTCGACGACCTGGAGCTCTACGCCGACAGGGCCCATGGCCTGCTGCAAGCCCGCTCGATCTCCCGACTCGGCGATTCCGACCTCGGTGTGAACAGCCGGCGGTTGGCGGCCCTGGAGGCGGCCCTGCCGACCGGTGCCTGAGACCGGCGGTGTCGCCGCTCAGCCCCGTCCCCGCGCCTCGGCTGAGCCGGCCAGGAAGCGCCGGATCTGGCCAGGCCAGTGGCGCGGCCCATCGCCCGCCCTGCGGCTCAGGCTCAGCATCGAGCCCGCCAGCGCCATGCCCCCCAGCCGCCACACCCCCGCCAGGTGCCAGAGCACGGCGACACTGATCCCCAGCCAGCCCAGCAGGTGCAGCCCATACACCAGGTGGTTGAGCTGGCTCTGACGCAGCCAGTCTTCGTTCATCAGCTTGCCGCTCACCACGGCCAGGCCCAGGGCCGCGAGCGCCATCCCGTTGCCCGGCCGCCGCAGGCGGCTGCGGCCCAGGCTGAGGGCATAGAGGGCGAAGAGCAGCGCCACCGGCCACAGCAGCACGCCCACGGTGCCGTGCAGGTCGATCCAGTCGCCGCCGGGGCGCAGCGGCAGCCCCAGCCAGCGGCCGTCATAACGGCTGTACACCACAAGCCCGCTCAGCCATGCCGCCCCTACCAGCAGCGCCGTGAGGCCGTGCAGCAGCCGCAGCAGGGAGGGCTGGTAGGGGCGTGCCATCGGGCTTGGGGGTCGGCAGGAGGGGGAAGAGGGCGGCTGGGGCTGGTGCTCGCCGTGCCTGATCAGCGGAATCCATCCTGCCCGCACCCGACCCTGGTCGGGTGCGGGCGCCATGCTGGCGGCAGCGGTTGTCCGTCTCCATGACCCCATCGGGTTCAGCCCTCGAGCGGCTGCGTGGCCACCTGCACCAGACGCGGCTGCTGGGCTCGATCAGCAGCGTTCTGTACTACGACCAGAACACGGTCATGCCGGCGGGCGGGGCCCCCTGGCGGGGAGAGCAGCTGGCTCTGCTGGCGGCCCAGCTGCACGAGCGCCAGAGCAGTCCCGACTACGCCGCCCTGGTGGCGCAGGCCGAGGCCGAAGTCGCTGCCGAGGCCGCCCCGCCGCTGCGGCGCAATCTGCAGCTGCTCAGGCTCGAACTGGAGCGCCAGCAGCGCCTCGATCCAGCCCTGGTGACCCAGCTGGCCAGGGCCCAGTCGCGCGGCAATGCCGTCTGGCAGGACGCCAGAGCCCGCAACGACTTTGCGGCCTTCGCCCCGGCACTGGCTGAGCTGATCGCCCTGCGGCGCGAGCAGGCCGACCAGCTGGCCGGCGCCGAACCGGTGCCCCGCAGCGCCTGGGAGATCCTGGCCCAGCCGTTCGAGCCCAACGTCAGCAAGGCAAGGCTCGAGGCACTCTTCGCCCCCCTCAAGAGCAAGCTCCCCGTCCTGCTGGAGCAGGCGGCCGCCAGCCGGGCCACCGGGGCCGCCGGCACCGTGGCGGGCCGCCCTGATCTGCCGGAGGCTCTCCAGGAGCGGCTCTGCGCCGAGCTGCTCGAGAGCTGGGGCTATGACGCGAGCCGCTGTCAGCGCTCCCGCTCGGCCCACCCCTTCTCAGCCACCCTCGGACCGCAGGACTTCCGCATCACCACCCGCGTGGTGCCGGCTCAGCCACTCTCGGCCTTCCTGGCCACGGCCCACGAGTGGGGCCACTCCCTTTACGAGCAGGGCCTGCCCCGCAGCGACGACCACTACTTCCCCTGGCCCCTGGGGGAAGCCACCTCGATGGGGGTGCACGAATCACAGTCACTGTTCTGGGAGTGCCGTGTGGCCCGCAGCCGCGCGTTCGCCGAGCGCTGGCATCCGCGTTTCCACGGGCCCCTGGGCAGCGATCCATGGGGTGGACCCTCCGGCTTCTGGCACGCCCTCAACCCCCTGCGGCCGGGGCTGATCCGGGTGGAGGCCGACGAACTGAGCTACTGCCTGCACATCGTGCTGCGCTTCGAGCTGGAACTGGCCCTGCTCGAACAGGACATGCCGGTGGAGGAGTTGCCGGACCAGTGGAACCGCCGCATGCACGACCTGCTCGGAATCCGGCCGGCCACGGACGCGGAGGGATGCCTGCAGGACATCCACTGGGCGGAAGGACTGTTCGGCTACTTCCCCTCCTATGCACTGGGCCATCTGATCAGTGCCCAGATCGCATCAGCGATGGAACGGCAGATCGGCACCATCGAGACGCTGATCGCCTCCGGCCGGGAGTCGGAGCTGCAGGCCTGGCTGGGCCGGCACCTCTGGCCGCTGGGCCGCAGCGTCGATGCCGAGGAGCTCGTGCGGAGCGTGAGCGGCAGGCCCCTCAGTGCGGATCCCTTCCTTCTCTATCTGGAGGACAAGCTGGAGCGGCTGACCGCCGGCCCGGGCTGAGCGGTGGCCTTCCTCTGCGGCTGGGGCGCCACTGCGCCACCTCCAGCAGCCCATGGATGGCCATCAACCCCACGCCGAGCCTCGGAATCGTGTCGAGCCGATCGCCGGCCAGTGGGGCGATCGCGAAGGAGCACAGCATGAACCCGAGGGCCAGAAGGGCCGTGAGCGATGCCCAGTGACGGCGGTGGTGTTCGGAGGGCACCAGATCCTGCAGCCGGTCGTAGGTGAGGGTCGCCACCATCCAGATCCAGAAGCCCACCAGGAAGGATCCCGCCGAGATGGTGGCGAACGTCTGTCCGGCCATGAACAGCAGACTGCCGAGCCATCCGATCAAAGCGGCCAGAGGCAACAGGGTTCGGCTCGGCCAGGAGCGAGGGAGCAGGGCAGCCAGCAGCGCCCCGGCCGCACAGCCGGCCCCCAGGATCGAGAGCGAATCGCTGCTCACGGCCGGATCGGCCCCCAGCCGACGACTGATCAGCAGCGGCTCGTAGAGCACCACAGGCACCTGGGCGGCTCCCACCAGGAGATAACCACCCGCGAGGGTCACCAGCGAGGCTCGGGCCTCCCCGCCGATGGCCGCTGCAGGCGGGGGAGCCGGGGGATCGATGGCGCCCCGCGGGAGGCTGAGCCGGTCGTCGCGCCGGCTCAGCAGCCAGGCCACCGGCATGGCCAGCAGCGTCGAGACCGCGGCCAGCACGAGCCACGCCCCCTGGGGAGACCGGGGGGTGAGCGTGCCGATGGACAAGGCGCCGAGGATCCCCCCCAGACCCGCCCCCGCCATCACCACGGAGGTGGCCCGTCGCCGCAGGCTCGCGTCCACCTCACGCAGGGCCAGGGAGGGCAGGCCGGTCATGAGGTGCCCGGCACCCCATCCGGCCCAGAACCGCCAGAAGCCTTGCCAGAGCTCGCCCTTCCCCAGTGCCTCCAGCCAGAGCGACAGGAGGATCATGACGAGCGCCAGTGCCAACATGCGGCGCAACGGCCCGGGATGCTTCACCGTGCCCTGGTGGAGACAGCCGAGCAGATACCCCGCCAGGTTCAGCCCTGCCAGACGACCGATCGCGGCCGGCTCCAGCCAGCCGGAGTGAATCATCTGACGGCCGACCGCCGCGAAATCGAAGCGGACGACCCCGAGTCCGATCCCGAGGGCGCAGGTCCCGGCCAGCACCCGGGGCGTGAGGGTGTCCACCCAGGCGTGTCGTCCGGCAGTTCTCACTTGAGGTCTCTGGCCAGCGCCATCTCGCCGCCGGGGTTGCGCGGTGCAGCGACCGTAGGATTCCGCGGCGAAGTCCCCCGCACCCTCCATGGCGAACATCGACCACGCTCCAAGCCGCACGATGCTCAACCTGCTGCACGTGCTGCCGGCGTTTGCCGATGAGGCCGAACTGCGGCTGAACGCCATCATCGAGCTCAACTCGATGACGATCAACAAGTACGAGCTGATCACCGAGACCGGCCACCTCAAGCTCGACCGGGTCGGCTACTCCTCGCTGGCCTATCCCTTCGCCTACGGCTGCATCCCCCGCACCTGGGACGAGGACGGCGACCCGCTCGACATCGAGATCGTCGGCGTCACCGAACCCCTCATCCCCGGCTCCCTGGTGGAGGCCCGCATCATCGGGATCATGACCTTCGACGACGGTGGCGAGGTGGACGACAAGGTGATCGCGGTGCTGGCCGACGACAAGCGGATGGATCACATCACCAGCTGGGAGCAGCTGGGCGAGCACTGGCACAAGGAAACCCAGTACTACTGGGAGCACTACAAGGATCTGAAGAAGCCGGGCACCTGCCGGGTCAACGGCTTCTTCGGCGCCGAGGAGGCGGTGCGGATCATCAAGGAGTGCGAGGTGCGCTACGGCGAACAGATCGACCCCAAACTGGTGCATGGATCGTCAGACTGAGTCCCACGATTTGGGGCAGCCACCACCCGGCCGCCCCTTCCGCTGACCCACCGAATGATGTCCAGCTCCTCGTCCAGCACGGGTTCCTCCTGGGGCCGACTCTGCCGCCCACTTCGTTCGGCCGGCCTGGCTGCCGCGCTGCCGCTGCTGCTGGGGGTACCCGCCGCCGTTCGCGCCGACTCCGGCATCATCACTCCTGCCGGCGCGCTTCCAAGCGCCCCGGCGATCCGGCCCGCCGTACCCGCCGCCCCGCCCACGGCGACGGCGAGCGGACCGGCCGCCACCCCCATCACCACCACCCCCAGCCCCACCCCGGCTCCGGTCAGCGGCGCTGCACCCGCCACCGCCCTGAGCAGCAGCGGCCGCATCCTGTTGGCCCTGGGTCGCCGTGAGATCCGGCTCGAGCGCGACGGCAAGGTCTACGGCCCCTGGCCCGTGGCGATCGGCACCTCCAGCACCCCCACCCCGGTGGGCACCTTCACGGTCCAGAACAAGATCAAGAATCCCCAGTACGTCAGCACCAAGTCGGGCAAGAAGCGAGGGGTCATCGGGCCGGAAGGCTTGCTGGGCGACCGTTGGATCGGCTTCAAGCAGCAGGGGCCCAACCAGTTCGGCATCCACGGCACCCCCTGGCCCTGGTTCGTCGACCAGCGCGCCGCCGTCACCAACGGCTGCGTTCGGATGAAGCACGAGCACGTGCGCAAGCTCTTCGAACTGGTGGAAGTCGGCACCCCGGTGGTGATCACCCGCTGAGGCGGCTCAGCTGGTGATCCGCCTCGCCAGGGCCCTGGCCATCCCGTCGCGGCTGGCCAGCCCCCGCAGCGCTTCCAGTGGCAGGCCGGTGTTGGGCACACCCTCCGGCAGCTTGGCCAGGGCCGGATCGGCGAGATCGAACACCGGCAGCTGCCGGAGACCATTGGGCGCGAGCTGATCCTCCAGCTGGGCCAGGTCGGCGCTGAGCGGCAGCCAGATCAGCTCGGAACGGCGGCAAGCCGCCACGGTGGGGATCTCCCGCTCGTCTGGACGCTCGCCGGCACCGGCCTCCGCGGCAGCGGTGAGGGCCCGCTGCAGGTCGGAGAGGGTCACCAGGGCCGTGATCCAGCCCTGCTGCTCGATGAGCAGGCAATGGCCATGGGCCTCGATCAGCAGCCGCAGGCCCTGGGCCGCCGGCGTGTCCGCCGCCAGCACCAGCGGGCTCTCCGGTTCGAGGGCCTCGCTCACCGGGATGGCGGCCAGGCCCCGCCGGCGCTCCTCCTCCCGCAGATCCGGGCCCAGCAAGCCAGGATCCGCCAGCCCCTGCCAGCGCTCCACCAGCACTGCGCTCAGGCCGGTGGCGGCCATCAGCGGCAGCACGATGCGGATGTCGTGGGTGAGCTCGAACAGCAGCAGCAGGGCCGTGAGCGGTGCCCGGGCGCTTCCCGCCAGCACGGCGGCCATGCCCACCATGGCGTAGGCCGGCGGTTCGGCCACGGGCAGCTGGAAGCCGCTGTCGCCCAGCAGCTGGCCGTAGACGTTGCCCAGCACCGCCCCCAGGAACAGCGAGGGGGCGAACCCGCCGCCCACGAAGCCCGTGGCGTTGCTGAGCCCCGTGGCCAGCAGCTTCACCGCCAGCAGGGCCAGCAGGGTGGTGAGGGCGATGCCCCCCTCGTTGCCCAGCAAGGCTTCGATCGTGTCGTAGCCCACCCCCAGCACCTGGGGAAAGCCCAGGGCCAGCAGGCCCACCGCCAGCCCGCCCAGGCCGTTGAGCAGCCATGGCGGCAGGAGCCGGAACCGCTCCTGCACCCCGGCGCTGCGCCCGGCGGCCAGCAGGCTCACCAGCGCCCACGACATCAGGCTCGCCACCAGACCCAGACCGAGATAGAGCGGCAGTTCCAGCGGGGAGCGCACCTCGTAGGCCGGCAGCCGGAAGATCGGGGTGTCGCCCAGGCAGAGCTGCGTCACCAGCGAGGAGGCCACCGCGGCCACCAGCACCGCCCGCAGGCTGGGGCGCCCCGGGATGGCGCTGTAGGCGCCCTCGAAGGCGAAGAACACCCCGGCGATCGGCGCCTTGAATCCCGCCGCCAGACCCGCCGCCACGCCGGCCGCCACCAGGGCCTTCTGGGATTCCGGCGCCAGCCCGCCGCGGGTCGCGACCCACAGGCCGATGTTGCCGCCGCTTTCCACGCTCGGTCCCTCCGGTCCGAGCGAGGCGCCGCTGCCCAGGCTCAGCGAAGCGGCCACCAGCCGCAGCAGCGGCAGTTTCGGCAGCGCCTTCACGCTGCCATCGGCCATGGCCATCAGGCTCGGCAGGCTCGGTCCCAGATCCCGGGCCAGTTGCCGCAACAGACCCACCACCACACCGCCCAGCATGGGAGCCACCACCACCGGCCAGGAGGAGAGCCAGCTCTCCGGCCCGGCGGGCGGGGCCACCAGGGGGGCTGGCGGCGGGGGCGGGGGCGGCAGGAAGCCGATCCCCCCGAGGCCGATCTGCAGCAGCGCCTTCAACGGGGTGCCGGTGCCCCCCGGCGGAGGGGTGAACACCTCCAGCACGGGCTCGGGGGGCGGGGGGCTCACCAGCCCCATCACCCACTCCACCAGGGTGCCGAACAGGAAGTTGTTGATGAACCCCAGCAGGTAATGGAAGCCCACCACGGCGATGCCGGTGAGCACCCCCACCAGCGCCGCCCAGGCCAGCAGACTCCACTGGAACGGCAGACCCCGTGGATCCCCGTCCTGCTCCGGGGCCGCCGCCGCGACCTCAGGCCTCGGGCCTGACAGCTGCAAAGATCTCCTCCAGGATCTCGCCGGCTCCGCGGCTGCGGAGGGTGTGGGCCAACGCCACGCCGATCGCCTCGGGATCGTCCTGGGGCCCGCGGGCCTCCTCCCGGATCAGCCGCTGGCCGTCGAGGCTGGCCACCATGCCGGTGAGCACCAGCGCGTCGCCGTCGAAACGGGTGTTCACCCCGATCGGCACCTGGCAGCCGCCCTCCAGCTGGCGCAGGAAGGCCCGCTCCGCCAGACAGCGTCGGGCGGTGGGGGTGTGCTCCAGCACCTGGATCCGCTCGAGCACCGCCATGTCGCCCTGGCGGCATTCGATGCCCAGCGCCCCCTGGCCCACGGCATGCAGGGAGATCGAGGGATCGATCAGTTCGTGGATCCGATCGCCCAGGCCCAGGCGTCCCAGCCCGGCCGCCGCCAGGATCAGGCAGTCGAAGGCACCGGAATCCAGCTTCTCCAGCCGGGTGATCACGTTGCCCCGCACATCCTTGAAGGTGAGATGGGGGAAATGGTGGCGCAGCTGGGCCAGGCGGCGCAGGGAACTGGTGCCCACCACGCTTCCCTCCGGCAGGGTGGCCAGGCTCCGCTCACGGTGCTTCTCGTGCACCACCAGGGCGTCGGCCGGATCCTCCCGCTCAGTGATGCAGCCGAGCATCAGACCCTCGGGCAGGTTCGTGGGCAGGTCCTTGAGGCTGTGGACGGCGATGTCGGCCTGGTCCACCAGCATCTGGGCCTCCAGTTCCTTGGTGAACAGGCCCTTGTCACCGATCTTGGCCAGCGCGACATCGAGAATCTTGTCCCCCTGGGTGGCCATCGCCTCGATGCTGATCTCCAGGCCCGGATGGGCCCTGACCAGCTCGTCGCGCACCCAGTGGGTCTGCACCATGGCCAGCTGGCTGCGGCGTGAAGCGATGCGCAGTGTGGTGCCGGCCATCGAGATCCTCGGTGCGGCCCCTCGGCCGTCGAACAGCGGATCAGCCTAAGGACCGGCCGGTCCGCTGCCGCCTGGGGCAGCCCAGACCGTGACCAGCCGAAAGACTGCGCTCCGCTCAGTCGAAGAAGCCGAGGGGCAACGGGCCCCAGGTGGCTCCGGCGGCGGGATCGGTGTGGCTGTGGCCACTGATCAGCAGTCCCTCCCCCAGGCCCGCCTCCGGACGGATCAGGAAGCGGCCGCTGCTCTGGTTGCCCTTGAGGAACACAGGACCGGTGAGCGTGGCGGGCGCGGCGGATTGGGGGTCGGCCTCCAGGGGTGGCCAGCCCAGGGCGGCCTCACAGGAGCGCAGCGCCGCCAGGGCCGCCCCGGCCGTGGCGGCCATCACCCCCACCGTGAACCAGTCGCAGCCGGCGAGCTGGCTCTCCAGCTCTTCACGCAGCCGGCGCCACTGGAGCGGATCGAGACTGGGGGCCGTGCGCAGGCCGGCGAGGGCCTCCAGGGAAACCGGATCGGTGGGAACAGGCATGGGCGCTCGGCAACACAGGCGTCAGGCAGTCTGGCGTTCACGACAGAAACGCAGGCTCGTCTGGCAGATGCAGAGCCAGATGAACCCCACGCAGGCTCCCGCCACGATGTCGGTGAGCCAGTGGACGCGGCAATAGAGGGTGCTCAGCCAGATCAGCCCCACCCAGAGCGCCGAACCGAGATAGAGCGGTCGCCGCAGGCGCGGATAGCGCTCGGCCAGGATGGCGCACATCAGGAAATAGAACACCACCGCGCCGGCGGCATGGCCGCTGGGGAAGCTGCGGCCGATCACCTCCACCAGCCGCCCGAGCGGGCGGGGGCGGTCGAAGTGGGGCTTGAGCCAGCGGTCGACGATCAGCAGGATCCCGCCGGTGCCCACCGCCAGCCAGATCAGCTGAATCCAGGCCCGCCTCAGCCAGAGGAAGATGAGCGCCGCCAGCACCAGCACGCCGGTGAAATGCGTGCCGCTCAGCTTGTAGACCAGCACCAGCAGGCTGCCGATCCCGGCAGGGATCCGCTGGCCCAGCCAGGCGAGCACCGCCTCATCGAACACCGGCTCGGTGCCGCTGAGCACCATCAGCTCCAGCAGGATCACCACCGCCGCGGCGACACCGCAGCCCAGCAGCCGCCAGGGGCCGAGGATCGCCAGCCAGCGCCGCGCACCGGCCGCGATGGCCGCGGGTCGCGAAGGTCGCCGAGCGGTCGTCGGATCGGGGGTGGGGGGCATCGGGGAGGTTCGGGTCGGATGGAAGAGACGATCTAACGGGGCCGCTGCCGCGGCACCCGCCAGAGCTGCTGGCCGCCGCGGCTGGCCAGCAGCCTGGCGCCCGGCAGCCGCCCGGGCACCTCCCGCAGCCGGCGCGCCTCTCCGAACAGCAGCACCGAATCGGCGTCCCGGGGTTCCCGTCCCTCGGCCAGATCCTCGATCGCCCGCTCGGCGCTGTCGCGGAACACCGCCGTGCGGCCGCTATAGAACACCACGCTGTAGCGCATGTAGCCGATCACCCAGAGGGGCTCTCCCGGTAGCGCCAGCCGGCCCGTGTCGATCGCCAGCTCGCGCAGGGGCCGCTGCCGCTGCTGGTCCATCAGCGGCGCCAGTCCCGGCACCACCAGCAGCATCAGGGCCAGGAAGCCGGCCAGATTCGGCAGCCAGAGCCGCAGGGCTGAGGGCCGCCACAGCTGCACCGCCAGCCCCAGCGCCGTGGCCGCCAGGATCACCGCCAGGATCAGGGGCAGACCCGAGGCCTCCAGGGCGGCGGCGAAGCCGGGATAGGCCGGATCGGTGGCCGCCCAGCGCGGGGCCAGCGCCGCCGCCGGAGCCAGGGCCGCCAGCACCGCGGCGTTCAGCCAGCCGCCGATCCGCTGGGGCCGATCCACCGGAGCCGGCGGGGCGGGGGAGGGCCCGAGCGGCATCCAGAACAGGGTGAGCAGCAGGGCGCCGGCCGGCACCAGCGGCAGGATGTAGCCGGCCAGCTTGGTGGCGGCGGCCGAGAACACCAGCAGCACCACCAGAAACCAGGCAGCGCAGAAGGGCGCCAGCTGCAGCCTGGGCGGCTGGCGGCGCCACCAGCCCAGCCGCCACCAGCGCAGCCGCACGATCGCCAGGGGCAGCTGGAACGACCACGGCAGCAGCAGGATCACACACCAGGGGAGGTAGAAGAACCACGGCCCCTCGTGGCCGTAGATCACCGAGCTGAAGCGCTGCAGGTTGCTGAACCCGAAGAACCCCCCCAGAAAGGCCATGCCGTGGGCGCGGGCCGCCAGCACGTACCAGGGTGCCGCCACCGCCACGAACAGCGGCAGGCACCACCACAGCGGCAACCGGCGCAGCATCTCCACCAGCCGGCCCTGGGCCAGCAGGAACACCCCGATCACCAGGCCCGGCAGCACCAGCCCCACCGGGCCCTTCGCCAGCACCGCGATCGCAGCGAACACCGCCATCGCCGCGCTGCCACCCCGCCGCACGATGGGCTGCTCGATGCGGCTGTAGGCCAGAAAGAACCCGAACAGGCTGAGGGCGATGGCACTGGAGAGGAACATGTCCGTCACCGAGGTGCGCCCCCAGCCCACCCAGCCGGGGTTGAGGGCCAGCAGGGCCGCCCCCAGCCAGGCCCTCCCCCAGCGTCGCCCGCCGGCTTCGCCGGGCTTGGCGCAGAGCCAGAGCAGGGCGAAACCCGCCACCACCACGCTGCTCGCCGCCAGGGCCACCGGCAGCCGGGCCGCCCACTCGCTCACCCCGAACAGGCGGAAGCTGAGCCCCACCATCCAGTAGCCCCACACCGGATAGTCGAAGAAGGTGCGGCCGTTCCACACGGGGGTGATCCACTCCCCCCGCTCGGCCATCTGATGGGCCACCTCCACGAAGAGGGCCTCGGTCTTGTCCATCAGGCCCAGGGTGCCCAGATGGTGGAAGAAGGCCAGCCAGCAGAGCAACGCCAGGCCGAGCGCCGTGGCGAGCCAGGTCAGGACCGGTCTCCTGGCCAGCCAGGTGAACGGGGCCGGAAGCGTCGAAGACAACGGTGCGGGCGTCAGGGTGTGTTCCAGACGAATCTGGAGGAGGCGGCGTAGTTCCAGACGAACACCACGGCGATTCCGGCGATCTGCGCCAGCAGGGTGTCGCGGGCGACGCGATCGTAGAACGTGCTCGCCAGCCCCACGTTCGCCAGCATGGGCAGCGAGGCCACCAGCAGGAACTTCAGCAGCCCCCCCAGCAGGGCTAACCCCTGCAGCCTCAGATGGCGGAAGGTGAGCACGTTGTTGATCAGATAGTTGGAGCTGGCCGAGGCCATCACCGCCACCGGCAGCGCCTGGCCGAAGCTGAGTCCCAGCAGCATCAGCAGTTCCGAGGCCCCCAGCTGCACCGCCACCCCGCTCAGTCCCACCAGGGCGAAGCTAACCACCCGCCGCGGCACCGCCCGCAGCAGCAGGGTGTGGAGGATCGACACGCCGAAATCCCAGAACACCGCCAGATCGAGCTTGGAGTCGCCGGCCCCTCGGCCGCGGAACTGCAGCGGGATCTCCTCCACCCGCAGCTGTCCGCGGCTGATCGCCAGCAGCTCGTAGAGGAACTTGAAGCCCTGCACGTCCACCCGGCGGATCAGGGGCAGGCAGCGCTCGAGCCGCAGAGCGAAGAACCCGCTCATGTAATCGGTGAGCTGGCGGTAGCGAGGCAGGCTGAAACGGGCCAGGGCGTTGGCCCGCAGCGACTGGCGCTCCCGACGCGGGCTCAGGCCTTCGATCGCCGCCCGGGGGTGGAAGCGGCTGCCGATCACCAGATCGGCCCGGCGCTCAAGCAGCACCGCGATCGCCGTGGCCACCGCAGCCGGTTCGTGCTGGCCGTCGCAGTCCATCACCACGGCCAGATCACCCGTGGCATCCAGCAGGCCCTCACGGATCGCGCTGGAGAGCCCCGAGCGGCCCACACGCCGGATCAGGCGCAGGGCCGGCTCGCCGTGGGCCAGCTCCCGCACCCGATCGGCCGTGCCGTCGGTGGAGTCGTCATCGACGACGATCAGCTCGAGCTCGTAACGCTCGCGGAGGACGAGCAGCTCGGCCACGATCGGGTCGATGTTCTGCCGCTCGTTGTAGCTGGGCAGCACGATCGACAGGCGAGGCCGTGCGGCATCGAAGGTCAAGCCACCCCTGCCGGAACCGGGCGACCTTACTTGATGTACTCCTTGAGCACGCCGTTGCGGTTGGGGTGCCGCAGCTTGCGCAGGGCCTTGGCCTCGATCTGACGGATTCGCTCGCGGGTCACGTCAAAGATCTGGCCGATCTCCTCGAGGGTCTTCATGCGGCCGTCGTCGAGGCCGTAGCGCAGACGCAGCACGTCACGCTCCCGCGGGCTGAGGGTGGCGAGCACGCCTTCGAGGTCTTCGCGGAGCAAGTTCTTGGCCACATCCTGCTCGGGGTTCTCGATATCGGCCTCGATGAAATCGCCGAGGCGCGAATCCTCCTCCTTGCCGATCGGAGTTTCCAGGGAGATCGGCAGCTGGGCGCTCTTGGCGATGAAGCGAAGCTTCTCGATCGTCATCTCCATCGATTCGGCGATCTCCTCCTCCGTGGGTTTGCGGCCGAACTCCTGGCTGAGCACCTTGGTGGTCTTCTTGATGCGCGAGATGGTTTCGTAGAGGTGCACCGGCAGGCGGATGGTGCGGCTCTGATCGGCGATGGCGCGGGTGATCGCCTGGCGGATCCACCAGGTGGCGTAGGTGGAGAACTTATAGCCCTTCTCGTGGTCGAACTTCTCGGCTGCGCGGATCAGGCCGAGGCTGCCCTCCTGGATCAGGTCCTGGAAGGAGAGGCCACGGTTCATGTATTTCTTGGCGATCGACACCACCAGCCGGAGGTTCGACTGAACCATCTTTTCCTTGGCACGGCGGCCGAGCATCAGTCGACGGCGGAACTTCACCGGCGGCATGTCCACCAGGACCGCCCATTCGCGGTTGTCGGGCTGGCGGCCGTTGTCCTGCTCGAACTGGGCGGCGATCTCCTCGAGCTGGAGCAGATCGGCGATCTTGCGGGCCAGTTCGATCTCCTCATCGGGCCGGAGCAGCCGGATGCGGCCAATCTCCTGCAGGTAGACGCGGATCGAATCCTCTGTGTAGACGCCCTTCGGGCCAACCTTGATGCTGGCCAGGGCCTTGGCGGAGGTGGCCTTGGTGGCCTTCGCGTCCTTGTCGCCCTCGCCCTCGGCCGCGGCGAGCAGCTGGTCGGCCACGGCGTCGAGGTCAGTGTCCTCGAGGGACTCCAGCTCCGGCTCGCCGGCACTGGCCTTGGCGACGGTCTTCGCGGCGGCGCGGGCCTTGGCGGCCGGCTTGGCACTGGCCTTGCGGGTGCGGGAGACCTTGTTGGCGGCCTCCACCGGCTCGCCCGCCACCGCCTCGGCCGGATCATCCGCCGCTCCGGCCTTGGCCTTGCTGCGGCTCGGCCGGGCCTTGGGCTTCACCACCACTTCCTCACCGGACTGGGTGGCCACCATCAGGATCTCGGGGGCGGCCTTGGGGGTGCTGGCGGCAGAAGCAGGGCTCATGGAATCGGGGGCGGTGAACGGGGAGGACGGTGAACGGGGAGGACGGTGAACGCCGGCGGGCGGCAACGGTGGGGACACCGGCGAGCTCGCCGACGGGAAGGGCCAGCACCGGTGACGGCGTGAAGCTTCAACCTCCGGTCGCGCAGGACCGGCCGGCAGCTCCGACGGGATCAGACGTGCATTGGGAACGGAGTCAACCTGGACTCCACAACGGTGGGTGGCGCGGTGACCAGAGCAGTGCTGTCAGGGGTGGTCGCAGACCGGGAGGCGCGGTGGAGATGACCTCCGGTCGGCTCTCTCTTCAGGTCTTCCCACTGGACGGAACTCTGCCTGGTTCCGACAGCAGCCAGGTGGACTGCTCAACGTTCCGATCTTAAGAAACCCCTATGGGGTTTGCAAGGCTGACGGTCACGTCCGAGCCTCTGGAGCCGCCGTCGCCGATGGATCAGTGCCCCCCCTCCTGGGTGGAGGTCTGGGTGGAAGCCGGTCGGGAAGGGCGGGTCTTCACCTACGCCAACCCCGCTGCCCTTCCCCTCGGGCCGGGTGATCTGGTGCGGCTCCGGCTGCGGGGCCGCCACCACATCGGCCTGGTGGTGCGGTGCTGCGCGAAGCCTCCCCCGGATCTGGATCCGTCCCGGGTGCTGCCGGTGGAGGGGCTCCATCAGTCGGCCGCCGTCGACCCCCGCTGGCAGGCGGTGCTGGAGGCCGTGGCCGAGCACTGCCACACGAGCCTGTTCCGGACCCTCAAGACCGCACTCCCACCTGGCTGGCTTGGCCAGCGGCCCGCCGCCATCGCCACCCGTCGCCCCCGCCTGTGGGTGGAGGCGACCGTGGAGCCGGCCGCTGCGGGGGAGCCCACCCCAGCGGCCACGGCCCGCCAGCAGGCCCTCCTGGCGGCACTGGCGGCGGCGGGCGGCGGAGCCTGGCTGGCCACGGTCACCGGCCCATGGGGCTTCTCCCGCGCCAGCCTGCGCAGCCTGGAGTGCCGTGGCCAGCTGCGACTGGAACCCCGCGACGCTCCTGTCGGCCGCGATGCAACCGGCGCCAAGGCCACCGGCACCGATCCGGCCGCAGCACCCCTCCTGCCATCGCTGGAGCCCCCGCGCCGGCTCACCCCAGCCCAGGCCGCCGCCCTGGAGGCCATCACCAGTGCCCCCGCCGGCGCCGAGTTTCTGCTCTGGGGGGTGACCGGAGCCGGCAAGACGGAGGTGTATCTCCAGGCCGCGGCGGCCTGCCTGGCGGAGGGTCGCAACGCCCTGGTGCTCACGCCGGAGATCGGCCTGATCCCCCAGCTGCTCGATCGCTTCCGGGCCCGCTTCGGCGAGCGCACCCTCGAGTACCACAGCGGCCTCTCCGACGGCGAGCGCATCGCCACCTGGCGCCGCTGCCTGGCGGCCGGGGAGCCGGGCTCGCGGGCGGTGATCGCCCTGGGCACCCGCTCGGCCGTGTTCCTCCCCCTGCCCGATCTGGGCCTGATCGTGCTCGACGAGGAACACGACACCTCCTACAAGCAGGACAGTCCGATGCCCTGCTACCACGCCCGTGACGTGGCAAGGCTGCGGGCGCGGCTCGGGGGCTGCCGGCTCGTGCTCGGCAGCGCCACGCCCTGCCTGGAAACCTGGCTGGCCTGCCAGCCGCCCGCCTCGGTGGAGCTGCTGCGCCTCTCGGAGCGGATCGGCGGGCGGCCACCCGCCTCGGTGCGGGTGATCGACATGCGTCAGGAGCTGGCGGAGGGGCACCGGCGGCTGCTCAGCCGGGCGCTGATGGGCCGGCTGGAGGGGCTGGCCTCCCGCGGCGAGCAGGCGGTGGTGCTGGTGCCGCGGCGGGGGTACAGCGGTTTCCTCAGCTGCCGCAGCTGCGGCGAGGTGGTGGAGTGCCCCCACTGCGACGTGGCCCTCACCGTGCACCGCCGCCGCGATGGCCACGCCTGGCTCCGCTGCCACTGGTGCGGCCACCGGGAGGAGATCAGCCGGCGCTGCGGCGCCTGCGGCTCCACGGCGTTCAAGCCCTTCGGCGCCGGCACCCAGCGGGTGATGGAGCAGCTGGAGCAGGAGCTGGCCGACCTGAGGCTGCTGCGCTTCGATCGGGACACCACCCGTGGTCGCGACGGCCATCGCCGCCTGCTGGCGCGCTTCGGCGCCGGCGAGGCCGATGTGCTGGTGGGCACCCAGATGCTGACCAAGGGAATGGACCTGCCCCGCGTGACGCTGGCGGCGGTGCTGGCCGCCGATGGTCTGCTGCACCGTCCGGACCTGCGCTCAGGCGAGCACTGCCTCCAGCTGCTGCTTCAGCTGGCCGGCCGGGCCGGCCGGGGGGAGCGCCCCGGTGAGGTGATCGTGCAGACCTACACCCCGGAGCATCCGGTGATCCGCCATCTGGTGGATGGGCGCTACGAAGCGTTCCTGGCCAGCGAACTGGAGCTGCGGCGCCAGGCACAGCTGGTGCCCTTCAGCCGGGCCTGCCTGCTGCGTCTGGCCGGCCCCGGCGCCAGCCGCACCGCCACCGCGGCGGCCACGCTGGCCGAGCGGCTGCGGGGGGAGGTGGAGCGGGCCGGCTGGCAGCTGATCGGGCCGGCACCGGCGCCGGTGAGCCGTGTCGCCGGCCGCCACCGCTGGCACCTGCTCCTGCATGGTCCCGCCGATTCCCCCCTCCCTCTGCCGGCGGAGGCGGAGCTCCGCGCCGGGATCGATCGCCAGGTGAGTCTGGCGATCGATCCCGACCCGCTGGAGCTCTAGGGCGCCGGCAGCTCCGGCCAGCCGAAGCCGGCCAGCCGCCGCAGCCGCTGCAGCACCAGGCTGAGCAGGAGCAGCAGCAGGATCGCCAGGCCGCCGAGGCCCACCCGGCTCCAGCGCCAGGCCACCGCCTCCAGCCGGTTGAGCGCGCCGGGCTCCAGGGTCCAGAGGGTGCCCCCCGCTTCGGGGCCGGCCGCGTGCGGCACGGCCAGCCGCACGTTCCGGGCCGCCAGCGGCCGCAGATGCAGGCGCAGATCCAGGTCGTCGCGGCCGGCCAGCGGCCGCAGATCCAGCTCGAGCCGCAGCCGCTGCGCCACCCCCAGCAGCCAGTTGCGCTCCCGCAGTTCCAGCACGGGCGGCGGCACGTCCGAGCCGGTGAGACGGGCGGCCGCCGCCACCATCCGCTCCAGCTGGTCGGCCACCGCCTGCGGCGGCCCCACCGGGCCCGCGATCTCCTGCCGGCCCGGGCCCTCGCTCACCTGCAACCCTCCGTTCTCCAGTTCGGCGGCAAAGCGCCGCTGCCAGGGCAGGAGCTGGCCGCTGCGGCTGATGAGGGTCTGGCTGAGCTGCAGCCGCCCGGGGCCGGCGAAGTGCAGTTCGGTGTCGACGCGCAGGCATCCACCCAACAGCCCCATGAGCAGCAGGAGCAGCGCGAACACCACCAGGGCGAAGCCGAGGGGGCTGCGGGTGGGCCCCACTGGCGGCGGCGGCGGCTCCTCCTCCTCGGCCGCGACGGTGCGGCGGCTCGCGGCCGGCTTCACCCGTCCCTGCAGCGAATCCACGGCGCCGAGCGGCGGCAGCGTCAGCGACCAGTTGGCCGGCCGCTGCAGCACAGGGGCGTCGAGCACGAACTGCAGGTCACGGGCCTGGCTGCGCAGTTCCGGATCGGCGCAGGTCTGCAGGCCGCGGCAGCAGGCGGCCGCCCGCTCGCTCTGGCCCTGCCCCATCAGGGCGGTGGCCATCAGCAGCCGCGCCCGCCCCCCGAGCGGGGTCACCACCGGATGGGCTTCCGCCAGGGGTTCGAGCAGGCGCAGGCAGCGGGCGTACTCACCCCGGTCGAGAGCCAGGCGGGCCGGCGCCAGCGGATCCTCAGGCATGGCGCGCGGGTTCGCCCGGCCTCACCTGGCTGCTGCCCACCACCATCGTGCCCACACCCGCGTCGGTGAACACCTCGAGCAGCAAGGCGTGCGGCACGCGGCCGTCCACGATGTGCGCCGCCCGCACCCCCTGGGCCAGGGCCCTGATGCAGCACTCGGTCTTCGGGGTCATGCCACCGTCCACCACGCCGTCGCGGATCAGGTCGCGGGCCTCGGGCAGGCTGAGCTGGCGCAGCAGCGAGAGGGGATCGTCGCGCCGACGCAGGATGCCGGGGGTGTCGGTCAGCAGGATCAGCTTCTCGGCCTGCAGGGCCGCCGCCAGTTCACCGGCCACGGTGTCGGCGTTGATGTTGTGGGCCTGGCCATCGGGATCGGCCGCCACGCTGGAGATCACCGGGATGTAGCCGCTGGCCAGCAGCGGGAAGAGGACCTCCGGGTTCACCGCCGCCACATCGCCCACGAGCCCGTGGGAGCCCTCGCCCCAGGTGCGGGCCTGCACGAGGCTGCCGTCGCTGCCGGAGAGGCCCACGGCACGGCCTCCCACCTTGTTGAGCCCGTTGACGATCTGCTTGTTGACCCGGCCGACCAGCACCATCTCCACCACGTCCATGGTGTCGGGGCAGGTGACGCGCAGGCCGTCGCGGAACTGCGGCTCGATCGCCAGCTTGCCGAGCCACTGGTTGATCTCCGGCCCGCCGCCGTGCACCACCACCGGCTGGACGCCCACGCAGGCCAGCAGGGCCAGATCGCGGAACACCGCCTCGCGCAGATCCTCCCGCACCATCGCCGCCCCGCCGTACTTGACGACGACGCGGCGGCCGGCGAAGCGCTGGATGTAGGGCAGGGCCTCGCTCAGAACGGAGACCCGCAGGCTGTCCTGCGGGCTGATGACGGGATCCGGGCTCAAGGGGAGTAAGGGGCGGGGAACGGAAAGGGCGGGCGGAGCGTGGCCGGGGAGGGACTCAGACCGGCTCGGCCGGGAGGGGCACGGCGGAGGCGGGGCGGAGCGTCAGTTCCAGCTCGTCGGCGGCGGGCCGGCCCAGCTCAGCCTCCAGTCCGGGGCCGAAGAAGCGGCCGAGGCGCTCCTGGCGCGCCTGCCAGCGGTCGAACGGCACGCCGTTGCAGCGGAAGCACAGGGCCAGGCCGTAGCCACCGTCGAAGGCGCGCTCGGCCACGCTCAGCAGTTCGGGCGGCCGGTCCTCGTCCCAGAGCTTGAGGGCCTCAAGGGAGGTCTCCAGATGGGCCTTCTGGCCGTAGCGCCAGCGGGTCACGTCCTTGAGCAGGCGCCGCAGGGGTTCGCTGGCCGGCTGCTCCCGCAGCTCACGCAGCTCCGCCGGCGGCGTGAGCCGCACGGCCGGCGGCAGTTCCGACGACTTGAGGGCCAGCCCACCCAGCAGCACGGGAACGCCGTAGAACACCCCGCCCAGGCTGACGGTGGCATTGCCGGTGGCGTAGGCGATCGAACCGATCACCGTGAGCGCCGCGCCCAGGATGGTGAGCAGGCTGCCGGGGGAGGTGAGTGCTTGCATGGCCCCATCTTCCTGCAACGCCGGGCTGCAACACCCGGCTGCAGCGCCGAGCAGGATGGCGGCGGCGATGCCCACGCGGCCATGACAGCGACTGCACCCGACCCCGTGCCTGACGACCCCCTGCCGCCCGACCCGGCCGTGTCCACACCCGAGCTGATCGAGCAGCTGGCCGCCGACCGGCTTTGGCTGCTGCGGCAGATCGATGGCGGGCGCTGGCCGGATCTGCGGCTCGATCTGGCTGCCCTGGAGCGGGAGCTCGGCGAGCTGCTGGATCAGGCCCGGCAGCGGCTCGACAGAGCATGAACACGGCCGCCGGAACACCGGGGCCGCCACCCTGGCTCTCAGAAGGGAATGTCGTCGTCGCCGTCGAGGGGATCGGGCACCAGGGGGGAAGCGTTCCAGGTCGGGGTGTCCGTCTCGACCGGCGGTCGGGGCGCCACCGGACGGGCGGCCGGAATGGTCCGCGGCCGGGTCGCCGCAGCCTCCACGGCCGGAGCAGCCACAGCACCGGCGGCTTCAACGCCGCTGCCGGTGAAGGGATGCAGCCTGGCCAGGGTGAACTCGGCCCGCTTCTCCTTCACGCCGTCCTGGCGCGTGACGGTGTTCATTCGGAGCCGTCCTTCGAGCACCAGGCGCTGACCCACCTGAACCCGGCTCTGCAGGTCCTGGGCCAGGTTCCCCCAGCCCACCACCTTCAGCTGACCGGGCGGATCATCGGGCCGCAGACCATCGATCTGCACGGCCATTTCCGCCACCGGCGTCTGGTTGTCCTGGGTGTAGCGGAGCTGGGGCGCCTCCAGCACCACCCCCTCCAGCAAGCAGTGATTCACGAACGCGACCGGACCGGCGGCGCCCATCCTGATGCAACGGGGTGAATCGCACCAGCCGGCGGTCTGGCTGGTGGCCGGCACGGGCGAGGGCCCCCCACTGGCGGCGGCACTCCTCGCGAGGGGCTGGTGGGTGCAGGTCTCGGTGGTCAGCCCCGATGCCCTGCGCGCGTATGTCCCCCATCCGCGCCTGGCGCTGCGGGTCGGCGCCCTGGCGGGCGAGCCGGCCATCACCGACGAGCTGGAGCGGGCTGTCCACCAGGGCCGACCCTTCCGCTGGGTGGTGGATGCCAGCCACCCCTTTGCCGTGCAAATCAGTGCCGCCCTGGCCTCCAGCTGCCGCCGGCTGGGCCAGCCGCTGCTGCGGCTGCGGCGTCCGGCGGCGCCGCCGCAGCCCGGGGAGCGGCTGGAGCTCCTGGCCGGGGCGGAAGCGCTGGAGAGGCTGGCGCTGGGCAACGAGCGCCTGCTGCTGGCGATCGGCGCCCGCCATCTGTCCGAGCTGAGCGCCCGCAGCGGCGCCGGGGTCTGTTTCGCCCGGGTGCTGCCCACCCCGCAGGCGCTGCGTCAGGCGCGGGCCGCCGGGCTCCGCGACGAGCACCTGGCCTGCCACCGCCCCGGCAGTGGCCCGGGGATCGCCGGATTCGCCCTCGAGCGGGCCCTGCTCCGCCACTGGCGGATCACCGCCGTGCTCTGCCGCCAGTCGGGGGGGAGCACAGAGCTCGGCTGGCGCAGCCTCTGCCGCGAGGCGGGCCTGCGATTGCTGCTGCTGGCCCGGCCGGCGGAGCCGGAAGGCGTGATGGGCTTGCCGGCCGGGCCACTGCTGGAGAAGCTGGGCCCTGCCGACGCCAGCCCATGAGCGAGTTCCAGGCCGGGAGCGGCACCACCGCGGTGACGCTGGTGCTCACCACCGAGGCCGACGCCGGGCGGGCGGAGCGGCTGGCCAGGGAGCTGCTGGAGGCAGGGCTGGCGGCCTGCGTGAGCCTGCGGCCGCTCCGTTCCCTCTATCGCTGGCAAGGGGCCATCGAAACCTCCGAGGAAGTGGAGGTGCTGATCAAGACCGGCCCGGAGCGGCTGGAGGCGCTGCGCCGGCGGCTGCTCGAGCTGCACAGCTACACCACACCGGAGTGGATCCACTGGAGCGCCGCCAGCGACGGTGCCTACGGCCTCTGGCTGCAGCGCTCGCTCAGCCCAGATGCTCCGCCACCAGCTGCTGGAGCGAACCCCGGGGACGCGGTCCCAGCTGGGTGACCACCAGGCCGGCGCAGAGCGAACCCAGCCGTCCGCAGCGCTCGAGCGGCTCGCCGCGGCTGAGGGCGTGGAGGAAGCCGGCGGCATAGAGGTCGCCGGCCCCGGTGGTGTCGACCAGATCGCCGAGCACCACCGGAGGAATCACCAGAGCCTCGTCGCCGGCGAGCACCAGCGAACCCCGCTCGCTGCGGGTGAGGGCGGCGATCCGGCAGCGGCCCCGCACCCGCTCGGCAGCCTGCTCGAAGCTCTCGGCGTGGTAGAGGGCCGTGATCTCCATCTCGTTGGCGAAGAGCACGTCGACGTGGCCGTCGACCAGGTCCAGGAAGCTCTCGCGATGGCGTTCGACGCAGAAGGCATCGGAGAGGCTGAGCGCCACCTGGCCGCCGCAGGAGCGGATCGCCTCGGCGGCGGCGATGAAGGCGCGCTTGGCCGGTTCGCTGTCCCAGAGGTAGCCCTCCAGGTAGAGGATCCCCGCCTGCCGCACCAGATCCAGGTCGAGATCGCCCGGATCCAGGCCCACCGAGGCGCCCAGGTAGGTGCACATGGTGCGCTGGGCGTCCGGGGTCACCAGGATCAGGCAGCGGGCCGTGGACGGGCCGCTCACGGCCGCCGGGGTCTCGAAGCGGGCGCCCACGGAGCGGATGTCGTGGCTGAAGATCGCGCCCAGCTGATCGTCGCGCACGCGGCCGATGAAGGCCGCCCGGCCTCCCAGCTGGGCGATGCCGGCCAGGGTGTTGGCCGCGGAGCCGCCGGAGGTCTCCAGGCCGGGGCCCACGCTGGCGTAGAGCCCTTCGGCCTGCTCCTCGTCCACCAGGGCCATGGTGCCCTTGGTGAGGCCATGGTCACCGAGGAAGCGCTCGTCGGTCTGCACCAGCACGTCCACGATCGCGTTGCCGATGCCGATCACGTCGAGAGCTCGAGGCGGGTGGCCCGGTGTGCTGGTCGCCGGCATGGGTCAGGCGCTCAGCAGAGCACGCTTGGGCCCATGGATCGGATCCTCCACCACGATGGTCTGGTCGCGGTTGGCCCCCAGCGAGACGATGGCGATCGGGACCTCCATCAGTTCGGCGAGGAACCGCAGGTAGGCCATGGCCGTGGCCGGCAGATCCTCCAGGCGGCGGCAGTCGGCGGTGGAGCACTGCCAGCCGGGGAGCGTCTCGAAGATGGGGCGGCAGCGGGCGAAGTCCTCGGCGCTGCTGGGGAAATGCTCGATGCGGCGGCCGTCGAGGTCGTAGGCGACGCACACCTGGATCTCGTCCAGTTCGTCGAGCACGTCGAGCTTGGTGACGGCCAGGCAGTCGAGGCCGTTCACCTCCACGGCGTAGCGGCCGATCACGCCGTCGAACCAGCCGCAGCGGCGGCGGCGGCCGGTGGTGGTGCCGAACTCGTGGCCGCGGTCACAGAGGTGGTCGTTGAGGCTGCCCTCGAGTTCGGTGGGGAAGGGACCCTCCCCGACCCGGGTGGTGTAGGCCTTGGCCACCCCGATCACCCGGTCAATCAGGGTGGGACCCACCCCGGCACCGATGCAGGCGCCGCCGGAGACCGGGTTGGAGGAGGTGACGTAGGGATAGGTGCCGTGGTCGAGATCGAGCAGGGTGCCCTGTGCCCCCTCGAACAGGATGTTCTTGCGGGCCCTGGCAGCCTCGTGGATGGTCCGGGTGCAGTCGACCACATGGGGGGCCAGCCGCTGGCCGTAGGCGGTGTACTCGGCGATCACCACCTCGGGATCGAGCGGCTCAAGGCCGTAGATCCGCTCCAGCAGGAGGTTCTTCTCGGCGAGGGGACCGGCCAGGCGATCCCGCAGCCGGTCGACGTCGAGCAGGTCGATCACCCGGATGCCGTTGCGCTCCGACTTGTCGGCGTAGGTGGGACCGATGCCCCGGCCGGTGGTGCCGATGCGGCGGGCGCCGCGGCGCTGCTCCATCGCCTGATCCAGCAGCCGGTGGTAGGGCATCGTCACGTGGGCCGTGGACGCGAGCTTCAGCCCGGAGATGTCGATGCCGTAGGAGAGCAACATGTCGAGCTCGCCCAGCATCACCTTGGGGTCGACCACCGTTCCGGAACCGATCAGACAGGTGGTTTCGGGATAGAGAATGCCGGAGGGAATCAGGTGAAGCTTGAGAACCTTGTCATCCACCACGATGGTGTGACCGGCATTCACACCGCCCTGATAACGCACCACCACATCGGCGGAACGGCTCAGCAGATCGGTGATCTTGCCCTTTCCCTCGTCACCCCACTGCGCACCGATGACGACAACGTTGGCCAAGGACACAGCGGCCCGCAGCCGCTTCTGAGCACAATCGGTGAGCCTGTCAGACGAACCGTCCGTTCGTCAAAGGGGAGTGGCAAAACGACGGGTGGCCGCCTCCGGGCCGGGCTCGAGGGATGGTTTCAGGCTCCGCGCACCACCGTGGTCTCAGCCTTGGTGAGCTCCTTCTCCAGGCGGCTGCGCAGGGCTTCCGGCAGCGGTCGGTTGGCGTAGTTGGTGTAGTGCCCGGCCAGGGAGTTCAGGGCGGTCTGCATGGTGGTGAACGAACTCAGGCCGTTCACCTGGCCCTTCGGCCGGTAGAGGGCCATGTAGGCCGTGATCAGGGCACGGGCCTCGCTCTCGGCCTGGGGCCGGCCAGGGTCCTCCTGGGGCAGGGCGATGGTGGCCAGCAGGGTCTGGGCCACGCTCACCGTGTCATCGACGTAGGAGCCGCTGAGGTTGGAAGGGGCACTGCTGCAGCCGCCGAGAGCCAGGGTGAACACCAGGGCGATCGCCACCACGGCGGCCATCACCCGGTTGGCCCACGCGTTCCAGACAGCAGCCATCCAGACAGCAGCCATGAATCCTTACCCGCAGATTCGGGGGATCCTAGGTGGCCAGTCCGCGGCGCTCCACGGCGAGGCGTTCGTTCAGGGTCGCCACCAGCTCGGCGGCCGGCAGCTCGCGGCTGCTGCGGCTGGCGCGCTCCACCAGCTCCACCAGGCCGTCCGCGGCTCCGCGCCCCACCACCACCCTCCAGGGGATGCCGATCAGGTCGGCGTCCTTGAACTTCACGCCGGCCCGCTCGGCGCGGTCGTCGAGCAGGGTCTCGATGCCGGCCTCCCGCAGGGCCCCGTAGAGCGAATCGGCCAGCTCCACCTGCTGCGGATCCTGGGCGCTGGCGATCACCACGATCACCTCGAACGGGGCGATCGACACCGGCCAGCAGATCCCCTGGGCGTCGTGGTGCTGCTCCACGGCCGCCTGAGCCAGGCGAGAGACGCCGATGCCGTAGCAGCCCATCCAGAGAGCCTCCTCCTGGCCGGTTTCGGAGGTGAAGCGGGCATCGAGGGCTTCGGAGTACTTGCGTCCCAGCTGGAAGATGTGCCCCACCTCGATCCCGCGGCTGGCCTCGAGGCGCTGGCCGGGATCGTGGAGGCAGCGATCACCCGCCAGGGCCGCCCGCAGGTCGAGCACCTCCGGCCGGGTGAGCGGCTCGTCCCAGCGGCCGTCGAGCCGATGGGCATCGCGGCGGTTGGCGCCGCACACGAAGCGCTCCAGATCCGCCGCGGTGGGGTCGGCCAGGCGCAGGAAGGACGGATGCCAGCTGCGGGCGCCCTGCAGCACCGCATCCGGTAGATCCGGTCCGAGGTAGCCGAACGGCCAGGGCTCCAGCCCCTCGGTGCTCACCTGCTCGGGGCTGATCGGCTCGAGCTCGAGCAGCGTGCCGGCCTCGGCGCCGCAGCGGGCCGTGAGGGCGTTGGCCAGCTTCACAGTGTTGAGCTGCTGGTCGCCCCGCAGGCTCACCAGCACCGGCCGCGGCGCCCCCGTGCTGAAGCGCGCCAGCAGCAGCAGCACCTTCACCACCTGGGTGGGGTGAAGGCCGTGGGCCTGGCAGAGCGCTTCGATGCTGGCCTGGCCCGGCGTCGACAGGGGCGACGGGCCTGTGAGGGGATCGAGGGATACGGCGGGCTCGGGGAGCGACACCGCCCGTTCCTGGTTGGCGGCGTAGCAGCCGTCGGGGCTCGCCAGAATCAGGTCCTCGCCGGCATCGGCGGTGACCATGAACTCCTGGCTGGCGGAACCACCGATGGCTCCGCTGTCGGCCTCCACCGCCACGGCCCGCAGGCCGCAGCGACGGAAGATGCGGCGGTAGGCCCCGTCGATCGCCGCGTAGGTGGAGCGCAGATCGGCTTCATCCGCGTGGAAGGAGTAGGCGTCCTTCATGATGAATTCGCGGCCGCGCATCAGTCCGAAGCGGGGGCGGATCTCGTCGCGGAACTTGCTCTGGATCTGGTATAGACACACCGGCAGCTGCCGGTAGGAACGCAGCAGGTCGGCGGCCAGGGCCGTGATCACCTCTTCGTGGGTGGGGCCCAGGCCCAGGGAGCGATCGTGGCGGTCGAGCAGGTGGAACATGATCCCCTCGCCGGCCGTGTAGCCCTGCCATCGGCCGCTGCGCTCCCAGAGTTCGGCGGGTTGCAGCTGGGGCAGGAGGGTTTCGAGGGCACCGGTGGCGTCCATCTCCTCGCGCACGATCGCGGAGATCTTGCGCAGCACCCTCCAGAGCAGGGGCAGATAGGCGTAGATCCCGGAAGCGACCCGGCGGATGCAGCCGGCGCGCAGCAGCAGGCGGTGGGAGGGGATCTCCGCCTCGGCCGGATCGTCACGCAGGGTCACCAGCATCAGGCGTGACACGCGCATCGTCCCGTTCCCTCCGAAGGGCTGGGACGCTATCACTCGGAGCGTGGCGTGAGTGGCCCGGAACCCCTGGCGCGGCGGGCCATTTCTGCTATCCTCAATGCAATGTCCCAGCCGTCTCAGAGCTGTCTCATGGTTGCATCACCGGCTGGTTCTGGAGGTTTGCCGCAGTCCGCCGGCATGCCGCAGTCCGCCGGTTCCCCCTGGCCCTGCCCCGCTCCGCTGCCCGGCTCCGCCGATGCCGCCGACGTGCTGATCGGCATCGACGAGGTGCAGAAGGCCCTCAACCGCTCCCGGGCCTCGGTCTATCGCTACACCAACACCGATCCCCGCAATCTCAACCCTCCCTTCAACCCCCGCAAGCTCAACCCGGAATACCGCACCGATCAGAAGGAGGCCCTTCTGTTCCACCCCAACGAGGTGGCCCGCTTCGCCCGCGACGTGCTCCGGATCAAGGAGGTCACCGTGGAGGTTCTCAACTCCCCCTCCACCATGACCCAGCAGCTGCTGGGATCGATCCTCGAGGAACTGCGCGCCATCCGCGCCACCCTCCAGGGCATGGACGAGCCGCCCACCGATCTCAACAGCATCCGCGAGCAGTTCGAGCAGTCACGCCCGGCCGCCTGAGGTATCGGCGAGATCGGGGGCGGTCACCCGCACTGGCCGGGTGTCTCCATCGATGACATAGTGACCGTGGTTTCGTCCCCGATCAGGATCAGCGTCGGCTTCTCGCCGTTCGACTCGCTCCCCCTCGGTGCCGGTACCGCCTCCGGATCGACTCCGTCGGCCTGCCGGCCACGCTTCCGCTCCCTGAGGCTGCTCCCTTCATCCGTTGCATGGACAGCGACCCTCCCCGAACCGGTTCCGCCACGATCGCCCAGAACCCACCTTCCGACGCCATCACCGAACCGTGCGGCGCCGAAACCGATGAGGATCCCCACAGTCCGATCGGCGTTCTCGACCACGCCGCGCCCCTGTTCGGAAGCTGCATCGGCCTCCTCGCTCTGATCGTCCCTCTGGGCAGCGTGCTCTTCGATCGCGCCCAGCTCAGCTCCGATGCTCCCCTGCCCGTCACCCTGAGCGATGGACATCAGCACCCTGGCCGCCTCACCGTCCCCGGGGCTGGTGCACCTGGTGGTGGAAATCCCGGCCGGTAGCCGCAACAAATACGAATACAACAGCAGTGCAGGGCTGATGGCCCTCGATCGGGTGCTGCATTCCTCGGTGCGCTACCCGTTCGACTACGGCTTCATCCCCAACACCCTCGCGGAGGACGGAGCACCGCTCGACGCCATGGTGATCATGGAGGAGCCCACCTTCGCCGGCTGCCTGATCACCGCCCGGCCCATCGGCTACCTGGAGATGGTCGACAGCGGCTTCCACGACGGCAAACTGCTCTGCGTCCCCGCCGCCGACCCCCGCCAGGAGCGGCTGCGCAGCATCCGTCAGATCGCCCCGAACCAGCTGGAGGAAGTGGCGGAGTTCTTCCGGACCTACAAGAACCTCGAAGGCCGGGTGGTGCAGATCGTCGGCTGGGAGGATGCCGAGAGGGTGCCGGCCCTGCTGGAGCGCTGCATTGCCGCCCGCATGGATCAGCTGGCCCGCTGCAGCAGGAACCCTTCGTAGTCGAGGGCCTGGAAGATGCGGGCGGGATCGCCGAACCCAGCGGCGTTCACCAGCGCCGTGAGTCGTGCCACCCCGATGGGATGGAGGCCATGGGTGAGCGGTTCCAGCGCGCTGCGCTCCGCCACCAGTCCGCTGGCCCGCTGGAACCCCAGCCAGGCCTCGGCGACCTGGGCCTGCAGGGGCGTGGCCGGGGGCCGCATCAGGTCCACCAGCACCAACTGGCCCGAGGGCCTGAGGCAACGCGCCAGGGCGGTGAGGAAGGCCAGCTTGGCGCCGTCATCCGGAAGAGACTGCAGCACCAGCACCGACAGCACCCCGTCGTAGCGGCCCTGCCGGTCGGGCTGCTCCACCAACTCTTCCACCGTGCATTCGTGCCAGTCGATCGCCGCTCCCTCGCCAAGCCGTTGTCGGGCCGCCGCCAGCATCGAGGCGGAAGGATCGATGGCGGTGAGCTGCCAGTCGGAGCGCTGGGCGCGGGCCTCCACCAGCTCGGCCCCGGTGCCGCAACCGGCCACCAGCACCCGGGCTCCCGGCTGGCCGCCGAGCGGTGAAGCCGCCAGCAGCGCCACCGCCAGACGAGCCAGGCTGGCGTAGCCGGGGATCAGGCGCTGCACCCCCAGGTCGTAACCGCTCGCCTCGGGCTCCGGCTCCACAGCCGTGACGACCCCCTGCTCCGAACGATCCGTGGCCAAGGCCGATCCTGCAGACAGCCCGATGCTAGGCAGCCGCTGCAGCCTCACCCCCACGGCCCAGCGGGTGGCTCTGCCCGAAGCCGGTGCAGGCATTGCAACGCGGCTTTGCAACGGGCGTTCGCGGAAGGCCGCTGACAGGTAAGTTGGACCGCGCCCCACAGCACACGCCGACCGTGCCCACCATCCGCTTCGAACAGGAAGGCCAGCAGGTTGGTTGCATCGAGGGTGCCAATCTCCGCAAGGCGGCCCTCGATGCGGGGATCAACCCCTACAAGGGGCTCAATAACTTCAACAACTGCGGTGGCCTTGGCCAGTGCGGCACCTGCGTGGTTGAGGTGCTCGAAGGCGCCCAGAACCTCTCCCCCCGCAGCGATGTGGAGCAGGTCTACCTGGCCGACCGCCCCGCCAGCTACCGGCTCAGCTGCCGCACCAGCGTCAACGGCGACGTGACGATCCGCACCCGGCCCGATTCCGGTGTGGGCAAGGGCTCCAACAGCCTGGTGGGGGCCCTCAAGTCGCTGGTGGGCCGTCGGTGAGCACAACCGGGCAGGGGCCCGGCGCTCCGCCCCGTTTCTACGGCTACGCCGGCTGCGCCACCTGCCGCAAGGCACGCCGGTGGCTCCAGGAGCGGCAGATCAGCGTGGAGGAGGTCGACATCACCACCACCCCGCCCTCCCTGGTCGAACTGCGCCAGGCCTGGGAAGCCCTTCCCGATCCGCGCCGGCTGTTCAACACCAGCGGTGCCAGCTACCGGGCCCTGGGGGCGGCGGCCGTGAAGGCCATGCCACCCGTCCAGGCCCTGGCGGCCCTCGCCGCCGACGGGCGCCTGATCCGCCGGCCGTTCCTGATCACCGCCGAAGGGTCCGTGCTCACGGGATTCGATCCGGCCCGCTGGGAGCAGGCGTTTCCGGCGTCACAGCCGGCATCGTGAGCTGGTCGAGTTCTCGGATCAGCGCATCGATGCCGGCCCGGTTGATCTGGCCCAGATAGGTGAGCTTGAGCTCCTCGAGAAGAGAGCAGAGCAGCTGCTGGCTGCGCTCCAGCGCCGCACCCGACTCCAGCGCCACCGCCAGCTCCTCCCAGAACCGGTCGATGCAGCTCTGCAGCAGGTCGATCTGACGATCGTCCTGCTGCTGGAGCCGCTGACCGGCGCCCCTCGAGAGTTCCAGCAGGCTGTCGACGATGCCGCCCGAAAGTTGGCGGGTCATCTCCTGCTCCACCTGCAGGAGCAGTTGCAGCTGGCGCAGCGGCGGCGGCACCACCATGGTCTGCAGGGTCTGCTGGAGCGCATGGCCGAGCACCGCCCGCAACTCCGGTGCCAGCCGCGGCGCCACCTGGCTGAGCACCATCGGCCCCCAGATGCGCAGCAGCTCCACCAGTTCCCGCTCATCGTTGACGCTGACGCTCTGATGGCTCCGCAGGCGGCGGATGCGCTGGGGCCAGCGCGGCGAGCGGATGATCTGCTGGGCCCCGTCCATGAGCTGCAGGGCCAGCACCTCGAACAGCTCCACCGCCAGCAGCGCCACCACCCCCCGGCTGATCACGGCCCGGAGCGGCTCGATGTTGATGAGGCCGCTGCTCTGGAGTCTCTCCACCACCGGCACCACCCGCATCACGCGCCAGAACGGCAGCAGCAGCGGCAGGTCGGTCCAGCGGCGTAGCAGGGCGGCCCCCCAGCCCAGCCCGGGGAGGCGCCGCCGCAGCCGCGCCGCCCGCAGCAGGATGTCCACCAGGAAGACGCTCTGGAACAGCAGCAGATCCAGGCGCCAGGCGTGATCGGTGGGGCGGCCGTTCTCGTCGATCGATCGCCAGTAGTTGGTCGCCACCAGCGGCACCACCTGCTGCTCCCAGAAGCGGCGCTCCTCGGACCAGGAGCGCCCCGCCAGCCAGCCGTCGCTCAGCAGCCGTTCATTGGCACGTTTGGCCGAATCGAGGTCGGCGCGCTGCCTCAGCCGGTTCTTGATCTTCTCGAGCGTGCCCGAGCCGCCGGAGGCCAGGAACGGGTTGTCGTCGATCATCTGGGCGGTGAGCCGCACCTGGCGGCGCCGCAGCGCCTCGCCGGACTCACCGGCCAGGAGGGTGCGGTCCATCTCGGCGAAGGCCGAGAGCCAGGCCTGGGTCTCGCGATGGGGCTCGATCCCCTTCACCCGGTCGTAGAGCGGGGTGATGTCCGGGAGCCAGGGCAGCGGCACCACCAGGGGGGCCGAGGGGATGGGATAAAGATTCCGCTGCAGCCAGAACGTGCGCAGGGGCACGTAGCTGATGTCGAACCCGACCCAGAGCAGGTTGAGGCTGGCCCAGATCGCCACGAAGCGGTCCCAGCCGCGGGAGAAGCGGTGCTCGCCCGCACTGGAGATCAGATGCCAGCGGGGCCGGACCATCGGCGGGTGCATCGGGCGGCGGCTGCAGCGTAGGAAGGGGTTCCCGCCGCATCGACCGATTCACGGTCGCGGCTTAAGGTGACCCGCTGCGGCCGGATTCATCACCCGCCCTTCACCCCGACTCCGAACTGCCTTGAGCCCCGAGGAGATCCCCAGCCAACCCGCCTCCGCAACCGGGGCCCCAGCCGGGGAATCCCAGGGCGGCGGTGGGGAGAGTGCCTGGGCCTTCTGGCGCAGCGTGGTCCTCACACTGGCGGTGGCCCTGGGGATCCGCCAGTTCCTGCTGGAGGCTCGCTTCATCCCCTCCGGCTCGATGCTCCCTGGTCTGCAGCTCCAGGACCGGCTGCTGGTGGAGAAGATCACCTTCCGCAGCCGCCAACCCCGGCGGGGGGAAATCGTGGTGTTCCACTCCCCCTACCACTTCGATCCGGCCCTGCGGGGGGAGCGTCGCTCCGGCCCCCTGCGCTGCCTGCTGGTGAACCTGCCGCTGGTGGGCTCCCTGCCGGGGCTGCAGGAACCCGCCTGCGACGCCTACATCAAGCGCGTGGTAGGCCTCCCCGGCGATCGGGTGGTGATCAATCCGCGTGGTGAGGTCACGATCAACGACCGCCGACTGGCCGAGCCCTACGTGAGGAGTTACTGCCCGGTGGATGAGCAGGGCATGGGCCCCTGCCGCAGCCTCAACGTGGTAGTGCCGCCCGGCACCGTGCTCGTGCTGGGCGACAACCGGGGCAACAGCTGGGACGCCCGTTTCTGGCCCGGTGGCCCCTTCCTGCCCCAGAAGGAGATCATCGGCAGGGCGTTCTTCCGCTTCTGGCCGTTCGATCGCAGCGGTTCCCTCGGCGAGGGCGACGGCGTCAGCGGGGCCCCCGCCACAGGCCGGGGCACAGCCCCGTCGCCAGCACCCGCCCCCTGAGGGCACGGCCGGCCCAGGGCTGGTTGGCGGCCAGGGAAACCCAGGCCGGCTCGTCGTCCTCGAGACGCCACGGAAGCTGGGGATCGAACAGGATCCAGCGCCGGCAGCCCGGCTCCAGCCGCGGCTCCGGGAGGCCCAGGAACCGGGCCGGCCCCCAGCAGAGGGCCTGCCACAGGCCGGCGGGCGACCAGCCCCGGCCTGCCACCAGCTCCTGCCAGAGCAGCGGCAGCACCAGGCGATGGCCGGCCAGGCCGGGGCGACGCTGATCCAGGGGCAGCAGGCGTTCCTCCGCATCGAGCGGTTCATGCTGCACCGCCACGGCCGTGATCACCCCCTCGCCCAGGGCCTCCACCAGGGCTTGCCGATCCTCCGGTGCGCCGAGGGAGGGCACCAGGCGCCAGCCCTCCTCGAGGGGATCGAGGCGGCCACTGTCGGCCACCAGGTGCCACCAGCACACACTGGCCTGGGGGCGCGATACGGCCGTGCGCAGGCGGGCCACCCCCGCGGCGGTGGAGAGGTTGGCCAGCCGCAGGCACGCCCGCGGCAGGGACCGGCCCAGCGCCAGCAGGGATTCGAGCGGCAGCGTCTCACTGAGGACCGGATCCGGCGGCCAGCCGGCCCGCAGGGTCTCCACGCCTTCTCGCACGAAGCCGCCGAGGCCCAGAGCCGGATCCCGGGGTGCGAGCAACACGGGCCTGTCGCCCGCTTCGCCCAGCCGCAGGCCCCGCTCCAGCAGCGCCAGCGGGGGCAGGTCGCCATCCTCGGCCAGGCCGATGGCCCCCGCCGCCAGCTGATCGGCATGGGGCGCCAGCTCCTCACCCCGGCCCCCGACACTGAAGCTGCCCCAGAGCCGCAGCTCCAGCCCGTCCCGGTCGCCAGGGCCCAGCTGCAGCCGTTCCGGCCGGTCGCGCCAGCTGCGGGCCCGGGGCAGCAGCGCCACGGTGCCGTAGCCGGCCGCCGCCGCCGAACGGCAGAGCGACTCCAGCGTTTCGGCCCGGCCGCCGAACGGCTCCTCGAGCACGCTGTGGGGATCCACCAGGGCTGGCGCCAGCAGCCAGTCCTCGGCCGGCAGGGCCTCGAGACCCAGCGCGGCGGCGCGCTGCAGCGCCGCCGCGCCCTCCG
>CALRKZ020000003.1:0-295153 GCA_943368365.1 Mesorhizobium carmichaelinearum
GCCTTCCCCCCCCCCCCCCCCCCAGCCGCCAGGGCCATCCAGCTCGGGCACCTCGAAGCTGATCAGCCAAAGCCGCCACCACCCGAACCCCGCTGACGCTCCCGCGCCGGCACCGCCACCGGCCACAACCACCAGCGCCCCTGTGAATCCCCTGCCGCCAGGTGCCGGCCATCCGCGCGCCAGGCGAGCACATTGAATCCGGCTCCCTGGCCTTCCAGGGCCTGGAGCATCCGGCCCTGGCCATCCCAAAGCGCAACGGTCCCGTCATTGGAGGCGCTGGAGAGCAGTGTGCGTCCGGGAGCAAAGGCCAGGCCAGTGACGCGCTGCTGATGCCAGAGCAACGGTTCAGGCTGCCAGGCTCTGGAGCCCTGGTTCACCTGCGTCCACAGAATCACGGCCTCCGCGGCCGCGCTTGCCAGCCGGGGAGCCAACCGCCCCGGCTGATCACTCCAGGCCAGATGCCGCACCTTGGCGGGTAAGCCGCTGAGCTGCCAGGGCTGGCCGTGGCACCCCGGCGGCCACACCAGCAGTGAGCGATCGAGCAATCCGCAGGCAAGATGATCGCCAGGCTCAGAAAACGCCAGGGCCAGCCCGGCCGACGCGATCGGATTGCGCAGCGGTGGCTCCGCCGCCATGTTCAGCACTGGCCGCCACAGCACCAGCTCGCCATGGCAGCTGGCCGCCAGTTGAAATCCATCGCGTCTCCAGGCCAGGGCCTGCACGCTGCCGGGCAGTTCGAGAGGGTTGTCACGCCACTGGCGCTGCGCACCATCCCAGAGGCGCACCTGCCGACCGCTGGCCACCGCCAGCAGCGGGCCAGCCGGCTGCCAGGCCGCCGCATCGATCCAGCCGCCCCCCAGCGGCATCGGCTCCATGGCCAGGGGCCAAACCCCCGTGCCGCCCAGCTCCCAGAGCAACAGCTCGCCGCCCTGACCAGCGGCCATCAGGAACTGCCCGTCTTCGCTGAAGCCGATGACATCGAGGCTGCTGCCGTGATCACCGCGCAACAGCTCCTCACAACCGGCGCGGAAATCCAGCAGCAGCAGCTCACCGCCGGCGCTGCCGATCGCCAGAGATTCCCCGTCAGCGCTCCAGGCCAGGGCCGTGATCGGCTGCTGCAGATCACCGCAGAGCCGTTCGCTCACCAGGGCCGTCCGGGTCATGGGGGTCAGGCCACGCAGGCCGAGAAGCCGGCACGGAGGGCATCGGGATCGAGATCGCGGCCGATGATCACCAATTCGGTGCGGCGCTGCTCATCCGGCTTCCAGGGTCGATCGAAATCGCCGTCAATCAGCATGTGCACCGACTGCAGCACATAGCGCTCGTCTTTGCCGGCCAGCTGGATGATGCCCTTCATGCGGAACAGATCCGGCCCGCGGGTGCTCACCAGCTCGGAAAACCAGCTCCCCAGCTGTTCAAGGTCCATGGGGCGCTCCTCCACCAGGGCCACCGAGCCGACGGCATCGTCGTGCCCGTGCTCATGCTCCTCGGCCAGGAAGCCAGGATCGAGGCTGAGCGCCCTCTCCAGCTCAAAGGCCCCCACTCCCAGGATCTGCTCCATCGGCACATCGGCCTTCTGGGTGGTGAGCAAGCGGGCGACCGGGTTGATGGCGCGCACCCGCCGCTCAATCGCCTGCCGCTCGCCATCGGCGACGAGATCAGCCTTGTTGAGCAGCAGCACATCGGCAAAGGCCAGCTGCTCCTGCACCTCTTCCGCATCCCAGTGCTGCTCGACATGCTTGAGATCGACCAGCGTCACCACCGCATCGAGCCGCAGCTCATCGCGCAGGTCTTCATCCACGAAGAAGGTCTGAATCACCGGGGCCGGATCGGCCAGGCCCGTCGTTTCGATCACGAGGTGATCAAAGTGATCGCGGCGTTTCATCAGGTTGCCGATGATCCGGATCAGATCGCCGCGAACGGTGCAGCAGATGCAGCCGTTGTTCATCTCGAAGATCTCTTCATCGGCATTGATCACCAACTGATTGTCGATGCCCACCTCGCCGAATTCATTCACGATCACCGCCACCTTGAGGCCGTGCTCGTGGGTGAGGATGCGGTTGAGGAGTGTGGTCTTGCCGGCTCCGAGATAACCGGTGAGCACGGTCACCGGCAGGCGATCGGCGGCGGGGACAGCACTGGAGAAGGCCATGGCCGGGAGCAGGGCGTCGAGGCCCGCAAAGGGCGAGAATGGATGTCGTTCTAGGCGGTCGCCGTCCTGGTTGTCTGGTCATGGCTCAGCCTGCTCACCGCTCCGGATCGGCATCCCGCGCCCTTGGGCCACGCCAGCTCTCCCTTCTGCAGGCACTGCGCGAGGCGAAGGCCGAGCTGAGTGGCCAGGACCTCCATCAACGGCTCAGGGCCCAGGTCCAGACCCAAGGCCTGGCGACCGTTTACCGGAACCTCAAGCAGCTTCAACGGGCTGGGCTGGTGCGCGGCCGCAAGCTGGCCAACGGGGAGAGCGTCTACGCCCCCCTGGAGCGGGATGAGCATCACCTCACCTGCGTCAGCTGCGGCCGCAGCGAGCCTCTGCCGATCTGCCCGATCGGGACTGGCGGACTGGGCCTGGGCACCGTGCTGCTGCAGGGATTCAAACCCCTGTTCCACACCTTCGAGATTCACGGTCTCTGCGCTTCCTGTCAGCAGGGCGAGGCCGCCTTCCATGGCTGATCTCGTCATCGCCGGAGCCGGTCCTCAGAGCCTCACCCTCTGTTGCCAGCTGCTGCAGAAACGGCCCCGGTGGCGCCCGCGGCTGCGGGTCGCCGATCCCAGCGGCCGCTGGCTGAGCCGCTGGCAGAGGCAGATGCAGCAGTTCGAGATCCCCTGGCTGCGCTCCCCCTCGCCCCATCACCCCCACCCAAATCCCCATGCCCTGCGCCGCTTTGCGCAGGAGCAGCGGCGCGGCCAGCAGCTGGAAGGCCCCTACGGTCTGCCCCACACCGATCTGTTCAGCGCTTTCTGCCGCAGTTTGATCACGGAGTTTCAGCTGGGTGAGCAAGTGCAGGCCACCGGAGTGGCAGGGATCCAACTTCCCAAGGCTGGAAACGGCCCACTCGAGGTGGCGCTCAGCGATGGCACCGCCGTGTGCGCACAGCGTCTGGTGATCGCCACGGGAAGCGGAGCTCCGCTGGTGCCGTCATGGGTTGCGGCAATCCCGGGCGACCATCCCGGCGAGGCCCTGCTGCACAGCGACAGCATCGATCTTCCGTCCCTGAAGCCGCTCCATGGGCAGAGGATCCTGATCGTCGGAGGCGGGCTCACCAGCGCCCATCTGGCCCTGGGCGCCCTGCGGCGTGGTGCCCTGGTGGAGCTCCTGTGTCGCAGGAGACTGAGATGTCAATCATTCGACGCAGACCCCGGCTGGCTGGGGCCCCGCTATCTCAAGGGCTTTCACGCTGAGCCCTGCATGCCGCGGCGGCGCCGGCAGGTCCTGGAGGCACGGGATGGGGGTTCGATCACTCCGGAGGCCAGCGCGCAGCTCCGACAGGCCCAGAGAGGGGGAAGGCTGCTTCTGCATGAGCACTGTGAAGTGCAGGAAGCGATCTGGCGTGCAGGTCGCTGGCAGATCCTGTGCACCGATGGCGGCAGGCTCACGGTGGATCGGATCTGGCTGGCCACCGGTCACCGTCAGGGGGTGAGCCAACACCCGTTGTTGCGCCAGCTTCAGGACCAACGCCCCGCAGAGCTGATCCACGACTGGCCGGTCCTGGGACCAGACCTCTCCTGGCCAGGCACACCCGTTCACGTGATGGGAGGGCTCAGCGCTCTGCGGATCGGACCAGCAGCTCGCAACCTCTTCGGGGGGCGCGAGGCGGCTCAGCGGATCGCCCGGGCGCTGATCAAACACTGAGTTTCCTTGCCCCGCATCTTCCTGAGGGAAGACAGTGAGGCCCTCGGCCTTGTGCCCCCTGATCCCACCGGGATCGATCAACGGTGGTGGATTGACCAGGCCTGCCCCGTCCCCGACCTGCCGCTGAACCCCGGGTCGGCTCAGCGCAGCAGCAGCCCGGCCGGCCCCAGGGCCACCACGCCGCCGCCCAGGGCGAGCAGCAGGGCCAGCCCGCGGGTCCAGGTCAGGGGCAGGCGCCGCAGCAGCAGGAAGCTGCCGCCGCTCACCAGCACCGAGCCACTGAGGGCCCCCAGCCACCACAGGGCAGCGGACCCATCGGCCGGGGCCTCCAGGCCATGGAGCAGGGCGTGCACGGCCACCGCCGCGGCCACCAGCGCGGCGCAGAGGCTGAGCTGCGGCGGTTGCTTGGAGCGGAGGCTGCGCAGCACCAGCACCGCCACCGCGGTGATCGCCAGGGCCGCCAGGAACTCCTGGGCCGGCAGCGTGCCGCCCATCGCCCCGCACACCCCGCCGCCGATGGCACCGGCCAGGGCCCAGAGCAGCAGCTGGGAGGAAATGGCGGAGGCGGCGGTTCCCACCCCGAGCAGCAGCAGCAGGTGATCGACGCCGCCGATCGGATGGAGGAAGCCGGCGGCGATGCCGCCCTGGGCGATGCCATGGGCCTGTGCCGGCTGATCGAGCAGCAGCGCCAGGGCCGTGGCGCCGCCGAGCAGGGCCAGCGACCTGGCCGGGAAGGATGGGGTCATCGTGGGATCCGGTCCGCGCCGGGAATGGAGGGGCTGAGCACGGCGAGCCTTCTGACTGAGGGAGCCGGAGCCCCCATCACAGCTGCGGGACAGCGCCGGACTCGGCTCAGGGCGAACCTGCTCCCCACCGGACTTTCCTCGTTGCCTCCAGGGAGTGACCCGCTGGAACCGCTGTCTCCATTGTGTGGCCGCGCGGTGCCATCGGCCCAGGCCCGCAAGAGGAAGGCGCCCCATGGGGGGGCGCCTTGGCACCGGTTGCTGATCACGGCCCTGGCATGTGGGGCTGGATCGGGGCGGGTGTCCGTGGTTCACGCATCGCCTGTCTTGGGCCTGGCAGGAAAGGAAAGGGATCACGTCGGGGAGAAGAGATGCTCGAGGCTTGGCCTTCTCGGCTGTGATCCCGGCCCGGGTTATGCAGCCCGGGATTTCAGCAGGCGGGAATCAGCGCTGGCGTATCGCTCTCTGCGGCTACGGGATGGCGTTCGCGCCGCGCCATCAAGGACACATCGGGCTGCTGGGAAGCGTTCACTCGCACCTCCGCTGGGTGCACCGGCTCCGGTGATCCCTGGCCGGACTCTGATGGAGGGTGAGGGTCGGGTTGGCTCCCGGGCCTCCCCTCAACTTCAAGGTACGCCGCTTTCCCGGCGACGGCGGCCTGCCGGAGTGCCTGTTCCCGTACCTCCCGGAACCCGGTCAGCCGCGGCGCTGCAGATCGTGGCGGGCCGGCTGACCCCATGGGCTTCTGGGCCGCGATCGGGGCAGGCGGGGGCTTGGCCCGTCGTGTCGATGCACCCGCGCTGGATGGACCCGCGCTGAGCGACGGTTTCGGTGCTCACGGCATGGGTTCAGGACGAACAGCTGTAGTGGGACACGCCACCGGCGTTGAAGAATTCCCGGGGCTTCAGGCGGTCGTAGGTCGCCTCCACCTCCGCCGATGGCTCGTCGTAGGGATGGCTGAACACCTCCTGCAGCTCCTGGATCAGGCTGGTATCCCCTTGGGCAGCTCTCTCGTAAGCGGGTGCGACCAGCCACTCGCGCCAGGTGATCCTGGGGTTGATGCGTTTCATCGCTTCGGATGTCGCATTGGTGTCGCCGCTTTCCGCGATGCGATCCCGCCAGCGTTGCAGCCACTGCGACCACCGGGCATCGAGCTGCTCTGAGCTGGGCAGATAGAAGCTCTCCTGCAGGGCAGAAACGTTGTCGGGGATGTCAGACAGCCTGCGGAAGACGATCGTGTAGTCCACCTTGGAGCTCACCATCAGCTGCAGCAGTTCCTGGACCAGCTCGGCGTCGTAGCGGATCAGGCCGAGCTTCCTGGCCCACATCCCCTCGAGCTCCTGGGCCATCGCTTCAGCGAAGCCGTCGCGGATCTGATCCAGCCGCGCCAGGGCCTGCGTGTTGCCCTCGAGCAGCAGCCGGATGGCGGCCCAGAACATCTGATAGTTGGCTTCGGCCGCCACCGGTTGGTTGAAGAAGCAGAAATGCTCGCCGCCGCCGGTCCAGGGCTGAAAGCGGGGATCGAACAGTTCACAGAACCCGAAGGGGCCGTAGTCAAGGGTGTAGCCACCGGCGGCGCAGTTGTCGCTGTTGAAATTGCCCTGGCAGTAGCCCACGCGCATCCAGTGGGCCACCAGGGCGGTGAGCCGCCCGCGAAACAACCGGGCCAGCTCCACCACCTGATCGCTGAACTCCAGAGTCGGATCGATCTCCTGGCGGTAGTTCCGCTCGATCAGGTGCGCCACGATCATCTGCAGCTCGTTGCGAGCCTCCGGATGGGCCTCACTGCGGACGCGGCGGGCGAACAGCTCCAGCTGGCCCACCCGCAGAAAGGAGGGCGCCACCCGGGTGGTGATCGCCGCCGGGTTGTCCACCAGGATGTCGGGATCGACCGACCGGGAGTTCGGCGAGTACCAGGGCCGGCGCACGGTTTCGGCTCGCGACGCATAGAGCGTCAGCGAGCGGGAGGTGGGCACCCCCAGGGCGTGCATGAACTCCTGCGCCAGAAACTCGCGCACGCTGGAGCGGAGCACGGCGCGCCCATCGGCGCCACGGCAGTAGGGCGTGGGGCCACCGCCCTTGAGCTGCATCTCCCAGCGTCTGCCCTTGAAGACGCCTTCGAACACGGAAATGGCCCGGCCATCGCCGTAGCCGTTGCCGGTGCCGAACGGGCACTGCTGGATGTATTCGGTGCCGTAGATCGAGAGGGCATAACCGGTGGCCCAGCCGAACGGTCGCATCGGCTCCCGCGCCACGCCGATGTCGCCGGAAAACAGACGGCGGAACTGCTCGTCGTGGACCAGCGCATCGCTGAGGCCCAGTTCGTGGAACAGGGTTCGGCTGTGCGCCACATACTCCGGCGCCGGAATCGGCGTGGGCGTCACCGGCACGTAATGACCGGAGAACACCTGGCGGGGCCGGTGATCGTGGCCATCGCCGCTGGCCTGGGGATCCGCCTGGAGGGAATCCAGCAGCGAATAATCGGCCCGTTGTGCAAACTCAGCGAAGCTTGTCGCTGTGGCCGATTCGAACGCAGTCGAGGTGGCTGGCATGGGGCCGATCGTCACGGGTCTCTCGGGTTCTGGGCTTGCCGGGGCCTGGCCCGGACGCCTGGGTCATCATCGCGACCTTTGGGGTTGTCCCGATTCGGTGGACAGCAGCCAGGCGGGAACAATCCCATCGTGCAGGAGGCTTCACGCCTGGTGTCCGGGCTGGGCTGCGCCGTTGATCGGTCTTCCCTGTCCCGACGCTCTGCCTGAATCCTGATCCGGGGCCGCTCAGCCTCACCCTGCCGATCCGCATCACCGCACCCACCCTGGAAGAACTGCAGCACGAGGCCCGTGAGGCCCTGATCGACCACCAGACCCCGTTGCTGGCCTTGCCCATGACAGGTTCGATCGTGCTGGCTGCCGATGATCCGGCCGCGCTTGCCGGCTTCTATGGCGCTCTGCTGGAGGTGGAGCCGCAGCCGGGCCTCAGCAGCTCGCACTGGCGCGTGCCCTGGCCGGCCGGTGGCTGGCTGGAGCTGTATGCCCCATCGCGCAGCCGGCCCCAGGCGAGGCAGCAGGGTCGTCTGGCGCTCTGCCTGCAACGTCAGGTCGAAGGAGCAGGCGCCGTGGCCGTGCTCAACGACTGGATCACCGCAGCCCTGGACCTGGGCGCCTCGCTGCAGGATCCGCTGCGGCAGGAACCGTTCGGGGCGGAAGCCTGGCTGCAGGATCCGGAGGGCAACCGCCTGCTGCTGCTGGTGTGCTGGTGATGGTCCGCAGGGATCTTCAGGCGACCAACCGTTTGTGCACAGGCAGGTGGGTATCGGCCTCCAGTCCCGCCAGACCCTCCATCAACGCCTGCGTGGACGCCCGCTCCCCACCGTGAGCAAGCCGTCAGGGTTCGCTGATCGGCGCGAGGGGCTCCATGGCAAAAGGTCACAGCTCTTCGCGCCGCGACGATGGATTTCGCAGGGTGGGAGCGTTGCCGGCTCCGCGGTGCATGGTTGAGCTGCTGCCCCCCCTCAACGACCGCAACCTGCCGTGGATGGACACCATCCACCCGATCGTGGTGCACTTCGTGATCGCCATGGCGATCATCTCCGTGGTGTTCGATCTGATCGGCCGCTTCGCTCGCCGGCCGGCCCTCTATGAGGTGAGCTTCTGGAACCTGCTGGTGGCCACGATGGCCATCTTCGTGGCGATCATCTTCGGCCAGATCGAGGCGGGCCTGGCCAATCCCTATGGCCTGGCCAGCACGATCCTCAACCTGCACAGCACCCTGGGCTGGTCGCTGGCCGGGGTGCTGGCCCTGCTCTCCGGCTGGCGCTATGTGATCCGCAGCCGCGATCCCCTGCGCCTGCCGCCGGCCTTCCTCGGCGCCGGTGCCCTGCTCAGCGTCCTGGTGGTGGTGCAGGTGCTGCTGGGCAACCAGCTGGTGTGGGTCTATGGGCTGCACACGGTGCCCGTGGTGGAAGCGGTGCGCGCGGGGCTGGTGTGATGGCGGCGATCGCGCTGCCGATCGAGCAGCTGGCCGACCAGCTGGGGCCCAACCAGCTGCCCTATGCAATGCCGGTGCACCCCAACCTAGTGCACTTCACGATCGGGCTGTTCGTGATCGCGATCGTGTTCGACATCGCCGGGGCCCTGTTTCCGCTGGAGAAGCGGCTGTTCCGCTTCCTGGCCCTGCCGGTCACCCGCGCCGGCTTTCACGACGTGGGCTGGTACAACCTGCTGGCCTGTGCGGTGGTGAGTTTCCTCACGGTGGCCGCCGGCTTCTACGAGATGCTGCTGGCGGTCCCGATCGGCCAGGTGCGCAGCGACTTTGGCCTCGGCAGCATGGCCACCATGCTCTGGCACGGGGTGGGCGGGGTGCTGCTGCTGCTGCTGATCGTGGCGATGACGATCTGGCGCGGCCTGCAGCGTTTCCGCTGGCGGCGCGATCTGGGTCGCCAGGTGCAGTGGAGCTACCTGCTGGCCGGGCTGGGGCTGTTCGTGCTGATCGGCGTGCACGGCACCCTGGGCGCCCAGCTGGCGGGCGAGTTCGGCGTGCACGTCACCGCCGTGCAGCTGCTGGCCCGTGGTGCCCAGCTGCGGGAGGCCCTGCCATGACCGCCACGGCCCCATCCCGCTCCCCGCGGCTGTGGACGGTGCTGCTGTTGCTGGCTGTGGTGCTCGGCGATCTGGCCGCCAGCTTCTGGATGGCCGCCCAGTCGCACCGCTGGCTGCCGGTGGCGGCATCGGCAGCGGCCGGGCCCGTGGACGATCTCTTCGCCCTGGAGGTGGGCATCGGCAGCTTCATCTTCCTGGGCTGCAGCGGCGTGATGCTCTGGACCCTGCTGTTCAACCGCGCCCCCAAGTACGACCTCGACAACGGCGATCCGATCGAGGGCAACCTCAGGCTGGAGATCGTGTGGACCCTGATCCCGCTGCTGATCGTGATGCTGATCGCCTGGAAGGCGATCGCCGTGAGCACCACCCTCTCCACCCTGGGGGGCAAGGTGCGCGTCAGCGGCGGCCATGCGGCGATGCACGGCGCCGAGGGCCCCGCCGCCGCGCTGGTGGCGGCGGACGATCCGGCGGCGGCCCATCCCATCGCGGTGATCGGCCGCCAGTGGAGCTGGGAGTTCATCTATCCCAACGGCGTGCACAGCAGCGAACTGCACCTGCCCGAGGGCCGGCGCAGCTTCCTGCGCCTGAGCGCCACCGATGTGATCCACGGCTTCTACGTGCCGGCCTTCCGGCTCAAGCAGGACCTCATCCCCGGCAGCGTGATCGACTACAGCCTCATCCCCACCCGCGCCGGCCGCTACCGGCTGCGCGATTCGATGTTCAGCGGCGGCTACTTCGCCTCCAACCAGACCGACGTGGTGGTGGAGCCGCCGGAGGCCTACGAGGCCTGGCTGGAGCAGGCCCTGGCCCAGCCGTTGCGGCCCGCCGCCAATGCCGCCAGCGAGCTGTATGCCCAGCGACTGGCCCGGGGCGACCGGGGCTGGGCCACGGTGCCGCCGGCGCCGCCGCCGCTGGTGCACGTGAGCGCCGATCCCGCCGCCAGCCACGAGGGCTGAACCGTCCTGTCGCCTCCGACTCCGCCCCCGTCATGACCAGCACCACCCCAGCTCCCGCCTTCGATCCCCGCGTGCTGCGGGCGCCCCATCCGGTGCCGGGGGCGCCCAACAACTGGCGGCGCTTCCTGAGCTTCAACACCGACGCCAAGGTGATCGGCCTGCAGTACATGATCACCGCGCTGTTCTTCCTGCTGGTGGGCGGCCTGCTGTCGATGATCATGCGCGGCGAGCTGATCACGCCGGCGGCGGATCTGGTGGATCCCACCGTGTACAACGGCCTCTACACGATGCACGGAACGGTGATGCTGTTCCTGTTTCTGTTCCCGATCCTCAACGGCTTCAACAACCTGCTGATCCCGCCGATGATCGGCGCGCCGGACATGGCCTTTCCGCGCCTGAACGCCGCCGCCTTCTGGATGGTGCCGCTGTTCGGGGTGATCCTGATGGCCAGCTTCCTGGTGCCGGGCGGCCCCTCCGGCGCCGGCTGGTGGGCCTATCCGCCCCAGAGCATCCAGAACCCGCTCGGGCAGTTCATCAATGGCCAGTTCCTGTGGATCCTGGCGGTGGCGCTCTCGGGCATCTCCTCGATCATGGGGGCAGTGAACTTCGTCACCACGATCATCCGCATGCGCGCCCCGGGCATGGGCTGGTTCCGGATGCCGATCTTCTGCTGGACGGCGGTGGCCGCCCAGGCGATCCAGCTGATCGGCCTGCCGGTGCTCACCGCCGGGGCGGTGCTGCTGCTGTTCGACCTGAGCTTCGGCACCAGCTTCTATCGGCCCGAGGGCGGCGGTGATCCGATGCTCTATCAGCACTTCTTCTGGTTCTATTCCCACCCGGCGGTGTATGTGATGGTGCTGCCGGTGTTCGGCATCTTCTCGGAGCTGTTTCCCGTGTATGCCCGCAAGCCGCTGTTCGGCTACCACGTGGTGGCGATCGCCTCGTTCGCGATCACCTTCCTCAGCCTGATCGTGTGGGTGCACCACATGTTCTACAGCGGCACGCCGCAGTGGATGCGCAATCTGTTCATGGTCACCACCATGCTGATCGCGGTGCCCACCGGCATCAAGGTGTTCGCCTGGATCGCCACGCTCTGGCGCGGCAAGCTCCGTCTCACCACGGCGATGCTGTTCTGCCTTGGGGGCGTGTTCAACTTCATCTTCGCTGGCATCACCGGCATCATGCTGGCCACCGTGCCGGTGGACATCCATGTGGGTAACACCTACTTCGTGGTGGGCCATTTCCACACGGTGATCTTCTCCACGATCACCTACGGCGTGTTCGCCGGCATCTATCACTGGTTTCCGAAGTTCACCGGTCGGATGATGTACGAGGGGCTGGGCAAGCTGCACGTCCTGCTCACCTTCCTCGGCAGCCAGCTCACCTTCCTGCCCATGCACGCGGCCGGCCTGCTGGGCATGCCCCGGCGGGTGGCGTCCTACGACCCGGAGTTCGCCTTCGCCAACGTGCTCGCCAGCCTCGGCGCCTTCCTGCTCGGGGTGGCCACGATTCCCTTCCTGCTCAACCTGGTGAGCTCCTGGGTGCGGGGGGAGAAGGCGCCGCCGAATCCCTGGCATGCCATCGGCCTGGAATGGCTGCTGCCCTCGCCGCCGCCGGCGGAGAACTTCGAGCACGACGTGCCCACCGTGATCAGCGGCCCCTACGGCTACGGCCTGAACCGGCCGCTGGTGCTCGATGAGGAGCGCTACGTGGCCCGGGCCGCCCAGGGAGGTTGACGCCATGACCACCGCCACGCCCTCCCCGGCCGCAGCCCCCACCCACGGCGAGCACGCTTCCCACGGCGATCACACCCTCACCGGCTTCGTGATCTTTCTGCTCTCCGAGAGCGTGATCTTCCTGGCGCTGTTCGCCGGCTATGCCATCTACAAAACCTCCTCCCCCCTGTGGCTGCCGCCAGGGGTGGAAGGCCTCGAGGTGGCAGGGCCCCTGCGCTTCACCGTGGTGCTCGTGAGCAGCAGCGGCGTGATCGCCCTGGCGGAGCGGGCCCTGCACCGGGGCCGGCTGCGGGAGTTCCGGGCCTGGTGGCTGCTCACCATGGCGATGGGGGCGGTGTTCCTGGTGGGGCAGGGTCTGGAGTGGGCGGCGCTGCCCTTCGGGCTGGGGGATGGCGTGTATGGCGCCAGCTTCTACCTGCTCACCGGCTTCCACGGGCTGCACGTGCTCACCGGCGTGCTGCTGATGGGGCTGATGCTGGCCCGCTCCTTCCGTCCGGGGAACTACGACGCCGGCTCGGTGGGGGTCACGGCCGTGTCGCTGTTCTGGCACTTCGTGGATGTGATCTGGGTGGTGCTGTTCGTGCTGATCTACGTGTGGCAGCGCTGATGGGGTCCTCGCGATGATCATCGACGACACGATCTACGACGTGGTGGTGATCGGCAGCGGCGCGGCCGGCGGCACGCTGGCGGCGGAGCTGGCGGAAGCGGGGCGGAAGGTGCTGCTGCTGGAGCGCGGCGAGCGCCTGCCGCTGGTGGATCAGAACGTGGTGACGGTGGATCAGTTCCGCAAGGAGCGCTACCACCCGCCTGAGCCGTGGTTCGGCAGCGACGGCGATCCCTTCAAGCCGCAGATGGTGTATGCGCTGGGCGGCAACACCAAGATCTGGGCGGCGGTGCTGGAGCGGCTGCGGGAGGCGGACTTCGAGGGGGTGGCGATGGAGGACGGCCGCTCGCCCGACTGGGGGCTGCGCTATGGGGACCTGGCCCCCTGGTATGACAGGGCCGAGGCGCTCTACCGGGTGCACGGCCAGGCCGGCGAAGACCCCACGGCCCCACCGCGCGCGGGCCCCTATCCCCATGGGCCGCGGCCGATGGAGCCGGTGCTGGAGCAGCTCCACCGCGACCTCACGCGCCAGGGGCTGCGGCCCTACCACCTGCCGCTGAGCTGGAGCGAGAACGCCGCGGATCCGACGGGCGACGCGGAGCTGTTCGGGGTGGAGCGGGCCCTGGCGGCGGCCACCCCGGCGGTGCTGCGCAGCGGCGCGGCGGTGGAGGCGCTGCATGTGAACCCCTCCGGCCTGGAGGTGAAAGGGGTGGAGGCGCGGATCGGCGGCGACCGCTGGTTGTTCCAGGGGCACCAGGTGGTGCTGGCGGCGGGGGCGGTGAACACGGCGGCGATCCTGCTGCGCTCGGCGGGGGAGCGGCATCCGCGCGGCCTGGCCAACGGCTCGGATCAGGTGGGCCGCAACCTGATGAAGCCCCAGCTCACGGCCCTGCTGCAGCGGGCCAGCAGCCCCAATTCCGGCCGCTATTCCCCGGCCCTGGGCCTCACCGACTACTACTGGGGCGACAGGAACGTGTCCTACGCCCTGGGCTCGATCCGCAACGGCGGCGGCGTGCTGCAGGACACGCTGTTCGCCGAGTCGCCGCCGCTGCTGTCGCTGGTGAGCCGCCTGCTGCCGGACCGGGCGCTGGAGTGGCTGGCGGATCGCTCGATCACCTGGTGGGCGATGACGGCGGTGCTGCCCGACCCGGAGAACCGGGTGACGGTGCGGGGCGATCGCATCGATGTGGCCTACCTCGCCAACAACCGCGAGGCCCATGACCGGCTGGTGTACCGCTGGCTCGACACGATCCAGAAAACCGAGGCCGATCCCGCCACCACGGTGGTGCAGCGGGCCCCGATCTACCCCCGCGGCGAGGCGCCGCTGAGCGTGATGGGCCTGGCCTGCGGCACCTGCCGGATGGGAAGCGATCCGGCCAGCTCGGTGGTGGATCTCCGCGGCCGCTGCCACGAACTGGCCAACCTCTGGATCGCCGATGCCAGCGTGTTTCCCGGCTGCCCGGCGGTGGGCCCTGGCCTCACGGTGATCGCCAATGCCCTGCGGATGGCCCACCACCTGCAGGACGCCCTCGCCTGAGCTGGGTGACGATGGCGGGCTGGGCCAGGGTCAGCCGGGGCTGCGGAAGCGGCCTTTCAACCACAACGACACATACACCAGGGAGACCAGCACCGGCACCTCGATCAGGGGCCCGATCACGCCGGCCAGGGCCTGCTGGGAGGTCACACCCCAGATGCTGATGCACACGGCGATCGCCAGCTCGAAATTGTTCCCCGCGGCCGTGAAGGCCAGGGCCGAGGTGCGTGGATAGTCGAGGCCGCTTTTCTGCCCCACAGCGAAGGCAATGCTCCACATCAGCACGAAATACAGCAGCAGGGGAATCGCCACCTTGATCACCTGGGCCGGATCCGAGGTGATGGCCTGACCCTGCAGGGCAAACATCACCACGATCGTGAACAGCAGGCCATAGAGGCCCCAGGGGGCGATCCGCGGCAGGAAGACCTGCTCATACCAGCGACGCCCCTTGAGGCGGACGCCGATCAGGCGGGTGAGGAACCCAGCCACCAGCGGGATGCCCAGAAAGATCAGCACGGCCCGGGCGATCTCCCAGAACGAGAAGCGCACCACCTGGCTGTCGAGCCCCAGCCAGGCCGGAAGAATCTGCAGGTAGAACGTGCCCAGCAAGGCATAGACCATCACCTGCAGGATCGAATTGATCGCCACCAGCAGGGCCGCCGCTTCCCGGTTCCCCTGGGCCAGATCAATCCAGATCAGCACCATGGCGATGCAGGGTGCGATGCCGATCAGGATCAGCCCGGTGCGAAAGGCCGGCTGATCCGGCAGGAACAACCAGGCCAGAGAGAACATCAGCAGCGGTCCCAGACCCCACGTCAGCCCCAGGGTCAGGCTCAGCAGCCGCCGATCAAGGGCCATGCGGCCGAGTTCGCCATAGCGGACCTTGGCCAGCACGGGATACATCATCAACAGCAAGCCCAGAGCGATGGGCAGGGAGGTGTGGTCCACCTGCACCGAACTCAGCACCGTCTGCAGGCCTGGCACCAGGCGCCCCAGCAGCAGGCCCGTTGCCATCGCCAGCAGGATCCACACCGGCAGCAACCGGTCGAGTCGCGAGAGGTTGGCGAGCACACCGGTGTCCTGGTGGGCGCCTGCGGGGCGAGAGGAGCCTGGATGGGGCATGGCGCTTCAGCGGCAGGATGGGGCAGGGGCACCGCAACCGGAGGTCAGCTGCTCGAGCCAGTCGCGCAAGCGCACCAGGGCGGTGGGATCGAGGCGGTAGTACACCCAGCGGCCCTCCTGGCGGGCGCTGATCAGGCCCGCTTCCTTCATCACCCTGAGGTGAAAGGAGAGCTTCGACTGGGCCAGGCCCAGCTCGCCGGTGAGCTCACAGACGCAGCGTTCCCCCTGCCCCAGGGCCTTCACCACCTGCAGGCGGATCGGTTCCGCCAGCACGCGCAGCAGCTGTTGGGCCCGATCGAGCGAGAGGGCCTGATCGCTCGCCGCCGCGGCTGGCACCGCCACGACGGACGGCTCGCTGGCGACAGCCATGTGACGCGGAACACCAATTCCATCAATCCTAGTTGATCTATGGTTCGGTGGTCGGCCGCCCGTCCCCGTCCCGGTCCCATGAACATCGGCATCAACGGCTTCGGCCGCATCGGCCGCCTCGTCTTCCGTGCCCTCTGGGGTCGGCCCGGCATTGAACTGGTTCACGTCAACGACCCGGCCGGCGATGCCCGCACGGCCGCTCACCTGCTGGCCTTTGACTCGGTGCATGGTCGCTGGCAGCAGGCCGTTCAAGCGAGCGCCGGTGGCTTCTGCGTGGGCACCACCCCGGTGGGCTACAGCCAGGAGAAGGAGCCCACCGCCGTGCCCTGGCGCGAGGCCGGCGTGGAGATGGTGCTCGAATGCAGCGGCCGGTTCAAGACACCGGACACGCTGCAGCCCTACTTCGATCAGGTGGGCCTCCAGCGCGTGGTGGTGGCCTGCCCCGTGAAGGGCGAGATCGGCGGCGCCGAAGCCCTCAACATCGTGTTCGGCATCAACCACCATCTCTACGATCCGACTCGTCACCGGCTGATCACCGCCGCCTCCTGCACCACCAACTGCCTGGCTCCGGTGGTGAAGGTGGTGCACGAGAGCTTCGGCATCGAACACGGCTCGATCACCACCCTGCATGACGTCACCAACACCCAGGTGGTGGTGGATGGGTTCAAGAGCGACCTGCGCCGGGCCCGCTCCTGCAGCCAGAGCCTGATCCCCACCACCACCGGATCGGCCAAGGCCATCGGAATGATCTTCCCGGAGCTGCAGGGAAAGCTCAACGGCCATGCCGTGCGGGTGCCGCTGCTGAATGCCTCGCTCACCGATGCGGTGTTCGAGCTCAGGCGCAGCGTCACGGTGGAGGAAGTGAACCGGGCCTTCGAGGAGGCCGCCCATGGCCCGCTGCAGGGGATTCTCGGCTACGAAACCCGGCCGCTGGTGTCCGTCGACTACGTCAATGACGCCCGCAGCGCGATCGTCGATGGCCCCTCGACGATGGTGGTGAACGGCACCCAGCTCAAGGTGTATGCCTGGTACGACAACGAATGGGGCTACAGCTCCCGCATGGCGGATCTGGTGGCTCACGTGGCGCTGATCGATGAGCGCTGAGCAGAGCCATGACCCTTGAACGCGGACAGGCCCCGTCGGATTCGGAGCCGCAGGCCAGGCGAACGCTGACGGCCCTCCAGCAATACATCATCGTGACGGCCAACTACTGGGCCTTCACCCTCACCGATGGGGCGCTGCGCATGCTGGTGGTGTTCCACTTCCACACGCTCGGCTACAGCACGCTGGAAATCGCCTTCCTGTTTCTCTTCTACGAGTTCTTCGGCATCATCACCAATCTCTATGGCGGCTGGCTCGGAGCACGCTTCGGACTGCGCCTCACCCTCTGGACGGGCACGTTGCTGCAGGTGGCTGCCCTGCTGATGCTCATCCCCGTGGCCGATGGCTGGCCACGATGGTGGAGTGTGGCCTACGTGATGGTGGCCCAGGCGATCAGTGGAATCGCCAAGGACCTCAACAAGATGAGCGCCAAGAGCGCCATCAAGACGGTCGTGCCGGAAACCCCGGGGGACCACGGCCGGGGCGAGACCCAGCTGTTCCAGTGGGTGGCGATTCTCACCGGCTCCAAGAACGCCCTGAAGGGCGTGGGCTTTTTTCTGGGGGGTTTGCTGCTCGCCACGATCGGCTTCCGTGCCGCCGTGGCGAGCATGGCCGCTGGCCTGTTTCTCGCCTTCCTGATGACCCTGGTGCTGCCTGGCGAGATCGGAAAGATGAAAACGAAGCCCGCGTTCGCCGCCCTGTTCTCCAAATCCAGGGGCATCAACGTGCTGTCGCTGGCTCGCTTCTTTCTGTTCGGTGCCCGTGATGTCTGGTTCGTGGTGGCGCTGCCGGTGTTCCTGCAGGCGGCCCTCGGCTGGAAGTACTGGGAAGTGGGAGGCTTCATGGGCCTGTGGGTGATCGGCTACGGCCTCGTGCAGGGCTCGGCGCCGGCCCTGCGGCGGGCCTGGGGCCAGAGCGCGCCTCCCGGTGTGGCGGCGGTGCAGTTCTGGAGCGTGGTGCTCACCGCCATCCCCGCCCTGATCGCGATCGCGCTGTGGCGGGAGGTGGGCCATCCGGGTGTGGCGGTGGTGGTGGGCCTGGCGGTGTTCGGTGTGGTGTTCGCCATGAATTCCTCGATTCACAGCTACATGATCCTGGCCTACACCGATGCGGAATCCGTGAGCCTCAACGTGGGCTTCTATTACATGGCCAACGCCGCAGGCCGGCTCACCGGAACGCTGCTGTCCGGGGCCGTGTTCCTGCTGGGTGGCCTCCAGGCCTGCCTGTGGACCTCATCGATCCTGGTGGCTGCCGCCGCCCTGGTGAGCACCCGGCTGCCAGCGCCACCCCGGTCGGGGCCGACGGCCAGCAGCAGCAGCACCCCCAGGGCGGCGATCAGCGGCCCGGGGGCATCGCCCCGAAGCTGAGCGCCGGTGGCGGGGATCGTCTCGAACACCACGGTGCAGGTCGGGTCGATCACCAGGTGCAGCAGGGCGATGTGCACAGGCAGCAGCAGGAGGTTGGTGGGTTCGAGCACCCCGGTTCAGCGGCGATCCCAGCGGGCCATCGGATCGATCGCTTCGCTCTGCCTCGGCAGCATGGCCAGGCCGGCGGGCGAAGGTAGGCCCTGCCCCGTCCTGGCCAACCTGGGGCCGCGGCTGCTGGTGATCGGCCTGAGTCCGCGGCGTGTGCATCAGCGGAACCCCCCCGCCGTTCAGCGCACCGCGCCGAGGCAGCGCACGGCCACCTGCTCCGGATCCGCGCCAGCCTGGATCGCCAGGGCGCCGATGCGCACAGTGTCGCCGGGTGCACGATCGCGCAGGAGCGAACCCAGACTCCGCTCCGCCGTGGACCGCTCGATCTCCGCCGGCAGGGACAGGCCGAGGAAGCGGTGGAGCTGCTGCAGGGTCGTGGCGGTGTGGAAACTCAGCAGCACATCGCCCGGCAGCGAGGGTGGTTCCGGGTCGGGATCGAACAGCCGGTTGATGAACGGTTCGAGACAGGTGCGCAGGGCCACGAACACGTGGTCGCCGGGTTCCAGGGCCGTGGTGCCGCGGGGCATCACCACATCCCGGCCCCGCAGGATCAGGGTGACGAGCACCCCATCGGGCAGGGCGAGATCGCGCAGATGCCGCCCGGCCACCGGGGCCCCGGCCTTGACGGTGTAGTCGACGATCTCGCCATCGACCCGCCGCAGCGCGTTGATCTCCACCGAGAGGGCCGGGGTGGGATCGGCCGGCCGGCCGATGCGCAGCCAGCGCGCCACCAGCGGCAGCGACCAGCCCTGGGTGATCACCGAGATCAGCACCACGAAGAACACGGCATTGAAGATCAGGTGGCTCTGGGGCACGCCGGCCATCAGCGGGAAGGTGGCCAGGGTGATCGGCACGGCGCCCTTGAGGCCCACCCAGGAGAGGAAGGTGAGTTCGCGGCGCCGGAAGCGGAACGGCCAGGCCGACGACCACACCGCGATCGGCCGCGCCACCAGGATCAGCACCAATGCGATCAGCAGACCTTCCCCGGCCACCGCCAGCAGGCGGCTGGGGAAGCTGAGCAGCCCCAGCATCACGAACAGCACGATCTGCCCCAGCCAGGCGATGGCGTCGTGGAAGGAGAAGATCCCCCGCCGGAACACGATCGAGCTGCTGCCGAGCACGATCCCGGCGACATACACCGCCAGGAAGCCGCTGCCACCCAGCACCGCCGCCACCCCGAAGGCCACCAGCCCGAAGGCGAGGGCCAGCAGGGGATAGAGGCCCGGGTAGTCGAGGTTGATGCGGTTGATCGCCCAGCTGGCCAGCCGCCCCATCGCGAGCCCCGCCAGGCTGCCCACGCCGAACTGGGCGACGAACAGCAGCAGCAGGGCCTGGGCCGAGTCGGTGCTGCCGGTGATCACGCCGATCAGCCCGAGCGTGAGGAAGATCGCCATCGGATCGTTGGAGCCGCTCTCCACTTCGAGCGTGGAGGTGAGGCGATCCGGCAGCTTCAGGCCGCTGGAGCGCAGCACCGAGAACACGGCGGCCGCATCGGTGGAGCCCACGATGCTGCCCAGCAGCAGCCCCTGCAGGATGGGCAGCTTCAGCACCCAGGCCGCCGCCAGACCCGTGAGCAGCGAGGTGAGCAGCACGCCCACCGTGGAGAGCGCCAGGGCCGGCCGCCACACCCGCCGCACCGAGGCCAGGGAGGTGCGCAGGCCGCCGTCGAAGAGGATCAGGGCCAGGGCCACGCTGCCGACGCTGTTGGCCAGGTCGTAGTCCTCGAAGGGGATGCGGCCGATCCCTTCCGATCCCGCCACCATCCCCACCGAGAGGAACAGCACCAGCACCGGCACCCCGAGCCGGGCCGAGAACTTGCTGGAGGCGATGCCCAGCAGCAGCAGCACGCCGGCGAGCAGCATGGCCAGGTTGATCCACACGCTGGCTTCGCCCGCAGAGTTCGCCTGAAGGATCGCGCAACCGACTCACAACCAGGGACAACCCTGCTCGCAGGTCTTGATGCCGGGTGGCAGGGTCAGGGCGGCGGCCGGGGCCCGGGGCGGCAAGCCACACCCCGCCAGGCGCTTCACACTGCGTTACAGTTCTCGTAACACTTCGCAACGTCCATGGCTGACTCCTCCGCCCCCCGCTTCGGCTTCGTCGCCTTCGCCGAGACCTGGAACGGTCGCCTGGCCATGCTCGGCTTCGTGATCGGCCTGGCCACCGAGCTGCTCACCGGTCAGGGCATCCTCTCCCAGATCGGTCTGGGTTGATCGCCATGACCACCGACTACACCGCCGCCATCACCGGCGTCATCGGCCTCGTCGTCTTGCTCAGCGCGATGGTGGCCTTCCTGCTCAGTCGCCCCAGCGACCTCTCGCCCAGGTCCCGCTGATCGCCACCCCAATCCCACGCACCGAAGACCCATGACCAACACGCCCGCCAGCGAGAAGTGGTTCCAGGACCGGGCCACCGAGCAGATCCACATGGATCAGCTCAAGCGCGCCGAACTGTTCAATGGCCGCGCCGCCATGCTCGGCCTCGTGATCGGCATCCTCACCGAGGCCATCACCGGCTCCGGCATTGCCCATCAGATCGGTCTGGGCCCCCTGGTCGACGGTTACGCCGCCTGCCGGACCCAGTTCCTGCCGTTCTGCTTCTGAACCCGCGCCCCGGAGCGTGTCCCCTGCCGGCACGCTCGCGGCGTCCACAGGCGCCGGTCCGCTCCGTCGCTTCAGGTGGGGCTTCCTGAGACCGTGAGCCCGGCCCCGAACTGAAAGAAAGGCAGCGATCGTCGAATCCACGCCCTTGCCATCAGCCTGCAGTGGGTTGATCGCTCAGAACCAGATCGTGAGGGTTCCGTGCCGGTGGCCGGCTGCGCAGGAGCTGCAGCCACCAGGTGAGAAGCCTTGGATGACGCTTCAGCAGCTTCTCCAGGTTCATCATCAACACCTTCATCGCGATGGTCGAAGCCTGGTGGGAGCCTGACTCACCGCGAGCGTCTCGCAGATCAGGCCCAGGCCATCGAGGCCCTCGCCTCGGCCATCCGACATCGATGGTCATCCACGGGATGAGCTCGGCCAGCCTGATCCGGCGATGACCAGCCGAGTGTTGGCGCCAGACGGCAGGCAGTCGTCTTCGAACGTGAGCGGATGACGAGGGTCACCTCGGTGGGTGCGAAAACCTGGGCAGCCTGTGACTGAAAGGAGCCTGGTTGGGCCCATCATGTTGCGGAGCCAAGGCAGTGTGGAGCGCATGATGTGCGTTCCATCGTGCTGTCTGTTGCTCGCCGGTGAGTCATCCAGGCTTTGCCTTGCGGCTCTTCGCCAGGACTGATCGGGGCTTGACTCCTTTGTTAAGTCAGCAGGACGCCTCCAATCAGGTCAGGTAGGTCGTTGCCATTTCCTTCAAACAGAGGATTGCGAAGCGTCACCAATCCAGGAACCCCTGCGCGAACATCCAGGCTGTCGTCCGAATTCCCAGTGGAGCTGAATCGATTCAAGTCGAAATAGGCTGGAGCGAAAACAGCTTCGTCATCGCTCTGGTAGCTGTCAATGCGGACTCCGTCGGCTTGATTGTCAGAGGAGAAGACCCTCCGGCCATTCACGAAAACGACGCCCCCGCCAAACTGCTCAAGCTGGATCCCGTCATCACCGTTCCCTACGGTCGTTAGGTTGTTCCATCCAGTGATGATATCGCCGGGGCCTTCTTCGGTGATTTTCAGACCTTCGTCACCATTCTCGTTGATCTCGACATTGCGCACGTTGAGCTTTACGGTGCCATCGCCTGCCTCGTCGAGGTCTAGGCCCTCGTCGAAATTATTGTTGATCGTGGTGTTGGAGATCGTGGCCACGATGCTTCCTTCATCAGCTTCGTCCACGTCAATACCATCATCGACATCATTCGGATCCCATGGACCATTGGCATCGAAAGTGGAATTTGAGACCTTCAGGTAGGCTGTGCCGCTGCCCCGTTCGTCAATCTCAAGTCCATCAGCGCCGTTATTGGTGATCACGCTGTTCCTTATGTTTACCGTGGCATCTCCAAGGCCACCTTCATCGACGCGAACGCCGTCAGAATCGGAAGAGCTCGAATTCTCTTCGCCAAAGACCCCAACCCTTCCGTTGTTATCAATGAAGCTGTTGGTGAGATTCAGTTCAACGCTGGCATCGGAATTATTGATTTGATCATCGATGTGCACGCCATGGAAGAATGTATCCGTGACGGTCACGTTGGTCAGGCTGACTTTGACGGTGCCAGTCTCGTCTGCGGGAAGGGGTACCCAGATCCCCCTGTTGCCGCCTTCAAGGGTCAGATCTCTGATGGCGAGATCGGCGCCTCCATCTGAGACGAAGATATCGACCTCGGGATTGTCTTGAGTCAGAGTTGCGCCGTTGCCAATGATGGTCAGCTGTTGATCGCCGCTGTAGGTTAATGGCGTGTCACTCAGCTCAACGGTTCCGAAGCTGGGGCTGAGTATGATGGTATTGGGCTCGGTGCTGGCCGAGGCTGTATCCAATGCCTCCCGCAACTCCTGTTCATCGGAAACAATGAAGGTTGCCATGATTGGGTAGCTTCTCGAGCCGATCATGGCCCATGAATCGGCTAGTCCCGGCCAAGATGTAGTTACTGACTGTTTAAAGCCTGGTAAACCAGGCGTGGGATCTTCAGCCTTGCTCGCGCGATCGATTCACCCTCGCTGCGGCCGGGATGGGTGGGCCGCCTCCTTCCTGATGGGCGCCTGGAATCGTCTGAGATGGCAGGGGAATTCGCCAGGCCGTGGCGGAACAGGACTGGCGAAGGCCGCTGCGTCAATCAGGGCGAAGGCGCAAGCCCGATTGGCCATTGGCGTCGAGGTGAGCCCCGAGAGCGGTCGCTGGCGCACCCTGCGTCACCCGCAGGGCTGACAGAGGATTCGCGGCGAGGGGTTCGGCTGCTGGCGACCATGCCGGAGGCTGCTGCACCACGTTCGCCCTGGGTTGCCGCACATCGGCCTGCAGGTCGATGACGGCGATGCCCGTCAGCCGGACTGCCTGAGTGGAGGGAGAGCGGGCGGGGCGGTCTCGGCGGGTGGGCTTCCGGAGGTGAGCCTCCGGAGGACGTGATCCGGCGCCGCACACCCAACGCCTTCACAACCCGTTACGATTGTCGTGACGTTTCGTCACACGCCCATCCCATGAGCAGCTCCGACTCCCGCTTCGGCTTCGTCGCCTTCGCCGAAACCTGGAATGGCCGTCTGGCCATGCTCGGTTTCGTGATCGGTCTCGCCACCGAGATCCTCACCGGCCAGGGCATCCTCTCCCAGATCGGTCTCGGCTGAGCCCCGGGCCCACGGGCCAGCGCTTCGGGGGTGAGGACTCCTCACCCCCATCTTTTTATGGGCGCCTGTCGCGGACGCCCGATGCTTGTCGGGCGGACCCGGGAGTCGGACCGTCAGGCCAGCAGCGCCAGAGGAGCCGATTCCACCAGCTCGGGAGCGAGCCGAAGGCAGGGTTCGCCGGCCGGGGCCTCGATCAGCTGGGCCTGGCGGATGCGGGAGATCAGCCGGGTGGTGGTGACCCGGGTGGTGCCGATCAGTTCGCCGATCCGCTCGTGGGTGAGGCGGAAGGGAAGCTGGCACCAGTCGCCGCAGCGGCGGCCGAGGCGCTGTACCAGCAGGGCGAGCAGGGCATGCAGTCGCTGTTCGGCGCTGCCGAGGTGGCGGATCCGCAGGAGCTGCAGCGTCCACTCGTTCACCGGATCGAAGCCGTGCTCGGCGCTCGACTGGGCGTCGCTGCGGAAGCACAGGGGCGTGAGGGCCTCCACGCACACCCCCTCGCTGCAGAGCCGGTCGGTGCGCAGCTGGTCGCCGGCCTGGAGGAAGGCGATGGTCATCCCCTCGGTTTCCTCGCAGGGGCAGTAGACGCGGGCGATGCCCTCGATCACCTCGATGCAGCTGCCGCCGGGGCGCAGCGCGGGATCGATCAGCACGGTCTGCCCGGTGGGCATGCGCACGGCGGCGACGGCGGGATCGGGAAGGAAGCGGAAGCTCATGGCCGGGCCCGGAATCGAGCGCTGTTGCAACTGACTCGCAGGATAAACAGACAACCGGCCTTCTTGCAAGCGATTCTCAACAGCAGTGGTGTTGTTGAGAGCCTGGCTCAGGCGGCGCCGCCCCCGAAGCTGCCCGCCGCCGCCTTCACGTGGGCCAGCGCCGTGCCATCGAGGAACTGCTGATCGAGCAGCAGCAGGGCCGCGGAGTTGGCTCCCGCCAGGCGCAGCCGCTTCACCACGAAGCGCGCCTCCGCCTCCTCGGTGATCTGCTCGGTCACGAACCAGTCGAGCATGGCCGCGGCGCTGCGCTCGCCCGCCGCCTCGGCCAGCGAGTAGAGGCGGTTGATCGAGGCGGTCACCTCCTTCTCCATCTCGAACACCCGGTCGAACAGGTGCTGCACCGACTCCCAGTGGCGCTCCGGCGCGTGGATGGTGGGCAGCACCACCTGCTCGTCGCAGTCGACCAGGTAGGTGATCATCCGGGCCGCGTGGCCCCGCTCCTCGTTGCTCTTCTCGAGCATGTACTGCGAGAAGCCCGCCAGGTCGCGCTCCCGCAGCCAGATCGACATCGCCAGATAGCTGTGGCTGGCCTGGAACTCCGCCTGGAGGTGGGCGTTGATCTCACGGGTGAGGTCCTTCATCGCTGGGTCGCGGCCGGTTCCTCCCCTCTCTAGCCGCTGCCGACGGGCCGGCGGTCGCCGGCCTCGCCGTCTCAGACGGATCCGAAGGCCACCTGGCAGGCGGCGTTGAGCAGCTCGGCCTCGGCGGCGCTCTGGGGTTCCCGGCCGTCGAGCAGGCCGGTGTTGCAGTCGGCCGTGAGCTGGTAGGTGCTGCCGTCCGCGGTTACCGCGAAGCTCACCCCGGAGCTGCCCGAGGGCTGCACCGTGCCGTAGAGGAGCTGGTAGGTGGTGTTCGGCACCACGATGTAGGTCTGGTCACTGGTCACAGCGTCATCCACCGCGTTGTTGATGATCGCGGCGGTGGCCAGGGTGCCCACCCCCCAGGCGGCGGCCCGGGCTCCCCACCAGCCCCAGGCGGGGGTGGCCCAGCCCCCGTACCAGCCGTAGTTCCACGGCCGCGCCACGCCCCAGCCCGGCCGCGCCCAGCCGGGGTTGAGGTTCACGCCGTTGATGTCGACCCGGCGGTTCCAGTCGACGTTGACGTTGCGGTCGATGCTGCGGTTCACGTCCCGGTTCACGTCCCGGTTCACGTCCCGGTTCACGTCGCGGTTGAGGTCGCGGCTGGTGCTCCGGTTGAGGTCCCGGTTCAGGTCGCGGCTGCCGCTGAGATCACGGCTGCCGCTCAGGTCGCGGCTGCCGCCCACCGACCGATCCGACGGAGTGAAGCCCGTGCCTGGCCGGGTCGTGGCACGTCCGTCGCCGGATCGGTTGATCGAGGGACTCGCCTGGGGAGAGCGCACCTGGTTGCTCCAGCCTCCGCTGGGGCGGCTGTTGCCGCGGTTGAGGCCGCTGCCGGCACTGCTGAATCCGCTGCGCGACGGAGCACTGCCCCCGCCGCGGGACCCACCACCGCCGCGGCTGCCGCCACCACCGCCCCGGCTGCCGCCGCCCCCGCCGCCGCGGCCGCCCCCGCCGCCTCGGGAGATCCATTGCGCTTCCGCCGCCACGCCGCTGCCGGCGTGCTCGAGCGCCGCCGCGGCCCCGCAGGGCAGCGCCATCGCGGCGGCCAGCAGCAGGGTGAATCCCGAGGAGCGTTTCATTTCAGGACCAACCCACAGCCGTCGTCGAAGCAGCTGGCATCCACCCGCCCGTCCTGGCCGAAGTGCACCTTCACCAGATCACGGCCGGACATCAGGTCGGGCCTCTCTTCCCGCACGCTGTTGAGGTAGTTCGGGTTCACCACGCAGAGATCGCCGCCGTTGAAGCAGACGGTGTTGGTGGAGAAGCGCACCTCGGCTCGTCGCACCTGCTCCCAGCTCTTGTCGCCCTCTCGCCAGACCTGCATCCGCACCGGATTGCTGCGGACCCGGATCGTGGTGACGGCGCTGCCGATCCGGTGGCGGTAGAGGGTGGCCTCACCCGCGTCGCTGGCCTCCACCACGCAGGCCTGGGGGGCGGCGCCGCGCACGCTGCAGCGGGTGTCCAGCCGGTAGAGCACTTCCGCCCGGGCCGTGCCCGGCAGCAGCAGGGCGGCGCCGGCGCCGATCAGTCCCCCCAGCAGTCCGCCGAGAACCCACCGGCCCGTCGGGGCCGCGGCGGAGGGCAGCGGTGTGGTGCGTTCGGGCATGGGGGGCAACTCCCGCGGATTCGGCGGTGATGTCTGAAGCATGCACAACCGGCGGCACCGCGACCACGGAGCGTTACCGACGCATACCCGGCCGCGCTGTGGCTCCGCTTCCTCCGGATTCACGCCTCGATCCACAGCCGGGCGCCGTTGTTGGAGCGGTCGGCCTCCGGCTCCAGCACGCTTTGCTCCGGATCGGCCAGCACCAGCAGCTCATGGCGCCCCGGCGGCAGCGGCAACGGCAGGGCGAAGGGCTCGCTGGCGCCGGCCGCCAGCCAGGGCAGGCGCAGATAGCGATGGCCGCTGTAGCGGTCGTCGACCACCACCGCCACCCCCACGTCGCTCACGTCGAGCTGGCCGCGGTTGACGACCCGGAAGTGCAGCACGCCCGCCTCATGGCGCAGGTCGTCCACGGCCAGGTCGGCCCCCAGGCTCACCAGTTCCTGAAGGGGATAGAGCGCCAGGGCCTCGAGCCGCCGCAGCCGCGTGCCGCCGTGCTCGTGGTGCAGATGGCCGCCGTGGCGCAGGTCGGAGCTGCAGCCATGGAGATGGAGCGCAGCGCCGGCCAGCGGCACCGTCACCCGGCCGCTCTCGGGCCTGGTGTCCCAGAAGCCGCAGCAGTCCCAGTGGAGGCTCCGGCCCAGATAGCGCACCGGATCGCCGGGATCACCGGGATCCTCCGGTGCCAGCCGGTAGTGCTCCAGGCCGGTGTAGAGGCTGGCGGCTCCCGCCGCGGCCGCGGCGTCGGTGTTGCGGCGCCGTTGCCCCAGGCAGAGCTTGGAGGCCACCGTGATCACCAGGCTGTGCCAGTGGGCCCTCAGCCGCAGCCCGTAGATCGGGGCCGGCTCCAGCCGCCCCTCGTGCTGGAGCGCCGCGATCGCCTCCCCCACCAGCTCCTGCAGCGGCCTTCCCTCGCTGGGGCCGAGCCGCTCCGGATCCACCGGCCGGCGCAGGGCCGCCGCATCGCCGCTGAAGCACACGTAGGGGAAATGGCCGCTGCCGTCGCCGCTGCGCAGTTCCCGGATGCCGCCGTCGCTGGCCTGGCATTTGTAGAGCCGGGTGCGGGGCTCGCCGGGTTCGTGCAGGAAGGTGAGTTCGCCGTTGTCGAGGCTGGTGGTGGTGCCCAGGCCCAGCACGTCGCCCTCCAGCGGGATCCGCTCCAGCGGCAGGTGCTCCCGCACGTCTCCCTGGATCAGGTCGGTGATCGTGTTGGCGATCGAGAGTGACACCATCGCCCTGGTGCGGCGTGAGCGGCTCCACCAGGATGGGCGCCACCGCGGCCGCTGCCCATGCCCTGGTTCGTGAAGCTGGAGGAAGGGGTGGTGGAGCGCGAGCGCTTCGATGCCCACCTGGGTGCCCATCTGGGCTGGGTGGCCGAGCTGGAGCGGCGCGGCCACCGCCCCAGCACCGGCTACTGGCGCGAGCGCAAGGGCATGACCGGCGCCGGCGCCGGCGGCATGCTGCTGTTCCAGGCCGGCGACCGGGACGAAGCCGAGGCCCTGGTGCGCGCCGACCCGCTGGTCCGGGCCGGCTGCGTGCGCTGGACCCTGCACGAGTGGGCGGTGGTGGCCGGCGAGCTCAGGGCACCCGTTTCTCAGGGGGGCTGATCCACCCATGCCCGCCATCACCGGCCTGGTTCTCGATGCCGCCTACCGCGAGCACCACACCGGCCTGGGCCATCCCGAGTGCCCCGAGCGGCTGGACGCGGTGCTGCGCGGCCTCGATGCCGCCGGCCTGCTGGCCCGCTGCCGCCCGATCGCGCCGCGCTCCGCCACCGACGACGACCTGCTCCGCTGCCACACGCCGGCCTACCTGGAGACGGTGCGGCGGGACCTGGCGGCCGGCCGCACCGAGCTCTCCACCGGCGACACCACCCTCTCGCCCCGCTCCGGCGCCGTCGCCCGCCTCGCCGCCGGGGGCGTGCTCGCCGCCGTGGATGCGGTGATGGCGGGCCGGGTGCGCAACGCCTTCGCCGTGGTGCGGCCCCCGGGCCACCACGCCTCGGCCGCGGCGGGCATGGGCTTCTGCCTGTTCAACAACGTGGCGGTGGCGGCGCGCCATGCCCAGGCTGTCCATGGGCTCGAGCGGGTGCTGATCCTCGACTGGGACGTGCATCACGGCAACGGCACCGAGGCGATCTTCTGGAGCGATCCGAGCGTGCTGGTGTTCGACACCCACCAGAGCCCGCTCTACCCCGGCACCGGGGCGGCCGCGGATCGGGGCGGTGGGCCCGGGGAGGGCTTCACGATCAACTGCCCCTTCCCGGCCGGCAGCGGGGGAAAACCCGTGCTGGAGGCGTTCGAGCGGGTGCTGCTGCCCGCCGCCGAGGCCTTCGCGCCCGAGCTGGTGCTCGTGTCCGCCGGGTTCGACGGACGCGCCGGCGACCCCCTCGGTGGCCTGCTGCTGGAGGATGCCGACTTCGCGGCCCTCACCCGGATCGCGCTGGCGATCGCCGGGCGCCATGCCGGCGGTCGGCTGGTGTCGAGCCTGGAGGGCGGCTATGAGCTCGATGGCCTGGCCACGGCGGCCGCCGCCCACGTGGGCGCTCTGCTGGCGGCGTGATGGCCCCGGGCGCGACGCCCCTGAGGTTCAGTTCAGACGGGCGCAGAGTGTGATCGCCAGCAGGATCAGCAGCGACAGGGCCACCACGCTGAGATTGGAGGAAACGTCCATCATCGGCAGCCCTGTTCGACACCCTCTCTAGGGGAGAGCCCGGAGGCTCCGGGGCGCCTGTGACGACACGTGACGCCGCCGGCGCCGCAAGGCTTCGCCGGCGGACCGCCTAGGGTGATCCCAGGTTGCACCGTGTCGCATCTGCACGGCGCGAACTCCCTCTTTCCTCACCCCCTTCGCCCAGCCAGCCCAGCTCCAGCCCCCACTCCCGCCGCCGCCGTCGCCGATGTCCGCATCCCCCGCCCCGTCCCTCACCATCGGTGAACTGGAGGCGAAGTATCCGATCTACTGCAAGGCCCTGCGGATGCTGCTGCGGGAGGGCAACAGCCAGAAGACGATCGAGCGCACACTCTGCTGGAGCCGTCTGGCGGCCCTCCATCACAGCCTGCCCAAGCGCTACAAGTCGCCGGAGTACCTGTTCTGGCTCTTCCGCCGCGAGGCCCAGGACCTGGCCCAGCAGCCCGCCGCCTGACCGACCAGCCGTCGATCGGGGCCTCAGCCCAGCATCTCCACCTGCAGCCAGCACCCCCCCGGTGCCAGCTTCTCCAGCAGCATCGGCCTCTTGAGGCTGAGGCGCTGCTGGCCGGCGTAAAGCTCGGCCTCGTTGCGGGAGTGGAAGCGGGGGCCGTGGCTCTCGATCGGCACCGTCCGCTCCTGCTCCACAGCCGGACGGACGCGATAGGGACCGGGACCGATGGTTTGGCTCATGCCCTCAATCTGGCTGCGCCGCCCCGCCAGGCCGCGGATCCCCGGACTGTCTCCGGATCCGGCCCCGCATCCGCTCCAGGCTGCCCTGCAGCCGCAGCCGGTTGTAGCGCTGCAGCCACAGGCAGGGCAGGTTGAAGACCGTGGCGAAGCCCAGGTTGAGCAGCACGCCTGCCGGCGGCAGCCACAGGGCCGTGACCAGCCAGAACGGCCAGAGCGCCAGGTGCACCAGTTCGGCCCGGCGGGTCTCGGCGACCAGGCGCCGCAGCCGTTCCGGATCGCGGGCCACCAGGCTGCTCTTGCGAATCCCGCCGGGGAAGGCGTCGCCGGCATCCGGCAGCAGCCCTTTCCAGACACGGATCCGCAGCCACCGCTCGTAGGCCCCGCTGCTCTCCCCCCAGGGCCGTGGCCGCGTCAGCCAGCTGTCGGCAGCGAGGGAGCCCGGCGGCAGGCGCTGAGCCAGCCCGCCCACCAGCACCGACCACAGCAGCCAGCCCAGGGCGCAGGCCAGGGCTCGGAGCGCGTCGAGAACCGCCGTTTCATCCATTCGATGGTGCCCCTCTCCCGGCAGCTTCGCTCCGGGGTGTTGCGTAAGGTGAAGCCCCTTCCGGGAGTGGGTTCTGCTCACCCGTCATCGCACCCCGCCTCACGCCTGCCAGCCCCCTTCGAGCTCGCCCCGCCGAGCCGACACGCCCGCCCCTCCGCTCAGCCCCGTGCCTCCCGGGCACCGACCCGCCGAGCCCATCCCACGGCTGCGCCGCGGGCTCTACGCGCTCGGTCCGCTGCTGATCCTGCTCAGCCATCTGGGCTGCCTGCTGCTGCTGCGCACCGGCCTGGGCCCTGGGGCGCTCCTCTGGGCCGGCGGGCTCTACGCGCTGCGGATGCTCGCCACCACCGCCATCTATCACCGGCTGATCACCCACCGCAGCTACCGGGCGCCGCGGGCCGTGTGGTGGATCGGTTCGCTGGTGGCGGCCTCCGCCGGCCAGATGGGGCCCAGCTGGTGGAAGGCCCACCACCTCCAGCACCATCGCCACGTGGACACCGCCCACGATCCCCATACCCCCCTTCAGCCGGTGGCTGGCTGGCGAGGGTTCTGGCGCTCCCAGGCGGGCTGGCTGCTGAGCGCTGACTTCTTCCCGGCGCGGCTGCCGGCCGACGTGGAGGCCGATCCGGTGCTGCGGGCCATCGACCGCCTCCATGCCCTGCCGGTGCTGGCGCTGGCGGGACTGTCGCTGGCGCTGGGGGGCCTGCCCTGGCTGGCGGCCTTCTGCCTGAGCACCACCCTGCTGTTCCACGGCGTGGCCTCGGTGAATTCGGTGGCCCATCTGGTGGGCGATCAGCCCTTCGTCACCGGCGATGCCAGCCGCAACAACCGCTGGGTGGCCCTGCTGACCTTCGGCGAGGGCTGGCACAACCTGCACCATGCCTTCGCCTCCTCGGTGCGGCAAGGCTTCGGGGCGCGGGATGGGGAGCTGCTGCTGCTGCCGGATCCCACCTATCGCTTCATCCGCCTGCTGGAGAGGCTCGGCTGGGCCAGCGATCTCACCATCCCCTCGGAGAAGGCGCTGCTGGCGCGGGCGGCCTGAGGGCCGGCCCGCCCGGGGGATGGCGACGACAAAAAAAACCGCCCCTGCCGTGCAGGAGCGGAGCTGATCGGAGCCGAAGGCCCGCGAAAAGGGTGGACTCAGTAACGGCTGCGGCCGCCGCCACCGCCATAGCCGCCGCCACCGCCGCCGCCGCCGTAGCCACCACCACCGCCGCCGCCGCCGCCGGTGCGGGGCTCGGCCTTGTTGACCCGGATGTTGCGACCCATCCACTCGACGTTCTGAAGATCGTCGATCGCCTTGGTCTCCTCGGCGGGGCTCGACATCTCCACGAAGGCGAAGCCGCGCTTACGGCCGGTTTCGCGGTCAAGCGGCAGGCTGCACTTGCTCACCTGGCCGTACTCGCCGAACAGTTGCTGGACATCCTCCACTTCGGCGTCGAAGGAAAGATTACCCACGTAAATCGTCATGAACCTGAAAAGAAACTATGAACCCGATCCGTCGAAAGCTCTGAAGAAAGTGGCTAGCTCGCCGCTGAGAAATCTTTGAATCCCTTTCATCGTACACGGCCTGTGGACGGCTGCCTCAGCGTCCCAGGGCCCGCCTCCGCCGGCGCCGTGCAGCGGGCAGGCGGTACCAGGCCAGGTGGGGGTGCTCATGGTGCTCCCAGTGGTAGCCGAAGTGGAAGCAGGCCAGCAGCGACAGGGGCTCCGGCCAGTCGAGGCTGATGGCATGGTGGCGATCGCCGCCGGGCCGGCCGCCGTGGCGGTGGGGCAGGTAGGTGCCGAACAGGAACAGCTGCAGGGAACTCAGCAGCAGCGGCAGCGTCCAGAACAGCAGCACGTTCGCCACGGCGGTGGGGCTCACGGCGCTGGCTGCCCAGGCCCCGATGCCCCAGCCGGTGAGCAGCGTCAGCAGCGGCCCCGGGCCCAGGTAGCCGCCCATGAAGCGCCGATACCAGGCCAGCGCCCCGGTCCGGCCGAGGCCGTGGAAGTCCGGATCCCTGGCGGTGCCCGGTGCGCGGTGGTGGAGCCGGTGCTGGCGGCGGCAGCGGCCGTAGGGAAGGCCGGCGTAGAGGGCGAGAGCCAGGCGACCCAGCCGATCGTTGCCACGGCGTTGGCCCGGCAGCAGCGAGCCATGCATGGCGTCGTGGCCGACGATGAACAGTCCGGTCTGCAACAGGGTGCGGAGCAGCACCGCCCCGGCGGCGGCCAGGGGGGGCACCAGGTCGAGATCGCTGGTCAGCAGCGCCACCAGGCTGGCCATCCAGCCGGCCAGCAGGGCGGCGGCGAGCCAGGGCCCGGCCGGCAGGGCCGGTGCGAGCGAGCGCATGGGGGAACTCCAGCGGGTCAGGGGCCCGGTGCCTTCTCTACCACCAGCGCCGCGGCCATCCGCCCCGCGCGGCGGGGCGCCCCCCGGCTCAGCGGCCGCGCGGGGTGGCCGGATGGGCCGGGGTGAGCACCAGCTCCTCGCGCCGGGCATCGTGGCGGCGGAACTGGCGATCAGCGGCCGCCCGCCGGCAGGTGCGGCGGAACAGGGTCAGGTCGATGCCGAAGGTTTCCTCGAACGAATCGACCGCCCCGGGGGTGCCGGCCAGACCGCAACGGCGGATCAACTGGCGCAGATGCAGCCCCGGCTGTTCGGAGACCGTCTGGAAGAGGCGGTTGAGGCGGTGATGCTGCAGCGCCTGCCACGGCGTCATGCCGCGCGACTGATCGAAGCAGAAATCGAGGCATTCCTCGCTGATGCCGATCGCCCCGGCGACCTGCTCCATCGCGATCTCTTCATGGAAATGGGCGGAGAAATAGCGGAGCGCCTCGGACACGACCTCGAGGCTGTGGTGGGGGTGGGCGGAGGGGCACCCTTTCGGGATCACTCGCATGGGCCGTACTCCTGGACTGACATGGTGGGCGTGACGGGGTCACCGGCCGGTGACGGTGGGGTCGACGGATGATCGGGATGGCTGATCTGAATGACGCTCTCGGCCGCTCGTCTGACGCCGTCCTAGCGAGCCTCTGGGTTGGAATCCAGGTTGTCGGCCAGTGTTGGCATTCCCTGTCGCAAGTGGGCATCAACTGCAACACTTCTGCCGTGGATGACTCCACAAACCGCAGCAATTCATGAACGGAATTCAACACATTCTCGGCTGGTGCGGCGCCCTCTCCGGGGCGGCAGGCAACGCCGGCGGGCCGTCGCCGGCCGGGGCCCCTTCACGATGTGTTACGATTCACGAAACATTCCGTTACACCCCATGGCTTCCTCCGACTCCCGCTTCGGCTTCGTCGCTTTCGCCGAAACCTGGAATGGCCGCCTGGCCATGCTCGGCTTCGTGATCGGCCTGGCCACCGAGCTGCTCACCGGCCAGGGCATCCTGAGCCAGATCGGCCTCGGCTGAATCCCGTCCTGACAGCCTGGAGCCGGCCCACCGGCAACCTGGGCCCGGCTGGTGACCACCGGCCGGGCCCTGCCCGTTCCGGGCTCCAATCTTGCGGCCCCGCCATGGCCTCTTCCCTCGTCTTCGTTCTCGCTCCCGAACCGTTGCTGCCCGGCGATGGGGCTTCCCGGAGTGCCCTGGCCGCGGCCCAGCGCCTGGGGATCGCCGAGGGAACGGCCCTGCGCCTCTTCCGGGTTCCGGCGGGTTGGGAGGACAGCCTCGATGATCTGGTGGGCAGCGGAGCAGCCGGGCTGGGGGGTTCCGATCCCTTCGCCGCCGACGATCCCGCCGGTGCCGACGCTCCACAGCGTCTGTTCTGTGACGCCGTGATCCCACGGCTCGATGTCGCCGCGCTCTGGCTGGGGGTGTATGCCTTCGATGACGCTGAACCCACCGCCCGTGAGGAACCGGCGGTGGAGCGTCCTGCCCGCTGCCTCGATCGCTTCGCCCTGAGCGAGGCCCAGAACGAAACCTGCTGGTTCTATCCCACCGAGGACGGTGTCTACCTGGCCTGGCGCAACCCGTGCCGCCTCCAGCTGCTGCCGGGCCTCCCCACCGACGGATCGCCAGGAGAGGAGCTCCCCGCCTACCGCCGCGATGCCGTGCGCCTGCTCTGGTCGCTGATGGCGGATGATCCGGCGCTCACCTGCGTGGGCCTCACCTACCGGGGACGGCGCATCGAGTGGGCCACCCGGATGGCCGAGCCCGATCCGAGCGCCGCCTGGACCGCCTTCCGGGTCGATTCGATGGCCGATGTGCAGTACTGCGAACTCTCGGCCATCGCCGTGTTCGCCGGCCGCACTGCTGGCTGAGCGTGAACGGAGGGGGTGGGATTCGAACCCACGGAGGCTTGCGCCTCGCCGGTTTTCAAGACCGGAGCCATCAACCACTCGACCACCCCTCCAGGGGCCGCGGCCCGGCCCGAGGGCAGGCCGGCGGGCCCAGTGTCCCACGCCCCGGCGGATCGGGGTAGGGTCGCGGCCTCTTCGCTCCGGCAGGCATGGCCACGGCCCTCGATGCGCTGCTGCAGCGCCTGGAGCAGGATCCGGCGCTGCGCCGTCGCCTCATGGCGGCCGAGGATCCCGAACTGCTCGCCGTGGCCGGCTCGCTGGGCTATGGCCTGGCGCCCCATGAACTCAGCCTGCTGCGGCACCGGCTGCGGCTGCTGGCGATCGAGCCCACGGTGTCATCCGATTCCGAACTGGAGCGGATCCTGGTGGACCTCAGCGATCTGCCGGGCCCGGCCTGACCCCTCGCCGAGGGCCGGCCGAGGGCTTCAGCCCCAGATCCCCAAGGGCTGGATGCCCTCGCCGGCGGCCGGCGGTTCATCGGACATCCAGTCCTGACAGGTCATCAGCCAGACGATCTCCGCGTCGCTGAGGTCGTAGCCGGCCTCGCGCACCTGCTCGGCCAGGGCATCGGCGTCGGCCTCGAGGGTCTGCAGTCGCTCCTGCCAACTGGGATCAGCCCGCACCACGGCGATGAAGGCATCGAGCTGCTGCTGGGACATCCGGTCGGCCGGTGCATTCGCCTGCTTCCTGCCTAGCCGCCGGATCCGCCGCTGACAAGCGCCGTGGTGGGAAGCACACGGCACCCTGGTTACGATGCGCCCACTCCCCTGATGGCGCCGGCGGATGTTCAACTCCACGCAGTTGATGATCGAAAGCGTGCAGCAGCGCCTGATCGCCACCTATCGCCGCTCCTACGGAACGCTCAAGCGTGATTACGAGGAGATCATCTCCTGGGCAGCTTCGATGGCGCTCGAGAACATCGCCACCGGCGATGCCCTGTATCACGATGTGGAGCACACCATCCTGGTGACGCTGGTGGGTCAGGAGATCCTCCACGGCAAACACATCCGCGAGGGGGGCATCACGCCGGAAGACTGGCTCCACTTCACGATCTCCCATCTCTGCCACGACATCGGCTACGTGAAGGGGGTGTGCCGTGATGATCGGGATGGCCACTACGCGACCGGCCGCGACAGCGAAGCGATCACCCTGCCGGAGGGGGCCACCGGCGCGGCCCTCACGCCCTATCACATCGACCGCGGCAAACTGTTCATCGAGGAGCGTTTCGGCCATCACTGGCTGATCGATGCCGCCACGATCCAGCGCAACATCGAGCTCACCCGCTTCCCCGTTCCCTCCGCCGAGGATCACCAGGGCACCAGCCACATCCCGGGTCTGGTGCGCGCCTCCGATCTGATTGGTCAGCTGAGCGATCCGCGCTATCTCAACAAGATCCCCGCCCTCTTCTACGAGTTCGAGGAAACGGGCACCAACCGGATCGTGGGCTGCGAGAACCCCGGCCAGCTGCGCAAGTCGTATCCCACCTTCTACTGGGGCCAGGTGTTCCCCTACATCAAGGACGCCATCCCCTATCTCGAACTCACCCAGAGCGGCAAGGACGTGGTGGCCAAGCTCTACGCCAACATCTTCCGGGTCGAATACGACCTGCTGCGGGAGCGCTGATCCGGTGCGGCGATGACGGCGTGTCAGGTGCGGCCGGCACTCTCGGTGGTGCTGCTGGCCCCTGGCGGCACGGCCGCCCTCGCTGTGGTGCTGCGGCGGCTGCAGGCTCAGACGATCCTCTCAGACCTGGAGCTGGTGCTGGTGATGCCGGCCACGGCCGCCCCAGCGGTTCGCCCGGAGCGGCTGGCTGGGTTCCGCGCGGTGCGGCAGGTGCACGTGTCGGCGATCACGGCGATCGGCCCGGCCTATGCCGCCGGTGTGCGGGCGGCGCAGGCCGAGGTGGTGGCCCTCGGGGAAGACCATTGCTTCCCGGAGCCCGATTGGGCCGAGGCCCTGCTGGCGGCCCACGGCGAGGGGATCGCCGCCGTGGGGCCGGCCCTGCGCAACGCCAACCCGGGCAATGCCGTGAGCTGGGCCGATCTGCTGATCGCCTACGCCCCCTGGCTGCACCCTGCTCCGGCGCTGGACACGGCCTTCCTGCCCGGCCACAACAGCAGCTATCGCCGTGCGGTGCTGCTCGCCTGCGGTGAGCGGCTGGAGGCGCTGCTCGACACCGAAACGCTGCTGCACTGGGAGTTGCGGCAGCGGGGACTGCGGTTGCGGCTGCAGCCCCGAGCCATCGCGGCCCACACCAATTTTGGTCAGCTGTTCCCCTGGCTTCCGGTGCAGTTCCGCTGCGGCCGGATGTTCGCCGCCGCCCGCTGTGGCGGCTGGTCGCCGATGGCGCGTCTGCTCTATGGCGTGGCGGCTCCGCTGATTCCGCCCCGGCGGTTGTGGCGGATCGGCCGCGAGCTGGCAAGGCCGGAGCGGCGGGGTCTGCGGCTGCCGCCGGGAACCTGGTGGCTGCTGCTGCTGGGGCTGGCGGCCGATGGGCTCGGGCAGCTGACGGGGGCTTTGCTGGGGCCGGGGGATGCGGCGCGGGGCTTCGCGGAGGCGGAATTCGAGCGGGAGCGCTGGCTGGGTGGCAGCCGCCGCACGGCTGGGGCCGCCGGGCGGCGGTGGCCATGTTGATCCGGCGGCGGGATCTGCCCGCCGGATCCCTGCTGCGGACGGAGGTCTGCATCGTGGGGGCGGGGGCGGCCGGTCTTGCCCTTGCCTGGGCGTTCGACGGTGCTCCCTTCGAGGTGCTGCTCCTGGAGGCCGGTGGTCTGCGCCTGGATCGGCGCGACCAGGACGGTGCCGACGGCACCGCTGAGACGGCGATCCTGCCGGGCCGTCACGACTATCCCTTTCGTGAGACCCGGCTGAGGGCCTTCGGGGGGACGACGCGGCGCTGGAGCGGCGCCTGCCTGGCGCTCGATCCCATCGACTTCCAGTCGCGGCCGTGGCTGAGGGGCAGTGGCTGGCCGTTCGGCCGTGAGGCCCTCGAGCCCCACTACCGGCAGGCCGCCACGTTCCTGGCGCTGCCGGCCTGGGATCCGCAGGCCGCACTGCCGCAGAGTCCGCTGCACGGCGACGGGCTGGTGGCCAGACCGGTGCTCCATCCCCCCGCCGCCGATCTCGCCGGCCGGCAGCGGCGGCGCCTGACCCGCTCCGCCAACGTGCGGCTGATTCCCCGCGCCACGGTGCTGGAACTGCTGCGGGATCCCGCTGGAGGAAGGATCACGGCACTGCGGGTGGGCGATCGCGATCACCCGGAGTTCCGGGTGGAAGCGCACTGGGTGGTGCTGGCCGCCGGAGGTCTGGAGAATGCACGCCTGTTGCTGGCCTCCCGCCGCCACGATCCGGCGGGCCTGGGCAATGGGCACGACCAGGTGGGACGAGGCTTCATGGAGCACGGCCACCGCGCCGTGGCCCTGCTGGAGCTGGGGCCTGCCTGGCGGTCGCTGCGTCCGTTCACCGACCTTGAGCCGATCGCCCGCCCTGCGGGACGCCCCGGTCTGCGGCAGCTCACCCTCGGGCTCGACGAGCCGCTGCGGGATCGCCATGCCCTGCTGAATCTGCACCTGCGGGCCTGCCGCTACCACCCCTTGGAGGGGGAGGCGGCGGTGGTGGCGGCCAAGGAGGCCTGGCGGCGTCGGGATGCCGCCGGCCTTGCCTCGCGGGTCGCCGACCTGCGGCACTGGCCCGTTCTGGCCCCCTATCTCCTCTGGCATGGTCGGCAGAAGATCCAGCCGCGGGCCCGTTTCGGCTGGGTGCGGCTGATGGGCTGGCTGGAGCAGGAGCCCGACCCGGACAACCGCGTCACCCTCTCCACCGAAACGGATGCCCTGGGGCAGCCCCGGGCCCATCTGCGGCTGCGCTTCAGCCGCCGCATGGACGAGAGCCTCGCCGGCTCGTTGAGACTGATCGCCGAGCGGCTCGCCTCCCGTGGCTGCGGGAGACTGATCACCGATCCCGAGGCCCTGTCCCATCTTGAGGGCTACGCCAAGGTGGGATGTCATCACATGGGCGGAACGCGCATGCACCCCGATCCCCGGCGGGGGGTGGTCGATGCCGATGGCCGGGTTCACGGGATCACGAACCTGTACGTGGCCGGCAGCTCCCTGTTCCCCACGGGTGGTGCCGCCAATCCGACCTTCACTCTGGTGGCGCTGGCGTTCCGCCTGGCCGATCACCTGCGCCGGCGGATGGCGGGAGGGCGGCCTGGCTGAGCACGGCCCCGCCACCCTCACGGTGGGCTGTCCCTCCGGCCTGGCCAACCGTCTGCGGGTGCTGGCCTCGGGCCTGGCCTGGCAGCGTCTGACCGGACGGCGCTTCACGCTCTGGTGGCCCCGCGGCGCGCCCTGCGCCGCCGGTTTCAACGACCTGTTCGAGCCTCTGGCCTGTGTACAGGAGTGCCCGGAAGAGGCCGTGCTCGATCTGCCTGCCGTGGGCAGCTATCTCTTCGCGCCGATGGGTGATCTGGGTCTCTGCACCGAACCGCACGTGGCCTTTCGGTGTTCGGGCTGGCTGGTGCCGCCGCGCCTGTCTCCGTTCGCCACGCGGGTGGCGGGGCTGCTGCCACGGGCACCGGCCCCGTTCACTGCGCAGCATGCCCAGGTGCTGGAGCTGGCCGCCCGCGAACTGGAGGCTCTGCGGCCGCGCCCGGCCGTGCTCGGGCGGGTGGAGCAGGTCGCCTCGCGCCACTTCCGACGGCCGATGATCGGTGTGCACCTGCGGCGGGGTGATTTCGCAGCCGTGCGCCCCGATGCCCTGGCCGATCCGGAGCGGGTGATCGCGGCCGTGCGGGAACAGCTGCGGCGCTTTCCGGGTGCCGGCGTTTTCTTGGCCAGCGACGACGGGGCCCCCGATCCCTACCGCGGCGGTGAGACCCGCGCGCAGGGGTTGGCTGCGAGGTTTCGCCGGATCTTCGGCCCTCGACTGGTGACCACCACGCCCCGCAGCCTCGACCGGAGCCTGCCGGAGGCGATCGAGGATGCCCTGGTGGATCTGCTGCTGCTGCGCCGCACCGACGCGGTGGTGGGCACCGAGGCCAGTTCGTTCAGCGAGCTGGCGGCATTCGGACGGGGCGTGCCGTTGGTGCTCTGCCGGGGGCGGGACCCAGGCCGCTGGGTGCGACAGCTCACCCTGCTGGAGCCCCTGTTGCTGGCGGCAGGGGTGCTCCGCTATGGACGACTGGCTCCCTACCCGGTGCTGGTGGCCCATTGGCGCAGCCGTTGGCGCGAGTCGAGCAGGGAGGCGCTCAGGAATCCGGCCGTATGGGCCACCTGGCTGAGGGCCAGCAGACATGACAGGCTCCAGCGGTCCGGGAGCTGCCGGCGCCAGGGGTAGTGCAGCAGGCCGAGGTAAAAGGAAGGCGGCTCGAAAGGGGGACGGCTCTGGCCGCGGACGCTGCGGGCCTGGTGGTAGTGGTGGGCGCCGCGGCCGTAGCCATGGTGCTGGCGCCAGAACCCCGCCGCGTGGAGGCGGTGGGCGTGGCGTACCCGTGCTGACGGCTCGTAACGCAGCCGGTGGCCCCGCTGCAGCCAGTGGCTGCAGAACTCGCGATCCTCGGAGGCGGCGCGGGTGTAGGTCTCGTTGAAGCCACCGAGGGCCCGAAAGGCGGCGGCGGGAACCGCCAGGTTGTTGGAGGTGAGGAAGCGGGCCCGGCCTCCTCCCGCCTCGTTGTAGTGGGCGTAGAGGTAGTCGATCAGCAGCTGGCTGGCGGTGGCGAAGCGGTTGCCGTGCAGGTGGTTGAGGGTGTGCCCACCCACGGCCTGGCGGGGATCGGCGGCCAGCGGCCCTGCCAGCGCCTTCAGCCAGCCGGGCTCCGGCAGGCAGTCGTCATCGGTGAAGGCGAGCCAGCGTCCGTGCGCGAGGCGGGCGCCGGCATTGCGTGCCGCCCCCGGACCACGGCGCGGCTGGCGCAGCAACCGTGCCGATCGCGTCCCGGCTGCCGCCAGGGGGGCGGAGAGATCCACGCCGCCGCCGTCGTCGACCACCACCACCTCGTAGCGCTCCTGCGGGTAATCGAGTCGGGCGATGGCCGCCAGGCACTCGCCCAGTGGGCCAGGCCGGCCATGGGTCGGAACGATGACCGTGAAGTCCAGTGGTTCGTCCCCCTTCTGGAGCGGCGATGGTGGCGGCAGGTTAGGGAGCAGGGCGATCGAAGCGATCGAGGTGCATCACCTTGGTCCAGGCCGCCACGAAGTCGCGCACGAACCTTTCTTCCCCATCGTCCTCCTGGGCGTACACCTCGGCCAGGGCCCGCAGCTGGGCGTTGGAGCCGAACACCAGATCCACGCGGGTGCCGCTCCAGCGCCGTTCGCCCGTGTGGCGGTCGCGGCCCTCGAACAGCTCGCCCGACGCGTCGACCGGCGTCCAGGCGGTGTCCATGTCGAGCAGGTTCACGAAGAAATCGTTGGTGAGCGTGCCCACCCGCTGGGTGAACACGCCGTGGGGCGATCCGCCCGCGTTGGCGCCCAGCACGCGCAGGCCGCCCACCAGCACGGTCAGCTCGGGGGCGCTGAGGGTGAGCAGCTGCGCCCGGTCGATCAGCAGATGCTCGGCCGCCAGGCCGAAGCTGCGCTTCTGGTGGTTGCGGAAGCCGTCGGCCCGGGGCTCCAGCACGGCGAAGGAGGCCGCGTCGGTCTGTTCCTGGCTGGCGTCGGTGCGCCCGGGCGTGAAGCACACCGCCACGTCGTGGCCGGCGGCGCGCGCGGCCGCTTCCACGGCGGCATCGCCGGCCAGCACGATCAGATCGGCCAGCGAAACCCGGGTGCCGTCGGAGCGGGTGTCGTGGAAGGCCTGGCGGATGGCTTCGAGGGTGTTCAGCACCCGGGCCAGCTGCTCGGGCTGGTTCACCTCCCAGCCGTTCTGCGGGGCCAGGCGGATCCGGGCGCCGTTAGCGCCGCCGCGCTTGTCGGAGCCGCGGAAGGTGGAGGCCGAGGCCCAGGCGGTGGCCACCAGCTCCGGCACCGTGAACCCCGAGGCCAGCACCCGGGCCTTGAGGTCGGCGATGGCCTCGGAATCGATCAGCGGGTGATCGAGCGGCGGGACCGGGTCCTGCCAGATCAGGTCGTCCTGGGGCACTTCAGGGCCCAGGTAGCGGACCTTCGGCCCCATGTCGCGGTGGGTGAGCTTGAACCAGGCGCGGGCGAAGGCGTCGGCGAAGGCCTGCTGATCGGCGTGGAAGCGACGGGCGATCGGCTCGTAGATGGGGTCGAACCGGAGCGACAGATCGGCCGTGGTCATCATCGGCCGGTGCCGCTTGCTGGGGTCGTGGGCGTCGGGGATCAGGTGCTCCTCGCGCACCTCCTTCGCCCGCCACTGCCAGGCGCCGGCCGGGCTCTTCTCCAGCTCCCACTCGTAGCCGAACAGCATCGCGAAGTAGCCCCGGTCCCAGGTGGTGGGGTTCGGCTTCCAGGCACCCTCGAGGCCGCTGGTGGTGGCATCGGCTCCCTTGCCGCTGCCGAAGCGGTTCCGCCAGCCCAGCCCCTGCTCCTCGAGCGTGGCCCCTTCCGGCGCGGGGCCCACCAGCTCCGGGCTGCCGGCGCCATGGGCCTTGCCGAAGGTGTGGCCGCCGGCCACCAGGGCCACGGTCTCCTCGTCGTTCATCGCCATGCGGGCGAAGGTCTCGCGCACGTCGCGGCCGGAGGCCACGGGGTCGGGCACCCCGTCGGGCCCTTCCGGATTCACGTAGATCAGCCCCATCTGCACGGCCGCCAAGGGGTTCTCCAGTTCGCGCTCGCCGCTGTAGCGCTCATTGCCCAGCCAGGTGGTCTCCCGGCCCCAGTTGATGTCCTCCTCGGGCTGCCAGACGTCGACACGGCCGCCACCGAAGCCGAAGGTGCGGAAGCCCATCGATTCCAGGGCGCAGTTGCCCGTGAGGATGATCAGATCGGCCCAGGAGAGGCGGTTGCCGTACTTCCGCTTGATCGGCCAGAGCAGGCGGCGGGCCTTGTCGAGGTTGCCGTTGTCGGGCCAGCTGTTGATCGGGGCGAAGCGCTGGTTGCCGGTGCCGCCGCCGCCCCGGCCGTCGGCAATGCGGTAGGTGCCGGCGCTGTGCCAGGCCATGCGGATGAACAGCCCGCCGTAGTGGCCCCAGTCGGCCGGCCACCAGTCCTGGGAGTCGGTCATCAGCGCGGTGAGGTCGCGCTTGAGGCCGGCGTAGTCGAGCTTGACGAAGGCCGCGGCGTAGTCGAAGTCGGCGCCGAGGGGGTTGGAGGCCGGGGCGTGCTGGTGCAGGATCCCCAGGTTGAGTTGCTGGGGCCACCAGTCGCGGTTGGACGGGCCCCGGCCGGCGCTGCTTCCGGAGTGGCCGCTGAACGGACAGGTGCCGAGGTCGGTCATGTGAGGTTCGGGGCCGAGGACGGCGATGGACGGACGGGCGCATCCCTGACCGTAGAAATCCGCGCCGGCGGCGACTTCCGCTCCTCACATTCCGTAGACCATCTCCTGGGGCGATCGCCTCAGTCGGTTCCCTCGCCGAAGAAGATCCGCGCGGCGTTGCCCTGGGCCACCCGGCGGCGGGCGGTGGGGGAGAGGGCGTTCAGCAGGCCGTCGTAGCGCCGCAGCCGCTCGTTGAGGTTGCCGAAATGGCCCACCTGATCGGAGCCGATCAGGAAGCGGTCGGCGTGGCGTTCCACCAGCGCCAGCCATTCGGGTCGCACCAGCCCCCGGGCGCACATCTCGTCGTCGAAGCCGACCCAGGAAGCGTCGACGTGCAGGCGGGGATAGGCGGAGAGCATGCGATCCACCATCTCGTGATAGCGCTCATGGAAGACCCGGCGCGAGAGGCCGCAGTGGCCCCACACCACCGTGAGGCGGGGATGGAGCGAGAGCACCTCCTCGAGCTCGTGGAGGTAGACGTAGTCGTCATGGCGGCCCACCGAGCTGCTGTTCTGGTGCAGCAGGATCGGCAGGTCATGCTCCTCGCAGAAGGCGTAGACCGGCAGCATGGCGGGATGGTTGGCCCGCGCCGTCTCCTCCAGGGTGAGGTTGGTGAGGTCGTCGTGGCGCAGCATCACCTCGCCCACGCCGCGCCAGAAGCCCTGTCGCCGCATCATCCGCTCGATGTGGCGCACGCCGTGGCGGTCGGTGGGGTTGAAGCCGCAGATCAGGGGAGCGAAGCGGGCCCGCTGATCGAGCGGCAGGGAATCGAGCGCCTCGATCACCAGCTGATCGGTGTAGGCGTAGTAGTAGCAGTGCGCCTCGTCATCGAGGTAGTAGCGGGGTTCCACGGGATCGAAGGCCTCCCACTTCTTGATCAGGGGCATGCCGAACACCACGGCCCGCTCCACCGCGGCCGCATCCATCTGCCGCACGAGCGCGTCGATGCCGTCGGAATCCTGGAGGAAGTCGACGAGGTGGACGTGGCTATCGATCAGGGGGGACATCACGGGCCGGGAACGATTCCCAGGATGGCGTTCGCCCGTGCCTTGATGGGGATCGGGCCGTCGCCGGCCGGCTGCAGGCGGGTGCGCAGAAGGTCGCTGAACCGCGAGCGCTCCCCCTCGTCCATCGCCGCAAGGGCCTGACCCGCGCTCGGGCCACCGAGCAGGGTGCTCCAGAGTTCCTGGAAACCGGCGAAGCTGCGTTCCACCGTGATCTCCCGCAACCGGATGTCGCGCAGTCCGGCGGTGGTCCAGAGATCCCGCAGCACGTCGGAGCGGGAGGCCTCGGGACTGGGCGGCATGGGGGTGGATCGGCCGATGGCGCCCAGGGCGTCACGCACACTCTGATACGGGAAGCCGCCGCCGTCCATGTCCCAGATGTAGGCGGCCACGGTGCCGCCGGGGGCCACCACGCGCGCCATCTCCGCCACGCCCTGGGCCGGTTCGGCCACGAAGGAGATCACCAGCGGCATCACGGCAAGATCGAACGCGTCGGCGGGGAACGGCAGGGCCATGGCATCGGCGAGCGCGAAGGCGGCGCTCTGCAGAAGCGGATGCCGGCGGGCGAAGGCGAGCTGGGCATCCGACGGGTCGATGCCCACGAGCGTGAGCGGTGCGCAGTGCTCCGCGATCAGCTGCGTGAAGGCGCCGTTGCCGCAGCCCACGTCGAGCCAGCGCAGGTCGGGGGCGGGGGCGATCCAGTCGAGAAACTCACGGCCGACGAGCCGGCTCCACACCCCCATGAAGCGGTCGTAGCCGGCGCCGTCGGTGAAGCGGATCGGTTCCTGGGCCATGGCCGCCGGCGCTCGGACGCGAGGGCGATCAGATTGGCAGGGCCCGCGGCCAGCTGCACACCCTCGGCGGGGGGCAACGCCCAGCCTGGACAACGGTGTGGATCAGTTCCGGGGGCTGCTTCGTCGGCTACGGCTGGGCCCCTTGGAGGATGTCACCGGGATGCCCTGGGGGGGTGTCCCCGCACATCACGGGCTTGAAGGATTCGGTTTGGCGGCGGCATTCATCGCCTGGACGATCGCCAGCAGCGCCACCCGATCAGAAGAAGAACTTGACTCCCACTTCGATGCCATTCTGATCGATGGTGTAGGCGGCATTCGGCGTCTTCCCGTTGTCGCGGGCCAGGTAGAGATACCGCCAGGAGAGGTCGAGCTGGGTGGAATTGCCGATGGCATAGCCCACTCCCACCTGGGCATTGCCGGACATGTCGACCTCGCCGTTGGTGCCGAAGCCACCGAGATCCCCCCGGGCGAAGAGGCGTAGCCGGGAGGTCAGGAACACCTGGCCCTGCAGACCGACCAAGGGCTGGGCGATCGGGTCGCCGAAGCTGAAGTCGCGGGATGTCTGCAGCAGGGACCCTTTGAAGGTGTTGTTGGTCTCGAGTCCCAGATCCACCACGCGCACCCCGGCATAGGGGATCACGGTCACCGCCCCTGGGGTGCTGATGGCCCGTTCCCGCTCACCGAAGCGATAACGCAGGGCGAAGTCGTAGATGCCCTGGGTGACGGCCACCTGCGACTTCAGGGTGCGACCTGGCTGAGGCAGATCTGGGAAGAAGGGGCGCTCACGGGTGACGCTGGTGGCCGTCTGACCGCCCAGGCCCACGTAGCTGAGGTCGGTCTGAAAGCCGATGCGGTTGTACTCCACACTGCCGCGCAGATAGAAGATGTCCGTGAGGCGCTCCAGGATGGATCCGAGCCCAACGTCAGTCACCGAGGAGAAGCCCGGGATCTCGATCTGATCGGGGAACGATCGGTCCGCAAGGCTTGCCCTGAGATCCTCGATTCGGCTGCGAATCCTGCCTGGCTTGAGGTCCCGGATTCGTTCGGCGGCCAGGGCCAGAAGCTCGCGATCGGTGGCATCGTCCACGCGGCCTCCGATCTCCTCTCGCAGGCGATCGCGGACCCGATCACGGACCAGACCCGATAGCTCTCGCTCCGCAAGGCTTGCGCTGAGATCCTCGATTCGGCTGCGAAGCTTGCCTGGCTTGAGGTCTCGGATTCGCTCGGCGGCCAGGGCCAGAAGCTCGCGATCGGTGGCATCGCCCACCCGGCTTCCGATCTCCTCTCGCAGGCGATCGCGGATCCGATCACGGATCCGATCGCGGATCTGGTCGCGGATCTGGTCGCGGACCCGACCCGAAAGCTCCCGCTGTGTGGCGCCGCGCGTGATCGATGAGGTGGCCCGCAGCGGCATGAAGCCGTAGATCTCCAGGGTTCCGGCCCACGGGGAGGGAGCTGGCTCCGGGGGGGCAGGGGCTGGCTGCGGCTGTGTCGGCTGGGGGTCGGCCTGCTGGTCGGTGGGACCGACGGCGTTCGCTTCCGCCAGTGTGATCGGCTCCATTCCCGCCCGCGCCGCCTCCGGCGGCGCTTCGGCAGCCGTCGCCGGCAGGAGCATCAGGGCGGGGAGGATCCCGGTGGCTCCCAGGAGAAGATTCCTGAGCATGGGCAGAAGAGACGCATGGGCCAGCGGGGGGTCACAGTAACGATCCATGGGTGGGACGCTGACCACCGAGATGCAAGAGCGCGCCTCATCCGAGTGCCTCAGCCCACCCCAGAGGACATCCGAAGGCCCGAGGGCGCCCAGCACAACGACAGGGTGAGCGAGTGATGCGTGAGCGAGTGATGCGCCCTTCCGTTCGGCCTCCGGCTGTCGGCCGAGACAGGCGCGTGCCCATGCCCGGTGCCGATCGCGGTGGCAGCGAGCACGGCGTCGATGGCTCCGATCTGTGGACGGGCGACGGACCGTTCAGGGCGCAGTGAACGTCGGCCCCATGCGGACGTCACCGCCTGGAGCCCCTCATCCCCGAGGGCGGGCAGCAGGGCCGCGAGCTTCGGATCGCGGTTGTTCACCCCGCCCTGTTCAGCAGCTTCAGCACCGCCTGGGTGCGGTTGCTCACCTGCAGCTTCTGCAGGATCGTGTGCACGTGGATCCGTACGGTGCCGGCCCCGATCCCGAGGCTGTCGGCGATCTGCTGGTTGGTCAGTCCGCTCGCCATCGCCTCCAGCACGTCACGCTCGCGGGGCGTCAGGTCGGCCAGGGCCTCCGGCTCCGGCCGCAGCCGCAGCGCCTCGGTGGCGTTCCGGTCCCACCAGCTGGCCCCGAGCTGCAGGCTGCGCAGGGCCAGCGGCAGCTGCTCGATCGCCCCACCCTTGTGGAGGTACCCGTCGGCGCCCGCCTGCCACAACCGCTCCACCCAGGCCGGATCCTCCTGGCTGGTGAGCACCAGCACCGGCAGCCGCCGCGTCTTGATCCGCCGGCAGGTGTCGAGCCCCCCCAGGCCGGGCAGGCCCAGATCCAGCACCACCATCTCCACCGGCGACCGCTCCAGCAACGCCAGTCCCTGCTCGCCGTCGCTGGCGGTGAGCACGGCGGCGATGAACGGCAGTGGCTTCAGCAGTGCCTCGATCGCCAGCCGGTAGCTGGCGTCGTCTTCGATCAGCAGCACCCGCATCGCCCTAGCCTCGCGCCGCCCGGGGCGGCTCCAGGGGCAGCACCACCTCCACGCAGGCCCCACCGCCGGGCAGGTTGGCGCCCCGGATGCGGCCGCCGTGGCCTTCGGCGATCTGGCGGCACAGGTAGAGGCCCAGGCCTGAGCCGCGCTGCTCGGGATCACCCGGATGGAACCGTTCGAACAGATGGGGCAGGTCGTCCGGCGCGAAGCCCCGGCCCGCGTCACTCACCCGGATCCGAACTTCCGCCTGCAGCGACTCCAGCGTGATCCAGACGCGCTGGCCGCGCAGGCTGTACTGCACGGCATTGAGCAGCAGGTTCTCCAGCAGCCGCCCCAGCCGTTCCGGATCCCCGCGCAGGCGAAGCGTGTCGGGGATGGCCCGCCGCTCGAACAGCAGGCTGATCTCCCGCTCGCTGGCGATCGGCTCCACGCGGGCGAGGGCGGCGTCGGCGAGCGCCACCGGATCGCAGCCGACCAGCCGCAGCCGCAGCCCCTCCTGGTCGGCCCGGAAGCTCTGCAGCAGGTCGTCGATCAGGCGCAGGCAGCGCTGCTGGCTGGTGAGGATGGCGTCGAGCCCCCGCTTCCACAGGCCGGGATCGGCCTCCGCCTGCGGGCTGGCCAGCAGTCGCGCCGAGGCGATCGTGCCCAGCACCGGCGTCTTGAGGTCATGGGCCAGGGTGGCGATCACCTCGCGGCGCAGATCCGCCTGGGCGAGCCGCACCTCCAGCGCCACCCGCTGCTCCACCAGCTGCCGGTTGCCCAGGCACAGCGCCGTGGTCACCCCCAGTGCCAGGCACACCAGCAGCCGCGAGAGCAGCACCGCCGGCCAGTCGGCCGGGATGTCCGGCACCACGAGATTGAGCAGCGTCAGCGCCACGCTGAGTGCCAGGAACCCCAGCGCCTGCGGCCGGTTGCGGCGCGAGGCGCCCAGCAGCAGGGGGATCACGTAGAGGTAGCCGAACACCACCGGCGCCGGGGTGGCGAACTCCAGCAGGGCGATCAGGCCTGTGAGTGCCCACACCAGCCCCGGGGCCAGGCGGTTCACGGCTCCTCGCCCGCCGGCGGCGGCATGCCCTCGGAGATCAGGTGGAGATCGATGCTCAGGCCCCGCAGCTGATGCTGCAGCCGCTCCGAGAGCGGGCGGCGCAGCAGGGCCTGCCAGCGGCTGCGCAAGGTCTGGCCCAGCACGATCTGGGTGACGCGCCGCTCGCCGGCGATCCGCGCGATCGTGCCCAGCACTTCGGTGCTCTCCAGCCGCAGGAAGGTGCCGCCCACGTCGGTGCAGAGGCGTTCGCAGGATTCCAGCCGCAGCGCCTCTTCGCGGCTGAGGAAGCGGCCCGGATCCTGGATCGTCAGCGCCAGCAGCGGCGCGTCCATGGTGCTGGCGAGCCGGGCGGCGCGTCGCAGCAGCCGCAGGCTGCCCGGATGGGTGGAGAGGCACACCAGCACCCGCTCCCGCAGAGGGGCCGCGCTCGGGGTCTCCTCCTCCACGCGGTCGGCCACCTCCCGCAGCGACAGCTCCCGCAGCGCCACCAGGTGGCGGCGCTGGAAGAAGTGGCTCAGGGCCTGGGTCACCTTCTCGGGGGCGTACACCTTGCCCTCCTTCAGCCGCTCCTGCAGCGTCTCCGGGGTGACGTCCACCAGCACCACCTCGTCGGCCTGCTCCAGCACGCGGTTGGGAATGCGCTCGCGCACCACCACTCCGGTGAGCTCGGCCACCAGATCGTTGAGGCTCTCGAGGTGCTGGATGTTGAGGGTGGAGTACACGTCGAGGCCGGAGAGCAGCAGGGCCTCCACGTCCTGCCAGCGCTTCTCCCGTTCGCTGCCGGGCACGTTGGTGTGGGCCAGCTCGTCGATCAGCACCAGCTGCGGCCGCCGCTCCAGCACCGCCGCCACGTCGAGCTCCTCCAGCTCCACCCCCTGATAGAGCATGCGGCGGCGGGGCACCTGTTCGAGACCTTCGGCCTGGCGCCGGGTCTCGGCGCGGCCGTGGGTCTCGAGCAGGCCGATCACCACGTCGGTGCCCTCCTTGAGCAGCTCGCGGCCCTCCTGGAGCATGCGGCAGGTCTTCCCCACCCCCGGGGCCATGCCGATGAACACCTTGTGGCGGCCGCGGCCGCGGCTGGAGCGGATCACGGGGCCAGCTGGTCGAGGGCGAGGTTGAAGGCCAGCACGTTCACCAGCGGCGGCCCGACCAGCCCGAGCAGGGGGCGATGGATCTCTCCCCGCAGCAGCGCCTCCAGCCGATCGGGTGGCAGGTTGCGGGCGGCGGCGATCCTCGGCAGCTGCTGCCGGGCGGCCTCCAGGCTGATGTCAGGGTCGAGACCCGAGCCGGAGGCGGTGAGCAGATCGGCGGCTGGCCTGACCACGCCCCTGCTCGTCCAGGCAGCGGCATCCGCGCCGACCCGCTTGGCCAGATCTGGGTTGCCCGGAGCCAGGTTGCTGGGGCCGGAGCTGGGAGGCTCACCGCTGCCGTGGGCCACGGCACTGGGCCGCCCCTGCAGATAACGCTCGCTCGTGAAGGCCTGGCCGATCAGCGCCGAGCCCACCACCCGGCCGCCGGCGCGCACGAGGCTGCCGTCGGCCTGATGGGGCGCCACGATCCGGGCCAGGCCCAGCAGCGGCAGGGTGATCACCACCACGGTGAGCAGCCAGAGGGCCAGGGTGAGGCGCAGGCCCTGGCCGAGACGGGAGAGGGTGGACATCGGATCAGAACCGCTCGGGGCGGACCATGGCGGTGAACAGGTAGGCCGAGAGGGCCAGGGTGACGCTGATCAGCAGGGCCAGCGCGTGGCTCTGCAGGGGGGGCTGCTGGCCGCGGAACAGCGGCGCCAGCAGCACGGTGCCGGCCGTCAGGAGCAGCGGCAGCCAGAACAGGGGACGGTGGAGGAAGGTCATCACGGGCGGGACGGTGGGGGTGTTGGGGGGATCGGAGCGGCGGCTGCGCTCAGGCGAAGCCGAGGGCGGTGATCGCCAGGTCGATCGCCTTGATGCCCACGAACGGGGTGATCACGCCGCCGAGGCCGTAGAGGAGCAGGTTGCGCCGCAGCAGCTGCTCGGCGCTGAGGGGCCGGAACTCCACGCCCTTGAGGGCCAGCGGCACCAGCGCCGGGATGATCAGGGCGTTGAACACCATCGCCGAGAGGATCGCCGACTGCGGACTGGCCAGCCCCATCAGATTCAGCGGGCCGAGCCCCACGCCGGCGAACAGGGCCGGCAGGATCGCGAAGTACTTGGCCACGTCGTTGGCCAGGGAGAAGGTGGTGAGGGCGCCGCGGGTGATCAGCAACTGCTTGCCGATCGTCACGATGTCGATGAGCTTGGTGGGATCGCTGTCGAGATCCACCATGTTCGCCGCCTCCTTGGCGGCCTGGGTGCCGGAGTTCATCGCCACCCCCACGTTCGCCTGGGCCAGGGCGGGGGCATCGTTGGAGCCGTCGCCCGTCATCGCCACGAGCTTGCCGAGCTTCTGCTCCCGTTCGATCACGGCGATCTTGTCCTCGGGGGTGGCCTCGGCGATGAAGTCGTCGACGCCGGCCTCCCGGGCGATCACGCCGGCGGTGATCGGGTTGTCGCCGGTGAGCATCACGGTGCGGATGCCCATGCGGCGCAGCTGATCGAAACGCTCGCGGATGCCCGGCTTGATGATGTCCTTGAGGTAGATCACTCCCAGGATGTCGTTGCCTCGGCAGGCGGCCAGGGGGGTGCCACCGAGCCGGGACACCTGCTCGTAGGCCCCGTCGAGATCCTCCGGCACCGTGCCGCCCCGGGAGCGCACGAATCCCTTGATGGCATCCACGGCCCCCTTGCGGAACTCGATGCCGCCGGGATCGTCGCTGCCGCTCATGCGGGTGCGGGCCGAGAAGTCGAGGCCCGTGGCCCGCTCCACCGCAAAGGGCAGCACGGCGCCGCGCTGTTCCGCCAGCCGCACGATCGACCGGCCCTCGGGGGTCTGATCGAAGCAGCTGGCGGCCAGGGCCACCTCCGCCAGCTCGGCTTCCCGGTGCCCACCCACCGGCAGGAACTGTTCCGCCAGCCGGTTGCCCAGCGTGATCGTGCCGGTCTTGTCGAGCACCAGGGTGTTGATGTCGCCGCAGGCCTCCACGGCGCGGCCGGAGGTGGCGATCACGTTGAACTGGGCCACCCGGTCCATGCCGGCGATGCCGATGGCCGAGAGCAGGCCGCCGATGGTGGTGGGGATCAGGGCCACCAGCAGCGCCACCAGGGTCACCACCGGGGTGGACTCCTTCAGGTAGGCGGCCAGGGGCGGCAGGGTGGCCACGGCGATCAGGAACACCTGGGTGAGCACCGCCAGCAGCACCGTGAGGGCGATCTCGTTGGGGGTCTTGGTGCGCTCGGCCCCCTCCACCAGGGCGATCATCCGGTCGATGAAGCCCTTGCCCGGATCGGCGGTGATGCGGATGGTGAGCTCATCGGAGAGGATCCGGGTGCCGCCGGTCACCGAGCCGGCCACGTCGGAGCCGGCTTCCTTCAGCACCGGCGCCGATTCGCCCGTGATCGCCGACTCGTCCACCGAGGCCACGCCACCGGTCACCTCGCCATCGGCGGGAATGATGTCGCCGGCCACGACGCGCACCAGGTCGCCCTTGCGGAGGCTGGCGGAATCCACCAGCCGCTGCTGGCCATCGCTCTGGAGCAGCCGGGCCTCGGTGCGGGCCTGGGTGCGGCGCAGCGCATCGGCCTGGGCCTTGCCGCGCCCTTCCGCCAGGGCTTCGGCGAAGTTGGCGAACAGCAGGGTGGCCAGCAGCGTGAGGCTCACCAGGCCGTTGAAGAGGCGAGCGCTCGCTTCGGCCCCGCTGTCGAACAGGGTGGGGACCAGGGTGGCGAGCAGGCACACCACCGTGCAGCACCACACCACGAACATCACCGGATTGCGCACGGCGGTGCGGGGATCGAGCTTCACGAACGCCTGCAGCGCAGCGCGGCGCACCAGCCCCTTCTGGCGGGGCCGCGGCGTGTAGCGCCGCTGGTCGCGGCGGCCCCGCGGCATGCGGGGAAAGATCGGACGGGACGGCAGGGGCATGGCGGCAGGGTTCAGCGGGCGAGGGTGAGGCCATCGGCGATCGGGCCGAGGGCGAGCACGGGAAAGAAGGTGAGGGCGCCCAGGATCAGCAGCACGCCGGCCAGCACCACCGTGAACAGCACGGTGTCGGTGCGCAGGGTGCCGGGCCCCGGCGGCAGCGCCGGCTTGCGGGCATAGCCATCGGCCAGCAGCACCAGGGCGGCGATCGGCAGGTAGCGGCCGCCCAGCAGGCTGAGGGCGGTGCTGAGGTTCCACCAGGGGGTGCCGTCGGCCAGGCCCTCCAGGCCGCTGCCGTTGTTGGCCGCCGCCGAGGCGTACTCGTACACCACCTGGCTGAGGCCGTGGGGGCCGGGGTTGCTGATCCCGCTCAGCCCGTCGCCCCCGGCCAGGGTGAGGGCCGCGGGCAGCAGCACGAACACCGGGTGGATCAGCAGGATCAGGCTGCTCCACACCACCTCGGCCTTCTCCACCTTGCGGCCGAGGAACTCCGGCGTGCGGCCCACCATCAGGCCGGTGAGGAACACCGCCAGCACCATGAACACCAGCAGGTAGGCGATGCCGGTGCCCTGGCCGCCGAACACCACCTGCAGGAACAGGTTGAACAGGGTCACCAGGTTGGAGAGCGGCAGCAGCGAATCCATGGCGCCGTTGACGGCGCCCGTCATCGAGCCGGTGGTGAGGGCCGCCCAGAAGCCGGTGAGGGCGGCACCGAAGCGCAGCTCCTTGCCCTCCAGGTTCGCCCCGCTGATCCAGGCGCCCAGGGCCGGGTTGCCTCCCTGCTCGGCCGCCATCGCCACGGCCGCCCCCACCGCCAGCAGCACGGTGACCAGCAGCAGCAGGAGCGTGCTCTGGCGCCGGTTGCCCAGGAAGCGCCCGAAGGCGTCGATGCTGGCGGCCGGGATGGCGAGCATCGCCCAGCCGCTCACCAGGTTGGTGAGGCCGGTGGGGTTCTCGAAGGGATGGGCGGAGTTGGCGCCGTAGTAGCCGCCGCCGTTCTCGCCCAGCTGCTTGATCGCCTCGAACAGGGCCACCGGGCCGCGGATCAGCAGCTGGCTGCCGCCCTCCAGGGTGGTGACGCGGAGGGGATCGGCAAGGGTCATCGGCACGCCGCAGAGCAGCAGCAGCACGGCGAGCACCAGGCTGCCGGGGATCAGCACCCGCGTGAGGGAGCGGATCAGCTGCTGGTGGAAGTTGCCCAGCGGCAGGCCGCAGAGGCCGCGGATCACCGCGAAGCCCACGGCCAGGCCGCTCGCCGCCGACACGAACATCAGGAACTGGATCACCCCCAGCTGGGCGAAGGTGCCCAGGCTCTGCTCCGGCACGACATGCTGCTGGTCGGTGTTGGTGAGGAAGGAGAGGGTGGTGTGCAGGGCCAGGTCCCAGCGCAGGGCCGGCCAGCCGAGGGGATTGAGCCAGGCCGGCTGGAAGGCCAGCAGCACGAAGGCCACCCCGCCGAAGCAGGCGTTGGCGATCAGCAGAGGCTGCAGATAGGCCCAGGCCGTGGCCGCCGGCTGGCCCCGCTCGCCGATCCAGCGCAGCAGCCGCGTTTCGAGCGGCAGCAGCCAGGGATCCCAGGCGGGCTGGGGCTGGTCGCCATACACCTGCCAGAGGTGGCGACCGAGGGGAAAGGCCGTGAGCACCGCCACCACCAGGGTGAGGGCGGCGAGGAACCAGGGGAGCATGCGGAGGGTCAGGCCGGCCCGTTCACCCTCCACCCGGGGGCGCCGCCGCCACAACTGACGAATGTCAGGGGCGCGGGTTCAGGGCTGCCTTGCGCTCACGGCTGCGGCACGAGATCACCCGGCCGCCAGGTCTTGCTGAACCACGGCTGCAGCGGGCCGTAGAGGCGCAGCATCACGTTGTACCCCCGGCCGGACATGGTCTGCACCCAGTTGGCTTCGCGGCCGGGGGGTGGGGTGGGGCCGAACCACACGGTGGCGCCGCCGTCGGGGTTCCTCCGCAGGGCCGGCAGGGTGCTGTCGAGCCCCGCCAGCTTCTGATCGGTGGGCAGCAGCGAGCGGGTCTGGTTGTCGTACACGGTGAACGACCAGAAGTTCTTCGCCGGTATGGGGCCCGGCAGGGTCACGCTGTAGGTGCGGCCGCCATCGAGGAACTGGCCCCCGGCGTCGCGGAAGGCTCCGGCGTAGGCCGAGCCGCTGCCCGGTTTCGCCTCGCTCATGGCCGGCGTGATGCCGGTGGCGTAATAGAAGAACATCGCGCGGGCATCGAGCAGCCGCTCGGCGCCCTGGAGGAACTGATAGCTGCCGCCCACGAACGGCGTGAGCCACTGCCGGTCGGGAAAGAGACGGGTGCGCGGATCGCGGGAGGCGAAGAGGGTCGAGCGGGCGATCGCATTGGCCACCGCCACCGACTCGGTGAGGATCGCCTTCATCCGGGCGTCGGGGGCGAAGGGCTGTCCCTTGCGGATGCCGATGGCGGCGTACAGGCCCACGGTGTCGGGGTCGACCCAGTCGGCGGGCTCGCGCTGCACGGCGGCGTTCAGTTCCTCGTAGAAGCTGATGTCGTTGGCGCTGATCGTGTTGAACCGGAGGCCCGAGAGGTTCACGAACGCCGTGGCCGGTGGGTTCGCCGCCTGCGCCAGGGGATGGAGCGCGGCCTTGGCCTTCACCCCCTGCACCGCCGCCGCGATGTCGCCCTTCTCCACGAAGGCGCGATAGAAGACGAGCAGGGTGTTGGTGCGGGGCCGGGCCAGGTGATAGCCGCTGGCCGGCAGCGGGCCGGTGTGGCCGGGCGGCACGAACAGGTAGGCGCCACCCTTTCCTTTGTCCGGTCCGGTGAGGCCCAGATCGGTGACCCAGCGGAAATCGGCGTCATCCACCGGCCCCAGCACCCCCGGGGGCACCTGCATCACCATCGGCCCGCCCCGGAGATCGAGGCAGGTCATCACATAGACGGTGGTGGTGTTGGGCGTGAGGAAGAGGGAGCGGGCGTCGAGCAGGGTCTCGGTGATGCCGATGCCGCGGTTGCGGGCGACGCCCGCCTGCTCCAGGCCCCGGCAGGCCGCGGTCACCGAGGTGGCCGACATCCCGCGCAGGAAGGCCTCGATGCCGCGGCCGAAGTCGAGCTGGTCGTAGGCGCGTTCCACCGTGGCGGGATCGGGGGCGCCGTCGCGGAAGCGCAGCGGGCCGATGCGTGTGTTCTGGCTGTCGGGGGTGGTGATCTTCGCCGGCACCCCCGGCGCGAAGCGGGGCGATCCGGCGGGCGGCCGGGCGAGGGCGAGGGCGGGTGCCAGCGCCAGCGTGGCGGCCAGGGTCAGATGGAAGGAAGCGATGCGGGCTGGGGCCATGGAGCTGCTGCCGTGATCCACTCCACAAGCTTGATGGCCCCCGGTTGCGGTTCAGCCCTTCACAGCGAGGTGATAGGTCAGAAACTCGTGATCGCGCCGCCAGCCGGCAGAGGCATAGAGAGCCTGGCCGGCCGTGTTGCCGATGGCCGTGGAGAGCGAGAGCCGGATCGCCCCAGCCGCGCGGGCATGGTTCACTGCTGCAGCCAGCAGGCTGCGGGCCACGCCCAGCCGCCTGGCCTCCGGCACCACGAACAGATCGTTGAGGATGAAGATCCGCGCCATCGACACGGTGGAGAACGACGGGTAGAGCTGGGTGAAGCCCACGGCCCGGCCGGCGGTTTCGGCAATGAACAGCACCGAGTCGCCCTGGCTGAGCCGCTGGCGCAGGAAGGCCCTCACCTCGGCCTCCTCACTGGGCTGGCCGTAGAACTGGCGGTAGCCATCCAGCAGCGGAACGATCGGCTCGAGATCCGAGAGAAGGGCCTGGCGGACTGTGGCTGCTGGCATGGGTTGATCCTGAGGAGCGATCGCAGACGTCTGCAGGATGCCGAGCTGTGAAGAGGCTGCGCCCAGCGCCCAAGATCAGCGGCTCTGAACAGCCAGACTATCTGACAAGGCAAGACTGGCGTGCCCGCTGAATCTTGATGTTGGGATTCCCATAGGCGGTTGAGGAGAGTAAAACTGACATTAAAGAATCAACGATACCTTGCCTACTCAGACACATGGGAACTGGCCACAGAGGCTAGTCACACTGACGTGGGGTCAAGTTCCTTGGAAACGGTGTCATGAAGCTTATCTCCCGTAGGCAGCTCACCACTCCCGAAGCGGCCATGGCAATCCCAGCGAGACTGATTAGAATGCAGTTGAATGGAGTTCCATCAATAGTTGAAAATGAAACAGCACTATTCAAAACGCCTATACCTGCTCCACCGGCAAACGTATCTTCCGTACGCGGCCAGTCAGAAGCATCAAAGGGTTTGGCCAGTACCGGATAGACGGTGGCTTTACACGGCCCATCTACGCTTGCTGGCTAATCAACCTGAGAGCCACCACGCCCAGTCAGCAAGGAAGGGGCCGTTTCGGCTGAAATCAACAGCCAGGCGGGTAGCTGATTCAGGGCTGCGGAGATGTTGCTTTTCGCTTGACGCTTCATCAGTGGTCGAGTTTACCTGGCAATACTAGACTGGGCCGGTAGCCGATACATCAGAATGGCATGCTAAATTGACAAGGCAGTCTGAAAGGAGGTTGTTGTGACTGGACCGTTCAATGTGTTTGAGCCGCAGGAGTTCGTTGATCAATTGCGGCGGGGTGAGCTCATCACTTCGCAGACGCTGAACGTGACGGGAATTGTCAAGGAAGATGAAGGCAATTCGAAGAACCTCTTGTTCGCATTCGGAACTCGTTGTGAATCTTGGACATCAGTGCCAATTGATTTCATCGAAAAGATTGAGCTGGTCGAGCATGCAGCCTGTGGTGACCATTCCCATCCGCTCGTCAATCTGACCTTTAAGACACCGCAATCCCCAGACGGTGCTGTGTTTTCATCGTTATTGAATGCATGTCTCAGGCAACGACCACTGCTTAACACCGCCTCCTACCATTCCTCTATAGGCAGTGGGCAACAGCGACATCAGTTGATCCCATTCGCGCATTTTGTGGGAGCAAGAAAAGCTGGATTGACCTCATTCCGAAACTCGTGTTCCGAGTGCAACGAGTATGAGATTATTGATGGGCTTGGCATCGGAACATTGCATCACTGTCAGTATTACCCAAGCGGCATGGTCGTATGTTGGTACGAGTATTCAGTTTGAGTTGTGCATTGAAGTCATTCTAGCCGCCCAACATCCTATTCGCCGCACCCCAGGCTTTGTCCCTTCGCCGCCATCCCCAGTGAATGGCAGGCATCAGGTTGGCACTACTGAATAAATGGCAGAATACTTCTTATCCGCTGTCGCCGAGCTGTATCTGCGCACGGTTTATACTGGTCACTGGTGGAACATATGCTAATCGCAAATCGAGGAGCGGCGCCTCGGATGTGCGGGCAGGGAAGCAAGCTTTCGCGGTTTGGTGAAACCCGGTCATCCAACGCTCAAGATCAGCGGCGGGAAGAAGCCCCGTGCATTCATCAGCCATCTTTGGCGCCGGCCGCTGAATCTTGATGTTGGACAGCCGTTGAGTTCCTCATAGAAGGTCTTGCAATTCAGTTCTTGAGAGCTTGGCATCACGAAGGATACTTGCCAAGAGGCCAGGCCCCAAAGCTTCATTCGAATGAACGGGAACAACTGTCGTTCTTCCGTCCAAGTGCTTAAGAAATCGGTGGCTACCTCTTACCCTGATCTCTTCAAACCCAATTCCCTTTAAGGCTGCGATGAGGGTCTTTCCTGAAACCGCAGAATATCTCGTCACACTTCGACGGTAACTCGTTGTACTCCTACAAAGTCAAGTAACTCAGGACCAGTACCATCAACCTCAAGGCAAAGCTCAATGGCTTCCTTGATTCGCTCCATTAATTGATCCAGCGATTTAGCCTGCGTATGGCAACCGGGTAGAGCAGGGACTGTCGCCACGAAGAACCCTTCTGAATCCCTTTCAACTACTACATCAAACTGCCTAGACATTGAAGTCACCTCCTCAAGCCACTCTAGCTGCTTAGCCGCGGAATGGTACAGGGGCCCTGCTTACCGGTCGGTCCAACGCTTATTGGATGGTTTCTGAGAACCACCCAAGTCCCTGCAATTCTTTCCAGATAACGCACCCGCAGCCCACGGCCAAGGTGGCGAAGAGCCACTGGCCCAGCTGCGTTCTCCCGGCGGACGGTCCATGACAAACAGGTGGTTCACGGACCCGTGAACCACCTGCCTGAGCCCAGCCCCAAGGTGCCCATCGCCCTCACCCCTCCGGCTTCGCCAGCGGCAGCAGGCACTTGTCGGAATCGCAGCCGGCGGGGCCCGCTTCCATCAGTTCGCCGCGGTCGTAGCGCTGCAGGGCCTCGAAGAAGTCGCCGGTGCGGCGCCGTGCCTCCACCTCCTGCTGCAGGCGGGTGTAGGTGGCCTGATCGATCGGCTCGAACGGCAGCCGCGGGAAGGTGGCATTGGCATCGAAGCGCGCCAGCAGCGCCGCCGAGATGTAGCCCTCGCCGTTGTCGATCGCCTGGTGGATCGCCTCGGCCAGCGGCACGATCTCGTTCTCGCGGAACTCCACCGTGGCGCTGGTGTTGTGGGCCGTGTAGTGCTTCTGCACCTGCATGTAGAAGTCGAACTGGGCCAGGGCCGAGAAGTTGTTGATCTCCACCGTGTCGGCCCCCGGCAGGTTCGCCCAGCTCACCTCCGTGGGGATCTCCACCAGCCACTCGCTGCAGCGCGGGTCGAACGGATCGTCCAGCAGCCGGCCGTTCTCGTCCTTGTCGCTCTGGCTCGGCACGATCGTGTAGCCGTAATCCAGGCAGGCCAGCGCCACCGGATCGTTCTTGCGGAAGGTGATGCGGCGGATGAAGCGCTGCGCCTTCGGCGGATGCCAGCCGGGGCTGGCGCCGGTGAGCAGGCTCTTGGTGCCCGCCGGCTGCACCGTGGTGCAGCGGTTCGGACGGCGCAGGCCGTGGCGATCGCAGTAGTCCCACACCGCCTCGTTCACGATCGCCTTCCAGCGGCTCAGATACTCCGCTTCTTTGGCCTTGAACGCCTGGCCCTCCTCGCTGTCGGGGCGGCCCTGCTCCCACCAGTTCAGCCACGGCGTGCCGAAGGCGTGCACGAAGAAGTCGAACAGGCCGGTGAAGCTCACCCCCACGATCGGATCCCAGGCCCGGCTCTGGCGGTAGCGCTCCACCTCGAAGTCGTGGTTGAGCAGGCAGGCCACCGCCAGCCCGCCGGCCCGGAAGGCATCGGCCTGGGCCTGGTGGTCGGCCGGATCGATCCGGTTCAGGTGGATCTCGGCCAGGTTGCAGTGGAAATCGGCGCCCAGGATCTCGCCGCAGGGGTTGAGCCCGTAGCGGCCCAGGCGGTGCTCCAGTTCGGCCGCGCCGATCTCCGGATGGTGCAGCTGCAGCCAGCGGCCCGCCTCCTCGCGGCCCTGGTCCACGTAGATCTCGATGAACTCGCTGCGCAGCTCGGGCGTGGGCAGCAGGTCGGCGTTGGAGCGGGCGATCGCCTCAGGGGCGAACTGGATGGCGCCCTCACCGCTCTGGAACTGCTTGTTGACGGCCTCCAGCACCACCTCCCTCGAGGGTCGGGTGTGAAACACCCGCGTGTGGTTGGCCATCCGCAGCGCGTCGCGCTCGGGGTCGATCCGCCAGTTGCCCTCGCTGTCCTGCTGCCAGAGGTTCTCCTTGGCGCCGGCGGCCGAGAGATCCTCGGCGGCGAACTGGCGCATCCCCGCCGAGCGGCGGATGTTGCCGGCCACGATCGTCACCGCCGCCTCGTCGATCAGCAGGCAGCACTCCACCGAGGTGAGCCGCCGCCCGTTGGCCTTGTTGAGGATCTGGGCGACGCGGCCGTAGAGATCACCCAGCTTCACCGGGTTGGCCATGCCGCCGAAACCCTTGAGCGTCTCGCCCACCGGCCGCACGTCCGACAGATCCACCGTGATCGTGATCGGCTGATCGGCCGCGAAGCGCTCATCGCTGCTCAGCTCCAGCAGCAGCTGGTAGCTGTCCACCCAGCCGCGGCGCGTGTCGCCCACCTTGATCGCCACCCGCTGACCCTCGATCTCCGAGGTGGTGCTCTCCTGGCGCTGGCCGGCCGGCGTGACGCCGATCGGGCTCACGCCCTCGATCACCAGCCGGTTGCGCACCAGCGGCAGCCGCTCGATCAGCCGCGGTTCGATGATGGCGCCGGTGCCGCAGCCCATCATCGCCAGGTCCATCATCAGCCCGAAGGCTTCCCAGTCCACCAGGTTGGTGGAGGTGCAGTTGTAGGCGCCGGAGAAGTTGTGGCGTTGCTCGATCCAGGGCGTGCCGCCGATCCACAGCCAGCGGCCCGAGGGCAGCGCCTGCTGGTGCTTCTGCATGCGGCGGATCAGCGCCACCTCCTCCTGGTTCAGGTTGCCCAGCCGGCGCAGGCCCTCCAGGTTGCGCTCGGCCACCTGGTGCCAGCTCTCGCGGCCGCCGTCGGTCTTGCGGGAGTAGGTGCGATAGAACACCGGGTTCGCCGCCGGGGCGGTGGCGGGGAAGTCGGGCTCGGTGAGGTTGGCCGGCACCGTCGCCGGCTGGCTCTCCTCCCCGGTCGCACCGGCGGACTCGGCCAGGTCGGGGCGCAGGGGAGTGAGGGTCACGGAAGGGCACGATGCGGTGTCGGAACCATAACGCCACCCGTGGTGGGTGCAAGCGGGGGCCGCCACCAGTGGCAGTGCCGTTGCCGCTGCGGTGAGGATGGGCTTTCCAGGGAGGCCCCATGCGCGGTGCCGTGGCGATGGCGGGGCTCGCGGCGCTGCTGCTGGCGGCTCCGGCAGGCGTGGGGGCGCCGTTGCCCCAGCCCGATCGGGTGCGGGGGGTGCTCGAGAGCGATGGCCGGCGGCTCGAGCTGCGCCAGGGCGTGGCCCTGCTCCACGACGACGCCGAAGGCCTCGATGGCGGCGTCGAGCGCCTGCGGCTGCTGCTGAGCGATGCGCCGGTGGATCCCGCTGCCCTGGAGGGGGAATCGCCCGAACTGGCGCTGCAGGGCCGCGCCCGCTCCGGTGCCCTGCGCGGCGTGCTGCTCAGCCTCGATCCGGCGGCACCCGAACAGGTGGTGATCACGCCGCTGCTGCCTCCCGCCCCCGGCGCCACTCCCACCGTGTTCAGCCTCACCCTGTTCCGCTCCGGTGGACCGGGGCCCGGTGCGTTCGAGAGCTTCGCGGTCAGCGGCCAGCGGCTGCGCGCCAGCCTCCAGCACCGGCGGGAGACGCCCGACGGCGCGGTGGCGGAGGGCCTGCGCTCGCTCTCGCTGCAGGTGGATCTTCCCCTGCGCCGCGAGGCCGCGGTCACCGCTCGGGTGCAGGGCGGCGAGGCGGTGCGGGCCACGCCCCAGGGCCGGCTGGCACTCGATCGGGCCCGCGCCATGGCTGCCCTCGATGCCGCCGGCCTGGCGCGCCTGCGGGCCCAGGCGCCGGCCGATGGGCCGCCGCTGCCCGACGCCGAGCTGCTGCCGCTGCTGCGCGAGCTGGCCGCCGAGCAGCTGCAGGGCCTGCAGAGCCCCGATCTGCTGCTGGTGGAGCGGGGCGATCGCGCCGTGCTGGTGATCCGCCAAGGGGAGGGCAGCCGCAGCTGGATCACCTTCCACCGCCTGAACGGCGTCTGGGCGATCGGCGGGGAGCGGACTCCCTGAACCCGCAGTCGACGCGCCCGATCGGCGGCCCCCTGCCGTGGGCAGCGCCCGCGGGTCTGCTTAGAACCCGGCCAGAGGGTCCTTTGTCCATGCCGAAACCCAGCCGGGCCGAGCAGGTGAAGCAGTTCTTCGCCGATCTGGGCCCCGGCCTGATCACCGGGGCGGCCGACGACGATCCCTCCGGCATCTCCACCTATTCGGTGGCCGGTGCCGCCTTCGGCTATCTGCCGCTCTGGACCGCCCTGCTGTCCTTCCCGCTGATGGCGGCGGTGCAGCTGATGTGCGCCCGGCTCGGCCTGGTGACCGGGCGCGGCCTGGCCGGTGTGGTGCGCCGTCGCTATCCGCGCTGGGTGCTGTGGGGCGCCTGCAGCCTGCTGATCGTGGCGAACGTGTTCAACATCGGCGCCGACCTCGGCGGCATGGCCGATGCCACGGAACTGATCACCGGCATCGATTCGATCGTCTGGACGCCGATCTACACGGCGCTGATCATCGCCCTGCTCGTCTTCTCCTCCTACCGCCGCATCGCCGGCATCTTCAAATGGCTCACCGTCGTGCTGTTCGCCTATGTCGGCGCGGCCTTCCTGGCCCAGCCCGACTGGCGGGCGGTGCTCGTCGCCACGGTCGTGCCGCGGGTGGAGTGGTCGCGCGCCTTCCTGGCCACCTTCGTGGCCCTGCTCGGCACGACGATCTCGCCCTACCTGTTCTTCTGGCAGGCCTCCCAGGAGGTGGAGGAGCAGCGCGCGCTCGGCAAGACCACGGTGCGTCAGCGCCAGGGGGCCACGACGCAGGAACTGCGGGTGGCCCGCACCGACATCCTCACCGGGATGCTGTTCTCGAACGTGGTGATGTACTTCATCATCCTCACCACCGCCGCCACCCTGCACGCCCACGGCCGTGTCGACATCACCTCGGCGAAGGAGGCGGCCGAGGCCCTGCGTCCCCTGGCCGGTGACGGGGCTTACCTGCTCTTCACCCTCGGCATCATTGGCACCGGCATGCTGGGCGTTCCCGTGCTGGCCGGTTCCGCGGCCTATGCGGTGGCGGAAGCCCGCAACTGGCGAGGCAGCCTGGAGGACCCCCCGCAGCGGTCGAGCCGCTTCTACGGGGTGGTGGTGGTGGCGATGCTGCTGGGCCTGGCCCTCGATTCGCTGGGTCTCAACGCCGTGCGGATGCTGTTCTATTCCGCGGTGCTCAACGGTGTGCTGGCGCCACCCCTGATCGTGCTGGTGATCCTGCTCACCCGCCGCGCCGACATCATGGGTGAGCGGGTGAGCTCCAGGCCCCTGTGCTGGCTGGGCTGGGCCACGGCCCTGATCATGGCTCTGGCCTCCCTCGGCATGGCGATCACCGCCTGAAACGATCGGCGCCGCCCAGCTCCGCCCAGCTCCGCCCAGATCCGCCCTGCGCCGGAGCGCCGGCATGCTGAGCCGATGCAGCGCAATCCCGAGCCCGAGCTGATGGAGGACGCCGCCCAGGCGGCGGCCTACGCCGAGGCCGACTTCGCCGCCGGCGATCAGGCGGTGGTGGAGCGGATCCTCGAACGGTTCGGGCCCCTGGCCCCCGGCGCAGGCCTGGGGGAGCGGATCGTTGACCTGGGCTGCGGGCCCGGCAACATCGCCTTCCGCCTGGCGGCGGCCTGCCCGGCGGCCTCGCTGCTGGGGCTCGATGGGGCGGCGGCGATGCTGGCGATCGCCGAACGGCGCCGCGCCGCCGATCCGGCGCTGGCGCCGCGGATCGCCTTCCGGCAGGCCGTGCTGCCCCTGGCCGCCGGCGCCCTCACCGGCCTGCCGCCGGCATTCGCGCCGCCCTTCAGCGCGCTGGTGAGCAACAGCCTGCTGCACCACCTCCACGATCCCCAGGTGCTCTGGCGCAGCGTGCGCCAGCTCGGCGCCCCCGGTGCTGCCATCTATCTGAAAGACCTGCGCCGGCCGGCCAGCGCCGAGGCGGTGGAGACCCTCCGGGCGCGCCACCTGCCCGATGCCCCGCCCGTGCTGGCCCGCGACTACGTGGCCTCGCTGCACGCCGCCTTCACCCCGGCCGAGGTGGGGGCCCAGCTGGCGGCCGCCGGCCTGTCGTGCCTGCAGGTGGCGCCGCTCGAGGATCGCTACCTGGAGGTGTGGGGGCGGTTGCCCTGATGCGGGCAGCGGCCCAGGCGTCTGCCTGTCAGGCTGGCCCCATGACCAGCACCGCTCCGGCCGCTGCCCCGGCCACCGCCTCTGCCGACAGCCACACCGCCTCCCTCACGCCGGAGCTGCAGGCGCTCGGCGAGGCCGTGAGTCGCCGCCGCAACTTCGCGATCATCTCCCACCCCGACGCGGGCAAGACCACCCTCACCGAGAAGCTCCTCCTCTACGGCGGCGCCATCCAGCAGGCCGGTGCCGTGAAGGCCAAGGGCGAGCAGCGCAAGGTGACCTCCGACTGGATGGAGCTGGAGAAGCAGCGCGGCATCTCGATCACCTCCACCGTGCTGCAGTTCGACTACGCCGGCAGCACGATCAATCTGCTCGACACCCCCGGCCACCAGGACTTCTCCGAGGACACCTACCGCACCCTGGCCGCCGCCGACAACGCGGTGATGCTCGAGGACGCCGCCAAGGGCCTCGAACCCCAGACCCGCAAGCTGTTCGAGGTGTGCCGCCTGCGGCGCATCCCGATCTTCACCTTCATCAACAAGATGGACCGGCCGGGCCGCGAGCCCCTCGAGCTGATCGATGAGATCGAGAGCGAGCTGGGCCTCACCTGCTGGCCGGTGAACTGGCCGATCGGCAGCGGCGACCGCTTCCGTGGCGTGATCGATCGCCGCAGCCGCCAGGTGATCCTGTTTCAGCGGGCCGAGCGCGGCCGGCAGAGCGAGGAGCGGCTCCTCACCGCCGAGGAGGCCCGCGCCAGCGGCCTGGTGGAAGCGGAGCTGCTCGAGGCCGCCTTCGAGGAACTGGAGCTGCTCGATGGCGCCGGGGCCGATCTCGACCTGGAGCGGGTGCATGCCGGCGAGCTCAGTCCGGTGTTCTTCGGCTCGGCCATGACCAACTTCGGCGTGCGCCCCTTCCTCGATGCCTTCCTGGAGCTGGCCCAGCGGCCCACGGCCCGGCCCAGCAGCGCCGGCCCGGTGGAGCCGGTGGCGCCGGGGTTCAGCGGCTTCGTGTTCAAGCTGCAGGCCAACATGGATCCCCGCCACCGCGACCGGGTGGCCTTCGTGCGCGTCTGCTCCGGCCACTTCGAGAAGGACATGACGGTGCAGCACGCCCGCAGCGGCCGCGCCATCCGCCTCTCGCGGCCCCAGAAGCTCTTCGGCCAGGACCGCGAGGTGGTGGAGGACGCCTACCCGGGCGACGTGATCGGCCTCAACAACCCCGGCATGTTCGCCATCGGCGACACCCTCTACACCGGCACCCGGGTCGAATACGAGGGCATCCCCTGCTTCAGCCCCGAGATCTTCGCCTGGCTGCGCAACCCCAACCCCTCGGCCTTCAAGAGCTTCCGCAAGGGCGTCAACGAGCTGCGCGAGGAGGGCGCCGTGCAGATCCTCTACGACACCGACGCCAGCAAGCGCGATCCGATCCTGGCGGCGGTGGGTCAGCTGCAGCTGGAGGTGGTGCAGTACCGGCTCGAGAACGAGTACGGCGTCAAGACGCGGCTGGAACCGCTGGAGTTCAGCGTCGCCCGCTGGGTGGTGGGTGGCTGGAGTGCTCTGGAGGCGGTGGGTCGCATCTTCAACTGCAAGACCGTGCGCGATGCCTGGGACCGGCCGGTGCTGCTGTTCCGCAACGACTGGAACCTCAACCAGCTGGCCGAGGACCATCCCGATCTCGAACTCAGCGCCGTGGCGCCCGTGGTGAGCGGTGTGGAGCCGATCGCGCTCTGAGGCCGACCGCGCCAGAATCGTTTGCAACGAAAGGTCACAGCCATGCCCGAGCAGTTCTGGCTGGTGCGCCCCCGCCGTGACGGAGGCTCCGACTACGTGAGCTTCCTGCGCCGCCAGGAGACGGTCGAGGTGCGCGAGGGTTCCCACCTGCCACCCCAGATGCCCTTGCTCAAGTGCCGCCGCTGGCTGCCGCTGCACGAGGCGGAGGCCCGCCGCCGCCACCTCCAGCAGGAGGATGGCTACCGGCGCAGCGAGCCGCTGTTCTGAACCACCGGGAGCGGCGTGCCTCCCTACGCTCGGGCCACGACGCCGTCCCCCGCACTGGAGGCTATGAGCAACCGTTCCGACCCATCCCCCAGTGCCGGTGCCTACGAACGGCTCGGCATCACCCCGGAGGCCAGCTTCGACGAGGTGCAGCAGGCCCGCCAGACCTGCCTCGAACGTGTGGGTGACGACCCGATGGCCCGCGCCCGGGTCGAGGCGGCCTACGACGCGGTGCTGATGGAACGGCTGCGCGAGCGGCAGCAGGGCCGGGTGAGCAGCGCTGCCCTCAGCGCCTCCAAGCGGGAGGAGATCAAGCCCGTGGCCGCCCCCCGCACCCCATCACGCCCGGCCCTGCCGGCCCTGCCCTCGCTGCCCCAGCTCTCGGCCGGTGGCCGCCTGCAGGCTCCCTCCTTCTCCCTGCCGGCCCTGTCGCTGGCGACGGGCCGCGAGCGCTGGTTCCCGCTGATCAGCTCCGGCGTGCTGCTGGCGCTCCTGCTGGTGGCTCCCCCCGGCTCGGCCGAGCTGCTGCTGGCCCTGGCCACCGGCTGCGCCGTGGTGAACCTGCAGCGCCGCAACGGCCGCTTCCTGGCCGCCGTGGGCTGGAGCTTCGCCCTGCTGATCGTGGGCCTGCTGCTGGGCGGGCTGCTGGCGGGCCTGCTGGATCCCGCCCTGCCCCTGGGGCTGCCGATCTCGCTGCAGCAGGTGCAGAGCCTGCCCGCCCTGCTGCTGCTGCTGCTCGGTGCCCTGCTGATCGGCTAGGCCGGCGGGTCGCCTAGGCCACCGCCAGTTCGGCGATCAGCTCGCGCAGTTCCCCTTCCTCCACGCCGTACACCTCGTTGCAGAAGTGGCAGGTGAGTTCGGCGCGGCCGTCCTCGCGCAGGATCGCGCTGAGTTCGTCATGGCCCAGCAGCCGCAGGGCGTTCACGCTGCGGCGGCGGGTGCAGGGGCAGTGGAAGCTCACGTCCTGGCGGGCCTCGGCGTCCTCCAGCAGCTGGGGGTCGAGGTCGGGGAAGATGTCCTCCAGCAGCAGCTTGAGGTCGTCCTTGCAGGCGGCCAGGCGCCCACTGAAGCCCCGGATCTCGCGGCAGCGCTCCTCCAGCAGGGCCACCAGCGCCGGCTCGCGCGCCGCCTTGGGCAGCACCTGCACCAGCACCCCGCCGGCGCAGCGCACGCCGCTGCTGTCGATCTGCTCCCCCACGAACACCGCCGAGGGGGTCTGCTCGGAATGGAGCAGGTAGGAGGCCACGTCATCGCCGATGCCGCCACTCACCAGCTCCACCGTGCTGCTGAAGGGTTCGCCGGAGCCCTGGTCGCGCACGATGTGGAGGTAGCCGGTGCCGGTGGCCTTGCGGAAATCGAAGTGATGCAGGCCATCAGCCTCCTCCACCAGGTCGAGTTCCAGGCCGGGGTTGCCCACGTAGCCCCGCACCGTGCCGTCGCGGCCCGCATCCACCATCAGCCCGCGCAGCGGACCGTCGGACTGGATGCGCAGGTTGACGCGCCCGTGGCGCACCTTCATCGAGCTGGCCAGCAGCAGCCCGGCGGTCATCGCCCGGCCCAGCAGGGCGGTGGTGAGATAGGAAAGATTGTGGCGCCGCCGGGCGTAGCGGGTGGTGACCGTGGTGAGGGCCGCCACCAGGCGGATGCCCCCATCGGCCGCCGTGGCCCGCACCAACTGATCGGGCATGGTCCGCCCCCAACTCAGGGCATCGTACGGAGCGCCGGCAAAGGTTCGAGCCGGCCCTGCTGCAGCCGCCAGCCCTGCTCGATCACCCCCCGGAACAGCTCCGGCTCGTGGGTCACCACCAGCAGCACCCGATCGGCCGCCAGCCGGCCCAGCAGGTCGAGCACCTCCTGCCGCACCGACCAGTCGAGCCCGGCGGTGGGCTCATCCAGCAGCAGCACGCGTGGATCGCGCAGCAGCTGCACCGCCAGGGCCAGCCGCCGCTGCTGCCCGCCGCTGAGCCGCTCCGGCGCCTGCTGCGGCCCGATCCCCTCCAGCCCCACCTGGCGCAGCACCGCCTCGGCCCGCTCCGCCGGCAGGCGCCGCTGCCCCAGCCGCAGCTCCTGCGCCACCGTGAGCCCCAGGAAGTGGCGCTCGGGGAACTGGAAGACCAGGCCGCACAGCCAGCGCCGCTGGCGGGCGTTGAAGGGACGGCCCTCCCAGAGGATCGTGCCGCCGCTGGGTTCGGCCAGGCCGCTGATCAGCTCCAGCAGGGTGGTCTTGCCGGAGCCGCTGCGCCCGGCCACCAGGGCCGGCCGGCCCGGTTCCAGGAGGAGGTTCACGTCCGCCAGCACCGGCTCGCCGCTGGTGGCCGGGTGGTAGCGGACGGATCGCAGCTCCAGCATGGTGAGCCTCGGGTCGCCCCAGCTTGCTTGAGGGGCCGCGCGGCCGTGTTGGATGGGGCCACGGTGCGCGCTCGGCGCGGGAGGCCTGCTGATGGAGATCCGGTTCCGGGAGGTGGATCCCTTCAACTGCTGGATCTGGCTGCGGTTCACCAGCGCCCCGGGCCAGGGGGAGCGGGGTTACGTCAACACCCTCTTCGACAGCTGGTTCTTCCTGGGCAAGCTCGGCGGCTTCAACGCCGAGAACCTGCAGGTGCATGAGGAGGGGGCCGATCTCAGCTGGATGACCTACGACGGCGACGCGGCCGATCGGGCCCTGCCGGCCCTGATGCACAACATGGGCGAGCTGGAATACCAGGGGGAGTGGGCCCGCTGCTGGGTGGATCTGGGCACCAGCGACGCCGTGGCCCTTGACGTGCTGATCAACGCCCTGAGGCAGCTCGACAACGACCTGGTGGAGATCGTCGAACTGGTGATCGGCGGCGTCAACGACGACTGGCCGGTGGAGGAGGAGCCCGAGGGGTTCTTCTCGCTCGGCATCAACTGAGGCGGGGGTGGTGCGCGAACTGCGCCGGCTGCTGATCGATCCGGCCCGGCTGGCCGTCCCCGAGCTGACGCTGGATCCCCAGGAGAACCGCTATCTGCGGCGCGTGCTCCGGTTCGGGGCCGGCGATCGCTTCGCCGTCACCGACGGCGCCGGCCGGCTCTGGACGGCGGTGCTGCTGGAGGGCGCGGCGGCCCGGCTGGAGCAGCCGGCGGCGGCACCGCTGGAGGTGGCCCCGCCGCCGGCGCCACCGCTGGAGCTGGCGGTGGCGATCCCCCGCCGCGACTTCGACGTGCTGCTGCGGATGGTGTGCGAGCTCGGCATCGACCGCATCCAGCCCCTCGTGGCCGAGCGCGGCACCGGCCACGGCGAGGGCCGCGGTGCCCGCTGGGAGACGATCGTGCGCGAGGCCTGCGAGCAGTGTGAACGGCTGTGGCTGCCCGAACTGGCCGGTCCCGCCGCCGCCGCCCCCTGGTTGGCCCAGCCCCGCGCCGGGCTGGGGCTGCTGGCCACCACGCGGCGCGAAGGCCTTCCCCTGATCACCGCCAGGCTCGAGGCGATGGCGTTGCCGTCCGCAGCGGTGGTCAGCGAAGGCGTGGCGCTGGCCATCGGGCCCGAGGGGGGCTGGACGCCTCAGGAGGAAATGGCCGCGGCCGCGGCGGGGTGGCTGGGGGTGAGCCTGGGGCCCCACATCCTGCGCACCTCCACCGCCGCCGTGGTCGGCGCGGCGCTTCTGGCCCAGTGGCGGGCCAATCGCCCGGCGGGCTCCGGCCAGGTGGGCTGAGGGGAAGGGCGGATCAGCTGCGCAGCAGGCTGCCGGCGATGGCCTTGAAGGGGGCCAGGTTCGCCCCGGCCCGGCGGCGGCGGCGCGGCAGAGCGCCGGCCGGCAGCAGTCGATCGGGGGCGAAGGTGGTGGCGCTCGGGGCGGGCATGGCCTCCTGCTCGCGCCGCAGCTCGGCGGCGATCGCCTCGGCGGTGGTGAGCACCCGCCCTTCGGTGGGAGCGGATGGCGCCGACGGAGCAGCCTTGGCTTCGGGCTTGGCCTCGCTCTGGGCTTTCGCCTCGGCCTTGCCCTTGGCCGCGGCGGCCGGTTGCACGGGGGCCACGGCGGCGGGCTTGGCGGGGGCGTCCTTGTCGAGGTTGAGGAAGAACCCCTTGGGTTTGAAGATCATGGCGCCGGCCCGTTGAGGCGAGTGGGCCGATTATCCGTCGCCGGGCCGGCGCCTTCGTCCCGCCCGTAGGGGAGTGCAACAGTGGCGCCGGTGATCAGCCTCCTTCCACCGCTCGTTGCCGCCGCGCTCGCGACGGCGCCCCCCACGGCGGGCCGCTGGCTGCTGGCGCTCGCCCTCCATGGGGTGCTGATCGCCGCCGCCCGGCGTCTGCCGCTGCTCACCCCGGCCGGCTGGCTCCATGCCGGCATCCTCGGCACCATCCTCTGGGGCGCCCTCGGCTGGCGCGGCTGGCTGGCGGTGGTGCTCTACCTGCTGGCCGGCTCCCTCGTCACGCGGCTCGGCTTCCGCCGCAAGCAGGATGCGGGCCTGGCCGAGGCCCGCGGCGGCCGCCGCGGGCCCGAGAACGTGTGGGGCTCGGCCGCCACCGGGGCCGTGCTGGCCCTGCTCGCCGCCCTGCCCGGGGCGCCGGTGCCGCTGCTGCTGGTGGGGTTCGCGGCCAGCTTCGCCGCCAAGCTGGCGGACACCTTCGGCAGCGAGATCGGCAAGCGCTGGGGCCGACGCACGCTGCTGATCACCAGCCTGCGGCCGGTGCCGCCCGGCACCGAGGGGGCGGTGAGCCTGGAGGGCACCCTGGCCAGCCTGGCCGGGAGCGGCCTGATGGCCGCCCTGCAGCTGGCCCTCGGTCTGCTGCAGGGCCCGGCCGCGGCCCTGCTGGTGATGGCCGTGGGGATGGTGGCCACGCTCCTCGAGAGCCTGCTGGGGGCCACGCTGCAGGGCCGCTTCGTCTGGCTGAGCAACGAGCTGGTGAATGCCCTGCAGACCCTGATCGCCGCCCTGCTGGCGATGGCCCTGGCCCTGGCCGTGGGCCCGGCGGTGCTGGCCGGCTAGGCCGTCCGTCCCTCGCCGAGCTCGCGGCGCAGCTCCTGGGCCACGGCCTCGAAGCGCCGCCGGGCCGCCTCCGCCCCCAGCCCCAGCCGGACGCCCAGCTCCCGCCAGCTGGTGCCCGAGAGCACCCGGCCCAGCAGCAGGGCGCGCCGCTGGGGATCCAGCCGGTTCAGCCGCAGTCGCAGCCGCCCCTGGGGTTCCGGCTCGCAGCAGAACGATTCCGGCCGGTGGTCGGGCCGGAAGGGATGGGGAGCCGATGGATCCGGGATCGTGTCGAGCAGCCGCAGCTCCCCGTCGTTTTCGTCACTCACGGGGGCATCGAGGCTGCGCAGGCGCAGGGCACGGTGCAGCGCGCAGGCCTCCCGCCACTGCTCCGGCCGGCAGCCCAGGGCGGCTGCCAGCTCGGCCTCCGAGAGCGGCGGCAGCCGCCGGTGCTGGTGCTGCTGCAGCAGGGTCTGGCCGCGGTGGTGCAGTTCCCGCAGCCGCCGGGAGCAGCGCAGCGGCGGATGCTGGTCACGCAGGTGATGGAGCATCGCCCCGCGGATGTAGGGCACCGCGTAGCTGCTCAGGGCCGCATCGCGCTCGGGATCGAAGGTCTCGATGGCGCGGATCAGACCGAGGCACCCGATCTGCACCAGGTCGTCGTAGGGGAGGGTGGTGCCGTGCCCGACCCGGGCCGCCACCCGCCGCACCAGCGGCAGGTTGCTCACCACCAGGGCGTTGCGCAGGGCCCGGTCCTGGGCCTGGCGGTAGAGGCGCAGCAGCCGGTCGTTGTCGGCATGGTCGCCATGGCCGGGGCGCGGGCGCTGCTGCGGACGGGATGGGGGCATGGCTGGACTCGCGGCGTCAGTGATTTCACGGTCTTCGCCCCGGCCATGCCCTGCCTCCTCCGATCGGGTGAAATCGACCTCACCCGATCGGGTGAAGCCGCCGTGGTGTCAATGGGCCGGCGTGAGCGCCCGCAGCGGCTCCAGGCCGGCCCAGCGCAGCAGGGCCGGCCAGCGGCGCACCCGCTCGTAGATCCGCTCGTGGCCCTCGGTGTTGAGGTGGAGTCCGTCGCTCTCGAGCAGGCGCAGCCAGTGGGGTTCGGCCAGCAGGGCCTCCAGCAGGGGCAGGAAGGGCACGTCGGCCTCCAGGCAGGCTTCCTCCAGCAGGCCCTCGTACTGCCTCAGGGTGGCCAGGTCGTACCAGAGGCAATCGGCCCACGGCATCGCCGCCTCGTCCACCGGTGTCAGCCCCAGCACCAGAACCGGCGCGATCGCCGCGGCCTGCCGCAGCATCTGCTGCAGGCCGAACAGGAAGCCGGCGGGCGCCAGCTGGTGTCGGCCGTCGGGTCGACCGACCCGGGCCGCGTCGTTCAGGCCGATGGCGAGCAGGATCCCCTGCGGCCGCTGCCGGCGCAGCTCCCCACGGCTGTGCACCTCCGCCGGCAGCCGCGCCGCCAGCCGCTCCAGGCCGTCGCCGCGCACGCCCAGGTTGTAGAGCACCGGCCCGTCGGGCAGTTCCATCCAGTGGCGCCGCAGGCGCTCGCACCAGCCCCCACCCAGGGGATCCCCCCAGCCGTACACCCCGCTGTCGCCGAGGACCACCAGCTTGCGGGGGACGGCGATGACCATGCGGAGTGGGGCTGCGCGGGGCTTGGGTCTGGGCGGGGAACGCCGGGCGGCTCAGCCGGCCAGCAGCCGGCGGCGGGCCCGGTCGCTCAGATCCTCCCCCACCAGGGTGAGCGCCACGTAGACCCCCACCAGGGCGATCAGCTGATCGACCGCGAAGGAGCTCAGGGCCTCCAGCAGCAGGGTGCCGAGCCCCGCCGCTCCCACCAGGCCCACCACCACCGTCTCCCGCAGGATCACGTCGGCCCGGTAGGCGCCGTAGGCCAGGTAGGCGCGGGCCAGGCCGCTGAAGCGGCCGTAGAGCAGGGCCAGCCGCGGCCCGCAGCCGGCGGCGATCAGTCCCTGCTCGGCGGCGGGGTCGGCCGACTCGCCCGCCTCCAGCAGCAGGCGGCCCAGGATCCCCAGGTTGTGGAAGCCGAGCGCCAGCGCCGCCGTGACCACCCCCGGCTGGAGCACGAACAGCAGCAGCAGGGCGGTGAGCGGCGGCGGCCAGAGTCGCCCCAGGGCCCAGATCCCCTGCAGGATGAACCTCCCCCAGGGCCAGGGGGCCACCAGCAGCAGCAGCAGCGGGCCCGTGCCCACCGCCAGCGCCGCCGCCAGCACGGTGAGCCCCAGGGTGGAGCCCACCAGCGCCCCCCACGGCAGCGCCAGAACCGCCGGCCAGTCGGCCCGAAGCGGCGGCAGGGGCTGCCAGCGCAGCAGCTGGTCCGGATGGGCCCCCAGGGCCAGCGCCACCAGCAGCAGCGCCGGCAGCAGGGCCGCCAGGGCCAGCAGCATCTCCCGTCCGCCCCGCCCCACGCTCCGCTGGCGCAGCCCGAGCCGGGCCGGCATCCCCCAGCGGCGCCTCAGCAGGCCCAGCAGCCCCTCCAGAAGCAGCATCACCGCCAGCAGCAGCCAGAGGCCGCTCCAGAGCTCGTGGAACTGCAGCGACTGCAGCGTGAGGCGCAGGTCGGTGCCCAGCCCCCCCAGACCGAACACCCCCAGCAGGGTGGCGCTGCGCAGGGCGCACTCCAGCCGGTAGCCGCCGTAGCTGATCACCCCCGGCAGCACCGCCGGCCCCAGGGCCGTGAGCAGGGCGGCCGGGGCCGGGGCTCCCGCCGTGCGCAGGGCCTCCACCCCGGTGGTGGGCAGGGCGTCGAGCAGATCGCTCACCACCCGCGCCACCAGCGCCGCGAAGGGCAGGGCGATCGCCACCACCGCCACCGCCGGCTTCAGGCCCAGCAGCTGGAGCAGCAGCAGGCCCCAGAGCAGTTCGTGGATGGCCCGCGGCACCGCCAGCAGGCGCCGGATCAGCGCCGCCGGCCAGGCCGCCCCGCCGCCGATGGCCCAGACGGTGCGCGAACTCAGGACCCCGCCCAGCAGCCCCAGCACCAGGCTCAGCCCCCAGCCCAGCAGCGCGATCCCCACCGTGACGGCCAGGCCGGAGAGGGCGGAGCCGATCACCAGCGGGTCGAGCGAGGGGGTGAGGGCCGCCCACAGGAATCCGCCGATCAGCTCCCAGCCGCCGCCGTGGCTCAGGCCGGGCAGCAGCGGCAGCAGCGGCAGCCACACCAGGGCCGGCAGCAGCGGCAGCAGCGGTGCGGCCAGCCGGATCCCTCGGCCGCTCATGGCTCGGCTCCGTAGAGCCGGCTCAGCGCCGCGGCCGTCAGGGAGCCCGGAGGGCCGTCGTGCACCAGCCGACCGCCCCGCAGCGCCAGCACCCGATCGAAGCCCTCCAGCAGATCGGGACGGTGCAGGCTCAGCAGCAGGGCGCGGCCCCCTTCGGCCTGGCGCAGCAGCAGGGCCAGCACCTCCTCCGCCAGGCGGGGATCCAGGTGGGCCAGGGGTTCGTCGGCCAGCAGCAGGGTCGGGTCCTGGCGCAGCAGCCGGGCGATCGCCAGCCGCTGCCGCTGGCCCCCCGAGAGGGCCGTCACCGGCCGCTCCAGCAGCGCCGCGTCGAGATCGACCCGTGCCAGTGCCGCCTTGTTTTCGGCCGTCTCCAGGGGCAGCAGCAGGTTGAGCACCGCCTTCGGCCAGCCCCAGGCCGCCAGCCGGGCGGCATTGAGGTTCTGCTGCACGCTCAGTTCCTCGATCAGGCGCAGGTCCTGCCAGAGGGTGCCGATGCGGGCCTGCTGGCGTCGCCGCTGGCGGCGCGAGCGGGCCGGTGGGGCCCCCTCCCACAGCACCTCGCCGGCCGTGGGCCGCAGCAGGCCGTTGGCCACCGCCAGCAGGGTGCTCTTGCCGGCCCCGCTCGGGCCGATCAGGGCCACGCGCTCGCCGGCTTCGATCATCAGCGACAGATCGCTCAGGCGGGGCTGCGCCCGGCCGGCCACCTGGATGCGGCGCAGTTCGAGCAGGGTCATCGGCGGGCAGCCGGCCCGGCCCGCCGCCGCGAAGCCACCGCGGTGGGCTCAGTCGCCCCGGGAGCCGAGCCGCTCGCCCAGTGCCGCCTCGATCGGCTCGCGCTCGGCCGGGTCGCCCACCAGCCGCAGCTCACCGGTGCGGGGCCACCAGTTGAGCCGCAGGTTGGTGTGCTCCTCGTCGAACACGAACAGTTCGTAGGAGCCCTTGTGCTCCCAGTGGCCGGGATGGCCGAGGGTGCCCACCACCGACTGGAGCTCCTCGAGGCTGCCGCTGAACCGCATGTGTAGAGCACGGGTGGAACCAACCTAGGCAGGGGGTGCATCCGCTGCCGTCAGCGGATCTTGCCGATCTGCCGCCCCACCTGCTCGATCGTCTTGTAATCGGCCGCGTCCGCCTTGGTGAACTGCTGCGCCCCGAACAGCGAGAGGATCTGCTTCTGCTCCGGATCGCTGGGCCGCCAGCCGATGATCGCCCCCTGCAGGCGCCCGGTGAAGCCCTTCCCGAAGCGCTGATCCAGGTTGGGCTGGGCGATCCAGTGGTAGTCGGGATAGCCGGGCGTGCGCCAGATCACGGCCACCTTGCTGCGGTTGGCCCTGCCGTCGCGCAGGTTGCTCTTCCACACCTGCTCGTTCACGGCGCCGGCCTCGTAGGCGCCGCTCTGCACCAGGGCGATGGTGGCGTCGTGGCTGCCGCTGAACCCGGGCGCCCCGCCGGCGAAATCCTTCAGCTTCACGCCCGCCTGGCTCAGGAAGTACTGGGGCATGAGCCGGCCGGAGGTGGAGCTCTCCGAGCCGAAGGTGAAGCGCCTTCCCTTGAGTTCGCTCAGGCCCTTCACGCCGCGGATGGGCTTGAGGCCGCTGCGGCTGTTGGCGATGAAGACGGTGTGGAACTGGGCGTCGATGTCGCGCTGGGCCAGCACCCGGGCGCCGGGTTTCTGCAGCCGGGCCTGCACGCCGGTGAGGCCGCCGAACCAGACCAGATCCAGATCGCCGGTGCGGAAGGCGCTCACGGCGGCGGCATAGTCGGTGACGGGCACGTACTTCACGGGCACCTTCAGCTGGCGGCCCAGTTCATCGGCCACCAGGCCGTAGAGGCGGTTGAGCTTCTCGGGGTTCTGATCGGGGATGGCGCCGATCCGCAGCAGCTTCTGCTGGGCCTGGGCGCCGGCCAGCGGCGGCATGGCCTGGGGCGACAGGGGCGGCAGGACCGCCGGCAACAGGGCCAGGGCCAGCCCCGCCAGCACGGCGGCCGAACGTTCTCGGCGTCCGGAGGGAAGCAGGCGGAACAGGGTCATCGGACTTTGTGGGAAGGGGTGGAGGTCAGAGGCGGGCCAGGAAGCGCTCGAGACGCTCCAGCCCGTCGGTGATCGTGTCGGGAGAGGCGGCGCAGGAGAGGCGGATGCAGCGGTCGTCGCCGAAGGCCACGCCCGGTACTACCGCCAGCCCCACCTCGTCGAGCAGCCGCTGGCAGAAGGTCATCGAATCCAGCCCACCGGCACTCACGTCGGGGAAGGCGTAGAAGGCCCCCTCGGGGGCCAGCAGCTCGAGCCCCGGCAGCGCCAGCAGCCCGGCGCTCAGCAGGGCGCGGCGCTGGTTGAACTGCTCGGCCATCGCCCGCACGCAGTCGCGCGGGCCGTTCACCGCCGCCAGGGCGCCGTACTGGGCGAAGCTGCAGACATTGCTGGTGCTCTGGCTCTGCAGGGCGGCAGCGGCCGTCACCACCGACTGCGGGCCGGCCAGGTACCCCAGCCGCCAGCCCGTCATCGCCCAGCCCTTGGCGAAGCCGTTCACCACGAACGTGCGATCCAGCAGATCGGGGGCCACCGCCGCGAAGCTGTGATGCTGGTGGCCTGGGGCCACCAGGAACTCGTAGATCTCGTCGCAGACCACCGCCACCTGGGGGTGGCGGCGCACCACGGCGGCGATCGCCTCCAGCTCCGGCCGGCTCAGCACCATCCCGGTGGGGTTGGACGGGCTGTTGAGCACCAGCAGGCGGCTGGCCGGGGTGATGGCGGCTTCCAGCGCCGCGGGGTCGAGGCGGAAGCCGCTGGCGGCCTCGCTGGGCAGCACCCGCACCTCGGCGCCCGCCAGCCCGGCCATCTCGGGATAGCTGAGCCAGTAGGGGGCCGGCAGCAGCACCTCGTCGCCGGGGCCGAGCAGCACCTGGAAGAGGTTGTAGAGCGCCTGCTTGCCGCCGTTGGTCACCAGCACCTGGGCGGCGCTGGTGGGGATGCCGTTCTCGTGGCTGAGCTTGGCGGCGATCGCCTCGCGCAGTTCCGGTTCCCCCGCGGCCGGGCCATAGCGGGTATGGCCGGCTTCCAGGGCGGCGCTGGCCGCCTGGCGGATGAAGGCGGGGGTGTCGAAATCGGGCTCGCCCGCGCTCAGGCTGCAGATGTCGTGCCCCTCGGCCCGCAGCTGCTTGGCGCGGGCGGCGATGGCGAGGGTGAGGGAAGGCTGGAGGGCTTCGGCCCGGGCCGAGAGCTTCAACGGGCTGGGCATCGGCGGGGGGGGGCGCGGCCGGCGGCCGCTCATGGAACGCAGCCCCGAACCCGCCGGGGAGCGCAAGACGGGCAAGGGGCCATCCTGCCTGACGCCCCTCCGGCCGAAGGTTCTGGCGTGAACCGTTCGGGCCGCTTCCGGGGCTGCGGCCGCCGCACCCTGCCCGCTCCATAGGATCGACGCCGCTTGGGGGCCGTCATGGGCAGTGCCGCCGGAGAGGGGGAGATCGTCCAGCCCAGCCTGTTCGGCGTGGCCGGGCTGCCCTCCGCTTCGGCCCCCTCCACGGCCGCTGTCCCGCCCGCCGCCCCCGCCGGCGGGCCTGAGCCGGGGCCTGGGCTCGAGGCGGCACTGGCGCGGCTGGCCGCGGCCTGCGACAGCTGCCGCCGCTGCCCCCTGGCCGCCGGGCGGCAGCGGGTGGTGGTGAGCCGCGGCAACCCCCGCGCCCCGCTGCTGGTGATCGGCGAGGGTCCCGGCGCCCAGGAGGATGCCAGCGGCCTGCCCTTCGTGGGCCGGGCCGGCCAGCTGCTCGATCAGATGCTGGCCAGCGTGGGGATCGACAGCAACCGCGACGCCTACATCGCCAATGTGGTGAAGTGCCGGCCGCCGGAGAACCGCAAGCCCACCCCGGCCGAGATGGAGGCCTGCCGGCCCTGGCTGCTGGAGCAGGTGGCCCTGGTGCGGCCCGCCGTGGTGGTGCTGGCCGGGGCCACCGCCGTGGAGGGCGTGCTGGGGATCAGGGGAGGGATCACCAGGCTCCGCGGGCAGTGGCACCGTTGGGACGGCCTCTGGTGCCTGCCGATCTTCCATCCCTCCTATCTGCTGCGCAATCCCTCGCGGGAGCGTGGCACCCCCAAGTGGCACACCTGGCAGGACCTGCAGGAGGTGCGCCGCCGCCTGGTGGAGCTCTCCGGCGAGCCACCCCCCGCCGACGGGCCGCACTCGTCAGCGGCCCCCTGATCTGTGGCAGTGTTGGCGCGTTCCCGCTAGGCCGCCGCCGCGATGACCGGAACCCTGGCTCGCCCCGAGGCCACCCCCGCGGGACTGCCCGCCGACTGGGCCTCGAATCCGCGCTACGACACGGTGATCCGCCGCCGCAAGACCCGCAGCGTGCGCGTCGGCGACGTGTGGGTGGGCAGCGAGCACCCGGTGGTGGTGCAGTCGATGATCAACGAGGACACCCTCGACATCGCGGGGGCCACCGCCGGTATCCGCCGCCTGCACGAGGCGGGCTGCGAGATCGTGCGGCTCACGGTGCCGAGCCTGGCCCACGCCAAGGCGGTGGGCGAGATCCGCAAACGCCTGGAAGACACCTACCGCCCCGTGCCCCTGGTGGCGGACGTGCACCACAACGGCATGAAGATCGCCCTGGAGGTGGCCCAGCACGTCGACAAGGTGCGCATCAACCCCGGGTTGTATGTGTTCGACAAGCCGGATCCGAACCGCACCGAGTTCAGCCCCGAGGAGGTGGCCGCCATCGGCGAGCGCATCCAGGCCACCCTCGAACCCCTGGTGAGCCTGCTCAAGGCCCAGGACAAGGGTCTGCGCATCGGCGTGAACCACGGCTCCCTGGCGGAGCGGATGCTGTTCACCTACGGCGACACCCCGCTGGGCATGGTGGAGAGCGCCATGGAGTTCATCCACATCTGCGACCGCCTCGACTTCCACAACATCGTGGTGTCGATGAAGGCCTCGCGGGCGCCGGTGATGCTGGCGGCCTACCGGATGATGGCCGACCGCATGGACGCCGAAGGCTTCCACTACCCCCTGCATCTGGGCGTCACCGAGGCGGGCGACGGCGACTACGGCCGGATCAAGAGCACCGCCGGCATCGCCACCCTGCTGGCCGAAGGCCTGGGCGACACGATCCGTGTCTCGCTCACCGAGGCACCGGAGAAGGAGATCCCGGTCTGCTACTCGATCCTGCAGGCCCTGGGGCTCCGGAAAACGATGGTGGAGTACGTGGCCTGCCCCAGCTGCGGCCGCACCCTGTTCAACCTGGAGGAGGTGCTGCACGTGGTGCGCAACGCCACCGCCCACCTCACCGGCCTCGACATCGCCGTGATGGGCTGCATCGTCAACGGTCCCGGCGAGATGGCCGACGCCGACTACGGCTACGTGGGCAAAACCCCCGGCACCATCTCTCTCTACCGCGGCCGTGAAGAGATCCGCCGCGTGCCGGAGGCGGAGGGTGTGGAAGCGCTGATCGCCCTGATCAAGGAGGACGGCCGCTGGGTCGATCCCTGAGTCGGTCGGCCCGGACACATCCGGACGCGCCTTGATCCGGTCATCCCCCCGCGCTGGCCCGGTCCCCCGGGGCTAGCTTGAGCTGACTGTCATGGGCCGGAGGGCGCAGGGAATGTCCAGGGGTCGCACCAGCGTCATCGTGCTCGCCGGCGTCGGAGCCTGCGCCGCTGCGGCCGTGGTCGGAGGGGAGTGGTTCATGGCGCCCAGCGCCGCCTCGCTGATCACCGACAGCCCCAAGGAGGTGATGGACCAGGCCTGGCAGATCGTCTTCCGCGACTATCTGGACACCACCGGCAAGTACAGCCCAGAGCAGTGGCGCAAGCTGCGCCGTGATCTGCTGGCCCGCAGCTACGGCAGCACCAAGGAGAGCTACGAGGCGATCCGCGGCATGCTCCAGACCCTCGACGATCCCTACACCCGCTTCATGGATCCGCGGGAGTTCAAGGAGATGCAGATCGACACCTCCGGTGAGCTCTCCGGGGTGGGAATCCAGCTCAGCCTCGACAAGGACACCAAGGAACTGGTGGTGGTGAGCCCGATCGAGGGCTCACCCGCCTCCCGGGCCGGGGTGCAGCCCAAGGACGTGATCGTGTCGATCGACGGCAAGAGCACCAAGGGCATGAGCACCGAGGATGCCGTCAAGCTGATCCGTGGCCAGGCCGGCACCGAGGTCACGATCCAGCTGCGCCGCCGCAACCAGATCGTCACCGTGCCGCTCACCCGCGAGCGGATCGAGCTCCACGCGGTGGAGCATCAGATCAACAAGGGGCCTGACGGCATCAAGGTGGGCTACATCCGCCTCAAGCAGTTCAACGCCAACGCCGCCAAGGACATGCGCGCCGCCCTGCGCGACCTGGAAGGCCAGGGCGTCCAGGGCTACGTGATCGATCTGCGCAGCAACCCCGGCGGTCTGCTGATGGCGAGCGTCGAGATCGCCCGCCAGCTGATCGACGAGGGAATCATCGTCTCCACCCGCACCCGTGACGGCATCCAGGACATCCGCCGGGCGAATGGGCGGGCCCTCACCCAGGCCCCGATCGTGGTGCTGGTCAACGAGGGTTCCGCCAGCGCCAGCGAGATCCTCTCCGGCGCCCTTCAGGACAACAAACGTGCCGTTCTGGTGGGACAGAAGACCTTCGGCAAGGGTCTGGTGCAGTCGGTGCGGGGGCTCTCCGACGGCTCCGGCATGACGGTGACGATCGCCAAGTACCTCACCCCGAGCGGCCGCGACATCCACAAGCACGGCATCGCACCGGACGTGGCGGTGAAGCTCACCGAGCAGGACGCGGAGAAGCTCAAGCTCGAGGATCTCGGCACCCTCAAGGATCCCCAGTACCGGGTGGCCGAATCGACCCTGGTGAAGAAGCTGCGCGAGACGGGCAAGGCCCGCACCACCTTCCAGCCCACCAGCGCCAACCTGCCGGCCGCGCTGCCCTGAGCGGCGACCGGATCAGGACTGCGATGGCCTGATCCGGCCTCAGGCCACGGGTTGCATCAGGCCGCCGCCGTGGTTGTCGTCATCGTCGTTGTTCTCGCGATCCCCCTGGAAGAGGGCGAACAGGCCCAGGGCCAGCACGCTCACCACCGCCGAGACAATTCCCGAGGCTCCCGGCAGGCTGCCGCCCAGATCCACCAGTTCACCCATCGCGTCGGATCACCGAAGTTCTCAGAATTGTAACGATCATTTGCGGCCATGGGGCGACCTGAGCCATGGCCCGTCGCTCACACCGTGAGCACCGCCGCATTACGCTCCCGATCCCGCTCCGCCCGCTGCCCCTCGGTGAGGCCGTCGCTGCCGGGGATCTGCTCGGCCATCCCCTGCAGCCACTCCATCAGCTGCTCCAGCTGCTTCTCCATCGGCAGACTGCCGAGCCCGCGGGCCAGAACCTTCGCCGTGCTGCCCGATCCGCCCTGGTACACCAGCCGTCCGTGCAGGTGCTGGGGCAGACCCTGGCGCAGCAGCCGGAAGGCCGGCTCCTCCATCGGCGTCTCCAGGGCGATGTGCGGCTTCTCCGGCCGGATGCGGGAGAAGCCGCAGCGCCGGGCCACCAGCTTCAGCTCCATCAGCTGCAGCAGGCTCTGCACCGGTGCGGGGATGGCCCCGAAGCGGTCGACCCAGCCTGCGGCCAGCTCCACCAGGGCCTCCTTGCTGCGGCAGTCGGCGGCGGCCCGGTAGGCGGCCATCTTCTCGTCGCTCTCGGGGATCCAGTCGGCGGGGATGAAGGCCGTGATCGGTAGATCGATCTGCGTCTCGTCCACGGCCGGGATGTCCTGGCCCTGGATCTCGGCCAGCGATTCCTGCAGCATCTCCATGTAGAGGTCGAAGCCGATCGCCTCCATCTGGCCGCTCTGCTCCACCCCCAGCAGGTTGCCCACACCGCGGATCTCCATGTCGCGCATGGCCAGCTGGTAGCCCGAACCCAGCTGGGCGAACTCCTGGATCGCCCGCAGCCGCTGCCGGGCCGCCTCGCTGAGCGAGGCATCGCCGGGATAGAAGAGCCAGGCGTGGGCCTGGATGCCGCTGCGGCCCACCCTGCCGCGCAGCTGATAGAGCTGGGCCAGGCCGAAGCGGTGGGCATCCTCCACCAGGATCGTGTTCACCCGCGGGATGTCGAGGCCCGATTCGATGATCGTGGTGCAGAGCATCACGTCGGCCTCGCCGGCGTTGAAGGCCACCATGGCGCTCTCCAGCTCGCCTTCCGGCATCTGCCCGTGGGCCACCAGCAGCTTCAGGCCCGGCAGCATCGTGCGCAGCTGCCCCGCCACCTCCTCGATCCCCTCCACCCGCGGCACCACGTAGAACACCTGCCCACCCCGGTCGAGTTCCTGGCGGATGGCGCTGCGCACCGCCTCCTCGTCGCGGGCGGCCAGGTGGGTCTTGATCGGGCGGCGCAGCGGCGGCGGCGTGGTGATCAGACTCATCTCGCGCACACCCGAGAGGCTCATGTACAGGGTGCGCGGGATCGGTGTGGCGCTGAGGGTGAGCACGTCCACGTCCTTGCGCAGCGCCTTGATCTTCTCCTTCTGGTTCACACCGAAGCGCTGCTCCTCGTCCACCACCAGCAGCCCCAGCTGTTGGAAGGTGGTGCCCTTGCCCAGCAGCTGGTGCGTGCCCACCACCACGTCCACGCTGCCGGTCTGGAGTCCGTCGAGGATCGTCTTGCGTTCCACGGCTGTGCGGAAGCGGTTGAGCAGCGCCACCTTGAGCGGATAGGGGGCGAAGCGCTCGCTCAGGGTGCGCCAGTGCTGCTGGGCCAGCACGGTGGTGGGGGCCAGCAGCGCCACCTGCCTGCCGGCGGTGACGGCCTTGAAGATGGCCCGGATCGCCACCTCGGTCTTGCCGAAGCCCACATCACCGCACACCAGCCGATCCATGGGCTGGGGCTTCTCCATGTCGCGCTTCACCTCGCTGATCGCCTTCAGCTGATCGGGGGTGGGCTCGTAGGGGAACGACTCCTCCAGCTCGCTCTGCCAGGGGCCATCGGGGGGGAAGGCGAAGCCGGGCGCCTGATGTCGCTCGGCGTAGAGCTTCACCAGATCGAGCGCCACCTTGCGCACCGCCTTGCGGGCCCGCTCCTTGGCCCTGCTCCAGGCCACCCCGCCCATCCGGTTCAACTCGGGCGGGGTCTCGCCGCTGGCGCGGTAGCGGCCCAGGCTGCCCAGCTGATCCGCCGCCACCCGCAGCAGGCCGTCGGCGTACTGAACCACCAGGTAGTCGCGCGATTCGCCGCTGATCGCCAGCTTCTCGAGCTTCAGGAAGCGGCCGATGCCGTGGTTGCGGTGCACCACGAAGTCGCCCGGGCGCATCTTGCCGGGATCCACCGTGCGGCTGGCCGCCTGGCGGCGCCGCCGCACGTAGCCGCTGGCCGCCAGGCTGTGCTGGCCGAAGAACTCCCGGTCCGTCAGCAGCACCAGCTTCCAGGCCGGCAGTTGCAGCCCCTCCAGTTCGGCGGTGCCCCGCGTCTTCAGGGCCACCGGCGTGTTCTGCTCGATCAGCCGCTCGATCGCCGGGAAGTCGGCCGGGTTGGGCACGAAGCGGGCGATGCAGTCGTGCTCCTCCAGCAGGGCCACGGCCCGCGAGGGCTGGGCCGACACCAGCCACACCCGCGCCTTCTCCTGCAGGTGGCCCTTCACCAGCGCCGCCAGCCGGCCGAACTGGTTGGGGTGGGCCGGCACCGCCCGGCTGGCCAGATCGAAGCTGTTGGGGTGGCTGTCGCTCTCGTGCAGCTCGCCCAGATCGAAGCCGGCGAAGGCCGCCGCCGCCTCGAGCGCCTCGCCGGGCGGGCGGTGCAGCAGGGGTGGCAGCAGCGAGACCCCTTCGGGCCCCAGCTCGGCGATCACCTCGCCGTGGTGCTCGGCGGCGTGATCGAACCACTGCTGGCCGTGGGCCAGGCAGTGACGGCGCTCATCGACGGCGATCAGGGTGTCGGGGGCCAGATAGTCGAGCAGGGAGGCTGGCTGCGGCCAGGCGAGGCCCATCAGCCGCCGCATGCCCTCGGGCGTTCCCCCCTCCAGCAGCTGTTCGGTGGCGGCCGCATCGAGAAGATGCTCCAGCGCGTCCGGCATCGCCTCGCGCAGGGCATCGGCGATCAGGGGGCCGTAGCCGGCGGGCGTGAGCCGCACCACCTCGACGGGATCGAGGGAGCGCTGGCTGGCGGGATCGAATTCCCGCAGCTTCTCGAGTTCCTCGCCGAAGAACTCCAGCCGCACCGGCAGCTCGGCGCTGACCGGGAAGAGGTCGACGATGTCGCCCCGACGGCTCCAGCTGCCCTCCTGCTCGATCGTGGGCACCCGCTCGTAGCCGAGGCGGGTGAGGGTGTCGCCCAGCTCCTCCAGATCCACCACATCGCCCTTGCGAAGGCTCAGGCAGCGCGCGCGGAGCGCCGCGGGGGGCGGCAGGTGGGGCTGCAGGGCCCGCTCGGTGGCCACGATCGCCAGGCGGCGGCCCGCACGCCCGGCCCCGTCGGCCTCGCTGCCGTCGAGCAGCTCGCTGAGCACCTGGAGCTGGCCCCAGGTGATCTCGCTGGTGGGATCGAACGGTTCGTAGGGCGAGCCCTCGCTGGTGGGATAGAGCTGGCTGGAACTCCAGCCCATCAGCTCCAGCAGGGCCGCCCAGCGTCCCGCTTCCTCCAGGGTGGGCACGATCACCAGCAGGGGCGCTTCGGCGGCACCGGCCAGGGCACTGGCGATCAGGGCCCGCGCCGCCCGGCCGCCGCCGCTCAGCCGCAGGCGATCGGCACGCCGGCTGCGCTCCAGCACCTCGGCCGTGAGGGGCACCCGCTGCAGCTGGCGCACCAGGGCGGTGAGGGGCATCGGGGCGGGGAATCGGGGTTCCTGATCCTCGCAAGCGGACCCGGCGGATCGCGCCAGAATTGCCAGGCCGCAGGACACCGCGCCGATGGATCTGGCCAAGGTGGTCTTCTTCGGCCGCACCGGCGAGGACGCCCTGGCGTTCTTCGATCTGGATCCCGGACTCTGGCGTGGTCGCACGGTGCTCGACTGCCCCGGCGGTCCCGGTTCGTTCACGGCCCTCGCCCACCGGCTCGGCATCGATGCCCTGGCGGTGGACCCTCTCTACGACCATCCGCTCGAGGAGCAGGAGCGGCAGGCCCGGGCCGACATCGACCTGCACGGCGCCAAGGCTCCCGGCGGCGGTCACCTGCGCGCCGGGTTCGCGCTCGCGTCCTACCAGCGCGCCAAGCTCCGGGCCCTGGCCGAGTACCTGGCGGATGCCCGCCGCTTCCCCGACCGCTACCGGGCGGCGGCGCTGCCACGGCTCCCCTTCGCCGACGCCAGCTTCGATCTGGTGCTCAGCGGCCACCTGCTGTTCTCCTATGCCCCCGAGGCCGAGGGCGGCCTGCTGGCCGGTTCCCCCTTCGATCTGGCCTGGCATCGGCAGGCCCTTGCGGAGCTCTGCCGGGTGAGCCGCGCCGAGGTGCGCGTCTATCCGGCCCACACGATCACCCGCCCGGCCCGGCCCCATCCCTACCTGGAGCCCCTGCTCGGCGGGCTCGAGCCGCTCTGGCGCGCCGAGCTCTACGCCCCGCGCTATGACCAGGGCCTCGAGGGGGAGACCCCCGGACTGCGGCTGCAGCGCATCCAGGCCCCATGACCACCGAGCGCAACCCCCACGGCCGCGTCGGTGATCGGGTCGAGCCCCTCGCCGCCCTGCGGAGCGGGCTGGGCCTGCTGCTGGCGGTGGGCCTGGGCCTGACGGGGCTGCAGCTGGGCAGGCGTCTCGAGCCGCTGCCCCGCACCCCGGACACCCTGGCGGCACTGCGGGTGCTGCCCGAGCCGCTGCGGGAGGTGCTGCTCTCCCGGGCGCCCGCTCCCCCCCGCCCGGGCGATCTCGTGCTCGGCTCCGCCGCCCTGCCGGGCCTTCTGGAGCGTCTGGCCGTGGCCGACCGCGACTGGATCCCCCGGGCCGAGCCCCTGCCCGACGGCCGCGTCCGCTACCTCTACAAGCGGCGCGTCGACGAGCCCATGCTCACCCTCGAGCAGATCCGCCACCGCATGCGCTTTCCCCCCAGCCGGGAACGCGAACGGGCGGCGATCACCGCGCTGATCGGCCGGTTGGGCGAGGTGGGGGTCCAGGTGGTGATCGGCCCGCCCCGCAAGCCACGGGCCGCCGGGGAGTGGGATCCGGCCGCCCGCACGATCCGGGTCCGCTCCGACGTGGTCGACAAGGGCACGGTGGAGTTCGCCCGGGTGCTCAACCACGAGGCCATCCACGTGGCCCAGAGCTGCCGCCAGGGGCATCCCTCGGCCCGGCCCGGCCCGCTCGGTCTCTCCACCCTGCTCGATTCGACCAGCCGCAGTCACCTCGACGATCCCGTCTATGCCCGTGCCAGTGCCCTGGAGATCCGGCTGGAGCGCGAGGCCTATGCCAACCAGAACCAGCTGGACCTGGGCCCCAGCCTGCTGGCGAGCGAGTGCCTGCGGCGGCGCTAGGGTCCCGCCCCGGCGCCGGGCAGCTGTTCCTCCAGCAGCATGTTGAAGCGCAGCAGCTGCTCGTCGCTGAGCTGCTGGCGGCTGGCCAGGCCGAAACTCCGCTCCAGGCAGGCCCGGCCCTCCGCCGCTCCCCAGCCCAGCCGATCCAGCAGCTGGTCGCACTGCAGCAGCAGATCGCTGCGGCGCAGGGGGGTGGGAGCCGTGGCGGGATCGCTGCCGGGCGCCAGTCGCCGCAACGAGCCCAGATGGGCCTGAAGGTCGGCGTAGCGCACCAGCCGACTGCGGCTGGGGTGGCCGAAGGCCCGCTGCAGGTAGGTCGCCTCCTGGTCGCGGTTCCAGCCGAGGCGGCCCAGCTCCAGTTCCACCGCCGCCAGTTCGTCGCTCCAGTCCTCCGGGTCGGCCGGCGGCTCGGGGGGCTCCGGGGGGGGCGTGGGTTCGGGGGGGTCGGTGGTTTCGGGGGGTTCGGCGGCAACCATGACCGGATCGGGGGCGGCCGGCGGTCGGGATGGGGGTGCCGGGTTCGGCGGTGAGGGTGCCGCCGTGGCCGCCGGCCGTCCAGTCGCCTCCGCCGCGGCCGGCTGGCCGGCGCCGGCCAGCCGTTGCTGCAGCCTCTCGATCGCCCGGTCCTCGGCGATCTCGGCCGTGCTGCCCTCCCCCAGCGTCTGTCCCAGGCAGCTCCCCTTCAGCCAGGCGCTCACCTCCACCACGCGCTGGCCGGCTTCGGCATGCACCAGTCGGGCCTGGAGCTGCATGGGCGTGGGGCCGGCGGAGGGACTTTCTAGAGTGCACCAGCAAGACCCGCCGCAGGCCCGATGGAAGCGGAGTCGATTCCGACCCTCACGCCCCTGATCCAGGGCGCGGACCAGTGGGGTGAACTGCTGCTGCTGCTTCCCCTGCTGATCGGGCTCGAGGCGGTCCTCTCCGCCGACAACGCCATCGCCCTGGCGGCCATCTCCCGCGGCCTGCACGATCCCGCCCGCCAGCGGCAGGCTCTCAACCTCGGTCTCGCCCTGGCGCTGGTGTTCCGGCTCGCGCTGATCGCCGCCGCCCGCTGGGTGCTGGCCTTCTGGCCCCTGCAGCTGGCGGCCGCCGCCTACCTGCTCTGGCTGAGCGGTACCAACCTCTGGCGCTCCGACACGGAGGAGGAGGCCGCCACCGCGCCACCGGCCCCCGCCGGGGCGATGGCGGCCGGCACGGCACCCCTCGCTCCGCACCACGCCCATCACCATCACCCCGTGCCCGGTCTGTGGACCGTGGTGGCCACCCTGGCGGTGACCGATCTGGCCTTCTCCCTCGACAGCGTGGCCGCCGCCGTGGCGGTGAGCGACCGGCTGGTGCTGGTGATGGCCGGTGGGGTGATCGGCGTCATCGCCCTGCGGCTCACCGCCGAGCTGTTCATCCGCTGGCTGGCCGTCTATTCCAACCTCGAGCGCGCCGGCTATCTGGCCGTGGGCCTGGTGGGGCTGCGGCTTCTCTTCCGGCTGGCGCTCCCTGGCCTGGTGCCCCCGGAGTGGGCCCTGCTGGTGGTGGTGGCGGCTCTGTTCCTCTGGGGCTTCTCCCGGCGGCTCGACCCGGAGGCCGGTGAGGTGAACCCCTGAACCCCGTCCGCGTCGAACTGCTGCAGGCTGGCAGCGGCCGCCTGCTCGATCACCTCGAGCTGCCCGATCTGGGCTCGGTTCCCCAGCCCGGGCGCTGGCTGCAGCACCGTGAGCGCAGCTACCTGGTGCTGCAGCGCCACCACCGCTACCGCCTGCGTGGCGGGCGCTACGTGCTGGCCAGCGTGGCGCTGCAGGTGAAGCCCCAGCGCCGACCGGCGGATGCCCGCTGGTGGAACGGGCGCTGGGTCATCGGCGATCCCAGCTGCCGCTTCAATGCCCGCACGCCGCTGCTGCGCTGCGCCGTGCTGCCGGAGGGACCCTGTGAGCGGTGCGCGCACTACGCGCCAGCCGCCGGCTTTGCTCAGAAGGGCTCGCAGGCGGACACGAAACCGATGCCGCCGTAGTAATCCAGCAAGGGCCGCAGCTTGAGCCGCATCGCCTCCAGCACGGGCTCCTCGCAGAACACGATCACGTGCACGTTGGCACCCAGCCCGCTGAACTCCATCCCCTCCGACACCGCGCCATGGGGACCGCGGCCGGTGACGTGGCGGATCACCGAGTAGCCGGGCGCCCCGGCCGCGTCGATCAGCTGGACCACCTGATCCAGTTCCCGTTCGCTGCAGATCAGATCGAGACGTTGCATGGCGGCTCAGGCGGGGGGGATCACGGCATTCACCATCGCCATGTAGAGGGGGATCCCCACGATGATGTTGAACGGGAACGTCACCGCCAGGGCGGTGGAGATGTAGAGGCTGGGGTTCGCCTGCGGCACCGTCATGCGCATGGCGGCCGGCACGGCGATGTAGGAGGCGCTGGCGCTGAGCACCATGAACAGCAGGGAATCGCCCGGAGGCAGGTGCAGCAGCCAGGACACCCCCAGTCCCACCGCGCTGTTGAACAGCGGCATCAGCAGGGCGAAGCCGATCAGGAACGCACCGGCCTGCCGCAGTTCCCCCAGCCGCTGGGCCGCCACGATGCCCATGTCCAGCAGGAAGAAGCTCAGGGCGCCGTAGAAGAGGTCTCCCGTGAACGGTTCCATCTTCTCCAGCCCCGAAGGGCTGCAGCTCGCCACCAGCACGCCGATCACCAGGCTGCCGAGCAGCAGCAGCACCGAACTGTTCAGGAACGCCTCGTGCAGCAGCGCTCCCCAGCGCAGGCCCTGGCCATCGGGCCGGTGGCCGGCGGCGGCGCCGGTGAGGCTCACCAGCAGCAGCCCGACGATGATCGCCGGTGACTCCATCAGCGCCAGGGCCGCCACCATGAAGCCGTCGTGGGCCACCTCCGTGATGCCCAGGAAGGTCTCCGCCGTGATGAAGGTCACGGCGCTGATCGAGCCGTAGGTGGCCGCGATCGCCGCCGCATTGAACGTGTCGAGCCGGCGACGCAGCACCAGAAAGCTGTAGAGCGGCACCAGGGCGGACATCAGCACCGCCGCCGTGATCGTGCCCAGCACCTGGGCACCGAGGCCGCTGTGCTGCAGTTCCACCCCGCCCTTGAACCCGATGGCCAGCAGCAGGTAGAGCGAGAAGAGCTTGGGCAGGGGCGCGGGGATCTCCAGATCCGAGCGCACCAGCACCGCGATCACGCCCAGGGCGAAGAACAGAACCGGTGGCGAGAGCAGGTTCTGCAGAACCAGGCTGGTCTCCATCGGGGGCCGGGCCGGCAGTGGAACCTTTCGGGGAGGTTATCGGGGCCGTCAGAACGGCTCCGCCGGGCCGAAGCGATCAGAACAGATCGACATGCCCCGCCGGAGGATTCAGCCCTTGACGGCGTCGCCGCTGGCGCTCGGCAGGATGAAGCGCTGCAGGAACACGAACAGTGCCAGCACCGGCAGGATCGACACCACCGAACCGGCCGCCACCAGGCGCCAGTCGAGCGAGAAGCTGCTGGCCAGCTGCTGCAGTCCCAGTGGCAGGGTGTAGAGGGCGGGGTCGTCGAGGATCACCAGCGGCCAGAGGAAATCGCTCCAGGTGCCGATGAACACGAACATCGCCAGGGTGATCAGATCGGCCCGGGCGGCGGGGACCATCACGTTCCACCACTCGCCCAGGGGACTGCAGCCGTCGATGCGGGCCGCCTCCTCCAGTTCCACCGGCACCCCGAGGAAGCTCTGGCGCAGCAGGAAGATGCCGAAGGCGGTGGCCGCCTGCGGCAGCACCAGTGCCCAGAGGCTGTTGCGCAGCCCCAGCTGCACCATCAGCAGATAGAGCGGAATCATCACCACCTGGAAGGGGATCAGGATGGTGGCCACCACCAGCGCCAGCACCAGCCCGCGTCCGGCGAAGCGCATCCGGGCCAGGGGGAAGGCCGCCAGGGAGCAGAACACCAGGTTTCCCGCCACGGCCAGCAGGCTCACCACCGTGCTGTTGAGCAGGTAGAGACCGAGCGGATGGTCGGCGAACAGGCGGCCGTAGGCCTCCAGGCTGGGCTGGGCGGGGAGCAGGGCCGGCGGGCTCGAGAAGATGTCCTCCGCCGGGCCCTTGAGCGACGTGCTCACCAGCCAGATCAGCGGGAGCAGCATCAGCAGCGCCACCAGCAGCAGCACCGCCAGCAGCAGGGCATCGCGCCAGGGGGGGCGGCTCACCGGGATGCCCTCACAGCCGCGGCCGCTCGGCCACCGGCAGAGGGGCCAGCTGCGGATGGAGCGGGGTGCGCTCCATCCCCTGCACCATGCGGGGGAGGGCGGTCACGAAGGCCTGGGCCGCCGCCACCACGATGTCGGTGTCGGCGGCGTGGCCGGAGTAGAGCACACCGTTCTGCCGCAGCCGGATCGTCACCTCCCCCATGGCATCGATCCCCTCGGTGACCGACTTGACGCTGAACTCCACCAGTTCGTTGGGCACCCGGGCCAGATCGTTGAGGGCCTGACAGACCGCATCCACCGGGCCGGTGCCGATCGCCGCCCCGGTGAGCTCGGCGCCGTCCGAGGTCACCAGGGTGACCGTGGCGGTGGGGCGCAGGCTGGTGCCCGTGCTCACCTGCACCAGCTTGAGCGTGTAGCGGGCTTCGGTCTGCTGGGCCTGCTCGCTGACGATCGCCTCCAGATCGCGATCGGTGATCTCGCGCTTGCGGTCGGCCAGTTCCTTGAAGCGGGCGAAGGCGTCGTCGAGGTCGTCGCGCTCGAGGCTGTAGCCCAGCTCTTCGAGCCGGGCCCGGAACGCACTGCGGCCCGAGAGCTTACCCAGGGAGATCCGGTTGTCCGCCAGACCGATGGTGCGGGCGTCGATGATCTCGTAGGTGAGGCGGTTCTTGAGCACGCCGTCCTGGTGGATGCCGGATTCGTGGGCGAAGGCGTTGGCACCCACGATCGCCTTGTTGGGCTGCACGGCCATGCCGGTGAGGTTCGAGACCAGCCGCGAGGTCTTGTAGATCTCCTCGGTGCGCACGCCGGTGAGCGGTTCGCTGCTCTCGGCGGGGCGGCCCAGGAAGGGATTGAAGTAGCTGCGCCGCACGTGCAGCGCCATCACCAGCTCCTCGAGCGAGGCGTTGCCGGCCCGCTCGCCGATGCCGTTGATCGTGCACTCCAGCTGGCGGGCGCCGTTCTTCACCGCCTCCAGGAAGTTGGCCACCGCCAGCCCCAGGTCGTTGTGGCCGTGCACCGAGATCACGGCCCGCCCGATATTGGGCACGTTCCGGTCGATCCCCGCGATCAGGGCGCCGAATTCCGCCGGGGTGGTGTAGCCGACGGTGTCGGGAATGTTGATCGTGGTGGCGCCGGCGTCGATGGCGGCCTCGATCACCTCGTAGAGGTACTCCGGATCGGAGCGGCCGGCGTCCTCGCAGGAGAACTCCACGTCCTCCACCAGGCTGCGGGCGTAGGCCACCATCTCGGCGGCGATCTGCCGCACCTCGGCGCGGCTCTTCCGCAGCTTGTGCTCGAGGTGGATGTCGCTGGTGGCGATGAAGGTGTGGATGCGCTTGCGGGCGGCCGGGGCCACGGCGTCGGCGCAGGCCTTGATGTCACCGGCGGCGGCGCGGGCCAGGCCGCAGATCACCGGTCCGTCGGAGCTGCCGACGGCGGCGGCGATCCGCTGCACGGCGTTGAAGTCGCCGGGGCTGGCGAAGGGGAAGCCGGCCTCGATGATGTCGACCCGCAGCCGCGCCAGCTGGTGGGCGATCGCCAGCTTCTCCTCCAGGTTGAGGCTGGCGCCGGGCGACTGCTCACCGTCGCGCAGGGTGGTGTCGAAGATCAGCACCCGGCCGGGGTCTCTGGCCATGACCGTCCGTAAGTCGAATTGAATACGTGTTAGTGGGATCCTAGGCGGGCGGCGCGATCACCACTTCGCGGGCGCCGAGGGGGGCAGGCTCGCTGCGGCCGCCCAGGCGCCGCACCGGCTCGTGGCGCGCCGGTTCCTCCGCCGCCCGCTGGAAGACCGGCGTCTGCAGCGCCTCCGCCTTCTCCAGCTGGGTCCGCAGCCCGGCCAGGTCCACGAAGCGATCGACCGCGTTGCGCAGTTCCCGCGGCACCATCCCGTCGGTGTTCAGCAGGGTGATCCGCAGGCCACGCGCCCGCAGCACCTCCACAAGGCGCTCCAGATCGCGGCTGCCACTCAGCAGCCACAGGTCGTCGGTGCGGTGGGCCACCAGCATCAGGTCGAGGCAGATCTCCACGTCGAGGTTGGCCCGGGCGTACTGGCGCTGGTCAGGGTCGGTGCCGAATTCCCGCAGCGGCTTGGTGCGCACCGTGAAGCCCAGGCTGGTGAGGGCGTCGCGGAAGGGCCGCTGGTCGGCGGGGTCCTTCAGGCCGGTGTACCAGAAGGCGCTGCCCAGCTCGACGCCGGCATCGGCGCTGGCCAGCTCCAGCAGACGGCGGGGATCGAAGAACCAGCCCAGCTTCTGCTGGGCGTAGAACATCCCGTGACCGTCCACCACCAGAGCGCGCTGCATTCCCTCCGAGCCTCCGCCGCCTCGGATCAGCCTAGGGAGCCGTTCCCGAAGCAGGCGCCGCAGCGCGCCGTACAGTTTCGCGATCAGGGGGTTGGCGATGGCCACCGGCACACTGGCCCTGGTCCTCCACGCCCACCTTCCCTACGTCCGCAGCGGAGAGCCGGGCTCCCTGGAGGAGGACTGGTTCTTCCAGGCGCTGCTGGAGAGCTACCTGCCGCTGCTGCGGGTGCTGGAGGTGGCCCACGCCGATCCCGCCCAGCAACCCCACCTCAGCCTGGGGCTCTCCCCCACCCTGCTGAGCCTGCTGAGTGCCGGTGATCTGCTGGCGCGTTTTCCCCACTGGCTGCAGCAGCGGCAACGGCTGCTGCAGCAGGCCCCCGCCAGCCAGGAAGCGGCCGTCGCCGCCCAGGCCGAGGTGCTCGCCCTCACCCTGCGGGAATGGGAGGAAGCGGGTCCGCATCTCCTGCCCCGCTTCCGGCGGCTCCAGCGGGCCGGCGTGCTCGACCTGCTCACCTGCGCCGCCACCCACGGCTACCTGCCGCTGCTGCGCCACACGCCCGAGGCGGTGCATGCCCAGCTGATCACGGCGGTGCGCGAGCACGAGCGCCTGCTGGGGGAGCGCCCGCTGGGAATCTGGCTGCCCGAATGCGCCTACTACGAGGATCTCGATCGGCAGATGCTCGCCTGCGGGCTGCGCTACGGCGTCCTCGACGCCCATGGCCTCCTGCATGCCCTGCCGCGGCCTCGCTATGGGGTCTACGCCCCCATCTGCTCCGCGGCCGGGGTGGCCTTCTTCGCCCGCGACAGCGCCTCCACCCTGCCGGTCTGGTCGGCGAGCGAGGGCTATCCCGGCGATGCCGCCTACCGCGAGTTCCATCGCGATCTGGGCTGGGATCTGCCGGAGGCGGAGCTGCGGGCCGTCGGCATCCCCAGCGCACGACCCCTGGGGCTGAAGCTGCACCGCGTCAGCGGTCGGGGCTGCCCGCTCGATCAGAAGTCGCCCTACGAACCCGCCGCCGCCCTGGAGCGGGTGCGGCAGCATGCCGCCGCCTACCTGGCGGGCCGCGTCGCCGCGCTGGCGGGCCTCGCCGGCGCGATGGACCGTCCACCGCTGCTGGTGGCGCCGTTCGATGCCGAGCTGTTCGGGCACTGGTGGTACGAGGGCCCGGCCTTCCTGGCCGAGCTGTTCCGCCAGGGCCCGGCGGCCGGGCTGGCCTTCGGCAGCCTGCGCGCGAGCCTGGATGGGGTGCCACCCCTGCAGGTCTGCCGTCCCTCCCCCTCCAGCTGGGGCCAGGGCGGCTATCACCACTACTGGCTCAACGAGACCAACGCCTGGGTGGTGCCGGAGTGGCACCGGGCCTCGTCCGCCATGGTGCGGCGGGTGAACGGCGGGGTGGCCAATCCGCTGCAGCGCCGGCTGCTCACCCAGGCCGGTCGCGAACTGCTGCTGGCCCAGAGCTCCGACTGGAGCTTCATCCTCCGGGCCGGCACCACCACCGATCTGGCGCGGGAGCGGATCCACCGCCACCTCGACCGCTTCTGGCGTCTGCTCCAGATCATCGAGAGCGGCGTTGAGCCGCCCGCCGGCTGGCTCGAAGCGCTCGAGGCCGAGGACGGGCTCTTCCCGCGCCTGAACGCGGCCGACTGGGCCACACCGCCGCGACCTGCCGGCATGGGCGCCGGCATGGGCACTGTCACGCCCACCTCCTGAGCCGGCGCCGGGCGCGCCTTACGGTGCGCCTCCGTGAAGGTGGACGCTCGCGATCCGGGCGACCATCGAACCAGGAACGCCACGATGACCGAGGGATCCGCCAACAGTGTCGAGGCGATGGCCGCGGCAGGATCGCCGATCCCAGCCGAACGGGCCGGCGGTGGCCGCTCCCGCAATCCGGCCATCGACCTGCTGCGCGCCAGCTGCATCCTCTGGATCGTGGGTTTCTGGCATCTGCTCGGCTATGCCGACGCCATCGACGGCTACAAGAACGATCTCACCTATCGCCTCACGGTGGTGGTGCTCGGCCTGTTCGTGTTCATCTCCGGCCACCTGATCGGTGGCGCCAGCATCACCAGCCTCGATGATGTGATGCGCTTCTACCGGCGCCGCCTGATTCGCATCTACCCGCCCTATCTGTTGGCTCTGCTGCTGTTCGACCTTTGCCGGATGCTGCAGGCCGGTCAGTTCTGGCGCTCGGCCTTTCTGGTGTCGAGCTTCAGCCTGAATCCGCCCCCCACCCTCTGGTACATCTCGATGATCGTGGTGTTCTATCTGGTGGCACCCTGGCTGCTGTTGCTGTATCACCAGATCCGCGCTCCGCTGAAGCGCTTCCCCGCCGACCGTCTGATCTTCAGTGGCCTGGTCGTGGTGCTCACCGCCGTGTTGGGGAGGCTGGTGGAAGGTGTGGATCCACGCCTCTTCCTCTATTTCCCCGCGTTCGTGGTGGGCCTCATGCTCAGTCCCGCGCTGTCGAGTCCGTTGCGTTCCAACCGCAGTCTTCTGCTGGTGGTCGGGGTGTTACCCATCGCCGTGGCTTACTCCTTCGGAAACCTCGCACCCGTGGAGGAGAGCCTCAGTTCCATCCCCCTGGTGATCTTCGGACCACTGTTCCTTTTCCTCCTGGCCAACCGATGGTTGGAGGGAGTGCGTCTCCCGGAGGTGGTCAGGCTGGTGAGCACCGCCAGCTACTTCATGTACCTCTTCCACCGTCCCATCTTCCGGCTGTTCACCTCCGGCTCCTTCCCTGACACGGCCCTCGGCCAGCTGGCCGTCCTGCTGCTGATCTGCCTGCCGGTCACCGTGCTGCTGTCCTGGCAGGGTCAGCTTCTCTACGATCGCTGGGTGCGCCAGCTGGACCGGCCAGCCCCTTCCCCCGCCGGCTGAGGGAGCGCCGGGCGATCACCGTCGCCACCGCTACGCTGCCGATGCCGGGTCGTCCACGGGCCCGCCGCGGCCGGAGCCGAACCCATGTATTCGCATCTGCTCGTCCCCACCGATGGTTCGGAGCTGTCGCTGCGGGCCGTCCACGGCGCCGTGGCCTTCGCCAAGGAGATGGGCGCCCGGATCACCTTCCTGCATGCCCGCACCAATGTGCCGGTGTCGCTGTTCGGTGCCGGCGACATGTTGGATGGGGCCACCGTGCAGCAGCTGATGGAGGTGGCCCGCGAAAACGGCGAGCGGATTCTCAGTGAAGCCCACGCCGTGGCGGACAGTGCCGGGGTTCCTGCCGATACCGACGCCGTCGTGGACGATCTGCCCTACGACGCCATTCTCAAGGCAGCCGTGCGCCATGGCTGTGATCTGATCTTCATGGCCTCCCACGGCCGTCGCGGGCTCACCGGTCTGCTGCTGGGCAGCCAGACCCAGCGGGTCCTGGTGCAGTCACCCCTGCCGGTGCTCGTTTTCCGCTGAAGGCCTCCCTCCGGACGAGGCCCCGGGGTCTCAGCCCGTCAGGGCCCGCCAGAACAGGGCGGGTTCGCGGCCCTGCTGGTTCATCAGTCCCCAGCGCACGTCGTTGGGCGCGATGGCGAACAGACGCACCATCGCCTGGATCAGTTCGGGCAGGGTGAGGGTGTTGGCCAGGAAGCCATACCACAGCGGCAGGGGGAGCGCGAAGAAGGCGGCAAAGAAGTGCCGCAGCTCCGCCTCCGAGAAGCGCATCAGTTTCTCCAGGCCGAACTGGTAGATCGCGTGCTTGCGTACCAGCTCCTTCGGCCACAGCGCCTCCCAGGCCTTCTCCGCCACCGTCAGCGATGGCAGAGCGGGGGTGTCGAGGCTGCGGGCGATCGTCTCGGCCAGGCCCGGCGCTCGCCGAAGCAGGGAGCCGACCATGTACCCCGAGGCCGGATGCACCATGCTGGCGGCTCCGCCGAAACCCAGCACGTGCTGGCGCAGATCCGGCAGGGGCAGGTTCATCGGAAACAGGCAGAGCTCCTCGTGCTCCACCTGCTCCAACCGCACGCCGTGGTGCGCCAGCCGGCGGTGGAGCCGCTCCCGCAGCCGATCGAACGGCATGGGTGGTGCCAGGGCCAGGGAGGTTTCCTCCACGAAGTGGCGGCCGTCGCCCAGATCCATCGCGTACAGGAAGGTCGGCGGTCCGTGCCGTTCCTCGGCATCGAGATGGTCGCTGCGCCAGTCCATCAGCACGAACTGGCCGCTCTCCACAGGGGGAGACGAGAAGGTGCCCACGATGCCGTAGGCCGCCTGGCCGGCCACCGGGCCGCGGTCGGGCCGGCGCACGAACACCGGCTCATGACCGCTGGCGTCGATCACCAGGCGGGCCGTGTGGACGCTGCCGGAACGGGTGGTCACGGTGGAGGACTCCCGCGCGTGCTCGATCGAGCCGGCCAGCCCCTGATGCCACACCATGGCGCCTCGCTCGCAGCGTCCGAGCCAGTGCTGCTGCAGCCGGTCCTTGTCGATCAGGCCGTAGTCGTGGCCCAGGGGCAGGGGCTCCTCGCCGAAGTAGCCCACGCAGCGCGACCAGCGGTGGGCCAGCAGGTGCTCCAGCCCTTGGCGGTCGAGTTCGGTTCCCCAGATGCCGTAGGTGTTGGCCCAGGGCCGCTGCGGGTCCGCCGCCGCCAGGCCCTGAACCGCCAGACCCTGATGACAGAGCTCGCTGGCGATCGCCAGAGCAGCCGGCCCGGAGCCGATCACCAGCGCATCGGTACCCATCGGCTGCAGCGGCTTCAGGTCACCTCGTCGCCGGATGGCCCCGCCGGTTCCTCCTCCTCCGCCGCTGGCGGAACCAGCACCACCTCGCTGAGCCGGTCGCCGCTGTCGAGCTTCTGCAGCCGCACCCCGGTGGCGGCGCGTGACTGCTGCGGGATGGCGTCGGCCTGCATCCGCATGATCACCCCCTTCTCGCTCACCAGCAGCAGTTCCTCGCCGGCGCCCAGCACCTTCAGCCCCACCAGCACGTCGCCCTCACGACGGAACTTGATCGCCCGCAGGCCCATGCCGGCACGCTTCTGCAGCCGGAACTGGTTGACGGGGACCCGCTTGCCCAGACCGCTGGCGGAGGCCACCAGCACCCACGGGCCCTCCGAGCTGGTGCTGCCCTCGGCCTCGGCGTCGTCCTCCTCGCTCACGGTGCTGTTCGCCACCTGATCGGCCAGCTCGACCGGGAGCACGTCCATGCTCACCAGCTCGTCAGAAGGCCGCAGCGCCATGGCCCGCACGCCGCGGGCGCTGCGGCCCAGGGGTCTGAGCTCCTCGTCGGTGAGGCGGAAGTGGATCGTCATCCCCTTGAGCGAACCGATCAGCACGCTGTCGCCCGGCAGGGCCAGCCGCACCCAGCGCAGGGCGTCGCCCTCCTCCAGGCCGATGGCGATCAGGCCGTTGGAGCGGATGTTGGCGAAGGCCGAGAGGCGGGTGCGCTTGATGAAGCCGCCTCTTGTGAGCATCAGCAGCTGCACCTTGTCGTCGAAGCTGCTCACCGCCAGCAGCGAGGTGATCTGCTCCTCGCGCGGGATCGGCAGCAGCTGCACCACCGGAGTGCCCTTGGCGGCCCGGCTGCACAGGGGCACCCGGTAGGCCGGCACGGCGTAGACCACGCCCCGGTCGCTGAACAGCAGCAGGGTGTCGTGGTCGTTGCAGCTGATGAACAGCCGCACGGCCTCCTCGCCCTGGCTGCGGGTGCCGGCCTTGCCGCGGGTGCCGCGACTGGTGGCCTCGAACTCGCTCACCGGCATCCGCTTGAGGTAGCCGTTCTCGGTGAGCAGCACCACCGAACGCTCGTTGGCGATCAGGTCGATGTCCTCGAGGCCACCCTCGAGATCGAGGATCTCGGTGCGACGCGGGGAGCCGTAGCGTTCGCGGATGGCGCGCAGCTCCTCCTCGATCAGGCCCAGAACCCGTTCGCGCCGGCCGAGGATGTCGCGGTAGTCGGCGATCTTCGCCACCAGATCCTCATGCTCCAGCCGGATCTTGTCGGCCTCCAGAGCCGTGAGCCGGCGCAGCTGCATCTGCAGGATGGCGTCGGCCTGGACCTCACTGAGGCCATGGCGCTCCTGCAGCTGGGCGCGGGCGGTGGCGGTGTCGGCGGCGGCGCGGATCAGGGCGATGATCGGATCGAGCTGCTCAAGGGCCAGCAGCAGACCCAGCAGGATGTGGTCGCGTTCCTCGGCCTTGCGCAGCAGGTAGCGGGTGCGCCGCTCGATCGTTTCGATCCGGAACTCGAGGAACACCTGCAGCATCTTGCGCAGGGTGAGGAGCACCGGCTCGCCCTTCACCAGGGCCAGCATGTGGGCCGAGAAATTGCTCTGCAGCGGCGTGAGCTTGAACAGGTTGTTCAGCACCACCTGGGGATAGGCATCACGGCGCAGCTCGATCACGATCCGCATGCCGTCACGGTCGCTCTCGTCGCGGATGTCGGCGATGCCCTCCAGTTTCTTGTCGTTGACCAGTTCGGCGATCCGTTCGATCAGTGACGCCTTGTTGGTCTGGTAGGGGAGTTCGGTGATGATCACGGCGTCGCGATCCGGCCGGCCCTTGGCTTCCACCGTCTCGATCGAGGCCACCCCCCGCATGGTCACCGAACCCCGACCGGTGGTGTAGGTCTCGCGGATGCCGCTGCGGCCCAGGATCTGGCCGCCGGTGGGGAAATCGGGACCGGGGACGATCGCCATCAGACGGCGATCGTCGATCTCCGGATCGGCGATCAGGGCCAGCAGGCCGTCGATCAGTTCGGTGAGGTTGTGGGGCGGGATGTTGGTGGCCATCCCCACCGCGATGCCGGAGGAGCCGTTGAGCAGCAGGTGGGGCACCCGCGCCGGCATCACCGTGGGCTCCTGCTGGGATCCGTCGAAGTTGTCGATGAAATCGACGGTCTCGCTCTCGATATCCTCCAGCAGGCTGTCGGTGGTGAGCGCCTGAAGACGCGATTCCGTGTAACGCATCGCGGCCGGGGGGTCGTTGTCGACCGAGCCGAAGTTGCCGTGTCCGTCGATCAGCGGCATCCGCATCGAGAAGTCCTGGGCCATCCGCACCAGGGCGTCGTAGACCGCCGTGTCGCCGTGGGGGTGGTACTTGCCGAGCACCTCGCCCACCACCCGGGCGCATTTGCGGTAGGGCCGATCACTGGTGAGGCCCAGTTCGTACATCGCATAGAGAATGCGGCGATGCACGGGCTTGAGGCCGTCGCGGGCATCGGGCAGGGCCCGACCCACGATCACACTCATCGCATACTCCAGATAGGAGCGCGACATCTCATTGCGCAGGTCGGTCTGGATGATCCGTCCGTCGGACTCGCCGGGACCCGTTGGATCCGCCATCTCGCACCACACTGCCGTGAGCCAGGTTAAGCGAGGCCGGGTCGCCCCTTCCGATCCCTCCGCCCGAACCCTCCCTGTCCTCCATGGCCCCGGCCTCCCGCAGCGAAGCCCAGCTCCAGGCGCTCCAGCGTGCCGGTGATCTGCGGGTGTGCAGCGCCGCGGACTTCCGGGCCCTCGTGGCCCGTGATGGGCTCGAGGCCGCCTATGCCGCCACCCACGTGGTGGTGGCGGCCAATGCCGAGTTCACCGACCAGGCGAGCCTCTATCTCGGCCTCGGCCCCACCGATCCTCCGATCCGGCTGCGGGAGGCCCGCCTCGACGGGGTGAGTGCCATCGGCGGCTGCGGCAGCGGTGGCCTCACCCTGCCGATCGGCGGTGGCCTCGCCGATCCGCCCCGCCAGGCGGGCGCCCAGGTGCTCGCCCGCCTGCTGGCGCGCCAGGAGGTCGACCTCCTGGGCACCGGTGAGGCCACCGCCCTGCATCCCCGGCGGGAGATCCAGAGCCGCCTTTCGCTGGAGCGGATCGGGGTGGCGCGGCTGATGCTGCACCGGGCGATCAGCGAGAACGGCGTGGTGGCCGTCAGCAGCGCGGAGGGCGTCGTCCGCAGTCCCTACGGCCCGTTGCTGGGGCCCTATGCCAATGCCCTGTTCACCGCTTCCGGCAGCTCCAGCATCGGCCTCACCATGCCGGGACTCTCCCTGCTCGGTCCGGGCTCGCCGCTGCTGGTGGCCGGTGCGATCGGCTGGGTGACCGGCGCCGGCAGCGGCCACCAGCCCCAGACCCGCCGTCTTCCCAGTGGCCATGCCCGCGGACCTGGTGCGGTGGCGGCGGTCAGCGTCGATCTGCCGGACCTGCGCCCGGAATGGATCCGGCCCTGCTTCTTCGAGGGGCACGGCAGTGCCCTGCTGGTGGCGATCGCGGCACCCGTGCCCCTCATCGACCTGGCCACCGCCCGGCGAGCGGCGGCCACCGACGACCAGCTCGAGGCGCCGGTGCTCGACTTCTCCATCCCGCGCCGCATCCGGCCCGGTTTCGGTTTCGTTCCTTACAGCCATCTGCTGGGCGGCGAGATCCAGGTGGACGGCCGGCGGCTGCGCTGCGCTCCCGCCTGCAGCCCCCGCCTGGCCGATCAGATCGCCGTCGAGCTGATCGAGCGTCTGCGGACGGGGGGTTTCCCGCTTCGCCTCCCCCCATTGCCGCTCACCGTCCGCTCTGGACTGGTGCCACTCGACGGCTCGTGGGCCCTGGGCGATTCCCGGCAGGCGCCGTAAGCTCCCCCAGCGGTTTTCCGGCCCCCGATGGTTGAGTCCTCAGCTGCCTCCGACGAGCCGGCTCCCCTGAACGAGCCCTCCCCCGAGATCACGGCCGACGCCAGTGCCGCTGTCGAGCCCGCGCCCGAACCGGTGCAGCCGCCGGCACCGGTGCAGCCGCCGGCACCGGAGGCGGAGACCCTGACGGAGGTAGCTCCCCCCGTCACAGAACCCCAGCCTCCGGCTCCCGAACCGATCGCGGCAGCCGAACCGGCCCCCGAGGCGATCGCCGCACCTGAGCCGGAGGCTGCACCCCCAGCGGCGGAGCCCCCGATCGCCGCACCCGAGCCGGCCGTGGCGGCCACCCTGCATGTGCCGGCCAGCGAGCCCGAGCCCGGTGAGGGCGGTGAGTGGGAGCTTCTGCTGCAGAAGCTGCGCGACTGGTTCGCCGGCGGTCAGCTGCAGGAGCAGCTCCAGCGCTACAGCGGTCCGGTGCGACTGGCGGTGCTGCTGGTGGGCGCCCTGCTGGTGCTGCGCATCTACGGCGCCCTGATCGGTGCGATCGAGAGCCTGCCGCTGGTGCCGGGTCTGCTGGAACTCGCCGGCCTGATCTGGCTGACCCGGTTCTCGTTGCAGCGCCTGGTGCGCAGCAACGACCGTGAGGCCCTGGCCGCTGCCCTGCGGCAGCGCTGGCAGGCCTTCCGCGGCAAGGGCTGAGCGGCCCGGAGCGGCTGGGCTGGGCAGGCGGGCCGCCGTGGGGCCGGTTGATAGCTTGGCCCGACTGTGACAGCCCCCCGCGGTGAGCATTCCGTTAGGTCGTTCCCGAACCGTCCGCCGTGCCTACGGCATCGACGAGATCGCCCTGGTGCCCGGCGGCCGGACCGTGGACCCCGACGTCACCGACAGTCGCTGGACCCTCGGGGGCATCGAGCGGGAGATCCCGATCATCGCCAGCGCCATGGACGGCGTCGTCGATGTGGATGTGGCCGTGGAACTGACCCGGCTCGGTGCACTCGGGGTGCTGAACCTCGAAGGGGTGCAGTGCCGCTATGACGATCCCAACCCCGTGCTCGACCGGATCGCGGCGGTGGGCAAGGAGGAGTTCGTGCCCCTCATGCAGGAGCTCTATGCCCAGCCCGTGCGGGAGGACCTGATCCGCCGCCGCATCGCTGAGATCAAGGCGAAGGGCGGGATCGCCGCCGTGAGCGCCACGCCCGTGGCGGCGCTCCGTTTCGGGAAGGCCATCGCCGAGGCCGGTGCCGACCTCTTCTTCGTGCAGGCCACGGTGGTGAGCACCGAGCACGTGGGTCCAGAAGGCCGCGAGACCCTTGATCTGGCCGCCCTCTGCCGCGACATGGGCGTGCCGGTGATCATCGGTAACTGCGTCACCTACGAGGTGGCCCTGCAGCTGATGCGGGCCGGCGCCGCCGGTGTGATGGTGGGGATCGGCCCCGGTGCCGCCTGCACGTCGCGCGGGGTGCTGGGCATCGGCATCCCCCAGGCCACGGCGGTGGCCGACTGTGCCGCCGCCCGCGGCGACTACTTCGCCGAAAGCGGCCGCTACGTGCCGATCGTGGCCGACGGCGGCATCGTCACCGGCGGTGACATCTGCAAATGCCTGGCCTGCGGCGCCGATGCGGTGATGATCGGCTCGCCGATCGCCCGGGCCGCCGAGGCTCCCGGCCGCGGTTTTCACTGGGGCATGGCCACCCCCAGTCCGGTGCTGCCCCGCGGCACGCGCATCCGGGTGGGCACCACCGGCAGCCTGGAGAAGATCCTGCGGGGACCGGCCGGTCTCGACGACGGCACCCAGAACCTGCTGGGCTGCATCCGCACCTCGATGGGCACGCTGGGTGCCCGCACGCTCCGGGAGATGCAGCAGGTGGAGGTGGTGGTGGCGCCGTCGCTGCTCACCGAGGGCAAGGTCTACCAGAAGGCCCAGCAGCTCGGCATGGGCAAGTGAGCGCCGCAGCGTTCCATCCAGTTCTGAGACTGTCCGGTCACGGCCGAGACGGGCGTTAGTCTCGAGATGTGGGGGCTACGGCTCGCACACTCCTCACACCACCCCGCCCGGCGCGCCCGGGCATTTTGTCTTCCTACGGTCGACTCCGATGCGGAGGGGATCTCGTGTCCCCGTTGCTAGATTCCGCACACCCCGACCCTCCTCCACGGAATGTCCAGCGCAGCCGCCGTCACCGACGCCTCCTTTGAGCAGGATGTGCTCAAGAGTGATGTGCCCGTGCTGGTTGACTTCTGGGCCCCCTGGTGCGGCCCCTGCCGCATGGTGGCGCCGATCGTCGATGAAATTGCCAAGGAGTTCGAAGGTCGCCTGAAGGTCTGCAAGCTCAACACCGACGAGAACCCCAACGTCGCCAGCCAGTACGGCATCCGCAGCATTCCCACTCTCATGGTGTTCAAGGGTGGCCAGAAGGTCGACACCGTTGTCGGTGCCGTTCCCAAGAACACCCTCTCGGGCACCGTCTCCAAGTACCTCTGAGCCTTCTGCCCGCTCCACCCGCTCCGCCACCTCTGCCGGTGGCTGGTCCGCTGGCTCAGCTCGCTCCAGAGCTGGCCGGCCATCCCCAGCGGCTGCTGATCGAGCGTTGTCTTTCCACCGTGCTGGCCATCGGGCGTTTGCCCGCCGGCTCCCACGACTGGCAGCTGCTGGATGGAGCGCTCCGGGATCTGGAGGATGGCCTCGCCGCCTTCCATCCCCACCGGCTCACGCGCAAGGTGTCGGTGTTCGGCTCGGCCCGCAGCGCTCCGGGCAGCGCGGCCTATCGGCTGGCCGAGGAGCTCGGGGCGGCGGCGGTGGCGGCCGGTTTCGAGGTGATCACCGGGGCCGGCGGCGGTGTGATGGAGGCCGCCAACCGGGGGGCGGGTGGCGAGCGCAGCTTCGGCCTGAACATCGAGCTGCCGTTCGAGCAGGAACCCAACCTCTTCGTGGCCGACACGCCGGGGCGGCTCATCCATTTTCGCTACTTCTTCACCCGCAAGCTCTTCTTCCTGCGCGAGAGCGATGCCCTGGTGGTGCTGCCCGGAGGTTTCGGCACCCTCGATGAACTCTTCGAGGCCCTCACCCTCATCCAGACGGGCCGCACCCCGCCGATTCCCCTCGTGCTGCTCGCCCCTTCCGACGACGACTACTGGCGGAACTGGCACCGCCAGCTGCGCCACGGCCTGGCCGAGCGTGGTCTGATCGCCCCCGAGGACGTACGCCTGCTGAGCGAGGCCGGCAGTGTGGCCGAGGCCGTCGCCCTGATCCAGCGCTTCTACCGGGTGTTCCACACCACCCGGGTGAGCGGCGACAGGCTGGAGCTGCTCCTCCACGCTGCCTTGCCGGAGGTCGATCTTCACGACCTCAACCTCCGCTTCGCCGATCTGCTGCGCAGCGGCCGGATCGAGGCCAGCGAGAGCTGCGACGACACCGACCGGCTGCGTCCCGCCCTGCAGCTCGATTTCGACCGGCGGCGGGTGGGTCGCCTCTACCAGCTGATCGACCATCTCAACCAGCTGCCGCTGCCGGTCTGTGCGGAGCTGCAGCATCCCGAGCAGCGGCTCTGTCCGCCGGACCCCTGCCCCCCCCCACCATGAGCCGGATCGGCCTGATCGACTACGGCATGGGCAACCTCCATTCCGTCTCCCGCGCCGTCGAACGGCTCGGGCCGGAGCTGGTGCCCGTGCGCGAGCCGGCGGCGATGGAAGGGTGCGATGCCCTGATCCTGCCGGGGGTCGGGGCCTTCGACCCCGCCATGGAACGGCTGGAGCGATCCGGGCTGGCGGATCCGCTGCGGGCCTGGTGCGGCGCCGATCGGCCCCTGCTGGGGATCTGCCTGGGTCTGCAGCTGCTCTTCGAGGGCAGCGACGAGGGGCGTTCCGCCGGACTCGGCGTGCTGCCCGGGCGGGTGCGGGCGTTGCCGCGGCAGAGCGGTGTCCCGATCCCCCACATGGGCTGGGCACCCCTGCTGCCGGCCGCACCGAGTCCGTTGCTTCCGGCGGGCCAGCCGCCGGTGTGGGTCTATTTCGTGCATTCCTACGCCGCCGAACCTGCCGATCCCTCCTGCTGCACCGCCAAGGTGGGGTTCGGCACCGCCCCGGTCACCGCGGCGGTGTGGCGGGGTCGGCTCGGGGCCTGTCAGTTCCACCCCGAGAAGTCCGGCCTGCAGGGGCGGCGGATGCTGCGCCGCTGGCTCGCCTGGCTGGAGGTGTCGAGGGCGGAGGCAGTGGCTTGAGCCTGCGTCTCAGTGGTGGGCGGCGACTCCGGAGTCCGTCCGGCCTGGACACCCGGCCCACCGGCTCGCGGGTCCGGCTGGCGGTGATGAATCTGCTGGCCGGTGATCTGCCCGGCTGCCGCTGGCTCGATCTCTGCTGCGGCAGTGGGGTGATGGGCTGCGAAGCTCTGCAGCGGGGGGCCGCCTCGGTGCTGGCGGTCGAGCGTGACCGCCGCATGGCGAGCACCGCCCGCGAAAATCTGGAGGCCGTGGCCGGCGGTCTGTCCCGCCTCGCCCGGGTGGAGGTGGTGTGCGCCGCCCTGCCCCGCTGGCTGGAGATCACGGCGGTGGAGCCACCCGGCTTCGACCTGATCTACCTCGATCCTCCCTATGCCTCGGATCTGTACGGACCGGTGGCCGAGCAGGTGGCCAAGCGCGGCTGGCTGGCTCCGGGGGGCACGATGCTGTGGGAATGCGGCGCCACGGCCATTCCTGCGGTGCCGCTGGGCTGGCACCTGCTCGATCAGCGGCGCTACGGCGGCACCGCCCTGCTGCTCCTGGGCCGCTGAATCGATCAGCCGCCCAGGGCGCTGCCCCGGCGGTACTGGTTCCAGGCGGCCACGAACAACCCCACCAGGGTGACGGGGATCAGACCGAGCACGATGCCGCAGAGCAGGGGTTCGATCATGGGGCTGGCCTGACCATCACACTGGGCTCCATTCTTCCATGGCCGCGGCTGGTTCAGGGGCGCGGCCACGACCCGGACAAGGCAGGCTGGTGGGGTCTTCCGAGCCAACCGTGACCGCCGAGCCCTCCTCCGCCATGCCGGCGGCTGCCCCCCGGCGCCAGGGTCTGATCACCGCGATGGTGGTGCTGGCGGCGAGCGCCTGCATCCTGCTGCTGCTGGTGGTGCTGCCGGCGGCCCGCAGCGATCCCTACACCCGTCGCACGCTCGAGCTGGTGGGTTCGGCCGAGAACGGTGGGCGGCTGTTCCGGATGAACTGCGCCGGTTGCCACGGCATCGCCGCCCAGGGACTGGTGGGCCCGAGCCTGCAGGGTGTGAGCCAGCGCAAGAACGATCGCCAGCTGATCCAGCAGGTGGTGAGCGGGCGCACGCCGCCGATGCCCCGCTTCCAGCCGGAGCCGCAGGCGATGGCCGATCTGCTGGCCCACCTCCACGGCCTGGGCTGATGCCAGGGCCGGCCCTGGTCCTGGTGGAACCCGCCGGTCCTCTCAATGTCGGCAGCGTGGCCCGTCTCTGCGCCAACTTCGGTCTCGCCGATCTGCGGCTGGTGGCACCCCGCTGTGACCACCGGGCCGAGGAGGCCCGTCGCATGGCCGTCCACGGTGCCGACGTGCTGCAGACGGCCCGGCTCTATCCCGATCTGGCGGCAGCCCTGGCCGACTGCCATCGCGTGGTCGCCGCCAGCGGCCGGCCCCCGGCCGCTGCGGGGGGCGGAACCCTCGCCGCGGTGGATCCAGCCGACGCCCTGCGCTGGCTGCTGGAGGGGTCGGAGGACGGCTCCGCTCTCGTGTTCGGCCGTGAGGACCGGGGCCTGAGCAAGGACGAACTGCTGCAGGCGGGCCGGATCCTGACGATCGGGACCGACGGCGCCTATGCCTCGCTCAACCTCTCCCACGCCGTGGCAGTCGTGCTGCACGAACTGCACGGCTGCCGCCGGGCCCCGGCGGAGGCCGCGGCCCGACCCGAGCCCGAACCAGAGCCCGAGCCCGCCTGCCGCGCCGCCCTGGAGAGCGCCCTTGCCGACGCCCAAGCCCTGCTGCTGGAGGTGGGCTTTCTTCTTCCCCACACGGCCCACGCCCGCATGGCCAAGGTGCGGGGCCTGCTGCAGCGGGCCCAGATCAGCGACGACGAGGTGGCGCTGCTGCGGGGGATGGTGCGGCAGCTTCGCTGGGCCAGCCACCGCCGAACCCCTTAACGTCCTGCCTGTCGACACCCTCGGATCAGCCGTGCGTTCGGACCGTCCCCCCCGCTCCGGAGCCTCAGGCTGGTTCCAGCCCCTGGCGCTGGTGCTGAGGCTGCTGGTGATGGGGGTGGGTCTGGGTGTGCTCACCGGAACGGTGCTCAAGCAGCTGGCCCCCCGGGTGGCCCAGGGGGCGATGGACGCGCCCCGCATGAGCAGCCGCACCGCGCCGGCCCCCGTTCTGCAGCGGGGGCTGCCGCTGGGGCGGTTCGAGCCCCGCCGCGAGCTCACGGCCCTGAGCCGCCGCTGGCAGAGCCTGGCGGCGGCTCAGAAGGATCTCCGTGTGGGCGGCTTCCTGCTGGTGCTCGACGATGGCCGCTACGCCCAGCTCAACCCCGACACACCCCTGCCGGCTGCCAGTTCGATCAAGACCCCGATCCTGCTGGCGGCCCTTGATGATCTCGACGCCGGCAAGCTGCGCTGGAACGAGCCACTCCCCCTCACCAAGGAGGTGATGGGAGGAGGAGCGGGCTGGATGGCCAGCCGGCCGATCGGTACCCGTTTTCCCTTCTACGAGGCGGCCACCGAGATGATCCGGGTGAGCGACAACAGCGCCACCAACCTGCTGATCAAGCGGCTGGGCGGCAAGGCGGCCACCAATGCCCACTTCCAGGCGCTCGGCCTGCCCGCCACGGTGGTGAACAACTGGCTGCCCGACCTGGAGGGCACCAACACCACCAGCCCCCGCGACCTGGCCCGCTCCATCGCCCTGGTGGACACGGGCGAGAAGCTCAGTCCCCGTGCCCGCGACCACTTCCGCACGATCATGGGCACCTCCAAGACCAACACCCTGCTGCCGGCGGGCCTGCTCAAGGGGCTCGGCACCGAGTCGAGCGATCCCGACAGCGAGCTGCTCGCCCGTGGCCTGACGGTGCTCAACAAGACCGGCGACATCGGCATCGCCTATGCCGACGCCGGTCTGATCGAGTTGCCGAACGGCCAGCGCGCCGTGGCGGCGTTCATGGTGCGGGGGCCGTTCAACGACCCCCGCTCCACCGACCTGATCCGTGCCATGGCCGCGGCGGTGAGCGAGACCCTCCTGCCCGCCGGCCGCGCCGTGGCGACCCCTCCACAGCCGCCCGTGCCCTGATGGCATCCGCCCGATCGCTCGCCGCCCTGGCCCTGTTCCTGCTGCCCGCCGCCGCCGCGGCCCAGCAGGCCCCCGCCGCCGCTCCACCCACCCCCCTGCTGCGGCCCCAGCAGGTGCGTCCGCTGCCCGGCGGACTCGACCGGGTGCCGATGATCAACGACAACAATCCCGAGCTGATCACGGCCCCGGGCATCCTGCTCTCCACCTTCGATGGCCGCTCGAGCCTGGAGGGGAAACCGTTCGGCGTTCCGCAGGCCCATCTCGACCAGCCGCTGCAGGGCCGCTTCGAGCTGTTCAGCCATCACGTCTACGCCGGCCGGCCCGAGACGATCGATTCGGTGCTCTGGCTGGCGGTGGTGGCCGCACCCCGCGGTCCGCAACCGGTGAGGCTGCGGCTGGTGAGCGGCTCCACCGCCCTGTCCCAGGCCACCGCGCCCGGCCAGGCCGCCGCGCCGTTCCTGCCGCTTCCCCCGTTGCTGCCCCACGATGGCGTCAGCGTCTACGCCGGCCCCGGCAGCCGGGTGGCGGCGGAGCTGCTCCAGAACGTGCGCGATCCGGCCCTGCCCCAGAGCTGGGACCTGGCCCCGGACCGTCTCACGACCCTGCTGACCCTGCCGATCCCGGTGAAGGGCCTCGACCCCCTGCTCAACGGCCGCAACCTGCAGCTGCGCCTGGAGAGCGACGGGCCGTTGCAGCTGGCCACCCTGGCGGCCTTCGGCGATGAGCGTCCGCCTGCCCCGGAGGTGTGGGCGGAACTGCTGCGCGGCGGCCTGAGTCCCCGCGAGCATGCCCCCACCCCCCGGGGTGCCCCCGGCGGGATGATCTATTCCCGGGTCAGCGGCGTGCAGGTGGGCAGCCGCTGGCGCGGCATCCTCACCGATCCCGGCCGGCCCGCACTGTCGGTGCGCCAGGCCCCGGTGTCCTGGCCCATCGCCTCGCTGGAGCGCGGCAGCCTCGGCACCGGCCAGGTGCAGACGGCCGAGCTCCAGCGCTTCTACCCCGGCACCGCCTGGGCCGCCCATGGCAATTACGGCGTCGAGTACGACCTGCTGCTGCCGCTCCTCAACGACACCGGCGCCCCGGTGGCCCTGGATCTGGCCCTGGAATCCCCCCGAAAGGGCGATCGGCCGCTGGGCGGGCTGGCGTTCCAGGTGCCGCCCTCCCGCAGCGTCATGTTCCGCGGCACGGTCGAGGTGAGCGGGCTCGACGCCGAGGACGGCCGCCCGGCCGGGCGGCGCTGGTTCCATCTGGTGCAGCGCCAGGGGCAGCAGGGGCCCGTCCTGGGGCGGATCAGCCTGGCGCCGGGTCAGCGTCGTCAGCTGCGGGTCCGCCTCGTCTACCCCGCCGATGCCACCCCGCCCCAGGTGCTGAGCCTGCTGCCCGCCTCCAGCCCCGGCCCGCCGCCCGCCACGGGCGCTCCGGCCCCACCGGCAGCTGTGAAACAATCCGAACCCGTGCCGGCCACCCGTCCGTGAGTCAGACCCGCAAGCGCAGGGCGTTTCCCTTCACCGCCATCGTCGGGCAGGAGGAGATGAAGCTCGCCCTGCTGCTGAACGTGATCGATCCACGCATCGGCGGCGTGATGATCATGGGCGACCGGGGCACGGGCAAGAGCACCACGATCCGCGCCCTGGCCGATCTGCTGCCTGAGATCGAGGTGGTGGCCGGTGATCCCTACAACAGCTCCCCCAGCGATCCCGACCTGCAGAGCGCCGAGGTGCGTCAGCGTCTGGAGCACGGCGAGAGCCTGGCCACCGAGCCGCGCCAGGTGCCGATGGTGGATCTCCCCCTCGGCGCCACCGAAGACCGCCTCTGCGGCACGATCGACATCGAGAAGGCCCTCAGCGAGGGCGTCCGAGCCTTCGAGCCCGGTCTGCTGGCCAAGGCCAACCGGGGCCTGCTCTATGTGGATGAGGTGAACCTGCTCGACGACCACCTGGTGGATGTGCTCCTCGATTCGGCCGCTTCGGGCTGGAACACGGTGGAGCGCGAGGGGGTGTCGGTGCGCCACCCGGCCCGGTTCGTGCTGATCGGTTCGGGCAACCCGGAGGAGGGGGAGCTCAGGCCCCAGCTGCTCGATCGCTTCGGCATGAGCGTGGAGGTGCGCACGGTGCGTGATCCCGAGCTGCGGGTGCAGGTGGTGGATCAGCGCACGGCCTACGACGCCGATCCCGATGGCTTCACCGCCCTGCATCAGGCCACCCAGGACGCCCTCCAGGCCCGGGTGGTCGAGGCCCAGACCCGCCTGCCGGGCGTGGTGATCGACGATGACCTGCGCATCCGCATCTCGGCGGTCTGCGGTGAGCTCGATGTGGACGGACTGCGGGGCGACATCGTCACCAACCGGGCGGCGCGGGCCCTGGCAGCCTTCGAGGGCCGCAGCGAGGTGAGTGACGACGACGTGGCCCGGGTGGTGGCCTGCTGCCTGCGCCACCGCCTGCGCAAGGACCCGCTCGAGCAGATCGATTCGGGCGATCGGGTGGTGAAGGTGTTCTGCAAGGTGTTCGAACGGGGGGAGCCCACCGATCGCCGGGCCTTCGAACTGGCCCTGGCGGGCTGATCCGCCACCATCCGTGCGGATCCTCGGCATCGATCCCGGCCTGGCCCGCGTCGGCTACGGCCTGATCGAGACGGGTCCCCCCCAGCGCCTGCTCGACTGCGGCATGATCCGCACCGATCCGGGCCGCGCCGAGGGGCTGCGGCTGGTGGAGATCGCCCGCGACCTCCGCTGGCTGGTGCGCCGCTGGCGGCCCGAGCTGGCCTCGGTGGAAAAGTTCTTCTTCTATCGCTCCAGCACCACCATCAGCGTGGTGCAGGCCCGCGGGGTGGTGATGATGACCCTGGCGCGGCTGCGGGTGCCGGTGGTGGAGTTCCCGCCGATGCAGATCAAGCAGGCCCTCACCGGCTCCGGCCATGCCGACAAGGATGAGGTGCTCGCCGCCGTGATGCGGGAACTCGCGCTGGACCATCCTCCCCGTCCCGATGACGCTGCCGACGCCCTGGCGGTGGCCCTCACCGGCTGGTTCCAGCGCTGATGGGGACGTTCCCCGCCCCGGCCGCCGCCCCGCCGCCGTCCGACGGCACCCCCAAGTCCCTCTGGCGCGAGCATTTCCGGCGGGTGCGGGACGGGGAGCCGCCGCAGCGGCGGGCCCTGCTGCGCCAGCGGGCGATCGAGGAGCTGCCGCCCCTCCTTCCGGCCGGCCGGCGGCTCGGGCTCTACTGGCCCCTCCCGGGTGAGCCCGACCTGCGGCCGCTGGCGGCGGTGCTGCCGGAGCGGCTGGCCCTGCCGGCGATCCGCGGCCAGGGAGCGGCGCGCTCGCTGCGTTATGAGCCCTGGGTGCCCGGCCATGCTCTGGCCCCCGATGTCTGCGGCATTCCGGCCCGGCAGGGGGCGCTGCCCCTGGAGCCGCCGGAGCTGGGGTTGCTGCTGGTGCCGGCCCTGGCGTTCGATCGGCGTGGCCTCCGCCTGGGGTATGGCGGTGGCTGGTACGACCGCCTGCGGGCCGCCCCCCGCTGGCGCGCGGTGCCGGCCCTGATCGTGGCGCCCGCGGCCTGCGGGGTGGAGCGGCTGCCCGCCGATCCCTGGGACGTGCCCTTCGACGGCTGGCTGACCGAGGAGGGGGTGCAATGGTTGCAACCTGTTTAGGGCCCGATCCGGACAGGGCCGTTCCGCCGCTCCTTTGCCAGGATCACCGGGTGCGAATTTCCGACGCTGTGGATCTCTCCCCGGATCAGTACTCCGCCCCCCAGCGTGATTCCGCTACCCGTTGGACGAAACAGCGTTCCTCACCGGCCGTTCGTGCCGGCGCCGCTCCCCGCTGGGCCGGCAGTGCGCCGGAGCGTGTGATGGCTGCCGAACTGGGTCGCCATGGCGAACCGAGTGAGGCCCTCTCGATGATGGTGAGTTCGATGGTGCGCATGGTGCAGGCCGGCAGAACGCAGTCCCTCGGCAGCCGCTGGTCGGCCTGAGCGACCTAACCTCGCATCAGTCTTCCGGCGTGGGTCACCACCGCTGCCATCGACATGCCTCGTCCGATCCCGCCCGTTGCCGCCGCGGTCGCCGCGGGCCTCACCTCTGTCTGCCTGGGCTGGGCCACCGGCGCGCAGGCCCACCAGATCGAATCCAGTCTCGAGCGACTCACCTCGCTGCGGGAGGGTCTGATGGTCGAGAGCCGCTTCTCCACGGGTGAACCTGTCGAAGGGGCCATCGTCCGTCTGGTTCCCCCGGAGGGAGGTCAGCCGGTTGAGGTGGGCCGGATCGACGCCAGCGGAAGGCTCGGCTTCTCCCTGCCCAGCGCGGCCGATGGCAGCTGGGAACTCCAGGTCGACGCGGGCCCCGGGCACCGCGACTTCCTTGAGGTGCCGGTGCGGCGGGGTGAGGCCCAGCTGGATCAGGTCACCGAGGCCCCGGCGATGACGCCGGACCACTGGTCGACACCGCTGGCCAGGGCGATGGTCCTGATCGGCGGGCTGAGCAGCCTGGGCGGCCTGATGGCGGGCGTGCAGTCCATCCGCCGCCGCGGCCGCTGAGCGGCACACTGGCGGACGACCCTCCTGCTTCGATCATGCCCACCGGCAGCGATGCCCTCGACCGGATCGTCGACCGCCTCAAGGGCACGGCCGACCCCAGGCGCCGCTACGAGTACGTGCTCTGGCTGGCCAGGAAGCTGCCCCCCCTGCCCGAGGAGTTCCGGCAGGACGCCTTCAAGGTGAAGGGCTGCGTCTCGCAGGTGTACGTGGTGGGCTCCCTGCGGGATGGGCGGCTGCACTGGCAGGGCGATTCCGACGCCGCCATCACCAAGGGGCTGCTGGCCCTGCTGATCGAGGGCCTCGAGGGCCTCGAGCCGGCACGGGCCGCCGCCCTCGATCCGGCGTTCCTGGCGGAGACCGGTCTCCAGGCCAGCCTCACCCCGTCGCGTGCGAACGGGTTTCTCAACATCCTGCGCACCATGCAGGCCCAGGCGAAGGCCCTCGCGGCCGCGCCATCGGCCGCTCAGCCGGGTGATTTCTAGGATCGGCGGTTTGCGGGCGGCACGGGCATGACCATCGGCATCGGATTGCTCGGTCTGGGCACGGTGGGAGCCGGTGTCGCTGCCATTCTCGCCAGCCCCGAAGGACGGCATCCCCTGGTGGCCCAGCTGGCGCTGCGCCGGGTTGCGGTGCGTGATCCCGCCCGGCCACGCCCCGTGACCCTGGACCCCGGCCTGATCACCACCGACCCCGAGGCGGTGGTGCGGGATCCGACGGTCGACATCGTCGTGGAGGTGATGGGGGGGCTCGAGCCCGCCCGCACCCTGATCCTGGCTGCGATCGCCGCCGGCAAGTCGGTGGTGACGGCCAACAAGGCGGTGATCGCCCGCTACGGCGAGGAGATCGCCGCCGCCGCCGCGGAGCGTGGTGTGTACGTGCTGATCGAGGCGGCCGTGGGCGGCGGCATCCCGATCATCGAGCCGCTCAAGCAGTCGCTCGGCGGCAACCGCGTCCAGCGGGTGATCGGCATCATCAACGGCACCACCAACTACATCCTCAGCCGGATGGCCGACGAGGGGGCGGCCTACGCCGACGTGCTGGTCGACGCCCAGCGGCTGGGCTACGCCGAGGCCGATCCTGCCGCCGACGTGGAGGGCGGCGACGCCGCCGACAAGATCGCGATCCTGGCGGGCCTGGCCTACGGCGGGGCGGTGGAGCGGGCCGCCATCCCCACCGAGGGCATCAGCCGCCTCGACGCCCGCGACGTGACCTACGCGGCGCAGCTGGGCTATGTGGTGAAGCTGCTGGCGGTGGCCCAGTCTCTGGGCATCGACCACAGCGGCACCGCCGCCGACGGCAGCGTCCAGCTGGACGTGCGCGTGCATCCCACGCTCGTGCCCCGCGACCATCCCCTGGCGGGCGTGCACGGGGTGAACAACGCGATCCTGGTGGAGGGCGATCCGGTGGGTCGGGTGATGTTCTACGGCCCGGGGGCTGGCGCCGGTCCCACCGCCTCGGCCGTGGTGGCCGACATCCTCAACATCGCCGGGATCCGTCAGGTGGGCGGAGACCAGGCCGGCCTCGATCCGCTGCTGGCCGCCAGCCGCTGGCGACGCTGCCGTCTGGTGGATGGCGCCCTCACCCGCCACCGCAACTACGTGCGGCTGCAGACCAACGACCAGCCCGGCGTGATCGGTCGGATCGGCACCTGTTTCGGGGTGGAGCAGGTGTCGATCCGTTCGATCGTGCAGCTCGAGGCCAGCGGCGGCAACGCCGAGATCGTGGCGATCACCCACGAGGTGCCGGAAGCGCGCTTCCGCGCGGCGCTCGCTGCGATCGCCGCCCTGCCGGAGGTGCAGAGCGTGGCGGCCTGCCTCCGCACGCTCTGAATCCCCATGGGCTGGCGCCGGGCGGCGGGGTTGATGCAGGATGGAAATAATCCGCAAAGTTCAACCGGGTCGTCATCCGCTGACGCTCTGCCCGTCCTGTCCACCCTGAACGCCCGCTCCCTTCCGGCCACGGAAGGCTGGGTTCCGTAGCAGACTTCCGTTTTTCTTCCCATTCCTCGTCGTCGCGCCGCGCCCCTGCGGCCTCTCCGCTCTGCAGATCCACACCCACCCCATGACTCTCCATCAGGGTGACTGCGTTCACCTCCACACGGACGAGCACCTCTATCAGGTGATCGGCGTGGACACCACGCACGACCGCTGCTGGGTGCGCCGCTGGCCGCTCGCCCGGCACGGCTCACCGGTGTTTGAAATTTCCCTTCAGCAGGTCCAGCTTCCCCACCGGGCCCGTCCTCAGGTCTGCCAGCCCCGGTCTTGAATGGGGGCCGCTGACCCCCGGGGCCCCTCCTGCCTGTTCCCCACCTGCTGAAGCGGTGTCTGCCCAGCGCCCTGATCGGGGTCCTCGCGGCGGCTCTGCTCGGCTGCCAGCCTGCCCGCCCTGACGGACGGCTGGTGGTGGGCAGCCGCAGCCGCATCGATTCGGTCGATCCCGCCGCGACCTACAGCTTCGCGGCGATGCAGCTGATCAGCGGCCTCGGCGATCCCCTCTACGCCATCGACGACGCTGGCCGGCTCCAGCCCCGGCTCGCCACCGCCCCCCCGCGCCTCAGTCCCGATCGACTCACGGCCTGGGTGCCGCTGCGCCGGGGCGTGCGCTTCCACGACGGCACCCCGTTCGATGCCGCCGCCATGGTGTTCACCCTGGAGCGGTTCCTCAAGATCGGCAAGCTCAGCTACCTGCTGGGCGATCGGATCGTGGCGGTCCGTGCCAGCGGTCCCCACGAGCTGGAGCTGAAGCTGCGCCGTCCCTTCACGGCGCTGCCCCAGCTGCTGAGCGCCGTCAACCTCACCCCGCTCTCCCCCACCGCCTACCGAGCCCACGCCGGCCGCTTCCTGAACGAGCGCTTCGTCGGCACCGGTCCCTACCGGCTCACCTTCTTCACCGACCAGCAGCAGCGGCTCGAGCCCTTCGCCGGTTACTGGGGTCCCCGGCCGGCCAATGGCGGCATCGACCTGGTGAACCTGAGCAACTCCACCGCCCTCTACGGCGCCCTGCGCAGCGGCGAGCTGGACGTGCTGCTCTCCACCAGCCTGGAGGGCGATCAGCAGCTCTCGCTGCGCCGCTCCGTCGCGGCCGGCCAGCTGCGGGAAGGCACCGGGCCGGCCCTGGAGATCGGCTACCTCACCCTGCTCAGCGACCAGCCGCCGCTGCAGGATCCACGGGTGCGGCGCGCCATCGCCCACAGCCTCGATCGCGAGCTGATCAGCCGCCGCGTCACCCACGGCCTGCGACCGCCGCTGCGCGATCTGGTGCCCCCCACGCTGGAGGGCTCCCTGCCCGACGCCTGGCCCGGCTACGACCCTGCCGAGGCGCGTCGTCTGTTCCGGCAGGCGGGCTACTGCCGCGGCAAGCGGCTCACCCTGCCCTTCACCTTCCGCTCCAACATCCCCGCCGACAGGCTGTTCGCCCTGATCTGGCAGGAACAGCTCCAGCGTGATCTGGGCGACTGCATCGCCCTGGCGGTGACCGGCATGGAATCCACCACGGCCTACCGTCAGCTGGGCGAGGGGGCCTTCGCCTCGATCCTGCTCGAGTGGATGGGCGATTTTCCCGACGCCGACAACTATCTGATCCCGCTGCTGGGCTGCGACAAGGCCGAGGGCAACCGCTGCCTGGAGGGAGCCAGCGCCGCCAGCGGCAGTTTCTGGACCCGTCCGGGACTGGACGCGGATCTCCGCCGCAGCGAGAGCCTGGAGGGGCCCGCGCGGCTAGCGCTGCTGCACCGCCTGCAGCGGGAGACGGCCGAGGCCTCCCCGTACATCCCGGTGTGGCTGGTGGCGCCCCGGGCCTGGGCCCGTCCCCATCTGGCCGTTCCCCGCTTCGATGGCTCCGGCCGCGTGGTGCTCAGCCAGCTGAAGGTGCAGCGATGAGCCGCCGCCGCCAGCTGCTGGGTTACCTGGCCAGTCGCCTGGCCCTGGCCCCGGTGATGCTCTGGCTCATCGCCACGCTGGTCTTCCTCCTGCTGCGGCTGGCACCGGGCGATCCGGTGGACGCGCTGCTGGGCACCCGGGCACCGGAGGCGGCGCGGCTGGCGATGCGGCAGAAGCTCGGCCTGGATCAGCCCCTGCTCAGCCAGTACGGGCAGTTTCTCTGGGATCTGGTCCGAGGAAACCTGGGCGAATCCCTCACCAACGAGACGCCGGTGTCCCAGGTGATCCGCCAGAGCCTGCCGGCCAGCCTGGAGCTTGGGGTCTGTGCCTTGGCGGTGGCGGTCGTGGTGGGGTTGGCAGTGGGCTTCAGCGGCATTGGTCGTCCGGAGGGAAAGGTGGATCTGGCGGCGCGGCTCTACGGCATCGGCACCTATGCCCTGCCGCCGTTCTGGGCCGCGATGGTGGTCCAGCTGGTCTTCGCCGTGTGGCTCGGCTGGCTGCCGGTGGGCGGCCGCTATCCCCCCACCCTGGTTCCGCCCGCGGGCAGCGGGTTCTACCTGCTCGACAGCCTCCGCGCCGGCAGCCTCCAGCAGCTTGTCGCCACCCTGCGCCATCTGGCGCTGCCGGCCTGCACCCTGGGTCTGCTGCTCAGCGGGGTGTTCGCCAATGCCCTGCGGCTCAACCTGCGCCGCACCCTGCGCTCCGACTACGTGGAAGCGGCCCGCAGCCGCGGCCTGAGCGAGGCGCGGGTGGTGCTGCGCCATGCCCTCCCCAACGCTCTCCTGCCGGTGCTGACGATCACCGGCATCACGGTGGCGTCGCTGATCGGTGGTGCCCTGCTGATCGAGGTCACCTACTCCTGGCCGGGCATCGCCTTCCGGCTCCAGGAGGCGATCGGTCAGCGCGACTACCCCCTGGTCCAGGGCATCGTGGTGGTGGTGGCCGGCCTGGTGGTGCTGGTGGGGGTGGCTGTGGATCTGCTGCTGGCTCTGCTGGATCCCCGCATCCGCTTCTGATCAGTCCTCCAGTTCCCCGCGCCAGCGCCGGGCCGTGCTGCGGTCGAGCACGTAGGCACGCACCCCGTCCTGACGCCGCAGCTCCGGCGTCAGGGGGACCCCGGTCTCCAGGGAGTTCAGGAAGTCGGCGGTCACCCCTAGCAACAGGGCCTGCACTTTGAGCGGCTCCAGGCCCACCAGGTCGTTGCCGAGTCGCAGCAGGGCCTCCTCCTGCTGCCGCACCCGCACCACCGAAAAGTGACTGCCCCCGTCGACCATCACCAGCCGGCTGCGGGGATCGCGGTGCTGCAGGTAGAGCCCCAGCTGTTCACTCACCGGCGGGGTGACCAGATCGAGGCCGCCCCCCGCCAGCAGCAGGGGGACCGGCAGCTGCTCGAGTCCCCGTTCGGGCCAGAGCAGGCTGCCGAACCCGTTGAGGCTCACCACCGCCGCCAGCGTGTTCGGCGGAGCCGCCGGATCCCCCGAAGGCAGCGGAACCTGGGGCAGCTGGCATTGCAGCAGCCGGGAAAGGTTGATCAGCGGGATCACCTCCAGGGCCCGCTCACAGCGCCGCTCCAGGCCCGCCTCCGGACGGATGCCGCTGGCCAGCAGCGCCGAAAGGCCACCGAGGGAATGGCCCATCAGCACCACCGAATCCCCGAGCGGGGGCAGCGGGCCGAGCCGCTCCGCCTCGAGCACCGCCTGCACGTCGGCGAGGCGGTCGGGAAGGGTCTCGGCGCCGGGCGGGGGGCGCTGACCATCGAGCAGCTCCCGCACGGCCCGTTCGTCGCTGCCGGGATGCTCCATCACGAGCACCGGCCAGCCCCGGGCGGCCAGACCCTCGGCCAGCCAGGCCAACTGGGAGCCGCTGCCCCCCAGCCCCGGCATCAGCAGGATCCAGGGTCGCCGGCGTGGTTCGGTGGCGGGCCAGAGCTCAAGGTGGAGGGGCTCGTTGCGGTGCCCCACCGGCAGGGTCACCTGGCGCGGCCGGAGCCGTCCAGCGGCCGTTCGTGTCGCGCCTCCGCTGGAGATCTCGCGCTGGGGCAGCACCAGCTGCCGCAGGCTGGAGAGGGCCTGGCGCTGATCCTCCAGCTGCTGCCGCCAGAGACCGGCGAGTTTCTGCAGCCCGTCGAGATCGAGGGTGAGCCGCTCGGCGGGCACCGCCTGCAGCAGATCGAGGAAGCTCACGGATGCCTCCCGCTGCAGCAGGTTCCGCAGCGTGGCGAGCAGCATCACGCCGCTGCCGGGCTGGCCGGTGCCGAGCAGGTCGCCCACCTCTTCGAGCACCTGGCGCCCGGCCCAGCTCTGCAGCAGCTGCAGGGCCAGCCCCCGGTCGCGCAGGAGCGGTTCCCGCAGCAGGGTGCGCAGGTTCTCGCGGCTCTCGGGCTCGAGCAGCTCGAACCAGACCCCCAGCTCGGTGCGACTGCCGCGGGGATCGCGGCTCCAGCTTTCCAGCTGGTTCAGGTCGAGGGGCAGCGAGAGCCCGTCGAGGCGGACCTCCAGCTGATCGGCTGCCCGGGCGGCGGGTGCGCCCAGCATCAGACTGGCGAGCAGCACCAGCAGCCACCGGGAGCGGTTTGACACAGCCTCACGCAGGAGCAAGCAGCCTCAGCTGGTTGCTCCAGTTTCCCGCGCCGCTGCGGGATCTGGCCCTGATCCGGCTGGTGGGCAGTGTGGGGGCGGGTGGGGTGCTGTATCTCACCCCGGTGGTGTTCCATGCGGCGGCCCTCTCCGCCACGGCCGTGGGCCGGGGCCTGGCGGCTGCGGCCCTGGCGGGCACGGCGGGGAGGCTGCTGAGCGGCTGGTGGCTCGACCGCGGCCTGGCGATCGACCGCCCCGTTCTGCTGGCGGCGCTGATCTCGATCCTGGCCGACGTCCGTCTGCTCACGGCCGGGGGGTTCGGCGCCTTCCTGGCGGGCCAGCTGCTGCTGGGTGTGGCGATGGGGATGTACTGGCCGGCCATCGAGCTGGCGGTGCCCGGCTGTGCGGCACCCCAGCCCTCGGGTCGTGCCTATGCCCTGGCCCGCACCGCCGATGCCTGCGGCATCGCCACCGGTGTGCTGCTGGGGGCGTTGCTGGCCTCCGCCGGCCGCCTGCGCGGGATCTACCTGGTGGACATCGCCTGCATGGTGGTTCTGATCGCGCTGCTGCGGCGCCTGCCCCTGCCCACGGCGGCAGCCTCTCCCCGGGCGGAACGGCTGCTCTCCTGGCGCCTCTGGGTACGACCGCTGCTGCCCCTGCTGGGGGTCACGCTCCTGGCGACGGGGATGGTGTCGCTGCTCCAGAGTGCCCTGCCGCTCGATCTGGTGCGCGGCGGACTGGCCCGGCCACCCCTGCCCGAGAGTCTGGGGGCCTTGCTGCTGGGTCTGCAGCTGACGCTGCTGCTCCTCCTCCAGTGGCCTCTGGGCCGGTGGCTGGCCGAGCGGCCGGTGGCCTTCGGGCTCGGCTGGAGTCTGGTGGGGTTCGCGGCCGGCACGCTGCTGCTGGCCCTGTCCAGCCTCGTGCCCCGCGGCCTGCCCCTGCTGCTGCTCGCCCAGCTGCCCCTGGCGGCAGCCTCGGCGGCGTTCCTGCCCACCGCCAGCGAGGCCGTGGTGGAGGTGACGCCGGTGGCGCATCAGGGCATGGCGATGGCCCTGTTCTCGCAGTGCTTCGCCATCGGGGCCTTCGTGGCGCCGCTGCTGGGGGGCTGTCTGCTCGATCGACAGGGCCATGGCGCCGGCCTGTGGCTGCTCACGGCCGCGCTGGCACTACTGGGTCTGCTGCTGGTGGGGCAGCTCGATCGCTTCCACCCCAGGCCCCGCCGCCCCCGGCTCCGCTGAAGCGCTGCGCTCACGCTCGCGCGCCGCGATCCAGGCCTCGTGAGGCAGGGGCTCGGTGCCGTACTCCCAGTCGTCGTAGTCGGGATCGTTGCGGATCCGCTGGTGCAGCTCCTTCTGGATATCGAAGTTGTGGGGGTGGTCGGCGGCCCCTTCGAACGGAGGTTCCGATGGGGCGAGCGGGGAGGGGTCCTGGGCTTGGCTCATGGCACACCACCGCAACATCTCCGGATTCTCGCCGAAGGGCTCGCGCCGCCGGCTCCTGAACCACGGCCAGGCCGCCGCGCTCAGCGCTTCGCTCAGACGTTGAAGAGGAACTCCATCACGTCGCCCTCCACCACCACGTAGTCCTTGCCCTCGCTGCGGAGCCAGCCGCGGTTGCGGGCCTCGGCCAGGGAGCCCGCCTCCACCAGCTGGGCGCAGCCGATCGTCTGGGCGCGGATGAAGCCGCGCTCGAAATCGGTGTGGATCACGCCGGCGGCCTGGGGGGCGGTCATGCCGGCGGTGATCGTCCAGGCCCGCGTCTCCTTCTCCCCGGTGGTGAAGTAGGTGCGCAGCCCGAGCAGGCGGTAGGTGGCGCGGATCAGGCTGCGCAGCCCTCCCTCGCTCACCCCCAGACCCGCCAGGTAGTCGGCCCGCTCGCTCTCGCCCAACTCCACCAGCTCCGCCTCCACCTGGGCCGAGATCCGCACCGCCTCGGCCCCTTCCGCCGCCGCCAGCGCCTCCACAGCCCGGGTGTGGGCGTTGCCCTCGGCCAGGTCGTCCTCGCTCACGTTGGTGGCGTAGATGATCGGCTTGGCGGTGAGCAGACCCAGCGGCTTCAGTGCGGCCGCTTCCTCCTCGCTCAGGCTCACCCGCCGGGCGGCGCCGCCTGCCTCGAGCTCCGTCTGGATCCGTTCCAGGGCGCCGTCCTCGGCCTGGGCCTCCTTGCTGGTGCGCAGCTGCTTCCGGAGCCGCTCGCGCCGCTTCTCCACCTGGGCCAGATCCGCCAGGCCCAGCTCCAGGTTGATCACCTCCGCGTCGCGCACCGGATCCACCGCGCCGGACACGTGGATCACGTCGTCGTCCTCGAAGCAGCGCACCACATGGACGATCGCGTCCACCTCGCGGATGTTGGCCAGGAACTTGTTGCCCAGCCCCTCCCCCTGGCTGGCCCCCTTCACCAGCCCGGCGATGTCGACGAACTCCACCCGGGTGGGGATGATCTCCCTGGAGCTGGACACATCCGAGAGCATCTTCAGACGCTCGTCGGGCACGGCCACCACGCCCACGTTGGGCTCGATCGTGCAGAAGGGGAAGTTGGCCGCCTGGGCCTGGGCGTTGGCCACCAGGGCGTTGAACAGGGTCGATTTGCCCACGTTGGGCAGACCCACGATTCCGGCTTTGAGCATGGCCGGGAATCTAGACGGGGGCTTTCCGGCAGCTCCACCCCGCCGGCGCCGGTCATCCGTCGGCCACAGTTCGGCTTTGAACCAGGAAGACTGGGGCCAGACCGAGGACGTGACCATCGCCACGCACATGCTCGAACCTCCCCCCACGGCCGACCCGCCGGTGCGCGTGGAGGCCCCGGCCGCACCGCCGGCAACGTCCCTCCCCGTGGTGAAGCGGGGCCGCCGCCTGCGACGTCGCTGGCTGGCGGCCGGGTTGGCCGCTGTGGTGGTGCTGGCAGGGGCTGCCTTCCTGCAGCGGCAGCGCACGACCAGCCGGCAGCGGGATCTGGCGGCGTACACCGTGCTGGCCCAGCGCGGCACCCTGCCGGGGGTGGTCACCGCCAGCGGCGAACTGGAGGCGGCCCGCCGCGTCAACGTGAGTCCCAAGCGGGGGGGCGTGCTGGCTCAGCTCTACGTGGATGAGGGGGATCGGGTGCGCCAGGGCCAGCCCCTCGCCCTGATGGACACCGGCGATCTGCGTCAGCGCGAGCAGGAACTCGAGGCCCAGGTGCGCCAGGCGGAGGCCGAGTACCGCCGCGCCCGCTCCGACTACGAGCGGCGGCAGCAGCTGTTCCGCGAGGGGGCCATCAGCCAGGACGACATCGTGTCGTTCCGCACCCGCTTCCTCACCGCCCAGTCGGCCCTCGATGCCGCCGGCCGTCGCTACAACCAGCGGCTGGTGGAGCGGGAGGAGCTCACCATCCGCGCCCCCTTCGCCGGGGTGATCACCCAGCGGTTCGCCGATCCCGGCGCCTTCGTCACCCCCACCACCTCCGCCTCGGCCACCGCCGGAGCCTCCAGTTCCTCCGTGGTGGAGCTGGCCCAGGGTCTGGAGGTGGTGGCCAAGGTGCCCGAGAGCGACATCGGGCGGATCCGCGTCGGCCAGGCCGCCAGCGTGCGCGTGGATGCCTTCCCCGATCGCCGTTTCCCTGCCCGGGTGCGCCAGATCGCTCCGCGGGCGATCAAGAACAACAACGTCACCTCCTTCGAGGTGAAGCTGGAGCTCAACCAGCTCAACGGGGATCTGCGGATCGGGATGACCGCCGACATCGATTTCCAGACCGGCGGCCTGGCGGCCCAGACCCTCGTTCCCACCGTGGCCGTGGTGACCCAGGAGGGACAGCCCGGGGTGCTGCTGGTGGGCAAGGACAAGCAGCCCACCTTCCAGCCGGTGACGCTGGGGGCCAGCAGCGGCCGCAACACCCAGATCCTCAGTGGCCTCGAGCAGGGCACCCGGGTGTTCATCGACCTGCCCCCCTGGGCCAAGAAGCCCCGGGAGTAGCGAGAGCCGCCCGGCTCCCGGCGCCGCCGCAACGCTCAGGCTTCCGCTCTGGACTCCGCCAGGAAGGCGCGGCTGGCCTCCACGATCCGGCCGCTGGCCTCTCCGTCGCCGAAGGGGTTGTGGGCCTTGGCCATGGCCTCGTAGGCCGCCGGATCCTCCAGCAGCCGGCTCGCCTCCGCCACGATCGCCGTGGCGTCGGTGCCGATCAGCCGGGCCGTGCCGGCCGTCACGGCTTCCGGCCGTTCAGTGGTGCGCCGCAGCACCAGCACCGGCTTGCCCAGCGCCGGCGCCTCCTCCTGCAGGCCGCCGGAATCGGTGAGCAGGAGCGTGCAGCCGCGGATTGCCCCCACCAGTCGGTCGTAATCGAGCGGTTCGGTGAGGAAGGCCCGGGGATGGTCGCCCAGCAGGTCCTGCAGCGGTTCCCGCACGGTGGGGTTGCGGTGCAGCGGCAGCAGCAGGGCCGTGTCGGGGTGGCGATCCAGCAGTTCGCGCAGGCCCGCGCCGATCGAGGCCAGCCGCTCACCCCAGTTCTCGCGACGGTGCACGGTGGCCAGGATCACCCGCTGCCGCTCCCAGTCGAGGCCGGCTGGCCGGGGCAGCGGCGCCGTTTCGGCCATCAGCAGCAAAGCGTCGATCACCGTGTTGCCGGTGACCAGGACTTTTCCCACCACCCCGGAGCGCCTCAGGTTGGCTTCCGACACGCTCGTGGGCGCGAAGTGCAGCTGGGCGATCTGGGAGATCAGGCGCCGGTTGGCCTCCTCCGGGAAGGGGTCGTTGAGGTTGTCGGTGCGCAGGCCCGCCTCCACGTGCCCCACCGGAATCTGCTCGTAGAAGGCGGCCAGGGCCGAGGCGAAGGCCGTGGTGGTGTCGCCCTGCACCAGCACCAGATCGGGGCGATGGGCGGCGAACTCCTCGCGCAGTCCCTGCAGGGCGGCGCAGGTCACGTGGGTGAGGGTCTGCCTCGGGGCCATCAGGGCCAGGTCGCGGTCGGCCGCCAGACCGAAGAGGTCCATCACCTGGGCCACCATCTCGCGGTGCTGGCCGGTGAGCACCACGCGGGTGCGGAAATCGGGGGCCCGCTGGAAGGCCAGGATCACCGGGGCCAGCTTGATCGCTTCGGGCCTGGTGCCGAGCACGATGCTGACGAGCGGTGGAGTGGCGGCCAAGGGGGGCTGGCGGTGGCCCGGATCCTAGGCAGCGCCCCTCCCACGCCCGGCGCTCGCCGTCGCCCCGGCTGCGGATGACACCCTCGCCGATCCACGCAATCCTTTGGGGATCGCGCTCGCCTTGAGGTGGTTCCGGTGCCGGATCCCGTCTTCGCCTCGGCCCCGCCGCCGCCGGCCCCTCCCGCTCCTGCCGTGACGCCCCTGGATGCTGCCGCCGCGGCGGCACTCGGGATGGTCGGCCTGCCGATGCCCTCCAGCCTGGAGGGCATCGTGCGCCTCGCCCACGAACGCCAGTGCTCCGACGTGCATCTGGGCGTGGGCGAGGAGCCGCGTTACCGCTGCCGGGGCACCATGCTGGCGACGGGCTGGCCGCTGACGGAGATCGGGCAGTTCCAGCGGTGGCTGGAGGAGATCCTGCAGCCTCACGACCTCGAGCAGTTCGCCGCCATCCACGAATACGACGGCTCCCATGCCTTCCCCTTCGTGCGGGTGCGGATCAATCTCCTGGAGACGATGCGCGGCCCCGGGATGGTGCTGCGACTGATTCCCCTGGAGGTTCCAACCCTCGATGAGCTCGGCATGCCGGAGGTGATCCGCTCGCTCACCACCTACCCCCAGGGCCTGGTGCTGATGACCGGACCCACGGGCTGCGGCAAGAGCACCACACTGGCGGCCATGATCGACTGGATCAATCGAACCGCGGCGAAGCACATCATCGCGATCGAGGATCCGGTCGAGTTCCTGCACTCCAGCCGCCGCTCCCTGATCCGCCAGCGGGAGGTGGGACGCCATACCCGCGAGTTCCACAACGCCCTGCGGGCCTCGCTGCGGGAAGATCCCGACGTGATCCTGATCGGTGAGGTCCGCGACCGGGAGACCTTCGCCACGGCCCTCGAAGCGGCCCAGACGGGCCACCTGGTGCTGGGCACCCTCCACACCAACTCGGCCGTCAAGACCGTGGAGCGGGTGATGGGCATGTTCCCGCCGCAGGACAAGGAGAAGGTGCGTCAGGAGGTCGCGGAATCCTTGCTGGGGGTGATCTCGCAGGGCCTGATCCCCACGCTCCAGGGGGGGCGCACCCACTATCACGACCTGCTGATCAACACCGACGCCTGCCGCGACTACATCCTGAGGGGAGAGCTGGAGGAGGTCGAGGAGATCATGGCCCGCAGTGCCTTCGACGGCATGATCACTATCAACCAGTCGTTGGCGCGTCTGGTGGAGGAGGGGCGGGTGGCGCCCGAGGAGGCGCTGCGGCACAGCCCCAGGCGAAACGAACTGGCTCAGACGCTGCGCGGGCGGATCTGAGAGGGGGGTCAACCGGCCGGTGCTGCGGCTCAGTGGGGGGTGGCCAGGCGGATCAGCAGCAGGCTGGCCAGGCCGAGCGACAGGCCGAGCATGGCGAGCCGGCCGTTCCAGATCTCGGCCTGGGGGGTGAAGCCCCGTCGCCAGGCATTGAGTTCTTCCCGGTCCACCGGCACGGGCTCCAGGCCGTTCTCACGGATCTCAGCAGGGGCCATCGGGCCGTCCCGAAGTGGATGGAATCACCATAAGAGACTTAAAAGCACGACCGCGTTTCGTAAAGCCGGCCGGCCTCCTTCAGGGGCAGCCGGGCCGCCACCCCCAGATCGAAGGGGCTGCGGGCACCGCACGCGAGACGCCGGGCCGCCGCCACCCCGATCATCGCCGCATTGTCGGTGCAGTAGGCCATCGGTGCCACCCGCAGGGCCAGGCCATGGTGCGCGCAGCGCTCCGCCATGCGCTGCCGCAGCCGCCGGTTGGCGGCCACTCCCCCCACCAGCACCACCGTGCCCAGGCCGTGGTCCAGCGCGCAGCGGCAGCTGCGCTCCACCAGAACCTCCGCCACCACCCGCTCGAAGCTGGCGGCGATGTCGGCGACCGGCGGCTCCCCCGCCTCGGGGGGGAAGCTTTGGATCAGCCGCAGCACCGCCGTCTTCAGGCCGCTGAAACTGAAGTCGTAGGGATGGAAGCCGCCCTCCGGCCGTGAGACCCGCCCCGAGGGCAGGGCAAAGCGCTGCGGGTCGCCCTCCAGCGCCGCCGCCTGGATGGCCGGCCCCCCCGGGTAGCCCAGACCCAGCAGGCGCGCCACCTTGTCGAAGGCCTCCCCGGCGGCGTCGTCATGGCTGTGACCCAGACGTGTGTAGGCCCCCACGCCCTCGACCCGCACCAGTTCGGTGTGTCCGCCGCTGACCAGCAGCACCAGGAAGGGACCTTCCGGCAGGGGGTCCCCCAGCCGCACCGAGCAGAGGTGCCCCTCCAGATGGTGCACCGCCAGGAAGGGCAGCCCGTGGAGCCGCGCCAGGGTGCGGCCCGTGATCGAGCCCACCAGCAGGGCCCCCACCAGGCCGGGGGCCACCGTGGCGGCGATGGCGTCCAGATCGGCGTAGGCCAGACCGGAGCGGGCCATCACGTGCCCGATCAGCTGCGGCAGCGCCTCCACGTGGCGCCGTGAGGCGATTTCGGGCACGACGCCGCCCCAGCGGGCATGCTCCTCCATCTGGGACGCCACCGCGCTGGCGAGCACCGCGTCGTCGCGCACCACGGCCGCCGCCGACTCGTCACAACTTGTTTCGACGGCCAGAACCGTGGGCATGGGCTCCCGGGATGTCCCCTACTGTCCGCGAGTGACATCCTGCCCTCTGGCAGGCCATTTCCCGGAACCGGAAACGATGCGCCGTCTCTTCGCCGTTCTCATTTCCGCCCTGCTTCTCTTCGGTTTCGCCCCCGTGGCCAACGCCGATGTGGCCGGGCTGACCCCCTGCGCCGAAAGCCCCCGCTTCCAGCAGCGCGCCAGCGCCGCCGCCACGCCCCAGGCCAAGGCCCGCTTCGAGATGTACAGCCAGGCCGTCTGCGGAGCCGATGGGCTGCCGCACCTCATCGTGGACGGCCGCTGGAGCCATGCCGGTGACTTCATCATCCCCGGTATCGCCTTCCTCTACATCGCTGGTTGCATCGGCTGGGCCGGTCGCGGCTATCTGCAGGCCGTGCGCGGCGCCAAGGACGCGACCATGAAGGAGATCCAGATCGATCTGCCTCTGGCTCTCAAGAGCACCCTGGCCGCCGCCACCTGGCCCCTGGCCGCCTTCGGCGAGTTCACCAGCGGCAAGCTCCTCGAGGCCGACAGCAAGGTCACCGTCTCCCCCCGCTGAGATCCGAATTCCCTGCCGCGGCAGTGCCGCTCGGCAGGGGAACCGGCAACCCTTCCTCCGCCCACCCCTCCACGGCCCCATCCATGAAGAAGTTCCTGACCACGGCTCCGGTCTTTGCGGCCATCTGGTTCACCGTCACCGCCGGGATCATGATCGAGTTCAACCGGTTCTTCCCCGACCTGCTGTTCCACCCCCTCTGAGGCGGCGTCTCCTGCGCGGATCAGCCCGGCGGCCCTGAAGGGGTCGCTTTTTTTTGGCCTGCGCCCCCGTCGGAGTCGGAGCGCCCTCAGTCCTGCGCCAGGCCCAGCAGCCCCTCCAGTTCCGCCACGGCCGTCTCGAACACGCCGTTCGTGAGCACCGCATCGAACTCCCCTTCCGCCTGGAGTTCCTCGCGGGCCCTGGCCAGCCGCCGTTGGATCGCCTCCTCGCTGTCGGTGCCCCGCCCGCGGATGCGCCGTTCCAGTTCCTCAAAGCTCGGCGGTCTGACGAAGATCTGGAAGCCGGCCGGGAAGCTGCGGCGCACCTGCCGAGCCCCTTCCAGCTCGATCTCCAGCAGCACCGGCACCCCCTCCCTCAGGCGGCATTCCACGGGTTCGCGCGGCGTGCCGTAGAGGTTGCCGGCGAACTCGGCCCACTCCAGCAACCCCCCCTGCCGCTGCATCCGCTCGAAGCTCTCACGGCTGAGGAAGAAGTAGTGCTGGCCGTCCACCTCCCCGGCGCGGGGGGGCCGCGTGGTGGCGGAGACCGACAGCCAGAGGTGCGGGTGGCGCTGCAGCAGCGCCGCCACCAGGGTGCCCTTGCCGACCCCGCTCGGTCCGGTGATCACGCTGAGCCGGCCGGCAGCGGGGGAGGGGGGCATGCAGGGGAAGACCGCTGGCCAGCAGAGTAGAAGCCCGAATCAGGAGAGCGGCCCCGATGCGGCTCGCGCCGATCCAGGCCATGGACGTCACCACGCTGAAGGCGGTGCTGGCGGAGCTGCGTCCGCTTCTGGTGCCCAGCCGCTTCGAGAAGGCCCAGCAACCGGCTCCCCATCGCCTCGAACTTGGTCTGCGCGGGCTTCATGGTCGCCACTGGCTGGAGATCGCCTGGCAGGCCGATGCCCCCCGTCTGCTGGCGATCGAGCCGCCCCCCCGCCGGGGGGAGGGCAGCACCCTGGCCCAGCAGCTGCAGCACGGCCTCGGGGGGCTGGCTCTGGTGGGCCTGGAGCAGCAGGGCTGGGAACGGGTGGTGCAGCTCCACTTCGCCGCCCGTCCGGGCGAGTCGGTGCGCCGCCGTCTGGTGGTGGAGCTGATGGGACGCCACAGCAACCTCTTCCTGCTCGATGAGACGGGACGGGTGATGGCCCTGGCCCGACAGGTGCGGCCGCAGCAGTCGCGGCTGCGGCCGATCGGCAGCGGCGATGCCTACACAGCGCCGCCGCCCCTGCAGGGCGACCCGCCCGATCTCGATGGCGGGGACTACGGGCGCTGGCGCCGCCGGCTCCTCCTGGTGCCGGTTCCGCTGCGCCTGGCCCTCCAGCACACCTACCAGGGCATCAGCCCATCGCTGGCGCGGCAGCTCGCCGGTGATGCTGCTGGGGATGTCCCAATCGGTGCTCAGACTCTCCTCGAGCGCCCGGTGACGGAGCTGGAGGAGGCCGACTGGCAGCGGCTCTGGGCGCGATGGTGCCGCTGGCTGGAGGACCTCCGGCTGGAGCGCTTCGGCTTCGTGGCCGGGGATCCCACCGCCTACCGGTGCTGGGGCGTGCCGGTTCCGGGAGCGGTCAACGCCCCGTTGGCGGCCTACTACGGCCGCGAGCTGGGCCGGCGGGAACTGGAGGAACGCCGGCAACAACTGGAGCAGCGCCTGCTGCAGGCCCGCGATCGTCAGGAGCGCCAGCGGGCGGAGCAGCAGGTCTTGCTTGAGCAGGTGGACGGCAGCGACGACCTGCAGCGTCAGGCCGATGCCCTGCTCTGCCTGCCGGAACCCAGCCGTGAGCAGGTGGCCGAAGCCCAGGCCCTCTACCGGCGCGCCCGGCGCCTGCGCCGCTCCGTGGCCGCGATCCAGCCACGGCTCGAACTGCACCGCCTCCGGCTGGAGCGGCTCGAGGCCAGCCTGGCCTTCCTGGGCCTGCAGGAGTCGCCCGAGCAGCTGCAGGAACTGGAGGGGGAGGTGGAAGACCTGCTGCGCCGCGGGGGTGAAGCCGGCCCTCGGGGCGGTGGGGAGCGCCGCCGCCGCCGGCACGATCCGGCGGAGCTGCCCAGTCCGCTGGAGTTGCGCACACCCGATGGCCTGCGGGTGCAGGTGGGCCGCAACCATCGCCAGAATGAGTGGATCAGCCTGCGTCAGGCCCGCCGCGGCGACCTGTGGTTCCATGCCCAGGAATGTCCCGGCAGCCACGTGATGCTCAAGTCCTCGGAGCGGCCCGCTTCGGAGCGCGATCTGCAGGCGGCGGCCGACCTGGCCGCCCATTTCAGCCGCGCCCGCGGCAACACCCGCGTGCCGGTGGTGATGGTGCCCGGCGATGCCCTGCAGCGCATGCCCGGCGCCGGCCCCGGCACGGTGCGCCACCGTGGGGGCACCGTGCTCTGGGCCGATCCTCAGCGGGCTTCCGGGCTCCTCCTCCCGCACGCACGCCTGCCTAGCCTCGGCGCGGAGCCCATGCCATGAGCGAACCAGCGCTGCCCACCCCCCTGCCGCCGCCCCCGATCCGGGTGTCCGCCCCGGACGAGTGTCCCGGCGAGGTGGAGATGACCCTGATGGAGCACCTGGAGGAGCTGCGCCGCCGTGTTCTGCGCAGCCTGCTGGTGCTGGTGCTGGCGGCGGCTGCCTGTCTGGCCGGGGTGCGGCCCCTGGTGCGCCTGCTGGAGATGCCGGCCGAGGGGATGCGCTTCCTCCAGCTGGCCCCCGGGGAGTTCCTGTTCGTGTCGCTCAAGGTGGCGGGCTACGCCGGCCTCACCCTCGCCCTCCCCTACATCCTCTATGAGGGTCTGGCCTTCGTGCTGCCGGGGCTGACCCGCCGGGAGCGGCGCCTGGTGGCTCCGGCGGTCGCGGCCTCGGCGGTGCTGTTCATCGCCGGCCTGGCCTTCGCCTGGTGGGCGCTGCTCCCGGCGGCCCTGCGCTTCCTGGTGAGCTACGGCGCCGATGTGGTGGAGCCGATCTGGTCGATCGAGCGCTACCTCGACTTCGTGCTCCTGCTGATGGTGGCCACGGGCCTCGCCTTCCAGCTGCCGGTGCTGCAGCTCCTGCTCGGGGCCTTCGGCCTGGTGGGGGCGGCACCGATGCTCGCGGCCTGGCGCTGGGTCGTGCTGGTGGCGGCCCTGGCCGGGGCCGTGCTCACCCCCTCCACCGACCCGGTCACCATGCTCCTGCTCACCGGGGCGATCACCGCCCTGTTCCTGGTGGGAGTGGCGCTGGTGGCTCTGGCCGAGCGGCTCCGGCCCGCTCCGGCTGCCTGATCTCCGCCATCAGCACCCGCCGGCAGGGATTCAGAGCAGGAATTCGCTGCTGCGGCCGCCGCTGGCAGGCTCCAGCGCGAGGCTCATCGCCTTGCCCAGCCGCGGCCGCTCACGGGTGGTGTGCAGCCAGCGGCGCACCTGGTCGGCCACGCCCAGATTGTTGAGAACCTCCAGCAGTTCCGCCAGCTTGGCCTCGTAGGCCGCCGCATCGAGCGGGAACGACTGCTGCTCCAGATAGGCCCACATCACCTGCAGGTAGAGGCGGCCACGGCGCTGCACCAGCTGCAGGTCGTAGGAGGCCTGCCAGCGCGAACGCAACAGGGCCAGCACTTCCGCCAGGCCCAGCGGGTCGGGCGCGGCGTCGGGTGAGGGCACGGCGGGCGGTGGGTCGACAGGCACGGCGGGGTGGTAGGGGCTCGGTCACCCGTACGACAGCATGTTGCGCCACGGATGAGACCCCTGTCGTGCCAAAGCGAGGCCGGGAGGGCAACGGTCATAATGGGCGCCACGTCGCTTCGGCACCCAGGAACGCCTCGTATGACCCAGATCCCTGTGAGCGATGTGCCCGGCATGGGGCGTCGGCAGTTCATGAATCTGCTCACCTTCGGCTCGGTCACGGGCGTGGCCCTGGGCGCCCTCTATCCCGTCGTCAACTACTTCATCCCCCCCAAGGCCGCCGGCAGCGGCGGCGGCACCACCGCCAAGGACGAACTGGGCAACACGGTCACGGCCAGCGGCTGGCTGTCGACCCACAAGGAGGGTGATCGCAGCCTGGTGCAGGGCCTCAAGGGGGATCCCACCTACCTGATCGTGGAGGGGGCCGACGCGATCGGCAGCTACGGCATCAACGCCATCTGCACCCACCTCGGCTGCGTCGTGCCCTGGAACAGCGGTGCCAACAAGTTCATGTGCCCCTGCCACGGCAGTCAGTACGACGCCACCGGCAAGGTGGTGCGCGGACCGGCGCCCCTCTCCCTGGCCCTGGCGAACGTGGCGATCGAGAACGACACGGTCTTCCTCAGCCAGTGGACCGACACCGACTTCCGCACCGGCGACAAGCCCTGGTGGGCCTGAACCTCTCCGCTCCCCTCCCGACCCGTCGCCTGTCCGTCCACTCCATGCGTCGCACCCTCTCCCTGCTGCTGAGCACCCTGCTCGCCTCCGCGGCCCTCCTCTTCGCTCCCCAGGCCAGCTGGGCCTACCCGTTCTGGGCTCAGCAGAACTACGCCAGCCCCCGCGAAGCCACCGGCAAGATCGTCTGTGCCAACTGCCATCTGGCCAAGAAGCTCACCCAGGTGGAGGTGCCCCAGGCCGTGATGCCCGACACGGTGTTCAAGGCCGTGGTCAAGATCCCCTACGACACCGCCGTGCAGCAGGTGGGTGCCGATGGCAAGCGAACCGGCCTCAACGTGGGCGCCGTGGTGATGCTTCCCGAGGGGTTCAAGCTGGCCCCGCCCGAGCGCCTCAGTGACGAGCTCAAGGAGGAGACCAGCGGCATCTACTACACCCAGTACAGCGAGAACGATCCCAACATCCTGCTGGTGGGTCCGCTGCCCGGAGATCAGCACCAGGAGATCGTCTTCCCCATCCTCTCGCCGGATCCCGGCACCGACAGCAGCATTCACTTCGGCAAGTATCAGCTTCATGTGGGCGGCAACCGCGGCCGCGGCCAGGTGTATCCCACCGGTGAGAAGAGCAACAACACCCTCTACACCGCCCCGGCGGCCGGCACCGTGAGCGCCATCAGCTCCGGCGACAACGGCAGCTCCATCGTGGAGATCAGCACCACCGACGGCCAGAGCCTGAGGGAGACCGTGCCCGCGGGCCCCACCCTGACCGTGGCCGTCGGTGATGTGGTGGCCGCCGGTGCCCCTCTGACCGACGATCCCAACGTCGGTGGCTTCGGACAGCTCGATGCCGAGGTGGTTCTTCAGGACCCGGTCAGGATCTATGGCCTGCTGGCTTTCTTCGCCGCCGTCGCCCTGGCCCAGATTCTCCTGGTGCTGAAGAAGAAGCAGGTGGAGAAGGTGCAGGCCGCCGAGGGCTTCTGATCCCTTCCGTCGTCCGTCCGCTTCGCTTCGTTGGTCCTTCCACTTCCGGCAACGACCCTGGCCGTGTTCACCTCTCCGGGGCCCCTGCTCTTCCAGCTGGGCCCTTTTTCCCTGCGCTGGTATGGCCTGCTGATCGCCCTGGCGGTGCTGGCGGGCCTGCTGCTGTCCACTCGGCTCGGCCGTTCGCGGGGCATCGATCCGGTGCTGATCGCCGACCTCCTCCCCCTGCTGGTGCTCGCCGCCGTGCTGGGAGCGCGGATCTACTACGTGCTGCTGGAGTGGCGCCAGTACCAGCTCAACTGGCTCGAAGCCCTGGCCATCTGGCGCGGCGGCATCGCCATCCATGGCGCCCTGATCGGCGGCACCCTGGCGCTGATCGTCTATTCCCGCTGGCGGCGGATTCCGTTCTGGAATCTCCTCGACGTGCTCGTGCCTTCGGTGGCCCTGGGCCAGGCGATCGGCCGCTGGGGCAACTTCTTCAACTCCGAGGCCTTCGGCGTGCCCACCGATCTTCCCTGGAAGCTCTACATCCCGCCGATCCATCGCCCATCCCCCTTTCTCGACCAGCAGTTCTTCCACCCCACCTTCCTGTACGAATCCGTCTGGAATCTCGGGGTGTTTGCCCTTCTGCTCACCCTCTTCCGCCTGGGACAGCGGGGAAGGATCCCTCTGCCCGCCGGTGCCCTCAGCTGCGCCTATCTGATCGCCTACAGCGCCGGTCGCCTCTGGATCGAGGGGCTTCGCACCGATCCCCTCTGCCTCTTTGCCGCTCCGCCCTTCTGTGAGGGGGGTCTGCGGATGGCCCAGCTGATGAGCCTCCTGCTGATCCTGCTCGGGGCGATCGGACTGTGGGTCCTCTACGGCCGCCGCCGCACCCTTCCCGATCCCGGCGCCGTGGTCCCCTCCACCGGCCGGAGCACCCCTTGAGCGACCCCATCCCCGGCGCCGGCCTGCCGAGCGCAGCGGCGCCCCAGCCCTCAGCGGGAACCGTCTGGATCGTTGGTGCCGGCCCCGGTGCCGTCGACCTGATGACCCTGCGCGCCCTGCGGGCGGTCGAGGCGGCCGATGTCCTCGTTTGGACCGATTCGCTGGTGTCGCCGCAGATCGCCGCGCTGGCCCCGGCCGGCTGCGAGCGGGTCCGCACCAGCACCCTCACCCTCGAGGAGGTGATGGATGTGGTGATCGAGCGGGCCCGCGCCGGCCGGCGGGTGGTGCGCCTTCATGACGGCGACCCCTGCCTCTACGGGGCCCTGGCCGAGCAGATCTGCCGGCTGGCCGAGGCAGGCCTGGCCGTGGAGGTGGTGCCGGGGTTGAGCGCTTACCAGGCCACGGCGGCGGCACTGAAGGCCGAACTCACCATCCCCTCCCTGGTGCAGACGATCGTGCTCAGCCGGGCCGGAGGCCGCACCGGCGTGCCGGAACGGGAATCCCTGGGCCGTCTGGCCGCCCTCGGCGCCTCCCTCTGCCTCTACCTGAGTGCCCGTCACGTGGATGAGGTGCAGCGCATCCTGCTGGAGCACTACCCTGCCGACACGCCCGTGGCGATCGGCTACCGCGTCAGCTGGCCCGACCAGTGGCTCACGGTGGTGCCGCTCGAGCGCATGGCTGAAGTCAGCCGCGAACGCGGGCTGATCCGCACCACGCTCTACGTGATCAGCCCCGCGCTCGCCGCCCCGGGCGAGGCCCGATCGAGGCTCTACTCGGCAGGCCACGATCACCTGTTCCGTCAGGCGTCGGCGCCCTCGCCGTAGAGCTCCCGCTCGAACCGCTCCCGCTGGAACGCACAGCCCAGCCGGGCCACGATCGCCTCCAGTTCGATGGCCGCGTTGCCGAGGCAGCAGGTGCCCCCGGGTGATGGGGTCACATTGAAGGCCAGGCCAGGCCGCGGCTCGATCCGGGCCTCCCCCAGCATCAGCCGGCGTTGCCACCGGTCGATCAGCTGGGGCCTCACGCCGCCGTAACCCCGGGCACGGCGCAGATCCTCCAGCCGCATGCCCGGCACGATCTTGCGGGCGTCCTGCAGGAACAGGCGCCGCCCCAGCCAGGGCAGCTCGAACTGGAGGTTGCGCAGGATGTAGTTGCGGATGTCGGCGCTGCGCAGCAGCTGCCAGAACACCGCCAGCACCGCCCAGTCGAGCCGCAGCACCTGCAGGAAGGCGAAGAAGGAGGCCGGCCGGTAGCGCTCCAGCAGCGGCAGCACCAGCGCCGTGGGCCCGAAGCGGGTCTTGCCCGCCTCGCGCACGTCGGGATCGCCATGGATGGCGGCGAACGGCAGCTGGTCGTTCTGCACGGTGTAGACCTTGCCGCGCAGCAGATCCGGCGTGAAGTAGAAGCTGCCGGCCACCGGCAGGCAGGAGTACTCCAGGCCGTGGCCCATCCGCTGGGCCATCAGCAGGCTGTGGGCGCCGGCGCACACCACCACGTGGCGGGCGCGGATCCGCAGCCGATCGGCGCCTCGCCGCGCCTCCACCACGTACTCCTCCCCGTCCGGGCTGATCCGCTCCACCGTCGTGCCCAGCTCGAGGTCGATGCGGCGCTCGCTGCCCGCCACGGCGGCCATGGCCTGGGCCACGAACGCTTCGGAGAGGGCTTCGTAGTCGACGGCCGTCTCGGTGCGGCGAATGCCGATCGCCACCAGCTCCTCGGGCCGCAGGACCCCGTCGACCAGGGCCACGGCCGGCTCCCATGCGGCGATCTGCTCCTTCTCCAGCAGCTCCATGGCCGGGAAGTGGGGCGAGAACTCCTCGAAGCGGCGGCGCAGGAAGGCGCATTCCCGCTCGCCCACCCCCAGCACCATCTTCGGCGTGCGGAACACGCAGCGCTGCCGCGTGGCCGGATCGAGCAGATCGGCGAAGTGCACGATCATCTCGGCCGTGCGCTTCACCCGGATGGCCTTCTCCAGGCCGTAGTTGGTCTCGATGTCGCCGCAGTGGATGGTCTGGCTGTTGCTGCTGGCCCTGGAATTCACCTGGGCCAGCCGCTCATAGCGCTCGAGCAGGGCGATCCGGGGCAGGTCGGTGTAGCGGGCCAGCTCGAACAGCAGGGCCGTGCCACAGACGCCACCCCCCACGATCAGCACATCCACCGGCGCGGTGGTCACGGAACCGGCTGTGCTCAAGGGGCTCGGCGCGCTGACTGAGCCAATTGTTCAGGATGGCCGGGCCGGCGATCGGCGGGGCTGAGCGGCGACCGGCTGTGTTTTAAGATCCAGTGGTGCGGGCGATTAGCACAGCGGTAGCGCACTTCCTTCACACGGAAGGGGTCACTGGTTCGAATCCAGTATCGCCCATTCATCTGGTCAAGCCGGTATTCGATCGTTCTTGACCTCACGGTCTGCCGCCACGGTCGGCCATGCTGCCCTGGGGTGGCGGCGTCAGCAGGGGTGCCGGGTCGAGGGCGACGGTGCCGCCTTCCAGCTTGTGCCGAACTTCGAAATGCAGATGGGCGGTGGAGGCCCGTCCCGTGCTGCCCACCCGCCCCAGGGTCTCGCCGGCGGCCAGTCTCTGCCCCGGCAGCACGGCGATTTCGCCCAGATGGGCGTAGAGGGTCTGCCAGCCGTTCCCGTGTTCGACGATCACGGTGAGCCCATAGCCACCGACCCAGTCCACCAGTCGCACCGTGCCGGCCAGGGCCGCCAGCACCGCAGTGCCCTCAGCCACGATCAGATCCAGCCCGGTATGCATCCGCCAGAGCTGGCGCTCCTGGGCATACCGCCAGCCGTAGGGATCGCTCTCCACCGCGCGCCGCTCGAGCGGATAGGTGAGAGGCGTCTCCCCGGGGGTGCCGGGTGAGGCCGAGCCGGCCAGCATCCCGTTTCCCAGGGCTGGGGGGATGGTGGAAGGCCGGTAGTAGGGGCTCAGCGTTTCGGCCAGTCGCTCGGTTCGCCCCAGGTCCCCCACGGGGGTGTGGGCGGGAATGGCGGCCGGGCGTGGAGGGGGTGCGGGGTTTGCCGGTGTGGGCGGTTCCGTCTCGGTGAAACTCGACTCGCCGGTGGACGACTCGCCGGTGGCCGGGTCGATCCAGGCGAGGGCCGGAGCTGCAAGGCTCGCCAGGAGGAGTGCCGCGATCGGGCCGAAGGCTCGAACGCGGGCCGCCGGTTTCGCTGGGACGCTCGCGTGCCTGACGATGGAGCCTGCTCCGCCGATTCCGGTGCCGTTGTACCGCCGGTTGGCGGTTCAGGCCAGGACGGGGCTGCGCACCAGGCTGGCGTGCAGGGTGTCCATCACCTCCAGGATCCGGCTGGTGTCGGGCTCGGGAATGGCCAGGTGATCGGCCAGGGCGGCCAGGATCCGCCGCTCCTCCGCCACCAGTTCGCCGTCGGAGCGCATGATCTCGGCGGCCACGGCGAAGGCGGTGCGGCGCTGGTGGGCATCGAGCTGCTCGGCGGCCCGGGCCATCAGCGGCACCGGTCCTTCGGCGCGCAGCTCGGCCAGGAGGCGATCGAACAGGCGGATCATCGCCTCATCGCCCATGGCATTGAACGGCGGCCGGTAGTCGAGGGCGTGGCGCAGGGCCCTGGAGCCGGCGCGGGTGAGCACACCGTCCCAGGAGACGGCAGCGAGGGCGAGGGCGACGAAAGCGGTGGCGGAATCCATCACGGCAGGCGATCCCGGCGTGGCGCCCGGGGAGACGGGGGAACTCATGGCGACTGACAGAAGCTGTTCCTCCGTCATGGCCATGGATCGCTCCGCCTGCCGTCGTGGTCGTTACCGGTCGCCGGATTCGACCACCAGCCGCACCCCGGTGGCTTCCGCCAGGGGTTCGGCGCAGGAGGCCAGGCTCCAGCGCTCGAGGCTCAGATCCAGGTCCGGGGAGGCCGGCACCAGGCCGATCCGCAGGGTGTCGGGGGTGCAGTGGATCCGCAGGGTGGCCACGGCCGGCGTGGGCCTCCGGTCGAGGGCCGCGGCCAGCCGCAGCAGCAGCGCCATGCCGTTCACGGTGCGCCGCTGCTCCCGTCCCGGCACCAGCAGCCAGGCCTCGTGGCGCTTCTTCGGCAGGCTGCGGCGGTGGTAGCGCGCGATCGCCGCCACCATCAGCTGCTCGGATTCCGAATAGCCCAGCAGATCACCGTGGCGGATCAGGTACCAGCTGTGCTTGTGATAGGCGCCGATGTTGATGTGCTGCCCGCAGGTGTGCAGCATCGCCGCGGCCCAGAGCAGCTGGCGCCCCTCGCCGTCGTCGTGGTGCAGCACGCCGCGGCAGTGATCATGCAGCGCCAGGGCGTGCTCGGCCACCCGGTCGGCCCTGCCGCGCTCGACGCCGTAGCGCTGGGCCAGCTGCAGCACGGTGCGCTGTCGGATGCCGCTCTGGAACGAGAAGCGGTCGACGATCAGGTCGTGACGGAGCATCCAGTCGACGATCAGGCCTTCGCGCAGCGCCCGCTCGCTGATCACCAGTTCCTCGGCCCGCAGCATCGCCATCGCCTGCTGCAGCACCAGGGCCCCGGGCACGATGATCTCGGCCCGGCGGTCGTTGATCGCCGGCAGGGCCTTGCGCTGCTCCAGGTTCATCGCGGCCAGGCGGTTCACCAGCTGATCGAGTCGGTCGCGGCCCACGCGGTAGCCCTGCAGCCGCAGCGGCGGCCGCTCCTCCTCGGCAGCCGCCAGGGCCGCCATCGCCAGGGCGGTGCCGCTGGTGGCCACCATCACGGGGGTCTCCCCTGGCCGGAGCCTGGCCTTCACCCGCTCCACGGCCGGCTCGAGCGATCCCTGGATGAAGGCCCGCAGGAAGGTGAGCCGCTCGGGCGGGATCGGATCGTGGCGGATGAAGTCGCGCTGCAGGCGCACCGCACCCAGCCGGGTGCTGGTGAGCTCGCGGGCGTCGCGGCCGTCCGCCAGCACCAGCTCCGTCGAGCCGCCGCCGATGTCGAGAATCAGATGGGCCTGGTCACCGAAGGCCATGCCCGAGAGCACGCCCAGGTAGATCAGGCGGGCCTCCTCCGGCCCGCTGATCAGATCCACCTCCAGGCCCAGCTGCTCCTGCACCGCCTGCACGAAGGTGCGGCCGTTGGGCGCTTCCCGCACCGCGCTGGTGGCGGCGGTGAGGATCTGCTCGACGCCGTGGCTGTCGGCCAGCTCGCGGCAGTGGCGCAGGGCCACGAAGGCCCGCTCGATCGCCGCCGCGCTCAGGTCGCCGGTTTCCGGATCCCGTTCCCCCAGCCGGGTGGTGGACTTCTCCGCCAGCACCACCCGGAAGCTGCGCAGCTCCGGATTCACCGCCGCGATCAGCAGGTGGATCGAGTTGGTGCCGATGTCGATGGCCGCCACGTGCCGCAGCCCATCGGGTCGCACCGGTTCGCGGGGGCTGTCGGGGGAGACCATCGGGCGTCCGGCCGGGCGCAGACGGCGTCACTTTGCCACTGGGGCCGCGGCGGGCCGGCCTAACCTGGCCCGATGGACATCCGCGCGGTCCTGCGGGGCTGGTTCGAGCTGCTGCGCTGGGACAAGCCCAGCGGCCGCCTGATCCTGCTGATTCCCGCAGGCTGGGCCCTCTGGCTGCTGCCCGGCGGTGCGCCGCCCGCGCCGCTGGTGGGGCTGATCGTGCTGGGGGGGCTGGCGGTGAGCGGAGCGGGCTGCGTCGCCAACGACCTCTGGGACCGCCGCATCGACCCGCTGGTGGAGCGAACCCGGGGCCGGCCCCTGGCCAGCGGGCGGGTGAGTGTGGCGAGCGCCGTGCTGCTGCTGCTGCTCTGCCTGACCCTGGCGCTTCTGGTGGTGCTGCTGCTGCCGGCCCAGCACCGGACCCTCTGCCTGCTGCTGGCCGCCGCCACCCTGCCGCCGGTGCTGTTCTATCCCTCCGCCAAGCGCTGGTTCGCCTTCCCCCAGCTGGTGCTGGCGCTGTGCTGGGGGTTCGCCGTGCTGATCCCCTGGGCCGCCGCCACCGGTTCGCTCCAGGGGGGCTGGCCCCTGGCGCTGCTCTGGCTGGCGGTGCTGCTGTGGACCTTCGGTTTCGACACCGTGTACGCGATGGCCGACCGCCCCGATGACGCCGTCCTGGGGATCCGCAGCAGTGCCCTCAGCCTCGGTGCGGCCGCGCCGGCGGCGGTGGCCGCCTGCTACGCCGGCACCGCCCTGCTGCTGGCGGCCGCCGCCGCCCTGCGTGGGGTCGGCCTGCCGTTCTGGCCGCTGTGGGCCCTGGCCGGAGCCGGGATGCTGCGGGAGGCGTCCCTGCTGCACGGCGACCCGCCCCGCTCCCGTTATGGCCTCCACTTCCGCCATCAGGTGAGCCTCGGCGCCCTGCTGCTGCTGGGCCTGGTGCTGGGCCGGGCGTCATGAGCGCCGCCGGGGCCTGCGGGCCTGCGCTGCCCGCTCCGCTGCGGCCGGGAGACCGGGTGCGACTGGCGGCGGCCAGTTCCGCCCTGGCCGAGGCGGAGCGGCTGGAGCGTGGGGTGGCCGTGCTCGAGAGCTGGGGCCTGCTGGTGGAGCGGCCCTTCCCGATCGGCCGGCGCTGGGGCTACCTGGCGGGTGATGACGCCCAGCGCCGCGCCGATCTGCTGCCGGACGCGGCGCCCGATGGCGGCCACCGGCTGCTCGCCTGCGTGCGGGGCGGCTGGGGCGCGGCGCGGCTGCTGGAGCGGCCGCTGCCGCTGGAGGCGGGCTGGCTGCTGGGCTTCTCCGACGTCACCTCCCTGCTGTGGGCGCAGCAGGCCCTCGGTCGATCCGGCGCCGTGCACGGTCCGCTGGTGACCACCCTGGCCGATGAGCCCGCCTGGAGCCGGGAGCGCCTGCGGGCCCTGCTCTTCGGCGAGCCGCTGGCGGATCTGGCGGGAACACCCTGGGTCGGCGGGCGGGCGGAGGGGCCGCTGCTGGCGGCCAACCTCACCGTGGCCACCCATCTGCTCGGCACCCCCCACCTGCCCCACCTGGCCGGTGCCGTGCTGATCCTCGAGGACGTGGGTGAGGCGCCGTACCGGATCGAGCGGATGCTCACCCACTGGCGCCTGTGCGGGGCGCTGCAGCAGCTGGCGGGGATCGGTTTCGGCAGCTTCGCCGGCTGTGACGATCCCGGCGATGACCCGCCGGCGTCGGCCGAACCGCCGGCGCACCGCTTTTCGCTGGAGCAGGTGCTGCGGGAGCGCACCGCCGATCTGGGCATTCCGGTGGTGGCTGGCCTGCCGGTGGGCCATCTCCCCGGCAATGCGGCGCTGCCGCTGGGGGTGCGGGCCCGCCTCGACGGGGACGCCGGCCGCCTCCAGCTGCTGCCCTGACGGACCGCGCCCCGGCTCAGTTCCCTGCGGTCCTCGGGCGGTGGGCCAGCACCGCCTCCGCAATCCCCAGATCGAACGGCGTGGTGATCTTGATGTTGGAGGGCGGCGCCTCGATCACCCGCACCGGCCAGCCCAGCCGCTCGAACAGCGAGGCGTCGTCGGTGACGGTCCAGCCCTCCGCTGTGGCCCGTTCATGGGCGGTGCGCAGCCGCTCCAGGGGGAAGCCCTGGGGAGTCTGGGCGGCCCAGAGACCGCTGCGATCGGGGGTGTGCTCGATCCGGCCCGCCGCGTCCACCTGCTTGATCGTGTCGGTGACGGGAGTGGCGGCGATCACCGCCTCGCCCCGCCGCACGGCGGCCACGCAGCGGCCGATCAGCTCCGGATCCACCAGGCAGCGGGCACCGTCGTGGATCAGCACCCCCTCCGCCCCGCCGGGCAGGGCCGCCAGGCCGCGCCGCACCGACTCCTGGCGGGTGTCGCCCCCCTCGACCCACTCCACCGGACGGTCCGGCGCGGCGGCCGTGATCACCGCGCCGATGGCGGTCCGATCGATCGGCTGGCCCACCACCCCGATCCAGCCGATCTCCGGGCAGGACAGGGCTGCCTCCAGGGTCCAGGCCAGCACCGAGCGCCCCGCCAGGGGCAGCAGCAGCTTGTTGCGGTCCGCTCCCATGCGGCGGCCACTGCCGGCAGCGGCGATCAGCAAATGCACAAGCGCAGTCCTCGAATGGCCATTCCTGAGCAGATTCATACAATCAGCCCGCCGCCCGCCTGCCCGTCGCCGCCCCGATGCGTGTTCTCTTCCTCATCCCGGGCGATGGCGTAACCCAGACCCAGGCGATCCCGGCGGTGGCGGCGGTGGCCGAGCGGCTTTCCGCCACCGTGCAGGTGGCCTGCAATCCGGCCGGCGCCCCGGTCTGGAAGCTGGTTCCGGCAGTGGAGAAGGTGCTGCCCTTCCCCTTCGGTGAGGGGGTGAGTCTGGCTGACTGGGCCAACCTGCTCGGCGGAGTGCGTGAACCCGACTTCCAGGTCTGCGTGAACCTGGCCGGCGGCTGGTCGATCGATCTCCTCCTCGCCCTCAGCCACATCCCCACCCGCCTCGCCCGCGGCGGGTTCTCGGCCACCGTGACGGTGACGCCGGGCGCTGCCACCTGGCCCAACCAGGCGCTGGAGACCTGGTTGGCCCCCATCGGGGTGCCGCTGGACGCCAACGCCTTCCGGCTGAGCCTGCCGAAGCCGGCCCTGGAGGCTGCCGCCGCCGAGCTGCCCGCCGGCAGCGGTCCGGTGCTGCTGTTCGCCTCCTCGGGCGCCGCGGCCGACTGGCCCGCCGAACGCTGGCGCCAGCTGCCGGACGTGATCCGCGGCCGTCTGGCCGACCTTCGGGTGGTGGAGATCCGCGCCGGGGCCACCCCACTCGAGCGCGCCGCCCAGCTGGCCGCCGCCGACGTGGTGCTCAGCAGCGATCCGCTCAGCACCGAACTGGCCCTGCTCACCGGCACCTCGCTGGTGGCCCTGGGCCGCTCCGCCGCCACCCTCCCGCAGCGCCAGGGCGTGATCGGACTGGGCAGCGCCGAGGCCCCCCTCGCCGAACTGGCCGTTCCCGAGGTGCTCCAGGCCCTCGGGCTCGGCTGAGCGCAGCGCGGAGCCGGCCCTCTCCCATGCGCCCACCCGCCGGTCGCCGCCTCCGCCGCTCTCCGTCCAGCCGTCTCCGCCGCCCCTGGCGCACACCCCTGCTGGCCCTGGCGCTGCTGGTGAACGGTTCGGCCGCCGGCTACCGCCTCACCGAAGGCTGGGACTGGGGGGATTGCTACTGGATGGTGCTCGTGATCCTGAGCACCCTCGGCTACACCGACGGCACCACTCCGCCGCTCTCCGGTGCCGGACGGCTTGTCACCACCCTCTCGATCGTCGGTGGCCTGGTGGTGGTGCAGGTGACGATCCAGAGCGTGCTCGGCCTCACAGAATCCGGTTACTTCCGGCGGCTGCGCGAGAGCCGCTTCCGCCGCTGGCTCCAGCAGATGCAGAACCATGTGATCCTCTGCGGCTACGGCCGCATCGGCCGCGAGATCGCCGAACAGATCACCGCCGAGGGCGTGCCGCTCCTGGTGGTGGAGATGGACCAGGAGCGCAAGGAAGCGGCCGAGGACCGCGGCCTGCCCGTGCTCCAGGCCGATGCCACCCTCGATGAGACGCTGGTGGAGGCCGGCATCCACCGCTGCCGCAGCCTGGTGGCAGCCCTGCCCAACAACGCCGCCAACCTCTATGTGGTGCTCAGCGCCCGCGGCATCGCGCCCAGCTGCCGCCTGATCGCCCGCTCCGACAGCGAGGAGGCCGAGCGCAAGCTCCGGCTGGCCGGGGCCGATCAGGTGGTGAGCCCCTACGTGGCCGGCGGGCGCAGCATGGCGGCGGTGGCCCTGCGGCCCCTGGCGGTGCGCTTCATGGACCTGCTCTCCGGCTCCGAGTGCGAGGTGGAGGAGTTCCAGCTGAGCCACAGCGGACGGCTCCTGGGCGATCTCAACGGGCGCACCCTGGCCGAGCTGGAACTTCGCCGCCGCACCGGCGCCCTGGTGCTGGCGATCCGCAACCCCGAACCGACGGCGCCCAACGCCGCCGTCTACCGGGGCGTCACGATCGCGGCTTCCAAGCCCCTCCTGATCGCCAATCCCGGCGGCGACGTGCGGGTGGCCCCTGGCCAGCTGCTGGTGGTGATGGGCAGCAAGGAGCAGCTGCGCCGTTTTGCCGAGCTGCTCGGTCCCGCCGTGGAGAGCGTCGAGATGATGGCGGAGTGAGGCCCGCGGAGGCGGGGCGCATACGATCGCGGGCGATCCGGGCCCGCTCAGGTCCGCCCCCTGCGAACGTCCGCCGATGCCCCCAGCCGCCCTCCTAGCCGGTCAGGTCGCCCTGGTCACCGGAGCCAGCCGCGGCATCGGCCGCGCCATCGCTCTGGATCTCGCCGCCGCCGGTGCCGAGGTGGTGGTGAACTACGCCAGCTCCCCCGATGCCGCCGCCGAGGTGGTGGCCGCCATCGAGGCCCAAGGGGGCCGTGCCTGGGCCCACCGCGCCAACGTGGCGGTGGAGGAGGAGGTGGAGGCGATGGTCAAGGCCGTGCTGGAGCGGGGCGGTCGCCTCGACGTGCTCGTGAACAACGCCGGCATCACCCGCGACGGTCTGCTGATGCGGATGAAGACCGCCGACTGGAGCAGCGTGATCGATCTGAATCTCACCGGCGTGTTCCTCTGCACCCGGGCGGTGAGCCGCACCATGCTCAAGGCCCGCAGCGGCCGCATCGTGAACATCACCTCGGTGGTGGCGCTGATGGGCAACCCCGGCCAGGCCAACTACAGCGCCGCCAAGGCCGGGGTGATCGGTTTCACCCGCAGCACGGCCGCCGAGTTCGCCAGCCGCGGCATCACGGTGAACGCCGTGGCACCTGGCTTCATCGCCACCGACATGACGCGGGAGCTCGATGTGGAGCCGATCCTCAGGGCCATCCCACTCGGGCGGATGGGGCAGCCCGAGGAGGTGGCCGGTGCCGTGCGTTTCCTGGCCGCCGATCCCGCCGCCGCCTACATCACCGGCCAGGTGCTCCAGGTGGATGGCGGCATGGTGATGCGCTGAACCGCCGGAGCGGCGTTCAAGGTTGCAGCGGCTGCCCCAGTTCCTCCCGCAGGCGCCGGATGCGCTGCAGCAGCCGCAGGCGGCGGCTGCGGGCGGTGATGGTGAGGAAGAGGCGCAGCGGCACGTAGACCAGCGCCATCGCCAGTCCGAGGCCGGCGATGAACAGGAACACCATCAGGCTGGCTCCCGACACCGCGTCGAGGGCCGGGTCGGTGAGAGCGTCGGCCACCGAGGCGCCGAGGCTGCTGCGCAGGTTCTCCTCCATGGTCGGACCCTATCGGGACCGGCCGGGCACCGCATCCCTGCAACCGCGGCCGATTCGGCTTTCCCCACCCCGCCCACGCTGACTGGCCCCGAGCCGCTGTGGGACCCTAAACCCTGACAGGTGCCGCCTCCGCCGGCCGCTGCCCCCCTTCGACGTCGATGGCCAAGCTGATCAGTTTTTCGGATGCCTCCCGCGCCGCCCTGGAGCGGGGCGTCAACGCCCTCGCCGATGCCGTGCGGGTCACCATCGGCCCCCGCGGCCGCAACGTGCTGCTGGAGAAATCCTTCGGCGCTCCGGACATCGTCAACGACGGGGTGACCATCGCCAAGGAGATCTCCCTCGAGGATCCCTTCGAGAACGTGGGCGCCCGGCTGATCCAGCAGGTGGCCTCGAAGACCAAGGACACCGCCGGCGACGGCACCACCACCGCCACGGTGCTGGCCCAGGCCCTGGTGCGGGAGGGCCTGCGCAACGTGGCGGCCGGTGCCGCTCCCGTGAGTCTGCGCCGGGGCATGGAGCGGGCGGCTGCCCTGGTGGTGGAGGGGATCGAGCGGCTCTCGAACCCCGTTGCCGGCGAGGCGATCCGCCAGGTCGCCACCGTGAGCTCCGGCGGCGATGAGGAGGTGGGGCGGATGATCGCCGAGGCGATGGACACGGTGACAGCCGATGGCGTCATCACCGTGGAGGAATCCAAGTCCCTCGCCACCGAACTGGAGATCACCGAGGGGATGGCCTTCGATCGGGGCTACTCCTCGCCCTATTTCGTCACCGACGGCGACCGTCAGGTGTGCGAGTACGAGAACGCCCTGCTGCTGATCACCGACCGCAAGATCGGCGCCATCACCGATCTGGTGCCGGTGCTCGAGGCGGTGTCGCGGGCGGGCGCCCCGCTGGTGATTCTGGCCGAGGAGGTGGAGGGCGAGGCGCTGGCCACCCTGGTGGTGAACAAGAACCGCGGCGTGCTCCAGGTGGCCGCGGTGCGGGCCCCCGGCTTCGGCGATCGCCGCAAGGCCATGCTCGAGGACATCGCCATCCTCACCGGCGCCACGCTGATCAGCGAGGACCGGGCCATGACCCTCGACAAGGTGACGCTGGCCGATCTGGGCCGGGTGCGCCGGATCACGATCAGCAAGGACACCACCACCCTGGTGGGCACCGAGGACCATCGCGCCGCCGTGGCCGACCGGGTGGCGGCGATCAAGCGCGAGATCGACAACACCGACTCCGATTACGACCGCGAGAAGCTCTGCGAGCGGGTCGCCAAGCTGGCCGGCGGCGTGGCGGTGATCAAGGTGGGGGCTCCCACCGAAACCGAACTCCGCAACCGCAAGCTGCGCATCGAGGATGCCCTCAACGCCACCCGGGCGGCGGTGGAGGAGGGCATCGTGCCCGGTGGTGGCAGCACCCTGCTGCAGCTGGCGGCCGAGCTCGACGGTCTGATCGCCTCGCTCAGCGGAGACGAGCGCACCGGCGCCGAGATCGTGCAGCGGGCCCTGGCCGCTCCCGCTCGCCAGATCGCCGAGAACGCCGGCGCCAATGGTGCCGTCGTGGTCGCGGAGGTGCAGCGGCAGGGCAAGGGCTTCAACGCCCTCACCGGCGGCTACGAGGATCTGATCGCCGCCGGCATCCTCGATGCCGCCAAGGTGGTGCGCCTGGCGCTGCAGGATGCCGTCTCGATCGCCGGCCTGCTGATCACCACCGAGGCCGTGATCACCGACAAGCCCGAACCTCCGGCACCGCCCGCCGCGGATGGCGGCATGGGAGGCATGGGAGGTATGGGCGGCATGGGGATGCCCGGGATGATGTGATCCCGCGGGTTACAGGGCCCTCACCAGCCGTGCGTGCAGCCGGCACACCGTCAGGGCCTGCCGGGGCGGATCGCTGCAGAGCCGCCCCAGTTCCCGGTTGAGGGCCTCGAGTTCGGCCAGTGGCAGTCCGTGCACCGGCAGGGTCAGCAGGCTCGTCCCCAGCCAGAGGTGACCCAGTGCCCGCAGGAGGCCCGCTCGCCCGCTTCCCATCGCCTTCCCCCGGCAGCAACGCCCATCTGGGTCCAGTGTGACCACTGGCACTGCTTTGGCGCCGCAGAGGTTCAGAATCCGTTTCAGCTCCTTTCCCGCCGTTCGGTCCCGGCGTTCGCGGGGCTCAGCCGGCCTGGCCCAGGCGGCGCACGTAAGCCGCCACCTGGAGGTCCACTCCCGTGATCGCGGTGCCCACCACTACCGCATCCGCCCCGCCGGCGATGGCCTGGGCTGCCTGATCCGCCGAAGCGATGCCGCCCTCGCTGATCAGGGGCACCGTTTCGGGCAGCCGTTGCCGCAGCGGCCCCAGCAGCTCCCAGCCGGGCGGGGTGCAGACGGCGGTGGCCTCGGTGTAGCCGTAGAGAGTGGTGCCCACCCATCGACACCCCAGTGCCGCGGCTCTCAGGCCGTTGTCGACCGTGTCCACATCGGCCATGAGCGGCGCACCCAGGTCCGTGCTGGCGCAGTGGATCAGCTCGGCCAGATCCTGATGGTCGGGGCGGCTGCGTGCCGTGGCATCGAGCGCCACGATGTCGGCTCCGGCGGCCCAGATCGCCCGGATCTGCTCCCAGCCTGGGGTGATGTAGACGGAGCTGTCCGGGAACTGGCGCTTCCAGAGCCCCACGATCAGGGCCTCCGGGCAGCGACGGCGCACGGCGCCGACGTGCTCCGGGCTTTCCAGCCGCACCCCGATGGCTCCCCGCGCCAGACTGGCGGCGGCCATGGCCGCGATCACGTCCGGCTCCCGCAGGGGCGAGCCTTCCGGCGCCTGCACCGACACGATCAGCCCCCCGCGCAGGTGGGCGCGTTCCAGAAGCTGTGAACGGGAATCGGGCATCTAGGAGGCCCGCCGTTCGTGATGGTCGGCGGCATCCGGCAACCAAGAGCGGAGGGAGGCCAGGTCCGGGTGGCTCGGAGCCGGTGCGGGGCGCCCCGCACCGGCTCCGCTGCGGGCGCGGCCGACCACCGGCTGCTGAGCTTCGGGGATGGGGGGGTGCTGGGGTTCCTGGCCGGCTGGAGGCTGCCGGTCCGCGCCAGGAGGGTGCACCTCGGAGGGCTGGCCTTCGAGGCTGACGCTCTCCTGGAAGGTGCGGGCCACCTCGTCGATGCAGTCGCGCACCAGGCTGCGGAAGCGCATCAGCGGGTGTGGCGCCACGGAGGCTTCCTCGCCGATGGCTTCCTCGCCGGCGGGAGAGAGGGGCTTGGCGGCGGTGTCCTGCTCGGGGGGGGCTGGGGGAGTCTCCACGCTCGGCTGGAACCGAGCCAGGGGCGGGATCACGGGTGGTTCCGGATTGGTCTCCGGTGTGGCCAGCGCGAAGGCATCACGGGCCAGGGCATCGAGATCCACGTCGATCAACCCGCCCAGAGCCGGCTGCGGCTCGAAGCGCGGCTGGGACTCGGACCCATCCACAGCCGCGAAGGGGGTCGGCTCCGGCTCCGGCGCCAGCTCCGGCTCCAGGGTGATCTCCCCGCCGAGCCGGGAGGGGTGATCTGCCCCTTTGTCGACCTGTGCGATCGGAGGTTGGCAGGGGCCTTCAGAACCGTCGTTGCCCCGGAGCTGGGCCTCCCACCAGAACCGCAGCTCCAAATCGTCCGTGTCCAGCTCCCCCATCAGGCGCTCCAGCGCTTCGACACCGTGGCGATGCACCCAGCGCCGAGAGAGCAGGGCCACTCCGATGGGGTCGCGCTGGTGCAGGGCCTGCAACAACACCTCGCGTCCCGAAGGGCGGTCGGAGATGGAACGTGAAGACGGCGTGGCCAGGAGAGTGTGATCGGGGGTCACGGCGGGACTCAGGAGAGTTTGCGATCCAGCAGGGGGCGGATCAGAAGGAACAGACCCAGCGACAGCCCGGCGAGGACCAGCAGGCAGGCGAGGCCCGTGACGTCCCCGTAGGGCGCCCTGAGCACCACGGCCCCGAGGGTGAAGGTGCCGGCGTAGGCGGCACGGATCGGTTCAATCGCGAAGGTAAGGGGATTCAGGGCCGCGAGCCAGCCCAGCCAGCCGGGCATGAAGGAAATCGGCGCCAGGGCGGTGCTGGCGAACAGCAGGGGCAGGTTGGCCACGAAGATCACGGCGATCAGCTCGATGTGGCCCGGCAGGGCGAAGGCCAGGCCGAGGCTCAGGGCCGTCACGGCGAACACCAGCAGCAGCAGGATGGCCAGCACCAGCAGCAGCCCGCTGGCACCGGGCCAGCCGTAGCCCAGCAGAGCCGCCGTGCCCATGATCGCCAGGCTCTGCACCAGGCTCAGGCTGGTGATGTAGAGCACCGAAGCCAGCACGATCGAGCTGCGAGAGCGCAGCGGGGCCACCAGCAGCCTGTTCAGGAAACCGAACTCCCGATCGAACATCACCGGTAGGCCGGCATTGAGTGCCGCGCTGAAGGCCGTGAACACGATCACCCCCGCCCCCAGGAATCGCCCGTAGCTCATGCCGTCGGGCAGCAGTCCCTCCGGTGCCTTGGCGAACAGGGCGCCGAACAGCACCAGCCAGATCAGCGGTTGCAGCACCCCGGCCACCAGCGTGGAGGGCCGGCGAGCCAGCTGCAGGAACAGGCGCCTGGTGAGAGCCAGGGTCTCCTGGCTCAGCTCGGCCAGGGCCGACCTCGGCGCCGGCGGCACGGCCGGCTGGGGCGAGGTCGGCGGGGCGGCGGGGGCCGTGAGGGACGGGGCGCTGGTCATGGCCGGAGGGTGGGAAAACGGGGGGTGGCGCTGACGCCTGGACTGGAGCTGGACTGGCGGGGAGCAGGCCCTAGGGGGTTCAGCGCATCGACTGCTTGCGTTCGGCCTTCGGGTCGCGGCTGCCGGCCACCGCCAGTTCCGCATCCATCAGGGTGCGGCCCGTGGCCTGCAGGTAGACATCGTCGAGGCTGGGCCGGCTCTGGTAGAGCGAGAACACCGGCAGGCTGGCCTCGGCCAGCTGGCGGCGCAGCTGAGCGATCACCGCCTCGCTCTCCACCACCAGGTTGAGGGAATGGCCCTGGGCCGGGTTCACCACCACCTGGCGCACGCCCGGACAGGCCTGCAGCACGGCCCGCACCCGGCCGGCCTCCTGTTCGTCGCTGAACTCCCGCACCCGCAGGGTCACGCGATCACCCCCCAGAGCACCCTTCAGCTCGGCAGGGGTCCCCTCGGCGAGCACCCGCCCGCCCTCGAGAATCGCCAGCCGGTCGGCCAGCGCATCCACCTCCTCCAGGTAGTGGCTGCTGAGCAGCACCGTGGTGCCGGCGTCGCGCAGCTGACGCAGCACCTGCCAGATGGTGCGGCGGCTCTCGATGTCGAGTCCCACGGTGGGCTCGTCGAGCACCAGCACCTGGGGATCGTGGAGCAGACCGCTGGCCAGATCGAGCCGGCGCCGCATCCCCCCGGAATAGGTGCCGCAGCGCCGATCGATCCAGCCCTCCATGCCCAGCAGGGCGATCAGCCAGGCGATGCGTTCGCCCAGCCGTGCCGCATCGAGGTGGTAGAGCGCCCCCTGCAGCTCCAGCAGTTCGCGGCCGGTGAGGATCTTGTCGATCGCCACGTCCTGGGCCACGTAGCCCAGCCGCTCGCGCACCGCCCGCGGTTCGCGCCGGGCATCGAGCCCGGCCACCTCCACACTGCCCCCGTCGGGGGCCAGGAGGGTGCAGAGAATCCGCAGGGCGGTGGTCTTGCCGGCACCGTTCGGACCCAGCAGGCCGTAGAGGCAGCCGGCGGGCACCGAGAGGCTCAGCTCGCGCAGGGCATGGATCTCGCCATAGCGCTTGCTGAGCTGCCGCAACTGAATCATCGGATCAGGCACCGCTGCCGGGGCTGGACCCCGCCGATAAGGTCGGGTCAATCTAGAAAGCCGTTCCGGCGTCGGTCAGGGAGAGGAGCAGCGCGCCGCTCTGGCGGGTGAGCAGGTCGGCTCCCGGCAGCCGGGCCAGCAGCAGCAGCAGGCAGATCCCGAACAGGTAGAGGATGGACCAGCGGAACAGTCCTCGCGCCCGGACCGGATCCTCCGGATTGCCCGCCAGGGAGCCGGCCATCTGCAGCAGGCGGGCGTTGAACGGGACGACCAGCAGTCCATAGAGCAGGCCGCCGCTGGGGAGCGCCAGAACCCCCAGGGCGCTGATCAGCACGGTGGCCCGGGCGTAGTGGCCGATCGCCCGGGCCGTGACCACCGCCCCCTTCACCACCGGCAGCATCGGGATGCCCACCGAGCGGTAGTCGTCGGCGAGCAGCAGCGCCAGGGCCCAGAAGTGGGCCGGGGTCCACAGCATCACCAGGGCGAACAGCCACCAGCCCCCCAGACCCACATGCCCCGTGGCCGCCGCCGCGCCCACCAGCGGCGGGATGGCGCCGGCCACCCCGCCGATCACGATGTTCTGAGGGGTGCGGGGCTTGAGAAGCGCGGTGTACAGCAGCACATAGCTGCAGAGCCCGAGCAGCGAGAGACCGGCGGCCAGGCAGTTGACCCCGCTCACGAGCAGGGCGGCAGCCGTGCAGGTGAGTGACACGGCCACGGCGAAGGCGGTGCCGGCGGAAAGTCGTCCGGAGGGCAGGGCCCGGCCGCTGGTGCGGAGCATCCGGCCGTCGAGATCCTGCTCCCAGAGGCAGTTGAGCACCCCGGCGGCGGCGGCGGCCAGCGCTCCGCCGCCGAGGGTGCAGGCCAGCCGAGGGGCGGTGAGAGGCCATCCCTCCGAGAGGGCCATGCCGCCGAGGGTGGTGGCCAGCAGCAGCGGGATCAGGCGGGGTTTGGCGATCTCCAGCCAGGCCGGCAGCCGCACCCGGCTGCGGGAAGGGACGGACTGCTCCCGCAGCGACGGCGGGGGCTGGGCGGCGGTGGCGCTAACCATGGCAGGTCTCCAGGGGTGTGTTGGGGGGGGATCCAGCCGGGTCAGGGGAGGGAACGGCGGAAGCGGGGAGGGTGCGCAGGGTGAGGGCGCTGAGCACGGCCACCAGCAGCGCCGCGGTGATCTGGTGGCCGACGGTGACCAACGGCACCGCCAGGGCGAGCCGCAGGCTCAGGATCCCGAGCAGCACCTGCACCAGCACCAGCAGGGCGGCGGCCGTGGCATAGGGCCGATCCCGGCGGTGGCCCGGAGCCAGCAGCAAGGCCGCCGCCAGCACCAGCACGCCGATCGCCACGGGGCTCGCCAGCTGGCGGTGGGCGCCAAGCCAGGCACAGCCCTCACCCACCGCCAGACAACGGCCCGAGGCCCACCGGGTGGCCATCAGGGCACCGCAAAGGGACTGCCCGAAGACCAGCAGGGTGACGAGGGCGGCCGCGATCCAGCCGCCGGGAAAGCCGGTGGCCTCACGCTCCACGGCGGGTCCCGTGTCGCGGCCCGGTCCCTGGCGGTCCAGCCCCTGATGGAGGGCGCTGGCCAGGGCCACCAGCACCAGCGCCGTGCCCAGATGGGCCGTCACCACGTCGAAGCGCAGCAGCTGGGTGACGGTGAGGGCGCCCAGGGCCCCCTGCACGATCACCAGCAGCAGGGCGGCCCCGCTCGCCCAGGGGAACCAGCGGGGCAGCTCGGCCCGCCGCAGCAGGCTGAGGATCTGGAGCCCGATCAGGGACAGGCCCACCAGGAAGGCGTCGAGGCGGTGGAACCACTCCAGGAACACCTGGAGGTTCATCTGCCGGCTCGGCAGGAGGGTGCCGTAGCAGAGGGGCCAGTCGGGGCAGGCCAGGCCCGCCTCCATCACCCGCGTGGCTCCGCCGATCCCCACCAGGGCCACCAGGGCCACCACCAGGTGGGCGGTGAGCAGCGAGAGCAACCGGATCGAGGTCATGGGCGACAACCTAGCGATCACGAATGGAGGCGCAGGCGTGGCCGGGACGTTGTCACCAAGGAGAAAGGTTGTGTGTGGAACCCCTCACAGCAAGGCTGGCTTGTTCGCGGGTTCGCAACAGCCGTCACGCCATCCCGGTGATCACTCATAGGCTGGCTTCAGCATGTGATTCATCGTGCCGATCCCTTCCGCCATCCTCACGCTCGTGGTGGGCATGGCCCTTGTGCTGGCTGGTCTCTGGATCGGTCAGCATGTGAACCCGCTGCCGGTGGCGGCCAGCGCCAATGCTCCTCTTTACGACCAACTCTTCCAGGTTCTCTTCAGCATTGGAGCGATTCTGTTTCTCGGGATCCTGGGCCTTTTGGTGTTCAGTCTGATCCGTTTTCGCCGTCGCGAGGGCGATCGGGGCGACGGCGTGGCCGTGGAAGGGAATCTTCAGCTCGAAATTTTCTGGACTGCCGTTCCGGCGATCGTTGTTCTTTTCGTCGGCATCTACAGCTACGACATCTATGACCGCATGGGCGGCATGGTGCCCCTGGCCGACCCCCATGCCCTGCATGGCGCCATGGCCATGGCTGGCGATCACCAGGGCCATGCCTCGGGAGCCGTGCAGCAGGCGGCCACCAGCTCAGACTCTGCGGGCGGCGAGCCCACCGATCAGCCGGGCCGGATCTGGGGAGGCATCGGCTCCGTTCCCGCCAGCGGCCCGGTGCTGCCGGTGGAGGTCACCGCCCTGCAGTTCGCCTTCCTCTTCCACTACCCCGAGGCGGGCATCACCAGCGGTGAGCTGCATGTTCAGAGCGGTCAGCCTGTGGAGCTGCGCATGGAGGCCCGCGATGTGATCCACGCTTTCTGGGTGCCGGAATTCCGCCTCAAGCAGGACGTGATCCCCGGCCAGCCGACCCTTCTCACCTTCACCCCGATCCGGGCCGGCCGTTATCCGATCGTCTGCGCCGAGCTCTGTGGCCCCTACCACGGCGGGATGCGATCCACCGTGGTGGTGCATGAACCCGACGATTTCGCCGGCTGGCTGGAGAGCAATCGGCCTGCGGCCCTGGCCACCAGCCTGGCTGCCGCCACAGGCTGATCCGACTCCCGATCCGGCCCTTCCGGCCCCGACTGCTTCATCCCCTCCCCTTCGGCGCTCAGTCCTCCGGCGATGACCCTGGCCCTTCCTCCCCGCACCTCCCCACCCGAGAGCCTCCAGCCCGAGGGATGGCTGCGTTACTTCAGCTTCAGCCTGGATCACAAGGTGATCGGTCTCCAGTATCTGGTGACCGGCTTCTTCTTCTATCTGGTGGGCGGGGCGCTTGCCGGCATGATCCGGGTGGAACTGGTGAGCCCAATCGCCGACTTCCTGGATCGCCAGACCTACAACGAGGTGCTCACGCTTCACGGCACCGTGATGATCTTCCTCTGGATCGTGCCAGTGGTGAATGGAGCCTTCGGGAATTATCTGATCCCCTTCTATGTGGGGGCGCGAGACATGGCTTTCCCCCGCCTCAATGCCGTGGCCTTCTGGCTGATTCCCCCCGCCGGTTTCCTGCTGATCGCCAGTTACTTCATCGCCGGCGCGGCCCAGTCAGGCTGGACGGCCTATCCCCCCCTCAGCCTCACTACTCCAGCCGCCGGTCAGGTGGTGTGGATTCTGAGCGTGCTCCTGCTCGGGGGCAGTTCGATCTTCGGAGGCATCAACTTCATCGCCACCGTGCTCAAGCTTCGCCGCCCGGGGCTGCGCATGATGGAGCTGCCGATGTACTGCTGGGCCATGCTCGGCACCAGCATCCTGGTGGTGCTCTCCACTCCGGTGCTGGCGGGAACCCTGGTGTTGCTCAGCTTCGACATCATTGCTCACACCGGATTCTTCAACCCGGCCCTGGGTGGCAATGCGGTCGTCTACCAGCACCTGTTCTGGTTCTACTCCCATCCGGCTGTGTACATCATGGTGCTGCCTGCCTTCGGGCTGGTCAGTGAGATCCTGCCGGTGCATGCGCGCAAGCCCCTGTTCGGTTACACCACGATGGTGTATTCGATCCTCGGCATCGTGTTTCTCGGCCTGATCGTATGGGCCCACCACATGTTCACCAGTGCCACGCCCCCGTGGATGCGGCTGTTCTTCACGATCGCCACCGCTTTCATCGCCGTTCCCACCGGGATCAAGTTCTTTAACTGGCTGGCCACGCTCTGGGGCGGCAAGATCGCCCTCAACAGCGCCATGCTGTTTTCCTGCGCCTTCATCATCCATTTCGTGTTCGGCGGCATCACCGGGGTGGCACTGGCCCAGGTGCCCTTCGATGTCCATGTGCACGACACCTACTTCGTCGTCGGCCACTTCCACTATGTGGTGTATGGCGGCACCGTGTTCGTGATCTTCGGTGCCCTTTATCACTGGTTTCCCAAGTTCACGGGACGCTTGCTCAATGAGCCGCTGGGAAGGCTCCATTTTCTGCTCACCTTCATCGGCTTCAACCTCTGTTTCGCCCCCCAGCACTGGCTCGGTCTCAACGGCATGCCCCGTCGCGTCGCCGAGTACGACCCCCAGTTCACCCTGGTGAACCAGATCAGCAGCGTTGGTGCCCTGCTGATGGCGATCAGCACCCTGCCCTTTCTGATCAACGTGATCTGGAGCGCCTTGGCCGGCGCCAGGGCCGGTGACAATCCCTGGAATGCGCTCACGCCCGAGTGGCTGACCAGTTCCCCGCCGCCGGTGGAGAACTGGAAGGGCCCGGCACCGCACGTGCGCCATCCCTACGGCTACGGAGTACCGCCCGGCCAGATCGATCTTGGTGCCGCCACCGGCCAGGAGCTCTGGTCCGGCGGCCGCTGAATGCGCTTCCCTTCCCTGCCCACCCCAGCCGGGCCTGGGCCCGCACCTGCTCCTTCACCGGGACTCCCGATGACCGCTCTGACCCCACGCAGCGATTCCACCCTCGCCCCGACCGCTGCCCATGGGCCGGAGGAAGAGGGCCATGGCGACCATCGCCTCTTTGGCCTCGCCACGTTCCTGGTGGCCGATGGCATGACCTTCGCCGGCTTCTTCGCCGCCTATCTCACCTTCCGGGCGGTGAATCCCCTGCCGGCGGGAGCGGTGTATGAACTGGAGCTCGTTCTGCCCACGATCAACACCGTGCTGCTGGTGATCAGCAGCTTCACGTTTCACCGGGCGGCCCGCGAACTGCGGCAGGGGCGGATGGCACCCTGCCGGCTCTGGCTGCTGATCAGCGCCGCACTGGGCATCGCCTTCCTGGCGGGCCAGATGGTGGAGTACTTCTCGCTGCCCTTCGGCCTCACCGACAACCTCTACGCCAGCACCTTCTACGCCCTCACCGGCTTCCACGGCCTGCATGTCTGCCTGGGGGCCCTGATGATCCTGATCGTGTGGTGGCAGGCCCGAATCCCTGGGCGCTTCACGCCCGAGGAGCATTTCGGTGTCGAGGCCGCCGAGCTCTACTGGCATTTCGTCGACGGGATCTGGCTGGTTCTCTACGGGATCCTCTATCTGCTCTGACGGCTCCCGGCTGCGGTGGAGTGAGCTTTTGAATCCAGTCACCATCCCCTGGCTTCCAGCCCTTGCCGAAATCCGCGGCCTCTCGGCACAATTAGGCGTGGAGCCTCGTTCCGACGACATCGGGCACTCTCCGCGAATCCGGCACCGTCCGGGAGCGCCGTTCAGCTCCCTCCGTCGTTCCAAGCGCCGATCGTTGTCCCCATGGTGAATCTCATGTCCTCCGTCGGCAGGTCCATGCTCGAGGGCAAGGCCCTGCTGGACAAGGCCCGCAGCCTCAGCAACTGCTCGGAGGATGAGATCGCGCGGGCCTGCGGCTACGTGAGTCCGGGCGGCCGCCTCCTCAAGAAGAGCTTCTACAGGGCGTTGGTGGAAGCCAAGGGCTATCGCCTCGGGGGATCGACCGCCGCGGCGATCAGCAAGGGCCGCAAGGCCGAGTTCCGCACCCGGGTGCACGGCAACGGCAATCTGCTGATCGGTCACGCCTACACCCGTCGGATGGGCCTGGAGCCCGGCCAGGAATTCCGAATCCAGATTCACCACGAAACCGGCTCGATCTGGCTGCTTCCCGTCGAGGACGAGGAGGCCTGAGCCCCCGCCGCTCGGCGGCGCTGCGTTCAGTCGTCGCCGATGGTCTCGTGGAAGCGTGCGCTGAAGGCCACCAGATCCACGCCGGTGAACAGGAAGCTCACCCCCACCAGAATGCCGAGCACCGACAGCTGGCCCCCCAGCTTCATCGTGAGGATCAGCAGACCCAGCACCAGGGTCACCGCCCCGTTGGCCAGGCCCCAGCCCCAGCCCCGCTGTCCGCGGTGCGCAGCGGCCACCAGGATCGCCACCACGCCCTCCACCACGAACACCAGCCCGATCGCCAGCGATAGCGCCGCCACCTGGGCCGCGGCGGCCACCAGACCCACGCGGAACTGGCCGATCATCCAGGCGCCGGTGAGCAGGAACAGGGTGGACACCACCAGGCGCCAGAATGTGTGCCAGCGACTGAGCTGACGGGCGCGGATCAGATTGTCGACCCAGCCGACGATCCCGCCCACGAGGAACGCCACGGCCACGATCGCCGTGACCCAGAACGAGGCGATCACCGGAAAAATCAGCGCCAGGCTGCCGAGCACCAGCATCAGCACCCCCTCCGCGATCGTGAAGGTGCGCAGGGTCGTGAGCTGGCGGTGCAGGGGATGGGACGGGGTGTCCGGCGCGGCCGGTTCCACGGGCGGGACGGTCATGGCGGATCAACGCCGGCGGAGACCCGAAACCTAGGCAGCCCAGGGGTGCTGGTCATCCCCAGCCGTGCTCGGTCAGCCAGGCGGTGTCGACGCCGGGCCCGCCCCGGTGGCTGCTGCCGGCCAACCCGCCCGCTCCGGCCGGCCCGCCGCCGATCCCGGCGGCCAGCAGCCGCTCGGTGTACTTGGCCAGCAGATCGGCCTCCAGGTTGACCCGTTCGCCCACCCGCCGCTGCCGCAGGGTGGTGCCGGCCCAGGTGTGGGGAATCACGGCGATCCAGAAGCGTTCGCCGCTGCTGTCGCAACCGGCCACGGTGAGACTGATGCCGTCGACGGCCACGCTGGCCTTCTCGCAGACATAGCGGCCATAGGCGGCATCGAGCCAGCGCAGATCCAGCCGCCACGACCCGGCCGTCCGGCTGATGCCCGTCACCTCGCCGGGACCGTCGACGTGGCCGCTGACCAGATGGCCGCCGAGCCTGTCGGCCAGCCGCAGGGCGGGCTCCAGATTCACGGCCCCGCCGGCGTCGGCCTTGGCCGCCAGGGTGCTGCGTCCCAGGGTCTCCTCGCTCACGTCCGCCCGGAAGCCGTCGCCGGTGAGCGCTGCCACCGTCAGGCACACCCCGTCCACCGCCACGCTGTCCCCCAGGGCCAGGCCACCCAGGTCGGGCGCCACCACCACGACGCCGCGGGAATGGCGACGGAGGTGTCCCACCGTCTGCACCAGGCCGGTGAACATTCCAGGCAACGCACTGCTGGCCATAATCGGGCAAGTGGCGGACGCGGCAAGGCCGCGGCAGGACCATGGTGGAAATGCGCGTGGCCGGGATCGCTCTCGACGCGGCCAGCCGCAGCCCGATCGTCCTGTTGCGGGATCCTTCGGGGCGGCGCCAGGTGCCGATCTGGATCGATCAGGCCCAGGCCCAGAACATCCTCTCCGGGATGGGCGGCCACACCCCGCCGCGCCCGCTCAGCCACGACCTGATGGCGAGCCTGATGGCGGTGGGTGGGGTGACCCTCGAGCGGGTGATCATCCACACCATCGAGGACTCCACCTTCCGGGCCGTGCTCAAGCTCACCGATGCCGAGGGTGAGGCCAGCGAACTCGACTGCCGGCCCAGCGACGCCATCGCCCTCGCCCTTCGCACCGGCAGCGGCATCTGGATGCTGGAGGAGGTGGTGGCCGATGCCTCCATCCCCGTCGATGCCGAGGCCGATGCCGAGGAGGAGGAGGATTTCCGGCGGTTCCTCGATCAGGTCAGCCCGGCCGAACTGATCCGCAACCTCGACCGCGCGCAGCGCCAGAGCAACGGCGACACTCCTGAGGGGGGTGCCGAACCTCCCGCTGCTCCCCCTGGCGATGCCGGAGGGGACTGAGCGGCGGCCGGCGGCCCGCCGGCCGTTCGGGAGCGGTCCGGCGGTCTCGCTGTTCACCCTCGGCACCATGCGGGCGGTGGAGGATCCGGCCCAGATGGAGGCCGTGCTGCGGGCGGCGCTGGCGGCGGGGCTCAACCACCTCGAGACCGCTCCGGCCTACGGACCGGCTGAGACCTATCTGGGTGAGGCCCTGCGCCATCTGGAGCGGGAGTCGCCCGGGCTCCGGCAGCAGCTCGTGCTCACCAGCAAGCTGCTGCCCGGGGTGCCGCTGGCGGAGGGCCAGGCCCGGCTGCACGCCTGCCTGGAGCGCCTCGGCGTCGACCGCCTCGACAACCTGGCCGTGCATGGTCTCAACCGCAGCGAGCACCTGGCCTGGGCCCTCACCGGCGATGGGGCTGCGCTGCTGGCCTGGGCGCTGGAGGAGGGTCTGGTGGGCCAGGTGGGGTTCAGCAGCCATGGCAGCACCGACCTGATCGCCGCCGCGATCGAGAGCGGGCGGTTCGGTTTCTGCAGCCTGCATCTGCATCTGTTCGACCAGGAGCGGCTCCCCCTGGCCCGGCGGGCCCTGGCGGCAGGCCTCGGCGTGATGGCGATCTCCCCGGCCGACAAGGGAGGGCGTCTCTACGATCCGCCACGGCTGCTCGTGGCCGACTGCGCGCCCTTCGCGCCGCTGGAACTGGCCTACCGCTTCCTGCTGGCCGAGGGGGTGAGCAGTCTGAGCCTGGGGGCCGCGGCCCCCTCGGACCTGGCCTGGGCCATCCGCCTGGCCGCCGCCGACAGCCCCCTCAATGAGGCCGAACGCACCGCCATCGAGCGGCTGGCTGCGGCCGGACGGGAACGCCTCGGCCCGGAGCGTTGCGGCCAGTGCCGGGCCTGCCTGCCCTGCCCCGTTTCCGTGCCGATCCCCGAGCTGCTGCGCCTGCGCAACCTGGCGGTGGGCCATGGGATGGAGGCGTTCGCCCGCGAGCGCTACAACCTGATCGGCCGCGCCGGGCACTGGTGGGAGGAGCTCGATGCCAGCGCCTGTCGCCGCTGCGGGGCCTGTCTGCCGCGCTGCCCCCACGGGCTGGCCATCCCCGATCTGCTGGCCGACACCCATGCCCGCCTGGCGGCGGCGCCGCGGCGGCGGCTCTGGGGTTGAGCGGTGGCTGGGCTCTTCCGCTCCGCCCGCTGATCCTCAGCCGGCCGCCGCATCCCAGAGCTCCTGGAGCCGTTGCCGTTCCGTCCCGTTCAGGGGTGGCAGGGAGGTGCAGCGCTCCAGCACCGGAGTGGGGGGATAGAGCAGGGCGGCCACGGCCGGGGGCCAGCGCTCCAGGCTGGCGGCCAGGCTGGAGCGGGGCAGCGGCGGCACCCAGCCGGCGGCCAGCAACCGGTCGAGCAGGGGGGCCTCGCCGGCCTGCCGCAGCCAGGCCAGGGGCGCCGCCTGGCGGCTGGGCGCCGGGCGCAGCAGCAGGTTCCACCACAGCGGTGAGCCGCTGGCCGGCAGCAGGGCCGTGAGGCGGGAATCGCTGCGCAGCAGCGGCAGTACCCGCTGACTGGGCAGCACCGCCGCGTCGGCCCGGCCGCTCAGCAGCAGGTTGAGGCCGTCGCGCTCGTCGAAGGCGAGGGTCTGGCGCCGCAGCCGCCCCAGCCGCTCGATCAGGGCCTTCTCGCCGGCCCCGCCCCCTCCGGCCATGCGTCGGGCCAGCTCGATCACCACCCGTGGCGAGGAGGGCAGCACCAGCCGGCCGCCCAGGCTCGGTTCCAGCAGGAGGTTCCAGCCCTGCTCGGAGCGATCCACCAGATCCCGCCGGTGACGCAGCAGCAGCAGCCAGGTGCCGAACGCCCAGGGATAGGCCCGGGGCGCCTCGCCCTCGGCGGCGAACAGACGGCTCACCGGTGCGGCGAAGGACGCCAGGGCGCCGAAGGGGTCGGCACTTCCCGGCGGCAGGGCACCGGCGAGGAAGGGTTGCACCGGCTGCAGCCGCCCATCCCCCAGCCAGCCGTCGCTCAGCTGCAGCAGATCGGCCCCGTCGCCGCCCAGCACCTCCACAGGCCCCTCGAGGGGTGTGGCCTGCCAGGGCTGCGGCAACCGCCGCAGCCAGGCCGCGGGGATCTGGCTGCGGTCGTAGAGCAGGCGGGGGCCAGCGGTTCGCCCGCAGCCCGCCAGCAGGGTGAGGGCGGTGCCGCCGGCCAGCTGGAGCAGGCGCCGGCGGCCGAGGCTGGGGCGGGAGGGAACCTGCATCGCTGGACCCTAGGCGCTGGCCAGCAGCACCTCGCAGGCCGTGTCGCAGGCGGCGGCGAGGGCCCGGGGATCGCGGCCGCTGAGTTCCCACAACAGGGCCAGACCACCCGCTCCCACACCCTCCTTGACGTAGCCGCGCTCGTAGTCGCGCAGGGCCTGGCTGCGGCACTGATCGAAGCGCAGATCCGTGGCAAAACCGAGCGGTTCCACTTCCCAGCGGGCGCCGATCCGCCGCAGCAGCTCCACCAGGTCGCTGCCGCCCTCGCCCGCCACCCAGGCGGTGGTGCCGAGCGCCGCCGCCGCTGTCAGCCGGGGCCGCAGCGGCGCCGGAGCGAGGGCCAGGGCCACCGCCAGCACCGCCGCCATCTGGCTGCCACCGGCCAGCAGCACCCGCCCCCCGTGCCGCGCCGCCGCCAGCGCCAGTCCGGCCGCCAGCGGCTGCATCGGATCCCCCACCGCGGCCAGCACCGCCAGGGGATCGGCCGCCGGGCCGGGGTTCGCCAGCCCGGCGGCCCGCAGCCCGCGGTCCACCAGGGCTCCCTTGAGGGCGTGGGCGGGTTCGCGCAGGCTGCCGCTCACCAGGCCGCCGGCGGCCACCCCCAGACCCTCCAGCACCGCCAGGGCGGTGCTCGTGCCGCCCGGCACGCACTCGGCGATCAGCAGCGGCGCCCGGTGCCGGCGGGCCCAGCGGCGGCCCCAGCGGCAGCCGAGGCGCAGCAGCCGTTCCACCCGGGGCCGCGGCAGGGCGCCGCCCGTGCTCAGGCACCGGGCCGGGGGCTCCCCCAGCCGGATGTGCGGCACAGCCGGGGCCAGCGGGCAGCCCAGATCGACCACCTGGCTGGCGATCCCCAGGCCCTGCCGCACCACATGGCTGATCAGGGCAGGGCTCACGCCGGCGGGCAGCGGTGGCAGGGCGTGCGGCCGCCGTCCGGCCGGACCCAGCAGCAGCAGCTCCGCATCGGCGGCGGCGGTGCGGAGCCGCACCGCAGGGGTGGCGCCCGCGGCGGAGATCCCCGGCACGTCGGCGGTGTCGGTGCCGGCCAGCAGCAACAGCAGGAGCGCGTCGTCCCAGTCCTGTCGCAGGGCGGCACACCAGCGTTCCGCGGCGGCCGGATCGCCATGCAGGCGTCTCATGCGTGTGGGGGTGGGGGGTGCAGGCGCACCGGCCTCAGAGGGGATCGAGCGCGACAAGCGCGTGCAGCTGGGGCGGTGGCTCGCTGATCGGTGCGTGCAGCCGCGGGAAGATCCAGTAGGCCACCGCGTGCAGCGCCAGCACGTAGATCACGTTCTGCAGCAGAACCAGCGCCAGGGCCAGGAGCTGCACCTGGGTCAGGTCCGGACCGCCGCCGAGATTCAGCAGCCCGCTGAGCCGCTCCAGCAGTCCGGCCGCGGCCGTGGTGATCAGCACCCAGAGGTTCTCCCCAAGCAGCACCGAGAGGACGGCCACCCGCACCAGGAAGCCACCGCTGCCGATCAGCACCCCCACCGGCCAGGTGATCCACCAGCTCCAGCCCCGTCCCCAGCCTCGCCCCAGCCACAGCGCCAGCAGGCCGTAGGGGAAGAGCACCAGCGGCCCCCGGATCGGCCCCATCAGCGCCACCAGCAGCAGGGAAGCCACCACCACCCCTTCCCAGCCGGGCCGCCAGCCCTGGCGCACCTGCAGCAGGGCCAGCGGCAGCGGCAGGGCCAGCCGGAACAGCGCACCCCCCACCGGGAGGTAGTAGAGCCCCGCCCAGAGCAGAGCGGTGGCAGCGGCCAGGTAGGCGGTCTCGACGAGCTGGCGGGCCTGGCGCGGGCTGAGGGAGGTCGATGGGGAGCGGCCGGGGGGAAGGGCCATCGGGGCGGCTCAGCGGGGTGGGGGTGCCGGCGTGGCCGGTGCTGCGGTGCCGCCCCGGGACGCCGCGGCGGGAATGCGCTCGATCGTTTCCACCTCGAAGCGCACCCCCGCGGCACGCAGTGCTTCGGTGACGGCCTCGGCGGGGGCCGACGGATCGGCGCCGGGGAGCTGCAGGGTGACCCGGTAGGGGGCGGTGGCAGGGGCGGTTGCCGGGGTTGTCGGGGTTGCCGGTTTCGGCTTCGGTTTCGCGGCGGCGGTCGGGCTGCCGTCGGCTGGCGGGGCGACGGCAGGGCGAAGGGCTGCCGGGGCGGCCTTGGGGGCACCGGCGGCAGCGGAGACGGGGGGCTGATCGGTGGCCACGGCCTGGGGCCGGCGAGCGCTCTCCCCGTTGGCTGCCGTTGGTGATGCCGCCGGACCGGCCGTCGCTGTGCTGGTGGCGGCGGCGGGTGGCGAGGACGTGGCGGGGGGTGGGGCGAAGCTGTTCGACAGCCGCTCGCCCAGGGGTGTGCCGCTGCAGCCGGTGAGCACCACGGCCAGCCCGAGGGTGGCGGCGCTGGTGCAGCGATGCCCGGCAAGGGGAGAGGGCATCAGCTGGAGGCGGCCTTGATGATCCGTACGGCCCCGGCGCGCGGGCGCGCGGTCTTGGGCTTGGCCTTGGCAGCGGCCTTGGCGGCCGGCTGACGGCTGGCCGAGGCTTTCCGGGTGCCGGTCTTCGGAGCGGCGGCCTTGGCGCCGGCGGTCGGCGCGGCCGCGGCCGTGCGCCGCGTCCTGGTCTTGGCGCTCGAGGCCTTCGCCGCCAGCAGTTCCACCGCCTGCTCCAGGGTGATGGTGTCCGCCGTGGTGCCCTCCGGCAGGGAGGCGTTCACCTTGCCCTGCTTCACGTAGAGGCCGTAGGGGCCATCGAACACCTGGACCGGAGCCTCGGCGCCCTCGGGCGTGCCCAGATCCTTCAGGGCCGTGCGTCCGCCCCGGCCCCGCTTGGGCTGGGCCAGCAGTTCCAGCGCACGGGACAGCCCCACGGTCAGCACGTCGTCCTCGGCCTTGAGCGAGCGGTAGTCCTTCTCCCCCTTGCCCTTGTCGTGCACGACGTAGGGGCCGAACCGCCCGAGCCCCGCCGAGACCTTGCCGCCGTCGGGGTGCTCGCCGAGCAGGCGGGGGAGCCGCAGCAGGCCCAGGGCATCCTCCAGGCTGAGATCCTCGGGCTTCACGCCTTTCGGCAGCGACGCCCGCTTCGGCTTCGGGTTCTCGTCGCTCACCTGGCCCCGCTGCAGATACGGTCCGTACTGACCGAACAGCAGGTAGATGGCGTCCCCGGTTTCGGGATCCTCTCCCAGGCTCTCGGGCCCTTCGGTCTTGTGGCGCAGGATCAGCTCGGCGTGTTCGGCGTCCAGCTCGGCCGGGGTGATCTCGCCGGGCAGCGTGGCCTTCACCAGTTCCTCGCTGCCGTCCTCGGCGATGCGTTTGGCTTCCAGGTAGGCCCCGAAGCGACCGATCCGCACCACGCAGGGCAGACCCTCGAGCGTGATGGTGCGCGAAGCGGTGGGATCGATGTCGCCCTCCCGCTGCTGAACCTGGGCCTCCAGCCCCCGCTCGCCCTTGTAGAAGCTGCTCAGGTAGGGGAGCCACTCCTCCTTGCCGTTGGAGATGTCGTCGAGGGTGTTCTCCATTCGGGCGGTGAAGCCCGTGTCCACCAGATCGGGGAAGTGCTCCTCCAGCAGGGCCGTCACGGCGAAGGCGGTGAAGCTGGGGGTGAGGGCGTTGTTGTGGAGCGTGGCGTAGCCGCGGTCGACGATCGTGCCGATGATGCTGGCGTAGGTGGAGGGCCGGCCGATGCCCTCCTTCTCGAGCGTCTTCACCAGCGCCGCCTCGCTGTAGCGGGCGGGTGGCTGGGTCTGGTGGCCCAGGGCCTCCACCTCGCGGCAGGCGGGGGCATCCCCCACCGCCAGCGGCGGCAGCAGCACCTCCTGGCCCTCGAGGGCGGCATCGGGATCGTCGCTGCCCTCCACGTAGGCGCGGAAGAAACCGGCGAAATCGATGCGCTTGCCGCTGGCGCGGAAGCGGGCTTCACCGACCTCCAGGTCCACGCTCAGCATCGTGAGGCGGGCGTCGGCCATCTGGCTGGCCACGGTGCGTTTCCAGATCAGCTCGTAGAGGGCGAGATCCTTGCCGTCGAGCCCGGTGTCCCGGGGGGTGCGGAAGCTGTCGCCGGAGGGGCGGATCGCCTCGTGGGCCTCCTGGGCGTTGCGGCTCTTGGTGCTGAACTGCCGGGGCGCGGGGCTGAGGAACTCCTGGCCGTACTTCTCGGCCACGCAGCGGCGGGCCGCGCCGATCGCCTGCTCCGAGAGGTGCACCGAGTCGGTGCGCATGTAGGTGATGAAGCCGCGCTCGTAGAGCCCCTGGGCAGTGCGCATCGTCTCGCGGGCCGAGAGCCGCAGCTTGCGGTTGGCCTCCTGTTGCAGCGTGCTGGTGGTGAAGGGCGGGACGGGCTTGCGCAGGGTGGGCTTCTCCTCCACCTCCGCCACCTGCCACGGCCCCTGCAGCACGGTCTCGCGCAGGGTGCGGGCCTCGCCCTCGCCCAGCAGCCTGACCGCGCTGCCGGCCTTGAGGGCCCCGCTGTTCTCGTCGAAGTCGGAGCCGCCGGCGACCCGCTGGCCCTGCACGTGGGTGAGCTTCGCCTCGAAGATCCCGCCCTCCTGCTCCAGTTTCGCCTTGAGATCCCAGTAGCTGCCGCTGCGGAAGGCGCGCCGGGCCCGCTCCCGCTGCACCAGCAGCCGCACCGCCACCGACTGCACCCGGCCGGCCGACAGCCCCCAGGCCACCTTCTTCCAGAGCAGGGGCGAGAGGGTGTAGCCCACCAGCCGGTCGAGGATCCGGCGGGTCTCCTGGGCGTGGACCAGCTCCATGTCGAGATCGCGGGTCTGCTCGAGGGCCCGGCCGATCGCCTCGCGGGTGATCTCGTGGAAGACCATCCGCTTCACCGGCACCTTGGGCTGCAGCAGCTGCAGCAGGTGCCAGCTGATGCTCTCCCCTTCCCGGTCCTCGTCCGTCGCCAGCAGCAGGCGGTCGGCCCCCTTGAGGGCGTCCTTGAGTTCCTTGACCACCTTTTTCTTGTCCTTCGGCACCACGTAGAGCGGCTCGAAGTCGTTGGCGGTGTTCACGCCCAGGTTCGCCCACTTCTCGCCCTTGTGGGCCGCTGGAATCTCGCTGGCGTTGTTGGGCAGGTCGCGCACATGCCCCATCGAGGCCTCCACCCGGAAGTCCTTCGGCAGGAAGGCCCGGATGGTCCGGGCCTTGGTGGGGCTCTCGACGATGACCAGGGTGTGCGCCACAGGCAGGCGAAAAACCGATTCCCTCTTTATCGCACCGGCGGACCGCAGTGGCGATGACGGCCCGGGAAGCTGGCTAAAGTCCGCAGCACCGCGCCGCCTGACCCGATCCATGTCCCTGTTCGGCCTCCTTGCGGAAACCGGCCTGGCGGCCGGAGGACCGGGTCTGGGCATCACGGCCCTTCAGCTCAACGCCGGAGCCATCGCTCCCGAAGGGGCCATCCTGGCGGCCCTGGTGGCCTGCCTCCTGGTGGACCTGGCGGGTGAGGAAGCGGCCAGCCGCTGGGTGCCCCCCCTCTGCTACGCCGGCCTCGGCGGTGCCCTGGCCCTGCTGGCCCTGCAGTGGAACGCCCCGCTGGAGCCCTCCTTCCTGGGCTCGTTCCTGGCCGACAACCTGGCGGTGGCCTTCCGTGCCGTGGTGGCCGCCTCCACCCTGCTGTCCCTGCTGATCAGCTGGCGCTACGTGGAGCGCAGCGGCACCCCGGTGGGCGAATACGCCGCCATCCTGCTGGCGGCCACTCTGGGGGCCATGCTGCTCTGCGGCTCCACCGATCTGGTGAGCATCTTCATCTCGCTGGAGACCCTCTCGGTCTCCAGCTACCTGCTCTCGGGCTACATGAAGCGGGATGCCCGTTCCGGCGAGGCCGCCCTCAAGTATCTCCTGGTCGGTTCGGCTGCCGCTGCGGTGTTCCTTTACGGGGCCTCGCTGCTCTACGGGCTCACCGGTGGCTCCACCAGCCTCGAGGCCGTCGGCCTCGCCCTGCAGACCAGCGCCAGCCCGGTCACCGCTCTGGCGCTGGTGTTCGTTCTGGCGACCGTCGCCTTCAAGATCGCCGCCGTTCCCTTCCACCAGTGGACCCCGGACGTTTACGAAGGTTCGCCCACGCCGGTGGTGGCCTTCCTCTCGGTGGGTTCGAAGGCCGCAGGTTTCGCCCTGGCCCTGCGCCTGCTGGTGGGCTGCTTCGAGAGCTTCGACGCCCAGTGGAAGCTGCTGTTCACCGTGCTGGCCGTGCTCAGCATGACCCTGGGGAACGTGGTGGCCCTGGCCCAGACCTCGATGAAGCGGATGCTGGCCTACAGCTCGATCGGCCAGGCGGGCTTCGTGATGATCGGCCTGGTGTGCGGCACCGAAGACGGCTTCGCGGCAATGGTGCTCTACATGGCCGCCTACCTGTTCATGAATCTCGGGGCCTTCGCCTGCATCATCCTGTTCTCGCTGCGCACCGGCTCCGACCGCATCTCCGATTACGCCGGCCTGTATCAGAAGGATCCGCTGATCACCCTCGGCCTGAGCCTCTGCCTGCTCTCCCTTGGCGGCATCCCGCCGATGCTGGGTTTCTTCGGCAAGATCTACCTGTTCTTCGCCGGCTGGGCCGATCACCAGTACCTGCTGGTGGTGGTTGGTTTGGTCACCTCGGTCATCTCGATCTACTACTACATCTCCGTGATCAAGATGATGGTGGTGAAGGAGCCGCAGGAAGCTTCCGACGTGGTGAAGGCCTACCCGGCCATCACCTGGAACCTGGCCGGCATGCAGCCGCTGCGCGCCGCCCTGGTGGGCTGCGTCCTGGTCACCGCAGTGGGTGGCGTGCTCTCCAACCCCCTGTTCAACTGGGCCAACGGTGCCGTCATCGGCACGCCGATGCTCCGCCAGGCCATCGCCAGCGCCGCGGCCTCTTCGGGGCTGGGATGATTCCCCGGCCCTGGCACAGAACTCGGTCCCGCCCAGACCCATCCACGAATCCAGGCCGTGTCCGTCTCGACCCCTCCCGCGCTGCCCTACGGCGGCCCGGTCGCTGAACTCGATCACATCAGCAAGGTGTATGGATCGGGCGACACCGAGGTGCGCGCTCTCGACGATCTCTGCCTGACCGTGCAGCCCGGCGATTACCTCGCCGTGATGGGCACATCGGGTTCGGGGAAAAGCACCGCGATGAACATCCTGGGCTGCCTGGATCGCCCCACCGCCGGGAGCTATCGCCTCAGCGGCGTGCCGGTGGAACACCTCGATGACGACGCCCTGGCGGATCTGCGCAATCGCCGCCTGGGCTTCGTGTTCCAGCAGTTTCATCTGCTGCCGCACCTCAGTGCGCTCGAGAACGTGATGCTGCCCATGGTCTATGCCGGCGTTCCGTCACGCGACCGCCACCGCCGGGCCGAAGAGGCGCTCGAGCGCGTGGGTCTGGCCCGGCGGATGGCCAACAAGCCCAACGAGCTTTCCGGCGGTCAGCAGCAACGGGTGGCGGTGGCGCGGGCGATCATCAACCACCCCGATCTGCTGCTCGCCGACGAACCCACCGGAGCCCTCGACTCGCGCACCACCGCCGAGGTACTGGCAATCTTCGACGACCTCCACCGCCAGGGCATGACGATCGTGCTGGTCACCCATGAGGACGAGGTGGCGGCCCGGGCCCAGCGCACCGTCCACTTCCGCGACGGTCGGCTCGCCGAGATCGACTGAGCCGGCCGGCTGAGCGGGGACGTTCGCCTCAGCCGGCGCTCGGGTTGGGCACCGGACGCTCAAGGCTCTGGAGCAGCTGGCCCATCAGAAGGGCGATGGCATCGGGACCACCGATGCCCTGGCGGCCGGGGTCGAACTGGCCCGGGTCGACCGCGACCCAGCCGCCATTTTCCGGCAGTCGCAGTTCGAAGTGGAGGTGAGGCCCGGTGCTGAGGCCGGTGCTGCCGACCCTGCCGATCACCGTGCCCTGGCTCACCATCTCGCCCTCCTGGACGTAGAGCTCGGAGAGGTGGCCATAGAGAGTGCGGCGCAGTGGGCGCTGGTGTTCGATCTCCACCGCCAGGCCGTAACCGCCGGCCAGGCCGCTGCTCACAACCTTCCCCGAGAGGGCGGCCACCACCGGGGTGCCTTCGGGGGCCGCGAGGTCCTTGCCGGCGTGCATCAGCCAGCTGCCCAGCACCGGATGGAGCCGCCAGCCGAATCCGCTGGTGGTGACCGCCGAACCGATCAGGGGATAGAGCAGGCCGCGGTTGCCGTTGCCCAGCAGGGGGGCCGGGCGTGGGGTCACCCGGAACACGTCGGTCAGCCGGAAGCTGCCGCCAGCACCCGAGAGCAGGGCCGACACCGGCACGGTGATCGGCGGCAGGGGCATGCCGTCGCTGCCGAGGCGCCCAAGACCAGCGGCCATCGCCAGTTCGCCCGCCTCGGCATCGGCCGCAAGCCCGGGGATCCGCCCGCGCCAGCGCACCGAAACCCCCGTGCGGCATTCCTGCTCCGAGAGGGCGCCGCTGCTGCAGGCCTGGCGGTGGCCCGGCAGGTTGGCGCCGGGATGCAGGGCACCGGCGGCCTGCACCCGATCCCGTTCGGCCGGTGTGACGACCCCGTCGCGCACCAGCTCGTCGAGCGACTGGTCGAAGCGACGGGGCTGGCTCAGGGGCATCCCCGCGCCGTTGGCCTCGACGACGGTGGGCCGCGGCGACCGTGGGGTTTCCGTCGCCAGCGGTGCCGGCATGGGTGCCGGGGTGCTGGCCGGAGCGGCGGGTGCCAGGCCGGGTGCGGGGGAGGCCGGCACGAGCGGCGGTGGTTCAAGCACCTTGCCCTCCTGGACCTGGGCACGGCCCAGGGACGTTCCGGCCAGGGAGGTGCCGACGAGCAGCAGGGCGGGCAGCAGGGCGGAGCGAGGCAAACCGATCGCAGACGTTTCCCTGCCGAGTTTAGGAAGCGAGGGCAAGGGTTCCGTCCAGTGGCTCTGGGGGCCAGGGATCCCGCGGTGGGTCAGAACGGACGATGCAGCGTGGTGTGGCGTTCACCCCGCACCAGTCGCAGGCCCCCATCGCGACTGAGACCAACCGCCTGCCAAGGTTCCCCGTCGTGCAGCACGGGATCGGGCGGCAGCCAGAGCCGGCGTTCCGCGGCGAGGCGCACCGTCTCGGGGGCGGCGGCGTGCGCGGCGGCCCATTCCAGCCCCCGCAGCACCCGGGCCGCCAGGCCGGCCGTGGCGGAGGCGGGCAGCGCACGTCCCAGCGCGACCGCCACGCTGGTCGCCCCGGTCGGCACCCGGTTGCGGCCGTTCAGACCCACCCCCACCCGGGCGCAGGTGATCCGATCCCCTTGCCGACGCAGCCGCGGCAGCAGGCCCGCCAACTTGTGCTTGCCGATCAGCAGGTCGTTCGGCCACTTGAGACGCACCGGCAGCCCCACGCCCTCCAGTTGGAAGGCCAGTCCCACCGCCACTGCCAGCCCGAGCGCCGCACTGCCGGCCGCACGCTGCGGCCAGGGCAGGGCGGCGCTGAGCCAAACGCCGCCCGGCGGTGCCAGCCAGATCCGTCCCCGTTGTCCGTGGCCGTGGCGCTGGTGGTTGGCCAGCACCGCCAGCGGTGGCCGGGCCCCGGCTGCCAGCCAGGCGTCGAGCAGCGTCTCGGTGCTGGCACACACCGCATGGCCGCGCAGGCGCCAGGCCAGGGCCGGCGGGACCGGGTCCAGCTGACGCCGGGCGGCGGCGATCCGCCCGATCACCGCGCAGCCGCCGCCGGGCTCATGTCGGCAGTGCTGCCCGCCAGCGGCCCATGCGGGCGGCGGCAGCCTCCAATTCGGCCGCCGGATGCACCAGGGCCAGCCGCAGCCAGCCCTCGCCGGATGGCCCGAAGCCGCTGCCGGGGGTCAGGCAGATGCCGGTCGCCTCCAGCAGGCTGGCGCAGCACGCCTCCGAGTCCAGTCCCCGCGCCCGTGCCTCAGGCGGCACGGGCAGCCAGAGGTAGAGCGCCATCGAGGGGATCCGCACCGGCCAGCCCGCCGCCTCCAGCGCCCGGGCCATGCGGTCGCGCCGATCGCGGTAGACCTCCCGCAGGTGCTCGGGCCAGTGGGGTGCCCGCTCAAGGGCGGCGATCGCCCCGGCCTGCAGGGCCAGCGACTGGTTGAAGTCGACCACCCCCTTGAGCTGGCGCAGGGCGGCGATCAGCCACTCGGCACCGATCGCGAAGGCCAGCCGGTAGCCGCCCAGGCACCAGCTCTTGGAGAAGGAGAAGAACTCGATGCCACAGTCGCGCCAGCGGGGATGGCGCAGCAGGGCCGGGGCCTCACCGTCGAGGGCCAGGTCCACGTAGGGATTGTCGTGGGCGAGCACGATGTCGTGACGGAGCGCCCTGGTCACGGCCTCATCCAGCCAGCTCTGCTCACCGGTGGTGGCCGTGGGATTGTGGGGAAATCCCAGCACCATCAGCTGGATGGCGTCCCACTGCGTGGGGGGGAGAGCCTCGAAGTCGGGGCGCCAGCCCCGGGCGGGATCGAGGGGCAGGAGCACCGGCTCGGCGGAGGCCAGATGCAGGCCACCCATGTGGGAGGGGTAGTAGGGATCGAGCAGCAGGGCCCGCTCGCCGGGATTGAGCACCGCCAGCGGCAGATGGGCCGTGCCTTCCTGGGATCCCACCAGCAGCAGCACCTCCCGCTCCGGATCCACCGTGACGCCGAAGCGGCGGAGGGCCCAGGCGGCCGCCGCCTGGCGGAACGGGCCGGTGGCGGCATGGAGGCAGTAGGCGGCGCTGGCGGGCTCGTGCAGGGCGGCGGCGATCGCCTCAACCACCTCCTGCGGTGGTTGCAGGTCGGTGGAGCCGAGCGAGAGATCGAGCAGGGGTGGCAGATCCTTGCCGTGACCGGAGGCCCGGGCGTTGTAGGCGGTCTTGCGCTGGTCGTTGCGGGCGAAGACGCCGCTGCCCAGGCGAGCGACCCGCTCAGAGATGGGCATCCAGGAAGGCCTGCAACTGGGGTTTGGCCATGGCTCCCTCGTGGCGGGCCAGTTCCACGCCGTCACGGAAGAGGATCAGGGTCGGCAGCCCCTGGATCTGGTAAGCGTCGCGGCTGACGGGGTTGGGGTCGGCCTCCAGCTTGCCCACCAGCAACCGTCCGGCGTAGGTGGCGGCGGCCCAGTCCATCAGCGGGGCCATCAGCCGACAGGGGCCGCACCAGCTCGCCCAGACGTCGACCAGAACGGTGAGCGGCGCCTCGAGCACCTCGGCTTGGAAGTTGGCGTCGGTGAGCTCGGCTACGGCCACGGCATCGGCGGGAGGCTTGGCCGATTGTATGGAGCGACTCCGGCCGGCCGGGCTCAGAGCTTGTCGATCGAGCGCTTGAGGTCCTCGAGTTCAGCGTTCACCTCGGCCACCTGCACCGGCTCCAGCTGGGGGGTGGGGCTGTCGGCGGGCAGCAGCGGCTGGGCGGCGGCGCCACCCTCGAGCCGGCTGCGCAGGGCGGCCAGCTCGTCGTCGACGTCGTTGCCGCCCTCGAGGGCTGCGAACTGGCTCTCCAGGTCGGCGCCGGCCAGTTCGGCCGCGGCCTGGCTGCGGGCCTCCAGCGCCTGCACCTTCTCCTCCATTTGCTCAAAGGCCGCCATGGCGCTGTTGGTGCCGAGACTGCCCACGGCGCTCTGCAGCTGCTCCTGCGCCTGGGCCGCCTGGGCCCGGGCCTTGAGCATGTCCTTCTTGGTCTTGGCTTCGGCGATCTTGCTCTCGAGGGCCACCAGACTCTTCTTGAGCGTCTCCACCTGCCCCGCCTGGCTGTTGAGCTGGGTGTTGAGGGCGGTGGCGGTGTCCTGGTAGGTCTTGCGGCGGGTGAGGGCCTCGCGGGCCAGATCCTCTTCCCCCTTCTTCAGGGCCAGTTCGGCCCGCTCGTACCAGGTGCGGCTCTGGGACTCGGCCTGCTCCGCCTGGTTCTGGATCCGCTTCTGGCTGGCGATGGCGGTGGCCACCGCCTGACGCAGCTTCACCAGATCGGCCTGCATGTCGGCGACCGACTGATCCAGGATCTTGGCGGGATCCTCCGCCTTGCTGACCAGGTCGTTGAGGTTGGCCCGGAGCAGGCGGCTGAGCCGATCGAAGAAGCCCATGGAACGGGGACGGGGCGAGCCACGAGGGTAGCGGTGGCGCTCGGTGGCCACAGTGGCGGTTGCCCGCACCTGGCGCTTCTAGCGTCGCCGGATGACGCGCGCGCCCCGCGACCAGACCCGCCGGATCGGCAACCTGCAGGTGCTGCTCCCCGCCCCCAGACCGCCCGCCAGCAGGCTGGGCGCCTGCCTGGAGCGGCTGCGGCAGGACTGGACCCGTCAGGGCAACCTCGCGGCCCTCTGGCAGGCCTGGCCTGGCATCGCCGGTCCCCAGCTGGCGCCCCATTGCCGGCCGCTGGCCCTGCAGGGGGGTGTGCTGCTTGTGGGCGCCGCCCATCCCCAGTGGCTGCAGGCCCTGCGCTACAACCGCCATCAGCTGCTCGGCGCCCTGCGCGGTGCGGGTTTCACGGTGCGGGATCTGCGCTTCCAGCAGCACCATCCGGCCACGCCGGCCGCACCCGGGGCCGCCGAGGCGGAGGCGGTGTGGGCCGCCCACCCCTGCCGCGCCGATGTTCATGGACTGGCCACCTGTCCCCGCTGCGGGCGGCCGGCGCCGGCGGGGGAGATGGCCCGCTGGGGACACTGCAGCCTCTGCCAGCGCGCCCTGCCCTCGAGCCCCCCTCAGTAGCGCTCCGGCACCGGTCGCTGCCAGGTGGGCTCCTTGCCCGCGGCCCTGAGTTCGGCTGCCCGCCGCTCCAGGGCCCGGCGATCCAGACGCCAGAGGCGGTAGAGGCCGGAGCGGGCCAGCTCGGTCGCTTCGAGCCCCTGCCAGTGGGGCAGCCCGGCCGTGGCGCCATCGATCACCACCAGCAGGGTGGGCTGCTGGTCCGGGCTGCTGGGGCTCTGGCCCCGGCGGCTCTCGTGGCGCAGCCGGTCGGCCAGGTTCACCAGGGCGGTGCGGGAGGTGCCTTCGTAGAGCACCACCTGGCGGCTGTAGTAGTGCAGCGAGGGCTTGAGGATTCCCACCATGGCCACGGGCTCGCCGGGGTCGAGCTCCTGCCGCACCTCAGCGGCCATGGTGCGCACCGGTTGCCCGCGCACCGCGTCGCCCAGTGCCCACATCGGCAGCAGGGCCAGCTGATGGAAGGCCACCAGCGGCAGCTGCATCGCCAGCAGCCGGCCCGGCCGCGGCCGCCAGGCCAGCCACAGGCCACCGGTCGTGGCCAGCGCGAAGCAGAGCGCCGCTCGCGGCACCAGGCCGCTGGCCATCAGCAACGACGGCAGGGTGGGCATCTCCGGATCGTCGATCAGCGGCACCCACAGCGAGGAGAGCGCCAGCACACCGCTCAGGAGGGCGCCCAGCAGCACGCTGGCGAGGACGGCCCGGCGGCTGCCGCGGTCGCCGTCGGCCGCGGCCAGGGCGATCAGGATCCCGGCTGCCGGTGTGGCCGGCAGCCAGTAGCTCGGCAGCTTGGTGGCCGCCACGGTGAAGAACAGCAGCACCGCCAGCAGCCAGCAGGCGGCGAAGCAGGCCAGCGACTGCCGTGACGGCTGTGGGACGGCGCCGATCGCCGGGCCGATCCCCCGGGCCACGCCCAGCAGCAGGAGTGGGGTGAACGGCAGGCTTGCCACCACCAGCACCGGGCCGAAGTACCACCAGGGCTGCAGGTGCTCGTTCACCACGGAAGTGAACCGCTGCAGGTTGTGATAGCCGAAGAAGCTGTCCCAGAACGGTCTGCCCTCCACCAGCAGCGCGGCCCCGTACCAGGGCAGGGCCACCAGCGCGGTCAGGGCCAGGCCCCGCAGGGGGCGGAGACGGCGCCAGAGCGCCCCGAGCGCCCCCTGGCGCCAGCCGAAGCCCAGCAGCGTGAGGCCGGTGAGCGCGATCGCCACCGGCCCCTTGGCCAGCACCGCCAGCCCCAGCACGGCCCAGCCCGGCCAGATGGGGCGATCGGGCGTGGCCCAGGCCTGCCAGTGCAGCAGCAGGCTCACCCCCAGGCAGCCACAGAGGAGGGCGTCGCTCACGGCGATCCGGCCCCACAGCATGGCCAGGGGCGAGAGGGCGAAGCCGAGTGCGGCGGTGATGGCCACCAGTCCCTGCCCTCCGGCGGTCGGGACACGCCGCGGCTGGGGCCAGCGCAGCAGGGTGTGGGCCAGGCTCAGCATCACGGCGATCGAGGCCAGGGCCGAGGGGAGCCGGGCCGCCCAGGTTCCGAGGGGATTCCACTGCTCCTGGGCGGGCAGGCTGTAGCCCAGCGCCATCAGCCAATACACCAGGGGCGGCTTGTCGTAGCGGGGCAGACCGTTGACCCGCGGGATCAGCCAGTCGCCGGTTTCCGCCATCGCCCGTGCCGCGGCGGCGAACAGCGGTGGGGTCTCGTCCACCAGGCCCGTGTTGCCGAGTTGCCAGAGGAACAGGGCGATGCCCAGCCCGAGCGTCAACAGCAGCACCGGCTGGTGGCGGCCGGGCCGGGGATCCGCGGCCTGGAAGCGGGCAGGGGGCACGGGCGGCGGATCGGGCGGTGAGACCCTACGGCGGGCCGGTGGGGCGGGCCGTTAGGGCGCCGATGCTTCCAGCCCATCCCGCAGCCAGGCCTCGATCCGCGCCGCGAAGGCCTGGCGCGACGCCTCACGCCGCACCCAGGCGCGGCAGGCGTCGCGCGCCACCGCCTCCGGCGCCGCGGCGGCGGCGCGGGTCAGGGCCTCCACATCGTCGGGGGGCACCAGCAGGCCGTTCACGCCGGGCTCCACCAGCTCCGCCGGGCCACCCCGCCGGTAGGCCACGACGGGCACCCCGCAGGCCATGGCCTCCACCACCACATTCCCGTAGGCCTCATTCCACTTCGGCGTGTTCAGCAGCACACGGCAGCCCCCCAGCTCCTCCTGGAGCCGCTCGGTCGGCAGGAAGCCCCGCCAGGCGATCGTGCCGGCGGGCACGGCGGCCTCCACCGCCGCCGCATAGGCCGGGTCCTCCCGCAGTCCCCACACCCACAGGGGCTGGCCCAGCCGGGCCGCGACCGCGGCCGCATCCTCCAGCCCCTTCTCCGGAGCGATCCGGCCGGCCCATCCCAGCCGGGGATTCGGATCGGGCATGGGGCGGAAGCGGTAGGCGTTCAGATCGAAGCCGTTGCCGACGATCAGCGGCGGAGCGGGCAGCCGGAAGTCCGCCGCCTGGCTGGCCGTGTGGAACGCCAGCCGCTGCGGGGCGCTGCGGGCCGCCGCGGCGATCACTTCGTCCATCACCGTCGCCACCGAACCCATGCTCACCAGATGGAACAGCGGCGTGGCGGTGTGGGGGGTGAGCCAGAACGGCAGCCAGTCGTAGGCGAGGTTGAGCAGGGCATCGAAGTTCCCCTGCTCTCGCAGGGCCCGATCCCAGAGTGCCGGCAGCAGGCCGGCGGCGGGGATCTGCACCGGATCCTCGCGCCGCTGGTGCTGCCAGCTGGGCTGATCCGCTCCTGCCGCTTCCCAGAGGCGGGCAGCGTCGCAGCTCGGGGGCAGCCGCGAGCCCTCAGCCGCGAGCACGGTGAGGCGATGGCCCCGCTCCAGCAGGCCCGCCACCAGCGCCACCAGGGTCTGCTCCACGCCGCCCCCCCGGCCGCTGCCCAGATGGCCCACCGGGGTGCTCACCACCAGCAGGCGCAGGGGGGGATGGGCCGCGGCGGTATCGAGCATCACGGCATCGCCTCCAGCCCCGACCCCGAGAGGCTCTCCCACAGCCACTGGCGCCTGTTGATCAGCAGCACCGATCCCAGGGCCAGCGCCGCCCCCAGCCATTGCAGGCCGCTGAGCCGTTCCTCGAGCAGCAGCAGGCCGCAGAGCAGGGCGAACACGGGTGTCAGGAAGGTGAGGGCGCTGAAGCCGGTGAGGTCGCCGCGGCTGGCGAACCAGAAGAACAGGCCATAGGCCAGGGCGCTGCCCAGCAGGCTGGCATAGGCCATCAGGCCCCAGTCGAGGCCGCTCCAGGCGGGCCAGAACGCTGGGCCGCCGGCGGCCGGACGGGACAGCAGGGCGGAGCCCAGCAGCAGCGGCAGGCCGCCGATCAGCATGTGCCAGCCGGTGACCGCCACAGGATCGCTGCGGCGGGTGGCGTAGCGGCAGAGCACGGTGCCCACGGCCATGGCGGCGGCGGCGCCGAGCATCCAGCCTTCGCCGTGGCTCCAGGCGGAGGGGCCGGCGGCCGGCGGCCCCTCCAGCCACCAGAAGCGCAGCAGCGGGGCCGGCAGCCCCAGACAGGCGATGCCGGCCAGGCCGAGCAGCAGCCCCAGCCATCCCACCGGGTTGATCGCCTCCCCGAACAGGGCCCGGGCCAGCAGGGCCACCAGCAGCGGCTGGGAGTCGATCAGCACCGATCCCAGTCCCGCGCCGGAGTGGCTCAGGCCATGGGCCAGCAGGCCCTGGAAGAGGCTGCCGTCGATCAGGGCGAAGGCCAGCAGCCAGGGACGATCGGCAGGATCCACCCCCAGCGGACGGCGCAGCAGCAGGGCCGCCAGCAGCACCACCGCCCCCGCCGGCAGCAGCCGCAGCCAGGCCAGGGTGAGGGGGCCGCCGCCGGCCAGCAGCGGCTTCATCGCGGCCATCGCCGTGCCCCAGAGGGCGAAGGGCAGCAGCATCGCGAGCCAGCGCAGGGCGAAAGACATCGGGGCGGCCGGCTGCAACCTTTTTAGGATCCAGGGATCACGAACCGCTCCGCATGCCCTGGCCCTGGCGCCGCAAGTCCCGCAAGAGCATGGCGCGCATCGCGATCGAGGGGCCGATCGCCGGAGCCACCCGCGAGCGGGTGCTCAAGGCCCTGCGGCAGGTGGAGGAGCGCGAGTGCCCCGCCCTGCTCCTCCGCGTCGACAGCCCCGGCGGCACCGTGGGCGACAGCCAGGAGATCCACGCCGCGCTCCTCCGCCTGCGCCGGAAGGGCTGCCGCGTGGTGGCCAGCTTCGGCAACATCTCCGCCTCCGGCGGGGTTTATGTGGGGGTGGCGGCCGAGAAGATCGTGGCCAACCCCGGCACCATCACCGGTTCGATCGGCGTGATCCTGCGCGGCAACAACGTCTCGAAACTGCTCGAGCGGATCGGGGTGAGTTTCGAGACGGTCAAAAGCGGGCTCTACAAGGACATCCTCTCGCCCGACCGGGCCCTCACCGACGCCGAGCGGGCCCTGCTGCAGGAGCTGATCGATTCCAGCTACGGCCAGTTCGTCGAGGCGGTGGCCACGGGCCGCGGACTCGGCGAAGCCGCGGTGCGCGCCTTCGCTGACGGCCGGGTGTTCAGCGGTGCCCAGGCCATGGAGCTCGGCCTTGTCGATGAGCTGGGCGATGAGGACGCCGCCCGCCGGCTGGCCGCCCGGCTGGCCGGGCTCGATGAGGAGAAGACCCGGCCGATCAGCTTCGGCAAGGTGCCGAAACGGCTGGGCAGCCTGATTCCCGGCCGTTCCCTGTTCGCCCAGCTGCACCAGGCGCTGAGCCTGGAACTGGCCTGGTGCGGTCAGCCGCTCTGGCTGTGGCGGCCATGAGCGGGGCCCCGGAGCTGAGGGCCCTGCGCGGGGCCACCACCGCCAGCGCCAACACCGCCACCGCGATCGCGGAGGCCGTGACCGAACTGCTCGAGGCCCTGATCGAGCGCAACGACCTGGTGGGTCACCGGGTGCTCTCGGTGACCTTCTCGGTGACCGCCGATCTCGACGCCTGCTTTCCCGCCGCCATCGCCCGCCGCCACACCGGCTGGGATGCGGTGGCCCTGCTCGACTGCCAGCAGATGGCCGTGGCCGGCGACCTGCCGCGCTGCATCCGCCTGCTGGCCCATGCCTGGATGGATCCCTACCGCGACCCGGTGCACCCCTATCTGCGCGAGGCCGCCCGGCTGCGACCCGACAGATCCGGTCATAACTGACAGCTGCCCCGCTGCCCCTCGCTCCGGTCCCGGCCCCTGGCACGGCATGAGAATCGGATCACACTTCACCCCCGGCTGCTGAGCCGCTTCCATGGCCTTCCCCCGCTTCCGTTCTCACCACACCCGAGTGCGGAGCCCCCTGGGCCGCCGCCTCGTTCCCATGGTGGCGGCCACGGCTCTGGCCGCCGCGGCCACCGGCTCGGTCCTGTTCCATGGTGTGGCCCCTGCCCCGGCCGGTGCCCAGGGCACGCCGGGACTGCTGGAGTTCCGCTGGGACAACAACCGCGACTACCGGCGCCTCTACTACTTCATGACGGAAACCTCCCGACTGAGGCGTGCCGAGTACTACCTGTTGCTGCGCCCCAAGGATCGCAAGACCGCCATCCTCAAGCTCACCGTGACGATCCCGCCCAGCTTCGACGCCAAGATCGACCCGAAGAACGTACGGCTCTGCACGATGAAGGAAGGGGGCGTGCTGGCCCGCACCCGCTGCCAGGAGACCATCCCCGCCACGATCGAGGTGACGGCCGATGGCAAGGCCATCGAGATCTTCCCCGAGCGGCCGATTCCCGACACCGGCACCATTGGTGTCTACATGAACATCTTCAATCCCTTCAACATCGGGATGTACCAGTTCAACGCCCTGGCGGAGGCCCCAGGCGACGTGCCGTTCGCCGGTTACCTGGGCAGCTGGTTGATTCAGATCGATCCGGGGGCCGAGTGAGGCCGGGCTGATAAGTTGGCCGACTGAGAACGGGCCGGACCCCGAGACGCACGATGACCAAGCGCACCCTGGAAGGAACGAGCCGCAAGCGCAAACGGGTGTCCGGCTTCCGGGTGCGCATGCGCTCCCACACCGGCCGCCGCGTGATCCGCACCCGCCGCCGCCGCGGCCGGGCACGCCTGGCGGTCTGAGGCCGTTCCGGTTTCCCTTCCCCCATGGCCCTGCCCAGGCAACTGCGGTTGAGGGGGTACCGCGCCTTCGATCACCTTCACCGCAGGGGACGCCGTTTCCAAGGCGATCTGCTCACCCTGCGCACGGCTGAGGGGGATCCCTGCCTGCTCAGCCCTCCGCTTGACCGCCTGCCAGCCTCCCTCTGCCGCTGCTCGGTCGTGGTGAGTGCCAAGGTGAGCAAGCGGGCGGTACGGCGCAACCGGCTCCGGCGGCTGCTGCACGAATGGCTGAGGCGGGCCTGCGCCGGGGTCCCGGAGCAGCGCCGTGGCACCTGGGTGCTGCTCAGTCTCAAGCCCGCCAGCCTCGACGCGCCTCCCGAGCGCTTGCTGGGAGAATGTGACCTCCTCTTCCAGAAGGCAGGTCTGTGCCCATGACCGGATACGCGCCCGAGGCAGCGCCGTCCCCCCAGGGGCCGGTGACGGTCACCGAATCGGTGTTCTACGAGGGGGGGCCCGCCCGGGGCGATCTGATCCTCAACCTGCTCTTCGGACTCACCCTGATCGGCATCCCCTTCGCGGTGGGGGCGGTGGTGCGGGCCCTCTGGCTCCGCTTCCGCATCACCAGCCGCCGCATCTCGGTCAGCGGTGGCTGGCTGGGCCGTGAGCGCACCCAGGTCGTCTACGGGCAGATCAGGGAGGTGCGGGCAGTGCCCCGCGGCTTCGGTGCCTGGGGCGACATGGTGCTGGTGCTCGATGACGGCGCCCGACTCGAGATGCGCTCGGTGCCCCGTTTCCGCGAGACCGAGGCCTACATCCAGGCACGCATAGCCGAGCGTGGGTCGGCCGGCGGCCGTGGCGTGACCGCCAGGGGCTTCGCCGATCCCCAGGCCGCCACCGCCTGACCAGCCCGCTCGGGCACACTGGGCCCACCCCAACCCTCCGCTACGCCCCCCCGCCGTGATCGGCTACATCTCCGACAACCTCCTGCTCCCCATCCTCGATTTCTTCTACGGGTTGGTGCCGAGCTACGGGCTGGCGATCATCGCCCTCACGGTGGTGATCCGACTGGCGCTCTTCCCCCTGAGCGCCGGATCGATCCGCAGCGCCCGCCGCATGCGCATCGCCCAGCCGGTGATGCAGAAGCGCCAGGCCGAGATCAAGAGCAAGTTCGCCAGTGATCCCCAGAAGCAGCAGGAGGAGCTGGGCAAGCTGATGAAGGAATTCGGCAGTCCCCTTGCTGGCTGTCTGCCGCTGCTGGTGCAGATGCCGATCCTGTTCGCCCTGTTCGCCACGCTGCGGGGTTCACCCTTCGCCGACGTTCCTTACACCCTCAATCTCAAGGTGCTGCCGGCCGAGCAGATCGCGGCCGTCGAACCCAAGCCCTTCAACACGCCCAGTCACTCGATCTTCATCACCGAGACCACCCACGTGCCGGTGATCGCCTCGCTCGAGCAGGGCACCCGGCTCGGCCTGGGCGACACCGCCCAGGTGGATCTGCACACCCGTGACGGCCAGCCCTTCGCCTCGGTGCTGGCCGATGTGGAGAACGGCCAGGCCTTCGCTCCCCAGTGGACGGTGACCAAGGGTGAGGGCGTGGTGCGGGTGAGCGCCGACGGCCGGATCGAGGCCCTTGCGCCCGGCGATGCCACGGTGGAGGCCAAGGTGCCCGGCCTGGCGGCCCGCAGCGGCTTCCTGTTCATCAAGGCCCTCGGCCAGGTGGGCTTCGTCACCGACGGCACGATCAACTGGGACATCGCGATCCTGGTGGGAGCCTTCGGCGCCAGCCTGTTCGTCTCCCAGATCCTCTCCGGGATGGGCATGCCGGCCAACCCGCAGCAATCCACCGCCAACAAGATCACGCCCGTGATGATCACGGCGATGTTCCTGTTCTTCCCGCTGCCTGCCGGCGTGCTGCTCTACATGGTGGTGGCGAACATCTTCCAGGCCGTCCAGACCTTCCTGCTCGGTCGTGAGGCCCTGCCCGAGAACCTGCAGCAGATCCTCGACCAGCAGCTCTCCCAGCAGACCGTCGCGGTCAGCGCCACCGGCGCCGGTTCCACCGAGCGGCTGCCGTTCGAGCCCAAGGGCAAGAAATGAGCGCCAGGGGTCCGGCTCCCATGCCCCACGCCGCCGCCCTGCGGCCGGTACCGCTGCAGGACCTGAGGCTGCTTCCGGAGGGCCGTCGCTGGACCGTGGCCGAGCACCTGAGCGATCTGGCGAGCCTCACCCCCGTGCGGGGCGAGCTGGAGGCCAGGCATGGCGGCAATGTGCTGGAGGTGCGGGGGGAGGCCGCCACGATCGTGACCCTGCGCTGTGATCGCTGCCTGCAGGAGTTCAACCACGCGCTCGGTTTCCGCTGCCGCGAGCTGCTCTGGCTGGGCGAGCCCTCCGAGCTCGATCCCGCCGTGGAGGAGGACGGGCCGATCGAGTGCCTCGATCCGCGCGGCAGCTTCGATCCGGCCAGCTGGGTGTTCCAGCAGCTCAGTCTGCAGCTGCCGCTGCAGAACCGCTGCGGGGATGACTGCCCTGGCCCCTGCACCTGGAGCACGGCGAACCCGGCCCCGGCCGGTGTGGAGCAGCCGGTGGAGGAGCCGCCGATCGATCCCCGCTGGGAGCGACTGCGCCGGCTGCGATGAGCGAGGTCTGGAGCGAGCAGCTCGATCTGCTGATCCGGGCCCGGGCTCCGATCCTCTGGATCCGCAGCCCCGAGGAGGAGCGGATCGAGGCGCTGCTGCGCCAGGCCGCGCTGCGCCTCGGCGGACGTCCCCTGCTGCGCTGGGACTTCGTGGACGGCCTGCAGGGTCTGCCCAACCGCAGCGGCGAGGCGGCCCGCAACCCGATGGCGGCACTCGAATCGCTGGCCAGCCTGCCGCCGGATCAGCCCGCGATCCTGCTGCTGCTGGATTTCCACCGCTACTGCGACGACGCCGGCATCGCCCGGCGGCTGCGGAATCTGGCCGTGGCCCTGCGCCAGCAGCCCCGCACGGTGGTGATCACCGCGGTCGACTGGCAGGTGCCCCGCGAGCTGGAGGAGTGCCTCACCGTGCTCGATCTGCCCCTGCCCACCGCCACGGAGATCCGCCAGCTGCTGGCGAGCATCGGCCAGGCCAGCGGCCATCCGCTGGAGGCCGGGGTGCTCGAATCCCTCACCCATTGCTGCAGCGGCCTCACCGAGCAGCGGATCCGCCAGGTGGCGGCCCGTGCCCTCGCCCGCCGCGGCCAGCTGGGAGCGGCGGATCTGGCGGAGGTGCTGGAGGAGAAGCGCCAGGCGATCGCCCGCAGCGAACTCCTGGAGTACTGCCCCAGCGAGGCCAGCCCCGCCGACATCGGTGGGCTGGAGGCGCTCAAGCACTGGCTGGAGCAGCGGCGGCTGGCTTTCAGCGATGAGGCCGAGCGCTATGGGCTCCCCCTCCCCCGCGGCGTGCTGCTGGTGGGACCCCAGGGCACCGGCAAGTCGCTGACCGCCAAGGCGATCGCCCACAGCTGGGCCATGCCGCTGCTGCGCCTTGATGTGGGGCGGCTGTTCGCCGGACTGGTGGGGGCCAGCGAGGCCCGCACCCGCGACATGATCCGCCGGGCCGAGGCCATGGCCCCCTGCGTCCTCTGGATCGACGAGATCGACAAGGGCTTTGGTGCCGACAGCCGCAGCGACGGGGGCACCAGCCAGCGGGTGCTGGCCAGCCTGCTCACCTGGATGGCGGAGAAGAGCTCGGCGGTGTTCGTGGTGGCCACGGCCAACGGCGTGGAATCGCTGCCCCCCGAGCTGCTGCGCAAGGGCCGCTTTGACGAGATCTTCCTGCTGGACCTGCCCGACGCGCAGGAGCGGCGGGCGATCCTCGATCTGCAGCTGCGCCGTCGCCGGCCCCGGCACACGATCCCGCTTGAGGTGCTGGTGGACCGCACCGCAGGCTTCTCCGGCGCCGAACTGGAGCAGACCGTGGTGGAAGCCATGCACCTGGCCTTCGCGGAGCGGCGGGAGTTCGGTGAGGCCGACCTGATCGCCGCCGCCAACGACCTGGTCCCCCTCTCGCGCACCGCCCGTGAGCAGCTGGAGGCCTTGCAACGGTGGGCCAGCAGCGGGCGGGCGCGGCCCGCCTCGCGGTTGCGGGCCGTAATGGAATCTGACGCCGGGTAACGAAGCCCGACGCGGGGTAACGAAACGCGGGGGGCGGCAGGTGCGTTCAGGCCGTGCTCCCTACGGTGCCGAACACATCGCCCGACCCGCCTTGGACCGTCCCTCCGCCACCACCCAGATCGCCGTCGCCTGCCTCGGTGCCGGCGTCGTCACCAGCTTCGCGGTGGCCCAGGGGCAGAACCCCCTCACTGCCCTGGGCATCACCCTCTTCTCCGCCCTGGCGGCGGTGATGGTCGGCCAGGTGCTCTGAGCGCCAGCGCGCTCAGGCCGGACAGCGGGCGCAGGGGGCGCAGGGCAGCGGCAGCCCGGCGTCCGGCCCGTCGCCCAGCACCAGGTAGGCGGTGCCCGTGAGACTGCGGCTCAGCGGTACCGCCGGAGGGCTGCTGGGATTGCTCGGGTAGCTGCGGCCGTCGAAGCGCAGCAGCATCGTGTCGCCGTGGCCGGCATCACGGCGGACCCGCAGGATCAGATCGTTCCACCCCTTGGTGCGGCTGGAGGCCACGATCAGGGGCGGACGGAACAGGGTCATGCGCGTCAGGGTGCGCAGCCTGCCGCCGCTCTCCTGGAACACGAAGAAGCTGCAGCCGCCGGTGCCGCAGGTGTAGGGCCCCAGCACGGTGGCCACCAGTTCGTCCTGCCGATCGCCGTTCAGGTCGACGCGGTTGTAGGCGTAGCGCAGCGGCCCGGCAGCTTCGCAGTCGCGCCGCATCAGGCGGCTGCGGGCCAGCCGCCATTCGCTCGAGCCCGGATCGGGTCCATGGCCCTGATCGTCCTCGACCTGCACCGGGAACAGTTCGGTCCGCAGCGCCTCCTCCAGGCGGGGATCGGCCGTGGTGAGGGCCGGCACCGAGCCCAGCAGTCGCGGCTGCACGGTGGCGGTGGTCAGACCCAGAGCCAGCAGGCCGGCCAGGGCAGGCAGGGGGATGCTCATTTGCGGCTGAGGATGATGTAAAGCGCATGCACCACGGCCACCGGCCACATCACCGCCATCAGCGGCAGGCCGAAGGCTCCGAAGCTGAGCAGCCAGAACACCAGGTTGAGCCAGAACGCCCCGCTGATCCCCACCTGGGTGGCCACGGCCAGTGGCGGCAGGATGAAGGCCAGGATGATCCGCAGGATGTCCATCAGCGTCATGGCTAGGCAAGGGCAGTGCACCGTCCTGGCCTAGCCACGATCGAGTCCATGGGCAGCCCCGCAGCCCGATGGCCCTGAGCCTGCGGTAGCGTCCGCCGCTGCCACCGGCCCTGGCCTGTGCCCATGACCCCCGAGCAGCTCAGGGCCCTGATGCCCGCCCTGGCGAACAAGACCTACTTCAACTACGGGGGGCAGGGGCCCCTGCCAACGCCCGCCCTGGAGGCGATCATCGCCAGCTGGGGGACCATCCAGGAACTCGGTCCGTTCACCGGCGAGGTGTGGCCCTGGCTGGAGCGGGAGGTGAGCGGCGTGCGTGCCCGCCTGGCGGCCCTGTGCGGGGTCGGCCCCCATCGGCTGGCTCTCACCGAGAACGTGTCCAGCGGCTGCGTGCTGCCCCTCTGGGGTCTGCCCTGGCGCGAAGGCGAGGAGATCCTGATCGGCGATGCCGAACACCCCGGTGTGGTGGCCGCCTGCCGCGAGCTGGCCAGGCGTGAGGGCCTACGGCTGGCCGTGCTCCCGGTGAAGACCATCGGTGCCAGCGCCGGGGCCGAGGCGGCCACGGCCGTGCTGGAGGCGCTCGATCGATCCCTCACACCTGCCACCCGCCTGGTGGTGCTCTCGCACCTGCTCTGGAACAGCGGCATGGTGATGCCGATCGCGGCGGTGTCCCGGCGGCTGGCGGACCATCCGCGGCGGCCCTGGCTGCTGGTGGATGCGGCCCAGTCGGTGGGCAGCCTGCCGGTGGCGGAGGCGGCGGCCGCCGCCGACATCTATGCCTTCACGGGCCACAAGTGGTGCTGCGGGCCCGAGGGACTGGGGGGGGTGGCGCTCTCGGAACGGCTGCTGGCGGAGTCGATGCCGACCCTGGGGGGCTGGCGCAGCCTGGCCAGTGAAACCGATGCTGCGAGCGCCTGGCATGCCGATGCCCGTCGCTTTGAAGTGGCCACCTCCTGCACCCCCCTGCTGGCCGGATTGCGCACCGCCCTCGAACTGCTCGACGGGGTCGGCAGCGCCGAGCGGCGCCTGGCCCTGATCCGCGAGCGCAGCCGACGGTTGTGGGAGGGGCTCCAGCGAATCCCGGGGGTGTGCACCCTGCTGGCCGATCCGCCTCCGGCCGGGCTGGTGAGCTTCACCCATGCGGACGGCTCTCCGGCGGCGGTGGTGGCGGCCCTGGGTCGTCAGGGGATCTGGCTGCGTAGCCTGGCCGATCCGACCTGTCTGCGGGCCTGCACCCACCTCACCACCACCGAGGCCGAGATCGACCAGCTGCTGGCTGCCCTCAGCAGCTGACCCGCCCGCGCAGCGCCTTTTCGGCCTCTTCGCGGTCGTCGAAATGGATTTTGGTGGTGCCGAGGATCTGGTAATCCTCGTGACCCTTGCCGGCGATCAGCACCAGATCCCCCTCCCCGGCTTCCGCCACTGCGGTGGCGATCGCGCTCGCCCGGTCGCCTTCCACCAGCAGATCGGTGCCGGCCGGAATCCCGGCCACCACATCGTCGAGGATGCGGCCCGGGTCCTCCGTGCGCGGGTTGTCGGAGGTCACGACCACCCGGTCGGCCAGGCGGGCCGCGATCGCGGCCATCTGGGGGCGCTTGCCCCGGTCGCGGTCGCCGCCGCAGCCGAAGACGCAGATCAGTCGCCCCCTGCAGAATGGCAGGCAGGCGGCCAGGGCGTTCTCGAGGCCGTCGGGAGTGTGGGCATAGTCCACGATCACCGCCGGCAGCCGTTCGGCTTCGCTGCGGGACAGCCCGACCCGCTCCATCCGTCCCGGGACGCCGCGGAAGTCCGGGATTGCCGCCAGCAGGTGGTCGAGATCCAGGCCTTGCTGCTGGAGCACGCCCACCGCCTGCAGCAGGTTCATCAGGTTGAAGCGCCCCACCAGGGGGGATCGGAAGCGTCCGCGGCCCAGGGGGGTGATCAGCGTGCCCTCCACGCCGCTGGCGCCGAAGTCCAGATCCGTCATCCGCAGTTCGGCCGCCGCCGCGGGGCCTTCGCCGGGCTGGCCCAGGCTGCTGCGCCACAGCCGCTCCCCCAGCTGGCCGGCCAGCCGCTCCGCCAGGCTCGCCCCCCAGGGATCGTCGACGTTCACCACGGCCGTGCCCTCCAGCAGGGGTGAGCTGAACAGCCGGGCCTTGGCCTCGAAGTAGGCCTCCATTGAGGGGTGGTAGTCGAGATGGTCCTGGCTGAGGTTGGTGAAGACGGCGCCGGCGAAGCGACAGCCGGCCACCCGCCCCTGGTCGAGGGCGTGGGAGCTCACTTCCATGGCCGCCAGCCGTGCACCGGCCTCGGCCGCCTGGGCCAGCTGCTGCTGGAGCACGTCGGCGAAGGCGGTGGTGTGCTGGGCGGTGACCCTGTGGCCCGGCCACCGGTTGACCAGGGTGCCGAACAGGGCCGTGGGCCGGCCGCAGGCCGCCGCCAGATGCTCCACCAGATGAGTGGTGGTGGTCTTGCCGTTGGTGCCGGTCACCCCGATCAGATCGATGCGGCGGCTGGGGTTCTGCCAGAAGGCGGCGGCCAGCCGCCCGGCCCACTCGGTGAGGGAACCCTCCACCACGAGCACCGGATCCTGCGGGCCGGGGGGATGGGCCGCCGCCGCCACCGGGCCGATCAGCGCCAGCGCGGCGCCGCCCGCCAGGGCGGTGGGCCAGAAGGTGCCGCCATCGACCTGGGTGCCGGGCAGCCCGACGAAGAGGGTGCCGCGGCCGACCCGGCGCGAATCGCAGCTCACGCCCGAGACCTCGGCATCGGGCACGGTGGCGGGCACGGGCAGGCCGCACTCGCGCAGCAGGGGGTGGAGCAGCTGGGTCATGGGAGTGTCGGACGCCGCGGCACGGCCTTTTTACGGGTTCCGGCTCCATGGCGGTGTCCGCCGGTGGCAGTTGCGCGTCGGGCCGTTCAGGCCGGATCGGGCCCCGGCCCTTCCGCTACGGCGGCCAGGGAGCGTCGCAGCCAGCGATCGAGCGCCTCGCCGCCCAGGCGGGGCGGCACCCTCGGCAGCAGGGCCGCGGCTGTGGACTCGCCGGCTGCCACCGCCAGGAGAGGCACCTCCAGGCCAAAGCGCGCCTGCAGGGTCGGATCGCCGTCCACATCCAGCACTTCCAGCGCCGGCGCCGGATCCAGCGCCATCAGTCGTTCCTCCAGACCTTCGCAGAGGCAGCAGCCGGCACGGCTGTAGAGGAGCAGCTTCGGCAGGGGATCGGCCATGGAGGGTGCTGGCAGGGGGCGGATGGGTGCCGCGGGTCAATCCGGCACCGGATCGCAACCGCAGGGGGTGAAGGGATGGCAGCGCAGCAGCCGGCGCGCCGTCAGCCAGCCGCCGCGCCAGGGCCCGTGGCGCTGGATCGCCTCGATCCCATAGGCACTGCAGCTGGGGATGAAGCGGCAACGGGGAGCGAGCAGGGGGGAAACCCAGCGCCGGTAGAGCCCGATCCCCCCCACCAGCAGGGCAGCCAGTCCGTCATTGAGGCGGGTGATCCAGCGGCCGGGCATTAAGGTTGGCGGTTGGCGTTCCAAAGCCGGTTGCATCAGGAGCTCAGCTTCAGCATGCTCCCCTGCCACCGCTCCGCTGAAGAGCGCCTGTGCCAACCCTGCCCCGATTCCTACATGTCTCGCTACCGCGGTCCTCGTCTGAGGGTGACGCGGCGCTTGGGAGACCTCCCCGGTCTCACCCGTAAGTCCGCCAAGCGGGCTTATCCCCCCGGTCAGCACGGCCAAGCCCGTCGCAAGCGCTCCGAATACGCCATCCGCCTGGAAGAGAAGCAGAAGCTTCGCTTCAACTACGGCATCTCCGAACGCCAGCTCGTGCGCTACGTGAAGAAGGCGCGCGCCCAGGAGGGATCCACCGGAACCAATCTCCTCAAGCTGCTGGAGAACCGCCTCGACAACATCTGCTTCCGCCTGGGCTTCGGTCCAACCATCCCCGGCGCGCGCCAGCTCGTGAACCACGGTCACATTTCCGTGAACGGCCGTGTGGTGGACATCCCCAGCTATCAGTGCAAGGCCGGCGACGTGATCACCGTGCGCGAGCGCAAGGCTTCCAAGAAGCTTGCCGAGGGCAACCTGGAGTTCCCTGGTCTGGCCAACATTCCTCCCAATCTGGAGCTTGACAAGAACAAGCTGAGCGCCAAGGTGAACGGCAAGATCGAGCGTGAATGGGTCGCCCTCGAGATCAACGAACTGCTGGTGGTGGAGTTCTACAGCCGCAAGGTCTGATTCCCCCTGCCGCCGGGCTCGCCCGGTCTGCATCGATCGATGGCCTCCGCCCTGGGCGGGGGCTTTTTCATGCGCTCCCCCGCCTTGACGCCATGGCAGAACTGGGCCTCAGCCCAGCGGCACCAGGGCGGCCTCGATGTAGGCGTGCGGCCTTTCGGGGCGTGCAAGGTAATAGATCACCACCAGTTCGCCCCGGTGGTTCTGGGCCATCTGGGGGTACCCGATGTCGGAGCTGAAGGGATTGGCGCGGATCAGCGTGTCCTGCCCCCAGCTCCGCCCATCGTCGTCGCTGAGCCGCAGCAGCAGGACCCGCCGGCTGCGGTCGGCGTAGGCGCAGGCCAGTCGTCCATCGCGCAGTCGCACCAGGGCACCGGGGTTGCCGTTGTGGCTCCCGGTCTCGCCCACACGGCTGAGGAAGGCCCAGTTCGATCCACCGTCGATCGAGCTGTAGGCATCCAGCCAGCACGGGCTGTCATCGCCGGCGCGCGGGTCCCGGCGGCGCAACACCGTGAGCAGCCGATCGGGAGCGAGCTGCACGGTGGACGGCATCACCGCCCGGTAGGCATCGCTCCAGGGCACGACCCACGCCACGAAACGGAAGCGACGGCCGCCGTCGTCGCTGCGCGCCACGAAGGTCTTGTCGAGTCGTCCGGACAGGCGGCCCAGGCGCGGGTCGCGAGCCGAGAGCAGGACCAGGAGCGATGAGGGGCCGATCGCCACGTAGCTGGTGCGCGAGGTGAGCACCAGCCGGGCCAGTTCGGGGGCCTGCTCCAGGCCGCTGAAGCTGAACGGGCCCTGCCAGTGGCGACCCCGGTCCTGGGAGAGGAAGAAGCGCCCCAGCCGCCGCTCCGGCGAGCGGCCCCCACCGGCCGCCACCCGCAGCGCCAGGTCGGGATCGTCGCATCGGATCGGCCGCTCGAGCGGCCGTGGATCCCCTTCCCGTCCCACATAGGGCTCGGGGCTCTCGCGCTGCCAGCTCTCCCCCCCGTCCAGGGAGCGGAGCAGGTGCTGGCTCTGCGGATCGCCGATCTGGTGGCCCTCCTTCTGCACCCAGGGGCCTTCGCTGAAGCCCACGAGGATCTCGCGTCCTCCCTCCCACGACCAGAGCCCGTTGTTGGCCGGCCAGGCGAGGAAGCGTCCCGGGGTGCCGGCGGCCACCGTGTGGCGGATGGCCGCGCCGGTGGGCTCCCTTGCCAGCAGGGGGGGCGTCGCGAGGGCGATCCTGGGCAGGCTGAGTCCCAGTCCTCCGAGGAGAACCCGGCCCAGGAAGACACGGCGGCTCTGGGTGCGACCCATGGCAATCGGATGCAGGAGGAGTGGAGGCGACAGGGCGGTCCAACATCGCGACCTCCTCCATGCTCAGGGTATGCAGGGCCTCAGTCCATGCCTGGCGGCGGTGTTTCCATGGCCTGGATCGAGGAAAATCATGACCGAATGCTTCCGATGCTGGATGGGTTCCCAGCATTGGAAGCCTGGATTCGATTGGAGAGTTTCATTCGGTGGGATGACGATCGGTGAGGCAACGATCAGAGGAGCTTGAGGCAGTGATCCTGAACTGTTTCGAGGCGTGGCTTCTGCTGGATCAAGCATGCCGCCGAAGTAGAAATCCGTGGCGGGTGGCTTTGGCCATCCCCGGAACCTGCAGCCTTCCCTGCAGATCTCCTCCTCGTCGAGAAAAGAGGCCAGTGCCTTGTAGTGCATCCTGGGACACTTCTTGTTCTCCAGCCGCTGCTGGGCTTGGCCCAATTGCAGGGCGACAAGCAGAGCGAGTAACACAAGCGTGTGGCCACGTGAACGCTCTCCTCTGGCTGAGCTGATCTCTACGGCATTACCGATGAGAAAGGCCACCGCAGGTAGGCACACGATGGAGTTGCGTGAGGTGGAGATCGGTAGAACGAGATCGATCGCGGCGATGCTGCCGATGAACAAACCGAGCAGCAGTAGCAGGAACCTGATGTCGTTATGCGTCGCGTAGAGGATCGCCGACCGTGCGGAATGGGCTGACGATATCCTGGACTGAATCTGACCCGGCTTGGCCAGGATCACCAGAACGGTGGCGGCCATAAGGCCGATGACGACATTGACGCCAGGGAAGGCGAAGAGATCAAGGGTTCCTCTCAGGAACGTCGCGAGGGTGCCGCTGATCGGAGTGACCTCGATCCAGGCGATCGTCCCGCGCTGCCCAGATCCCCGACAGACCAGCCAGTGCAGCAGGGGCCACACGGCAATTCCCAGGATGAGCAGGGCTCCTCTGCTCCTGCATCGGTCGACCCTGGCCTCGACCATGTTCATCCCTGCGAGAACGGCGACGAAGATCCAGGCGAAGCAGTGGGTCAGGGAAAGGAAGGCAGCCGAAACGTAGTAGGTGCCGATGAGGAGTCGGCTTCGGCCCGTGGGTGGCGGGCTCACACCTGCAGGGTTGCGCAGCTGCAGGGTCGATCCGGTGAGGAGGGTGGAGAGCAGCAGCACCAAGGCGTCGTTGCGGGTTTCCTGCCCGTAGAAGGCAAAGGCCGAACTGCTGCCGATCAACGCCACCACGGCCAGCTGGCGCCCCCGGCTGCGGTCACGGCTCAGGTGGGCCGCGGTGAACAGGGGTGAGTGCTGCGGCCAGGAAGCTCAGGCTGCGGGTGGCGGTTTCCGAGGGTCCCACCAGGCCCATCCAGAGCTTCAGCACCAGGGGATAAAGGGGGGGATGGGTGTCCGGAAGAACCCAGCGTGTGAACATCTCCTCCCAGCTGTCCTGGCTGGTGGCCACCGAGACCAGCTCGTCGGCCCAGTAGGAGTAGCCGCTGGCGAGCCCCCGGGAGGCCAGCAGCAGCAGTGCCCCGACGGTTCCCGTCACCAGCAGGGGGCGCAGACGGTTGGCGGCTGCCATGGGGAACCTCAGGTGGGGCAGGGCCCTCAGCCGCTGATCAGTGCTTCCAGCGCGGCGCCCACGTCGTCCTGGCGCATCAGGGCTTCCCCCACCAGCACCGCATCGGCCCCGGCACTCACCATGCGGTCGAGATCGTCACGGCTGAACAGGCCGGACTCGCTCACCAGCAGGGCGCCCCGGGCCCGGATCCGATCGCCGCAGCGCTCCATCAGACGCTCCGTGGTGGCCAGGTCGGTGTGGAAGGTGGTGAGGTCGCGGTTGTTGATGCCGATCAGCTCCACGCCGTCGAGGGCCAGCACCCGCTCCAGTTCGGCGGCGTCATGCACCTCCACCAGCACCGCCAGCTTCAGGCTGCGCGCCACCTTGAGCAGATAAGCGAGGTCCTGGTCGGTGAGGATCGCTGCGATCAGCAGGGCGGCATCGGCTCCCGCGGCGCGGGCCTGGTACAGCTGGTAGGGGGTGAGGATGAAGTCCTTGCAGAGCAGCGGCAGCTCGACGGCCTGGCGGACGTCCACCAGCACCTCGAAGCCACCCTGGAAGAAGCTCTTGTCGGTGAGCACCGACAGGCAGCTGGCCCCCGCGGCGGCGTAGGCCCTGGCGATGGCCACGGGGTCGAAGTCGGGCCGGATCACCCCCCGGCTGGGGCTGGCTTTCTTGATCTCGGCGATCACCGCCGGCTTGCGGCAGCTGGCCCGGAGCGCGGCCACGAAATCGCGGGTGGCGGGCAGATCGGCCACCTGCCGCTGCAGGGCCTCGAGGGGTACGCGCTCGCGGGAGGCGGCCACTTCCCGGTCCTTCTCCCAGACGATCTTCTCGAGGATGTGGCGGGGTTCCCCTTCGGGATGGGGGATGCCGTACTCGAGATGGGCCACCTTCACGGGGGGATTGGGGGGGCGGCGGCGGATCTCCAAGGACGGTCGGCGGCTGGCTCGATCGTACGGGCTCAGGCCAGTGCCGCCGCCGCCTGCTTGTAGGCCGCTTCCACCACCTCGCTGAGGGTGGGATGGGTGTGCACCTCGCTGGCCAGCTGGCGCACGCTCTGGCGCCGCGCCACCGCGTTCGCCACCTCCTGGATCAGGTCGGCGGCGTGCAGGCCATAGATGTGGGCGCCCAGCACCTCCCCGGTGGCGCGGTTGAACAGCAGCTTCATCAGCCCGTCGCTCTCCAGCTCGGCCAGGGCCTTGGAGTTGGCCTTGAAGTAGCTGCGCACGCTGCCCAGCTCGAAGTCCTCCTTCGCCGCCAGCTCCCTGGCCTCCGCTTCGCTGAGGCCCACCGAGCTGATCTCGGGATGGGTGAAGGTGGCGGCCGGGATGGAGCGGTAGTCGATCAGCCGGGCGTGCCCCAGGATGTTGTCCACCGCCACCGTGCCCTGGGCCGCGGCCGTGTGGGCGAGCATCATCTTGCCGGTCACGTCGCCCACGGCCCAGAGGTGGGCCACCGGTTGCCCGTTCACCAGCACCCGCAGGGCGTCGTCCACCGGGATGAAGCCCCGCTGCGTCTCCACGCCCACGCTGGCGAGGTTGAGGTCCTTGCTGACGGGCACCCGTCCGGTGGCCACCAGCACCGCGTCCACCTCGAGGGTGTCCACCGGTTCCCGGCTGGCCATGTCCACCAGCTCGATGCGCACCGGGCTGCCAGGGGTGACCTTCCGGGCGAGCACGCCGGCGCGGGCGTCGATGTCGCGGCCGTCGATCAGCTTGCGGGCCGCGATCTTGGCGATGTCGGGATCAAAGGTGGGCATCACCCGATCGAGCGCCTCGATCATCGTGACCTCACAGCCCAGCGCCGTGTAGACGTCGGCGAACTCCAGACCGATGTAGCCGCTGCCGATGATCGCGATCCAGCGCGGCAGCCATTCCAGGCTGATCGCCTCGTCGCTGGTGAACACGGTGCGGCCGTCGGTCTCGATGCCGGGCGGCACGAAGGGGTCGGAGCCGGTGGCGATGATCACGTCGCGGGCCGAATACACCCGCTCCACGCCGCTGGCCTCGCGCACCGCCACCCGCTGGCTGCCCTCAAGACGTCCCCTGCCGCGCAGGATCGTGGCCCCGGCGCGCTCCAGGGTCTTGGTGAGATTGGAGCGGATCGTGGCCACCAGCTGGTTGGCGTGGTCGGCGATCGCCTGCCGTTCGAAGCGCACCGGTGCCGCATGGATGCCGAAGCCCTTGAGGTGCTCCGCATCGGCCAGCTCCCGCACCCGTCCGCTGGCGGCCAGCAGGGCCTTCGACGGCACGCAGCCCCGGTTGACGCAGGTGCCGCCCATGTCGCGGGCTTCGACGATCGCCGTGCGCAGGCCGTGCTCGGCGGCGTGCTTCGCGGCGTCGAAGCCGCCGTAGCCGGCGCCGATCACGATCACGTCGAAGTCGTAGCTCACCGGGGCGCGCTGCAGGTGTCGCCGGGCATTCTCTCCTGCGACTGGCGGCCCTGCCGCCAGCGCTCCAGCAGCAGCGGCGCCGCGGCCACGGCCACGTTGAGCGATTCCACCGCCGGGCTGTGGGGCACGCTGACCCGGTGAGTGCAGTGGGCCAGCAGCCCGGGGTCGACGCCGGCTCCCTCGTTGCCGAGCAGCAGCACGGTCGGCCGGCTCCAGTCGAGCAGCCAGTAGGGAGTGCCACCCCGCACCACCGTGGCCACCACCTGGGCCCCGTCGCGACAGGCCTGCTCCAGCCGCGGCGCCAGGCTGTCGACGCGCCGCAGCGGCAGGGCCAGCGCCGCCCCGGCGGCGGCCCGCAGCACCTTGGGCTGCCAGGGATCGGCGCCTTCGGCCAGCCAGACCTCCTCCACCCCCGCCGCCCGGGCGGTGCGGATCAGGGTCCCCAGGTTGCCCGGATCCTGCAGACGGTCGAGCGCCAGCACGAAGTCGACTCCCCGGCGCTCGGGCCACTGCGGCCAGGGGAGGCTGAGCACCACACCATCGGGGTGCTGCGTGGTGGCCACGGCCGCCAGCACGGGCTCGGACACCGGCTGCAGCACGGCTCCGGCGTGGGGGTGTGCCTCCAGCAGGGAGCGGTGGGTGGCGATCCAGTCAGCTGTGGCCAGCACCTGGCGGGGCTTCAGGCCCAGAGCCAGGGCCTCCTCCAGCTGGTGGGTTCCCTCCAGCAGCAGCAGACCCTGCTCGCGCCGGCCGCGCGGGTGCTGCAGCGCGCGAAAGCTGGCCACCAGTGGATTACGCCGACTGGTGATCGGCTCGCGCAACGGCTCAGAAGCTCTGGCGGCGACGGACATGCATGGGGTCACGGATCACCAGGCCGGTGTCGGCGATGTCGATCCCCCGCACAGCCGCCACCTCACCGCGGATCCCTTCCTGGGTGAGATTCTCGACCAGCTTGCGCACCACGATGTCCTCGATGGTGGCCTCGTCCATGCCGTCGGGGGTGAGGCTCTCGAGGAACTTGCCGATCTTGCTGGCGACCACCTCGGAGGAGTTGGTGATCTTGATGACGATCATGTGGGCGGGGCACCACGGGGGCCGGGCTCAGCGCTGGGGGCGGGGAAGGACCGGTGGTGGATCGGTGGGGAAGAGTGAAGTGCGGATGGGGAGACTTGAACTCCCACGACATTGCTGCCACTAGTACCTGAAACTAGCGCGTCTACCAATTCCGCCACATCCGCGGGCGTGTCGCTCGAGGCGACCGGCAAAGCCTAAAACATCACGGTCCTGCCCATCGCGGCCCTCCCGCCACGGCCAGATTGTGACTGGATAAGACAGTTCCCTGAGCGGCCGCCTAGACGATGAACCGCTTCATTGTCAAGATTCCGCAACCTGCCGGACATTGACGTCCATGCCCGTGACTGCCGTTGCATCTCCCCAGGCCATCGCCGCCCCGCAGCTGGAGATCGTCGGCGGCCGTCCCCTCTCCGGCGAGGTGCGGGTGAGCGGTGCCAAGAATTCGGCGCTGGTGCTGATGGCCGCCTGTCTGCTGAGCGGCGAGCCCCTGCGGCTGCGCAATGTCCCGCCGCTCACCGACATCGCGGCGATGGGTGAGATCCTCGCCGCCCTCGGTGTGCGCGTGCGCCGCGGCCCCGACTGGGTGGAGCTCGACGCCGGTCAGCTCAGCCATTCCTCCGCCCCCTACGAGCTGGTCAACAGCCTGCGGGCCAGCTTCTTCTGCATCGGCCCCCTGCTGGCCCGGCTGGGCATGGCCAGGGTGCCCCTGCCGGGCGGTTGCCAGATCGGTTCCCGTCCCGTCAGCGAGCACGTCAAGGGGCTCAAGTCGCTCGGCGCCCAGGTCACCATCGAGCACGGTGTGGTGTCGGCCGTGGTGCCGGGTCGCGGCCACCGGCTCAGCGGAGGCCGCATCCATCTGGAGTGCCCCAGTGTGGGCGCCACCGAAACCCTGATGATGGCCGCCGCCCTCGCCGATGGCGAGACGGTCATCGAGAACGCCGCCCTCGAACCCGAGGTGGTCGACCTGGCGAGTCTCCTGATCGCCATGGGCGGCAAGGTGCGCGGTGCGGGCACCCCCACCATCACCATCGTCGGCGTCGAGCGCCTGCATGGTGCCGACTACGCCGTCATGCCCGACCGGATCGAGGCGGGCACGTTCCTTCTGGCTGCCGCCATCACCCGCTCCGAGCTGCGGGTGGCGCCGCTCATTCCCGAGCACCTCGGGGCCGTGATCACCAAGCTCGAGGATGCCGGCTGCACCCTCGAGGCCGATGGCGTCGGCATGGTGATCCGCGCCAGCGAGATCCGTGCCGTCGATCTGCGCACCCAGCCCTTCCCCGGCTTCCCCACCGACCTGCAGGCGCCGTTCATGAGCCTGCTGGCCACCGCCACCGGCACCTCGATGGTGGTGGAGAACATCTTCGAGAACCGTCTCCAGCACGTGGCGGAACTCCAGCGGATGGGCGCCTCGATCCGGATGCAGGGCAACACCGCCTTCGTGGAGGGCGTGTCACGCCTCAGCGGCGCCCCGGTGCAGGGCACCGACCTTCGGGCCTCCGCCGCCATGGTGCTGGCCGGTCTGGCAGCGGAGGGCATCACCACCGTGCAGGGTCTCGACTATCTCGACCGCGGTTATGCCGCCTTCGAAGACAAGCTCAATGCCCTCGGGGCCCTGATCCGCCGGATCGAGCCCTGATCCGCTCCGCCCCTTACAGTCGCCCCAGGGGAGCGTGCCGGAATTGGTAGACGGACTCGACTCAAAATCGAGCGCCTTCGGGCATGTGGGTTCGAGTCCCACCGCTCCCATGCCCCCTGCACCGGCCCCCAGTTCGCCGGTGATGGATACCTATTCCCGCCTGCCGCTGGAGCTGGTGAAGGGCAAGGGGGTCTGGGTTCGGGACAGCGACGGCCGCCTCTACCTCGACTGCGTGGCCGGCATCGCCACCTGCACCCTCGGCCACAGCGACGGCGCCATGCGCCGTGCCCTCTGCCGCCAGCTGGGCCGGCTGCAGCACGTGTCCAACCTCTACCGGATCCCCGAGCAGGAACGGCTCGCCGCCTGGATCACCAGCAACAGCTGTGCCGACCGGGTGTTCTTCTGCAATTCCGGTGCCGAGGCCAACGAAGCGGCGATCAAGCTGGCCCGCAAGCATGGCCACACGGTGCGCGGTATCGAACGGCCGCTGATCCTGACGGCCCAGGCCAGCTTCCACGGCCGCACCCTGGCGGCGGTGAGCGCCACGGGCCAGCCCAAGTACCACCAGGGTTTCGAACCGCTCGTGGAGGGTTTCCGGTTCTTCCCCTTCAACGACATCCACGCCTTCGAGGCCCTGCTCGCCGACTGCGAGGCGGAGGGCCCCACGGTGGCGGCGGTGCTCCTGGAGCCGCTGCAGGGCGAGGGCGGGGTGAACCCCGGCGATCCCGCTTTCTTCCGCCGGCTGCGCCAGCTCTGCGACGAGCGCCGCATCCTGCTGATCTTCGATGAGGTGCAGGTGGGCATGGGCCGCAGCGGTTCCCTCTGGGGCTACCAGCAGCTGGGGGTCGAACCCGATGCCTTCACCCTGGCCAAGGGATTGGGGGGTGGTTTCCCGATCGGCGCCCTGGCGGTGAAGCAGGCCTTCGACCATTTCCGCCCCGGTGAGCACGCCAGTACCTTCGGCGGCAATCCTTTGGCCTGCCGGGCCGGTCTCACCGTGGCCCAGGAGCTGGAACGCCGCCGGCTTGTGCCCCATGTGCAGCGGATGGGCGAGCTGCTCCAGCAGCTGCTGGCCGGTCTCGTGGGCCGCCATCCCCATCTGCTGGAAGGGATCCGGGGCTGGGGTCTGCTGCAGGGCCTCGTGCTTCGTCCCGACGCTCCCACGGCACCGGAGCTGGTGGCCCGTGCGATCGAGTCCGGACTGCTGGTGGTGCCCGCCGGGCCGCGGGTCGTGCGCTTCGTGCCGCCGCTGGTGATCAGGCCCCGCGAACTGCGGCTTGCCGTGGCGCGGCTCGAGCAGGCGCTCCTGGCGCTGGCCCCCGCCTGAACCTGCCGCCGCCCGCCGATCCGTTCGCGGATCTGATCGAGCCCTTCAGCCGCCGCGGGGTGGATCTGGGGCTGTCGCGGTTGCAGGCGGCCCTGGCCGAGCTCGGCCATCCGGAACGCCGCTTCGCGGCGGTGCAGGTGGCGGGCACGAACGGCAAGGGATCGATCTGCACTCTGCTGGAGTCGGTGCTGCGGGCGGCCGGGCTCCGCTGCGGTCTCTACACCTCTCCCCATCTGGTGAGCTGGTGCGAGCGGATCCGGCTGGACGGCCTCCCCATCACTTCGGCGGAGCTGCGGGAGCGCCTGGGCGCCCTGCGGCCGCTGGCCCACCGCCACGACCTCACCCCCTTCGAACTGGTGACGGCGGCGGCGTTCGAGGCCTTCGCGGCTGCCCGCCTGCCGCTGGTGGTGCTGGAGGTGGGGCTGGGCGGCCGCCTCGATGCCACCACGGTGCATCCCGACCGCCAGGTCGTGGGCTTCGGCGCGATCGGCTTCGACCACGCCGAGTTCCTCGGCCCCACCCTGGCGGCGATCGCCACCGAGAAGGCCGGGGTGCTCCAGGCGGCATCCCCGGCGGTGAGCGGACCCCAGCCGCCGGCGGTGGAGGCGGTGCTGCGGCAGCGGGCCCGGGCCTGCGGCGCCCCCCTCACCTGGGTGGAGCCCCTCGAGCGCAGCGGCGAGGCGCTGGTGGCCGGCACGCTCCGGCTCCGCTGCGGTCTGCCCGGGGAGGTGCAGCGGCACAACGGAGCCGTGGCGCTGGGGATGCTGATGGCGCTGCGAAGCCGGGGCTGGGAGATTCCGGATGCGGCGATCGTGCGCGGCTTCGCCGCCGCCCGCTGGCCCGGCCGGCTCCAGCCGGTGCAATGGCGGGGGCGGCCGCTCCTGATCGATGGAGCTCACAATCTGCCGGCGGCCAGGGCTCTGCGCGCCGAACTGGACCGGCGGGACCGGGCGGCGGGAGGGGCGCGGCCGCGGCACTGGGTGCTCGGGATCCTGGCCAGCAAGCAGGGCCCCGAGATCCTCGAGGCCCTGCTGGCGCCGCGGGATCGGGCCTGGCTCGTGCCGGTGCCCGGCCATGCCTGCTGGAGCCGGGAGGAGCTGGTGGCGGCGCTGCCCCGCTCCGGGCCACGTCTGGAGGCCTGCACCGACCCGGAGACGGCCCTGGCCGCGGCCACGACCGATCCCGCCCGGCCGGTGGTGGTGGCCGGTTCGCTCTACCTGTTGGGCGCGCTGCTCGCCGGCGGCAGCCTCCAGAGCGACCCGGCCGAGGGAGAGTGAGGACACTCTCGCGGTCGGCACCATGCACGCTCAGCCCTCGGCGGCCTTCAGGCGCCCGATCCTGTCGCTGCTGGCCCTGCTCCTGGCCTGGTTGGCCGGCCCGCTGGCCGGCCCGGCGGTCGCCCTCGACACCTCCAGTGGCCCGGTGCCGCTGGATCCGGCCCCCTTCCAGGAGCGGGTCGACTACACGCTCACCAACCAGGACGGGGCCGATTTCGCCGGTCAGGCCCTCGCCAACTCCTCCTTCGCCGGTGTCCATGGCAGCGACGCCGATTTCCATGGCGCCGATCTGCACGGTTCGATCCTCACCCAGGCGAGCTTCCCCCGCGCCGACTTCCAGGGAGCCGACCTCTCCGACGCCCTGATGGACCGGGCCGACTTCAGCCAGACCGATCTGCGCGGTGCCGTGCTGCGCGGCGCGATCGCCTCCGGCAGCAGCTTCGCCGAGGCCCGCATCGACGGCGCCGACTTCAGCGATGCCCTGCTGGATCGCGCCGATCAGCGGGCGCTGTGCCAGCGGGCGCGGGGAACCAACCCCACCACCGGCGTGCCGACCCGGCTCAGTCTGGGCTGCGGCTGAAGCTCCGCTCCGTCCAGCCCCGCAGCTTGCCCGGGTTGAGCAGCCCCGCTGGGTCATAAGCAACCTTGCTCGCCACCTGATCGGCGTCGATCACCCCCAGACCGCCGTCCTCCACGGTGAACACGTGGGGGTTGAAGAGGGTGGCCCCCAGATCGCGCGCCTGCTCCATCAGCTCCAGCAGGGCCGTCGCCCCCTGCCAGCGCACCAGCGGGAGTGCGGCCAGCCGCTGCACCCCCTGCTGCCGCACCCCCTCGAGATGCCAGAGCAGCCCGTCGCCCCAGCGGCGGCTGAGCGTTTCAAGGGCCGGCCGTTCCGGCTGGGGCAGCAGCATCTGCAGGTAGGTCCAGCCAGGGTCGTGGGCTCGGGCATGGAGGGTGGTGTGGTTCCAGCTGAGCTCCCGCAGGGGCAGGCCGCGGCTCTCGCCCTCCGCCGCCTGCCACCGCAGCCGCCCGCCCAGGTCGCCCAGCAGCGGATCCAGTGCCGGCAGGGCGTCGGGAGCCGCCAGCAGCAGCAGCCGGTGCCCCGCCGGCGCTGGGCAGCCGGCCGGCGAGGGCAGCAGCCGGGCCGCCCGCTCCTCCAGCAGGCAGAGGGACTGCAGCAGCAGGGCGGTGGCCGGCAGGATCTGGGCTGCGGCGACGGCTCCCTCCCAGGTGGCGAATTCCACCACCAGCTGCTGCCAGGCCACGGCCGCGGCGGTGGGCACGGTGACGGCCGTGAGGATCCCGTTGGTGCCGTAGGCGTGGTTGAGCCCCCGGCTGGCGGCGGCATCCAGCTGCAGCAGGCGGGGTTCCGGCTCCAGTGTGACCACCTCCAGGCCCAGCAGGTTGCCCGGGTCGCGCAGGAACCCCCAGCGCAGCGAGCCGATGCCGCCGGAACCGCCGGCGATGAATCCGCCCAGCGTGGCGCTGCGCCGGGTGCTCGGGCTCAGCCGCAGCTCACGGCCCAGGGGGGCCAGCTGCCGGTCGAGATCGCCCAGCAGGGAGCCTGCCTCGGCGGTGAGGATGCCGCTGGCCGGATCGAGCCGCCGCAGCCGGTCGAGGCCGCTCAGATCGAGCACCACGCCCCCCGCCAGCGGCACGCACTGGCCGTAGTTGCCGGTGCCGGCCCCGCGCACGGTGAGGCTGACGCCGTGGCGGGCGCAGGCCCCGGCCACCCGCCGCACCGCCTCCACCGTGCTGGCCCGCACCGCCAGCTGGGCCCGCCGCCCCTCCAGCAGCGGCTGCAGCACCGGCGAGTAGTCGTGGAAGTCGTGCGAGAGGTGCTCCAGTTCCGGCCCGGCCTCGATCAGCTTCAGCGCCGTGCCGCTGCCCTCCAGCTCCGCCGCCACGGCCGCCAGCTGCGCGGGCGTGGCCGCCGGCGGCAGGCCGGCGGGGAGGTCGCCGGCCAGGGCCGGCGGCGGTGGGGTGGGGGCGGAATCGCCGGACATGGGGACGGCCGGAGTGTGCAGCCGGTCTACTCAGGCCACCGCCCGTCGGGCGCCCCATCCAGGGCCCGCAGCCGCGGCAGCAGGGGTGGCGGCGGCGGCGGCGGCAGCCAGCGCCCCGCCCGCAGCACCCGCCGCTCGGGCGCACGGGCCAGCAGATCGCTCCAGCTGCCGGCGGCGAGCACCACCAGGTCGGCCGGCCCGTCCTCGCGCAGCACCCCGTCCCACGCGAGCCCCATCAGCCGGGCGGCCGCCGTGGTGAAGGGCATCACCCCCTGGCGCCGCCAGGGGGCCAGGTGCGCGGCCGGCACCGAGAGCCGCAGCAGTTCAATCGGGTCGAAATCGCCACCGGGAAACCAGGGATCCTGCACGTTGTCGCCGCCCACCGCCACCGTCACCCCGGCACGCTGCAGCTGGCGGATCGGCGCCATCGGACGCCGATCAGGGCTGCTGCCGGGCCGGTGCCCCAGCAGCCAGAGGTTGGTGGGCGGCAAGGCCACCACCATCAGCCCCGCCGCCGCCATCGCCTCGGCGAGGGGCTCCAGCCGGGTCGGCGGCAGCTGGGACATGCTGCAGGCGTGGCTGCAGGTGACGGGGACGGCGATCCGATGCTCCCGCACCAGCCGGGCCGTGAGCGCCACGCCGGCGCCGCCGCCGCTGGCGCTCTCGTCGACGTGCAGATCGACGCCGCAGCCCAGGCCGTCGGCCAGCCGCAGCAGGGCCAGCAGCCCCTCGGCCTCGCCGGCAGCGGGCGGGAAGGGGGCGCCCAGCACTCCGCCGAGCAGCAGGTCACCCCGCGGCCGGCCGGCGCCGGCCTCGAGCCCCGCCAGCCGCCGCGCCAGGGCCTCCCCTTCGGCCGTGGCCCAGTGCTGCACCGGCACCAGGGCCACCAGCTGGAGCTGCAGGCGGGCCCGCCAGGCCTGCTGCAGCTCCAGCAGCGCTTCCCAGGCCGGCTCCGCGCCGGTCCCGAGGCTGTCGACGTGGCTGCGGATCGCACGGCAGCCCTGGCGCCATGCTGCCTGCAGGGCCCGCTCGCCCCGTTGGCGGACCTCGGTGACGGTGCGCTCGCCGTGCTCCCGCTGGTTGGCGGCCAGGGCTGCGGCCATCGTGCCCTCCGGGTTGGGATGGCGCGCCCAGCTGTAGGCCTTGTCGAGGTGGGCGTGGGGCTCCGCCGGCGGGGTGAGCGCCAGGGGCAGGGCCTCGGCGGGGTCCCGCCGGTGGGGGCGGATCTGCACGATCCGCCCTTCGGCATGCTCCAGCTCCACCGCCACGAGGCCCTCGGCGTCACCGCCGGGCAGCCCGCCGTCGCAGGGGTCGAGCAGGCTGCGCGGCACCAGCAGAGGTGGAAGCGCGCCGGGCGGGGAAGCGTCGGGAAGGGTGCTCATCACGGGATCAGGGCCGCCACCTTCTCGCCAGGGGTTTCCGCTCTCACCACGGGTTTCCGCTCACCGGGTCGCCATGCTCCTCCTCCCGATCGCTGGAGGTGCGCAGGATGCGGAAGTTCCCCGCTCCGGCCAGGGTGTCCACCCGGTAGAGCGGCAGATTCAGGAACGGCAGCACGCCGGGGCCACCGATCTCGGTGCGGTAGAGGCTGAACAGGCCGAAGTTGGTGCGCCGGGTGCCGCGGCGGGCCAGCACCCCGAGCACCTCGCGCTGGGCGCGGATCAGCTCGGGGCAGTCGCGCAGCACCATCCGCAGCGGCATCGGCAACTGGTCGCGGCAGACCTCCCGCACGGCCAGCTCGGCCAGCTGCTCGCCCGCGAAGGCCTCGAACTCGTCCGGACCCGGGTTCGTCCAGGCCAGGGTCGTCGCTGCCGTTCCGGTGAGCAGGGCGGACACCCCGAGCCAGACGGGAAGTCGGGGAGACAGGCGGGAAGCCAACGGGCGGCGGCGGGCTGGTTGATACATTGGCAAAGACCACGCACGGCGGGCGTAGCCAAGTGGTTAAGGCAGCGGCTTGTGGCGCCGCCATTCGGGGGTTCGAATCCCCTCGCTCGCCCTCACCGCCTCCACCAGCCTCTCGGCAGCGGAGCCATCCCGCACCGGATCCCCGCACGGAAGGCCCGTGGCCGCGGCCACGGCCGAGCAGGCGCGCTCCGCTTCCGTCGCGTTGAGGTGTGCCGTGTTCAGGGCCACTCCCCTCACCCTCGGAGCCGCCCCTCCGCCAGCGCGACCCAGGGCCGCCACCGCCTCCACGGCCGTGATCAGCTCCGCCAGCGGCGGCAGCGCCACGCCGGGGTGGTTGTTCACATGGGTCTGGCCTGCCCGGTGCACCAGCAGCAGGGCCGTGGGCTGGCTGCCGCGCAGCAGGGGAAGGGTGGCGGTGGATCCCGGATGGCAGAGGGATCCCTGGCCCTCCACGAACAGCAGCCCGGCAGCATCCAGGCTCCCGCCCGCCTCCAGCACCGCCCGCTCCACCGCCCCGGCGGCGTAGTCGACCCGCACCGCGTCGAGCGGCACGCCGCTGCCGGCGATCAGGATTCCGGCCTGGCCGGTGCCCACGAAGCGGGCCTGGTGGCCGAGCCGCCGTGCGGCAGCCACCAGCTCCAGGCAGGCGCTCATCTTGCCCACCGCCATGTCGGAGCCCACCGCCAGCACGCGCCGGCAGGGCAGGGCGGCCGCCCGGGCGGCCGCCACCTCCAGGCCCGGGGGTTCGCGCCGCAGGTCCCAGATCCACTGGCCAGGCCGGCAGAGTACCGCCAGCTCCGGGTCCTCGCCCAGACGGCTGTGCAGACCGCTCGCCACGTTCAGGCCCGCCCGCAGGGCGGCCACAAGATCCACCCGCACCGCCTCCGGCAGGCGGCCTCCCGAAGGGGCCAGGCCCACCACCGCCACGGCGGGGCCATGGGGGAGGGCGGCCGCCAGATCCGCCACCACGGGAACGGAACGGCGGATGCCCGTGAGGGCGGCCAGATCGGCCCCGGCGTTCTCGGGATCCACCACCGCCACGATCGGCCCGGAGCGGTAGCGCAGCATCGCCAGCCCCGTCTTGCCTGACAGGCTGGCCAGGCCGCCGTGCTGGAGCAGGACGACCGGCGCGTCGGCGCTCAGCATCCGGCTCCGGAGCCCCCGGGCGCGCTGCCCTCCACCACGCCCAGCCCGGCCCGCGGCGAGGGGAGGAGGCGGTCGCCCCGGCGCTCGGCGGCGGTGAACGGATCGTCGAGCAGGTTGAGATGGCTGTCGAGATCGGGCCAGCGCACCAGCGGCAGCAGTTGGGCGGCGGCGCCGTTGAGCAGGGCGCTGTCGGAGTAGCAGCCGAGCATCACGTCGAGCCCCAGGCGGCGGGCGGTGCGGGCCATGAGCAGGGCCTCCGCCAGCCCGCCGCTCTTGAGCAGCTTGATGTTCACCCCGTCGACGTGGGGCGCCAGGCGCAGCAGATCCAGCAGATCCCAGCAGCTCTCGTCGGCGACCAGCGGGATCGGACAGTGGAGGTCGAGGGCGGCGAAGTTTGCGCTGTCGGCCTCCGGATCGGCGAGGGCCGGCAGGGGCTGCTCCACCAGCACCACCCCCTGGTCCGCCAGCCAGGGGATCAGGCCGCAGGCGGTGGCCAGGTCCCAGCCGCCGTTCGCATCCACCTGCAGCTCCGCCGCCGGGCCGGCGGCCCCGCCGGCCGAGAGGGCGCCGGCCACGGCCCGGGTCAGGGCCCGGTCGTGCTCCGGCCCATCGGGGCTGCCGAGCTTGAGCTTCACCCGGCTCGGTGTGGTTCCCAGCTGGTTGCCCCAGCGCTCCAGCCGTGCCAGCACCTGCTCCACGGTGCCGAGTCCCAGGGTCACGCTGGTGGCCTTGCAGGCCTCGCGATCGAGCCCCCAGAGGCGCCAGAGGGGCTGGCCCAGCCGCTGCCCCCACCAGTCGTGCAGGGCCAGATCCAGCCCGCAGCGGGCCGGCGGCGAGAGCGGGGCCAGCAGCGGCTCGAGCGCCTGGAGGTTGGCCGGATCGAGGGGAAGCCCGTCGGCTCCGGGCACCTCCAGCCGGGCCAGCACCGCCTCCAGTTCCGCTGCCACCGCGGCGCCCTCGTAGCGGCGGTGGCCCGTCTCGAAACCGCCGGTCTCGCCGCGGCCCACCAGGCCGTCGTGCTCGATCTCCACCAGGAGCCGATCCACGGCGGTGACGGTGCCGCGGCTGATCGCCAGGGGCACCGCCTTGGTGAGCGAGAACCAGCGCAGCCGGCCGTGCATGTCTCCAGTGTCCGCGATGGCCGAAACTGTGGCCATGACTTCGACCACCTCGACGACCGCCCCGACGACGGTCCCCTCCCGTGCCGCCGCGCCGGCGGAGCGCGCGTGGCCGGGGGAGGGGGAGTGCGGACGCGGCAGCTACTGGATCACCACCTTCGGCTGCCAGATGAACAAGGCGGATTCCGAGCGGATGGCCGGGATCCTCGAGGGGATGGGCTACCGGCCGGCCGGCGCGGAACTGGAGGCCGATCTGGTGCTCTACAACACCTGCACCATCCGCGACAACGCCGAGCAGAAGGTGTACAGCTATCTGGGCCGCCAGGCCCAGCGCAAACGGTCCAACCCGCATCTCACCCTGGTGGTGGCGGGCTGCGTGGCACAGCAGGAGGGCGAATCCCTGCTACGGCGCGTGCCGGAACTCGATCTGGTGATGGGGCCCCAGCACGCCAACCGCCTCGATGCGCTGCTGAGCCGTGTGGAAGCCGGCGCCCAGGTGGTGGCCACCGAGGAGCATCACATCCTCGAGGACATCACCACCCCCCGCCGTGATTCCCAGGTGTGCGCCTGGGTGAACGTGATCTACGGCTGCAACGAGCGCTGCACCTACTGCGTGGTGCCGTCGGTGCGCGGCAGGGAGCAGTCGCGCCTGCCGGAGGCGATCAGGCTCGAGATCGAGGGCCTGGCAGCCCGGGGATACAGGGAGATCACCCTGCTCGGCCAGAACATCGACGCCTACGGCCGCGACCTGCCCGGCATCACCCCCGAGGGCCGCCGCCAGCACACCCTCACCGACCTGCTCCACCACGTGCACGACGTGGAGGGGATCGAGCGGATCCGCTTCGCCACCAGCCACCCGCGCTACTTCACCGAGCGGCTGATCGACGCCTGCGCCGAGCTCCCCAGGGTGTGCGAGCACTTCCACATCCCCTTCCAGAGCGGCGACGACGCGGTGCTGAGGGCGATGGCCCGGGGCTACACGGTGGATCGCTACCGCCGCATCATCGAGCGCATCCGCGAGCGCATGCCCGATGCGGCCATCAGCGCCGACGTGATCGTGGCCTTCCCGGGGGAGAGCGAGGCCCAGTACCGCCGCACCCTGGCCCTGATCGAGGAGATCGGCTTCGACCAGGTGAACACCGCCGCCTACTCGCCGAGGCCCAACACCCCGGCGGCCGACTGGCCCGACCAGTTGCCCGAAGCCGTGAAGGTGGAGCGGCTGCGGGAGCTCAACGCCCTGGTGGAGCGCAAGGCCCTCGAGCGCAGCGCCCGCTACCTGGGGCGCCTCGAGGAGGTGCTGGTGGAGGGACGCAATCCGAAGGATCCGGCCCAGCTGATGGGCCGCACCCGCACCAACCGGCTCACCTTCTTCCCGGCGGTGGGCGCCGACGGGGTGGAGCACCGCGCCGGCGCGCTGGTGACGGTGCGGATCGAGGCGGTCCGCGCCTTCTCGCTCAGCGGGCTGCCCCTGCCCGGCCCTGGCCAGACGCCGCCGCGCTGATACCGTTTGGCGCCGGACCCCTGGCCAAGGCGGCATGAGACCTTCCCCCCCGCTCCCCGCCTCCTGTCATGTCGGTGTGGTGTTCGGAGGGGCTTCCGGTGAACATGCGGTGTCGATCCGCTCGGCCCGCACCGTGGTCGATGCCCTGCGCCGTGGCGCCAATGCCAGCCGCTACCGGCTGAGCTGCTTCTACATCGACCGCCAGGGCCGCTGGTGGTCGCCGGCGGTGGCGGATCGGGTGCTCGCGGCGGGTGTGGCTCCCGAGCCCGCTGAGCTCGCCGCTGCCGGCGAGGCGGCAGGCTTCCGCGGCCTGCCCGAAGGGGCCCTGGAGGTGGAGGTGTGGTTTCCGGTGCTGCATGGACCCAACGGCGAGGACGGCACGATCCAGGGCCTGTTCACCCTGATGCAGGTGCCGTTCGTGGGCTCCGGCGTGCTGGGCTCGGCGCTGGGCATGGATAAGCAGGCCATGAAGGCCGCCTTCGCCGCCGCCGGGCTGCCCCAGGTTCCCTATGCCTGCGTCGCGCGGGGCGAGCTCGTCGGCCAGGCCGAGGCCCTGCTGGATCGGCTTGAGCGGGAGCTGGGCTATCCCTGTTTCGTGAAGCCGGCCAACCTGGGCTCGTCGGTGGGCATCAGCAAGGCCACCGACAGAGTCTCCCTCCGCCGCGGCCTGGAGGAGGCCGCGGCCCTCGATCCGCGCCTGGTGGTGGAGCAGGGGGTGCGTGCGCGGGAGCTCGAGTGCGCCGTCCGCGGGGGCGGTGCCCGACCGCTCGAGGCCTCGGTGATCGGCGAGATCCGCTTCGACGCCGACTGGTACGACTACGACACCAAGTACAGCGAGGGCCGCAGCCACACCGTGATCCCGGCCGATGTGCCGGCGGCGGTGAGCGAGAGGGCCCGCAGCCTGGCGATCACCGCCTGCCATGCCGTGGCCGCCTCCGGCCTGGCCCGGGTCGACTTCTTCTACGCCGAGCCGGAGGGTGCTGGGCCGGAGGGGCAGCTCTGGGTCAACGAGATCAACACCCTGCCCGGCTTCACCAGTCAGAGCATGTATCCGATGCTCTGGCAGGCCAGCGGGTTACCGCTGGAAGACCTGGTGCACCAACTCGTCCAGGGAGCGAGAGAATGGGCCCGGGCTTCGGCTGAGGGAGGAACGACGGCGTGACGCACGGTCTGCTCTGGTTGCCGCTCCTTCTGGTGTTCGTGCTGCTGCCGGCCCTGGGTCTGCTGGAGCGGCGTCGCCAGCGCCTTTTCCGTGACTGGGCGGCCGGTTCCGAGCTCTCCAAGCTCGATGGCAGCGGTGCGGCTCGCCTGCGCGAGGGCGTGCTCACCTGGAGCACCTTCGAGGCCGGCACGCTCAAGCCCCAGGGCAGCTTCGAGATCAGCAAGCTCGAGCTGGTGGAACTGATGGCCCTTGGCTCCGGGGACGCTCCGCTCACCGAGGAGAGTCAGGGGCGCTGCCGGCTGCGCCTCGTGGGCGGCGGCGAACAGAAGGACCTCCCTTTCTCCGATGCGGATCGGGCCCGCCGCTGGATGGAGCAGCTGATGGCCCGCTCCCGCTGCGAGCTGTGACCCCCAGCCCCGTGCCCGAGGCTCCGGGTCGCGAACGGCGCCGTCAGCTGCGTCTGCAGCGGCGCGCTGAGCGGCTGCGCAACCTCTGGCGGCTGTTGCTGCTCTCGGCCGCCGCGGCGGGCCTGGGCTACGGCCTGCTCCGCCAGGGCTGGACCCTGCGCACCCCCGAGCAGGTCGACGTGCGCGGTAGTCAGAGGGTCGACCGAACCCAGGTCATCCGTGCCGCCGGCCTCACCTTCCCTTTGCCGCTGCTGGGCCTCGACCCGCGGCGGTTGCGGGCAGAGCTGGCGGCCGCCCTGCCCGTGGAGCAGGTGCAGGTGCAGCGGCTGATGCTGCCGCCACGGCTGCGGATCGAACTGGTCGATCGCGAGGCCGTGGCCCGTGCCGAACGCCGTGGCGCCGGCGGGCTGGAGCAGGGCTATGTGGATCGCTTCGGCAGCTGGATCAGCCGCACTCAGCAGCTCGGCGGAACGCTGCGGGGCAAACCCGAACCGACGGTGCGGGTGCTTGGCTGGCAGGAGCGCTACCGCGCGCCCCTCAGCCAGGTGCTGGCCCGCCGTGACGCGCTCGGCAGCCCGTTGCAGGAGATCCGCTTCGAACCGACCGGCACCCTCTGGCTGGTCACCGGATCCCTCGGCCAGGTGCGGCTGGGCCCGCCCGATGACCAGCTCGGCCGCCGCCTCGACGTGATGAAGCACCTCTCAGCCCAGCTGCCGGCCCGTGTGCGCGGCCGGCAGCTGCAATCGATCGATCTGAGCGATCCGGACCAGCCTGAACTCGGTCTGCCCCCTGCCGGTTCCTCTCCGGACGGGCCGAAGGCGGAATCCCGCAGGCCCGGCTCCGGTGCGGACTGAGGCCGGGCCCGCAAACCCACACAGCCCATTGCGGGAAATCCACTTTCACGCAAAAGTGCCGCATCGCACAGGATCGCTTCCACCCTCTGACGACATAATGCTGCCCGAGACGAATGGGTATGGGTCCCCGTTGGAGACTGCACCCGACGGCCTAGTGCCCACCCATCCCGCTGCTTCCCTCGGATTGCCCGTGACCTCTCCCTCCCCCAGCAGCAACGGCATCGTTCCGAGTCAGTCAGCCAGGATCGAAGTCATCGGGGTGGGCGGCGGCGGCAGCAATGCGGTGAACCGCATGATCGCCTCCGACCTCCAGGGCGTGGGCTACCGGGTGCTCAACACCGACGCCCAGGCGCTGCTGCAGTCGTCGGCGCAGAAGCGCATGCAGCTGGGGCAGAAGCTCACCCGCGGTCTCGGCGCCGGTGGCAACCCGGTGATCGGTCAGAAGGCGGCCGAGGAATCCCGCAATGAACTGCAGGAATCGCTGCAGGGCGCCGATCTTGTCTTCATCGCCGCCGGCATGGGTGGCGGCACCGGCACCGGAGCGGCGCCGATCCTGGCCGAGGTGGCCAAGGAGTGCGGGGCCCTCACCGTGGGGATCGTCACCAAGCCCTTCGGCTTCGAGGGCCGCAAGCGGATGAAGCAGGCCGAGGAGGGGATCGCCCGCCTGGCTGAGCACGTCGACACCCTGATCGTGATCCCCAACGACCGGCTGCGCGATGCCATCGCCGGCGCCCCCCTCCAGGAGGCTTTCCGTGCCGCCGACGACGTGCTGCGCCAGGGGGTCAAGGGCATCAGTGACATCATCACCAAGCCCGGCCTGGTCAATGTCGATTTCGCCGACGTGCGCTCGGTGATGACCCTGGCCGGCACCGCTCTGCTGGGGATCGGCGTGGGCTCGGGCCGCTCCAGGGCCACCGAGGCCGCCCAGGCCGCCATGAGCAGCCCGCTGCTTGAATCGGCCCGGATCGACGGGGCACGCGGCTGCGTGATCAACATCAGCGGGGGCAAGGACATGACCCTCGAGGACATGACCACGGCCTCGGAGGTGATCTACGACGTGGTCGATCCCGACGCCAACATCATCGTGGGCGCCGTGGTGGACGAGCGTCTCGAGGGCGAGATCCACGTGACCGTGATCGCCACCGGTTTCGAGGGAGGTGCCACTTACCGCACCGAGCGTTCCACCGCCGCCGGTTTCAGCGCCGGCGGCCCCGCACCCCTCCCGCCCACCGAGGAGGATCAGCGCGGCGCCAAGATCCCTCCCTTCCTGCTCAACCGTCAGAGCCGTACCGGCGGCGTCTGAGCTGGCTGGTCTGGGTTGAAGCGGTGAATGGGGTGACCCGGAGTCCACGCCTGCCTGGAGCATCCCGTGTGGCTGCTCCCTTCCGGTCCTGACCAGATTTGGGCGTCCGGGCCGCGTGGGTCCGAGTCGTTCGGATGCTAGCAATGGGCCTCCGCCAGGAACCCGACCGTGCCGCTGCGACCCGGTGATCTGCTGAACCGCAAGCAGGCCGGACGGCCGATCCTGGTGCTCACCGCCTGGGACGCCCTCTCGGCCTCGCTGGTGGAGGAGGCGGGCGCCGAGGTGGTGCTGGTGGGGGATTCGCTGGCGATGGTGGTGCTGGGCCACCCCACCACCCTGCCGGTGACGCTCGACGAGATGATCCACCACACCCGGGCGGTGGGGCGGGGGCTGCGGCGGCCGCCCGGCCAGCAGCCGCTGCTGATCTGCGATCTTCCCTTCCTCAGCTACCAGTGCGGCGTGGATGCGGCGGTGGCCGCCGCCGGCCGGGTGCTCAAGGAAACCACCGCCGCGGCGGTGAAGCTCGAGGGCGGCGAGCCGGAAACGGTGGCGGTGGTGGACCGGCTGGTGCGCAGCGGCATTCCGGTGATGGGCCATCTGGGCCTGGTGCCCCAGTCGGTGCATCGGCTGGGCTACCGCCGTCAGGCGAACGATCCGCTCAGCCAGGAGCGCCTGCGCCGCCAGGCACAGGATCTGCAGGCCGCCGGCTGTTTCGCCCTGGTGCTCGAGCACGTGCCGGCGGCGCTGGCGGGCAGCCTGCGGCGGGAGCTGGCCATTCCGGTGATCGGCATCGGCGCCGGCGACGACTGCGACGGCCAGGTGCGCGTCAGCGCCGATCTGCTGGGGCTCACGCCCAGCCAGCCGCCCTTCAGTCCGCCGCTGCTGGCGGGCCGCGCCCTTTGCGTGGAGGCGCTCAGCCGCTGGCTGCGCTCTCCCGGTGCCGTGACCCCGCCGAACGCTCCTCCCACCACGCCAGCAGCTCCCGCAGCACCGCATTGCTGAGGGCCAGGCCCTGCGGGTCGCTGAGGCGCCAGCGGGGTCCTTCGATTCGCAGCAGTCCGCGGCTCACGAACGGCTCCAGTCGCCGGCGCAGATCCTCTACTGCGGCAGGCCCGATCCGGCAGTCCTGGGCGAGCCGGCGCAGGTTCACCCCCTCCCGCCGCCGCAGGCCCACCAGCAGCCGCTCGTCGAAGGGCAGCCGGCCGCGCTCCTCGCCCTCCGCGGCCGCTGCGCCGCTCGCCAGCCAGGCGGCGTAGCCGTCGCGGGTGCGGGGCCGGGCCCGGCGCATGCCGTAGGGGGCGGCGGTGGCGCCCATGCCGAAGCCCCACCAGCCGACCCCGCTCCAGTAGACGCGGTTGTGGCGGGAGGCATGGCCCGGCAGGGCGTAGTTGGAGATCTCGTAGTGGCCGTAGCCGGCCGCCGTGAGTCGCTCCCAGGTGAGCTCCATCAGATCGGCCGCCAGGTCGGCCTCCGGCAGCGGCAGCCGGCCCTGGCGCTGCAGCCGCTCGAACACGGTGCCGGGCTCCACGATCAGGTCGTAGATCGACAGATGGGGCGGCCCCTCGGCGAGGGCCCGTTCCAGCTGTTCGCGCCAGTGGCTGCGCCCCTGCTCCGGCAGGCCCTGGATCAGATCCAGGCTCCAGCTGCGCAGGGATCCCTCCGCCCGGGCCCGGCGCAGCCAGCCGGCGGTCTGCTCCAGATCGGCGCGGCGGTGGCGGCGTCCCAGCCGCTCCAGCACCCCGTCATCGAAGCTCTGCCCTCCGAGGCTCACCCGGCTGACGCCGGCCGCCAGCATGCCCTGCAGCCGCTGCTGATCGAAGCTGGCCGGATCCATCTCCAGGGTCACCTCCGCCGCGGGCGCCAGTCCGTAGCGGCGGCGCAGGGCGTCGAGCAGGCCGCCCACCTGGGCCGGGGTGAGCAGCGAGGGCGTGCCGCCGCCCAGGTAGACGGTGGAGAGCGGCGGGCCCGGCGGGGCCGCCCCGATCTCGGCATGCAGCAGCTCCAGGTAGGCCGCCACCGAGCCGGAGCGGGCGCCGTCGGCACGATCCCCCAGGGGCACCACCGCAAAGTCGCAGTAGAAGCAGCGCCGGTGGCAGAAGGGGATGTGGAGGTAGGCGGCGCGGGGGGCGCTCACGGCGTGTCCGTAGGCAAATGTACGGATACCTTCCCGGTCAAAGCGGCCGGGATCCGGCATGCTGATTTTTCTCGGCCTGGGCAGCCCACGACCCGGACATGGTGGATCCGCTCATCCTGCTGCTCTTCCTGATCTCCGGTGCGGCCACCGGCTGGCTCGGGGTCGACCTCCTGCCCGAGCCCCTGCTGCTCCAGGTCACCAACCTGGAGGGTCTGCGCTGGGTGCTGGGCGGCTTCGGCGCCTTCTTCGGCCTGCTGGCGGGTTTCTTCTTCCAGCTGCTGCGCCGCCGGCTGATGGCGCAGGTGCGCTCGATGCCCACCGACCTGCTGGTGAGCCGGGCCGTGGGTCTGATCCTGGGCCTGCTGGTGGCCAACCTGCTGCTGGCGCCGATCCTGCTGCTGCCCCTCCCATGGGAGGTGGTGTTCGTGAAGCCCCTGGCGGCGGTGCTGAGCAACGTGTTCTTCGGGGTGCTGGGCTACAACCTGGCCGAGGTGCACGGCCGCACCCTGCTGCGCCTGTTCAATCCATCGAGCACCGAGGCCCTGCTGGTGGCCGAGGGGGTGCTGCAGCCCGCCAGCGCCAAGATCCTCGACACCAGCGTGATCATCGACGGCCGGATCCGGGGCCTGCTCGACTCCGGACTGCTGGAGGGCCAGGTGATCGTGGCCCAGGCCGTGATCGATGAACTCCAGCAGCTGGCCGATTCCGGCAATGCCGAGAAGCGTGGCAAGGGCCGCCGGGGGCTGACGCTGCTGGCGGAGCTGCGCGAGCGCTACGGTCGCCGCCTGGTGGTGAACAGCACCCGCTACGAGGGCAACGGCGCCGACGACAAGCTGCTGCGGCTCACTGCCGACACCGGCGGCACCCTGCTCACGGCCGACTACAACCTGGCCAAGGTGGCCGAGGTGCAGTCTCTGCGGGTGCTCAACCTCAGCGCCCTGGTGATCGCCCTGCGGCCCGAGGTGCAGCCCGGCGACGGCCTGCAGCTCAAGATCGTGCGCGAGGGCAAGGAGGCCGAGCAGGGGGTGGGCTACCTCGAGGACGGCACGATGGTGGTGGTGGAGGGGGCTCGGGCCCGCATCGGCCAGCGCCTGCCGGTCACCGTCACCGGTGCGTTGCAGACCCCGGCCGGGCGGATGGTGTTCGCCCGCTGCGACCAGGACCCGCCGGCCAGGGCCGCCGCCGCGGTTCAGCCGTCGGCAGGCCCCCGCTAGGCTCGCAACAGGCCTTGCAGAGCGTGTCCTGATGTCGGTGTCGGCTCCCTACTACGGCGATTCCGCCGTACTGCGCACACCGCCTCCGGATCTGCCGTCGCTGCTGCTCAAGGAGAGGATCGTCTACCTGGGGCTCCCCCTGTTCTCCGACGACGACGCCAAGCGTCAGATGGGGATCGACGTGACAGAGCTGATCATCGCCCAGCTCCTCTATCTCGAGTTCGACAATCCCGACAAGCCGATCTTCTTCTACATCAACTCCACCGGCACCAGCTGGTACTCCGGCGATGCGATCGGCTTCGAGACCGAGGCCTTCGCCATCTGCGACACGATCCGCTATGTGAAGCCGCCGGTGCACACCATCTGCATCGGACAGGCGATGGGCACCGCCGCCATGATCCTCTCGGCAGGGGCCAAGGGCCATCGCGCCGCCCTGCCCCATGCCTCGATCGTGCTGCACCAGCCCCGCTCCGGCGCCCGTGGCCAGGCCAGCGACATCCAGATCCGGGCCCAGGAGGTGCTCCACAACAAGCGGGTGATGCTCGAGATGCTGTCGGAGAACACCGGCCGCAGCGTGGAGCAGCTCTCGAAGGATTCCGACCGGATGACCTACCTCACCCCGCGCGAAGCCCTCGAATACGGGCTGATCGACCGCATCCTCTCCTCCCAGAAGGCCCTGCCGGTTCCCCTCGCCGGGGCCGCCTGAGCCGCCCGTCTCCAAAGTCTCCGCACTCCGTTCCCGTTCCCCGTTCCGCCCCACCGCCATGCCCATCGGCACCCCCAGCGTTCCCTACCGCCTTCCCGGCAGCCAGTACGAGCGCTGGGTCGACATCTACACCCGTCTCGGGGTGGAGCGGATCCTCTTCCTCGGCCAGGAGGTGAACGACGGTATTGCCAACAGCCTGGTGGCCCAGATGCTGTATCTGGATTCGGAGGACAGCTCCAAGCCGATCTACCTCTACATCAACTCGCCCGGTGGTTCGGTCACCGCCGGTCTGGCGATCTACGACACGATCCAGTACGTCAAGTCGGACGTGGTGACGATCTGCGTGGGCCTGGCCGCCTCGATGGGCGCCTTCCTGCTGGCGGCCGGCACCAAGGGCAAACGGGTGGCCCTGCCCCACAGCCGCATCATGATCCACCAGCCCCTGGGCGGCACCAGCCAGCGCCAGGCCAGCGACATCGAGATCGAGGCCCGGGAGATCCTGCGCATCAAGGACATGCTCAACCAGAGCCTTGCCGAGATGACCGGCCAGAGCCTCGAGAAGATCAACAAGGACACCGACCGCGACTACTTCCTGAGCGCCGCCGAGGCCAAGGAGTACGGCCTGATCGACCGGGTGATCGCCCATCCCACCGACGCCTGAGCCTTCCGGGGCCGGGTGGTGAGCGGGGCGCTTGCGTAAGCTCGCTCCTTGCTCCCTGCCCCAGCCCCAGCCCGGATGGCCCAGCTCTTCTACGACCAGGACGCCGACCTCTCGCTGCTGAGCGGCAAGACGGTGGCCATCATCGGCTACGGCTCCCAGGGCCACGCCCACGCCCTCAACCTCAAGGACAGTGGCGTGAACGTGGTGGTGGGGCTGTACGAGGGGAGCCGCTCCGCCGAGAAGGCCAGGGCCGACGGCCTCGAGGTGCTGGGCGTGGGCGAGGCCTGCGCCAGGGCCGACTGGATCATGGTGCTGCTGCCCGACGAGGCCCAGAAGACGGTGTACGAGGCGGAGATCGCCCCCCACCTCAGCGCCGGCAAGGTGCTCAGCTTCGCCCACGGCTTCAACATCCGCTTCGGGCTGATCGTGCCACCCGCCGATGTGGACGTGGTGATGATCGCCCCCAAGGGCCCCGGCCACACCGTGCGCTGGGAATACCAGAACGGCCAGGGTGTGCCCTGCCTCTTCGCCGTGCACCAGGACGCCAGCGGCAACGCCCGTGCCCTGGCGATGGCCTACGCCAAGGCGATCGGCGGCACCCGTGCCGGCATCCTGGAGACCAACTTCAAGGAGGAGGCCGAAACCGATCTGTTCGGTGAGCAGGCCGTGCTCTGCGGTGGTCTGAGCGAACTGGTCAAGGCCGGCTTCGAAACCCTGGTGGAGGCCGGCTACCAGCCCGAGCTGGCCTACTTCGAGTGCCTGCACGAGGTGAAGCTGATCGTGGATCTGATGGTGAAGGGCGGCCTCACCGCCATGCGCGATTCGATCTCCAACACCGCCGAATACGGCGACTACGTGAGCGGCCCCCGCCTGATCACCGCCGAGACCAAGGCCGAGATGAGGCGCATCCTGGCCGACATCCAGGACGGCACCTTTGCCCGCAACTTCGTGGCCGAGTGCGAGGCGGGCAAGCCGGAGATGACCCGGATCCGCGAGCGCGACAGCCAGCACCCGATCGAGCATGTGGGCAAGGGCCTCCGCTCGATGTTCAGCTGGCTGAAGGCGGCCTGATCCGGGTGGTGCCGCCTGCCCGCCGGGGGCTGGGTTGATGGAGCGGGGGTCGGGCCTCTGGGCGCTGGCCTGGGGCAGTGCCCAGGCCGGCGGCAGCCTGGCTCTGGGCTCCACGGCCTGGCTCGTGAGCGGGCTGACGCCGTCGCCGCTGCTCAACAGTCTGCTGCCGGTGCTGGCCGCCCTGCCGGCCTTGCTGCCGCTGGCACGTCGCGCCCTGCCCGGCGCCGCCCTGCAGCTGGGGGCCACGCTGCTGCTGCTGGCCGTGGGTCTGCTGCGCCTGCCTCCGGTCGCCATGGCGACCGGGTCGGCCGGCTGGGCGCTGGGTGCCGCTCTGCTTGCCGTGCTGCTCTTCGGGCTCGGGGTGCAGATGACTGCTCTGCCGGTTCAGAGCTTCCTGGTGAGCGCACGCCGGTTGCCGATGGGGCGGCTGCGCCGTGGCGCCGAGCTGGGCGGGCTGCTGGGCAACCTTCTCACCGGCGTGTTGTTCCCGATCGGCCAGGCGGTGCTGCAGTTCTCCCAGGCGCTGCTGCTGCTGCTGCCCCTGCTGCCCCTGTCCTGGCTGGCCGGCCGCAGCGAGCCGTCGTCGACTGCGCTCACGGCCCCTGCGGCCGGCGGCCGGGCCCCGGGGGTTCCTCTGAGCTGGCGCTGCCTGCTGCAGGGCCTGCTGTTCGGCGGGCTCTTCGCCCTGCTGCCCCTGTGGGTGCGGCAGGAGGGCTCGGGCCGTTGCCTCGATTTCGGCCTGCTGCTGCTCGCCTACGGACTGGGCCGGCTCCTCGCCGGGTCCGGGCCCGGGGCCATGGCGGCGGCCCTGGCGCGGCCGTTCCGAGGCGCGCCCTACCTGCTTCTCGCCCTGCTGCTCGGCGCCACCCAGCTGCTGCCCGGCTGGGCGGCGCTGCTGCTCTTCCTGCCCTTCGGCGCGCTCGCCGGCCGCTGCGATGCCGGCCTGGTGCAGACGCTCACCCATCTGCCGGGAGAGCCGCTCCGCTGGCAGACCTTCGAGCGATCCGGCGCCGTGGGTGGGGTGGCCGGCAGCCTGGGCATGGGGCTGCTGGCCCAGCTGCTGGGTCTGCCGCTGGCCCTGCCGCTGCAGATCGCCGCCTTCGTCCTGGCCGCCGTCCTGCTGCTGCCGCCCCGCCCTGCGGCGGCGTGACACTGCCGCTCCAACCGCTGGTGGCCGCCCTGGGGGCCTGGCTGCCGGTGGCGCTGGCCTGGCTGCTCGATCGCCGCCTCGGCGATCCGCCGGGCTGGCTCCATCCGGTTCAGGTGATGGGCTGGTGGATCGGCCGGCTGGATCGGCTGGCGGAGGGCTGGGCGGGGGATCGACCCGCCCGGCTGCGGCTGGCGGGTGCCGTGATCACCCTGCTGCTGGTGGGCGGCAGCTTCCTTCTGGGCTGGGCGATCGAGGCGCTGGCCCGGCCCGTGGCCCTGGCCCGGCTGGCCCTGGTGGTGGCCCTGGCCAGCGCCCTGGCGGGCCGCAGCCTCGAGCAGGCGGTGCGGGCTGTGCTGCGGCCCCTGGCGGCCGGCGCGGGCGGGCTGGAGGAAGCCAGGGCACGGCTGGCCTGGATCGTGGGCCGCGACGTGGAGGGACTCGATCGGGCGGCCATCCTCCGGGCCGCCGCGGAGACCGCGGCCGAGAACGGGGTCGACGGTGTCTTCGCGCCGCTGTTCTGGATACTGCTGGGGGCCGCGGTGCAGCTGGCCCTCGGCGGCGGGCCCGGCCCCCTGGCCTTCGCCTGGGCCTTCAAGGCCGCCAGCACCCTCGACTCGATGCTGGGCTACCGCCGCGGACGGCTGCGCTGGCTGGGCACGGCCGGTGCCCGGCTCGACGATCTGCTCACCTGGATCCCCTGCCGACTGGTGGCCCTGAGCCTGCCCCTGGTGGCGGAGCGCTGCGGCCCGCGCCGGCTGGCGGCGTGCTTCCGCCTGGCCCTGCGCCAGGGTCGACCGGACCCCTCCCCCAACGCCGGCGTGTCCCAGGCGGCCTATGCCCTGGCGGCGCGGGTGCGGCTGGGGGGACTCAACCGCTACGGCGGCGTGATGCGGGCCAAGCCGGTGCTGGGGGCGCCGTTTCCACCGGCCGATGCCGCGGCGGTGAAGCGCATCCTCGGGCTCACCGGACGGCTGGAGCGGCTTTGGCTGGCGGCGGGCCTGGTGCTGCTGATCGCGACGGGGTCTGCGGCTCAGTAGGCGCCGCGGTCGCGGGGGAACAGGATCACGCCGATCGTGAGCAGGATGATCGCCAGATCGAGCAGGAAGCCCCGGCGGCGGGCGTAGCTCACATCGAGCTCGACCCGTCGCTTGTAGCTGAGGTTGTTGCGGCCCGACACCTGCCAGAGGCCGGTCAGACCGGGCCGCACGGCCAGCACCTCGTCCATGCGGCGGCCGTAGCGCTGCAGTTCGTCCCAGACGATCGGGCGGGGCCCCACCACGCTCATCTGGCCCTTGAGCACGTTGATGAACTGGGGGAGTTCATCGAGGCTGGATCGCCGCAGGAACTTGCCGATCGGCGTGATGCGGGGATCGGCCTTGAGCTTGAAATCCTTCCTGAACTCGGCCTTCAGTTCGGGCGAGGAATCCAGCAGCGCCTTCAGCACACGATCGGCGTCCTTGCGCATCGTGCGGAACTTGATGCAGCCGAATCCCTTGTAGCCCCGGCCGATGCGGCGCTGCACGTAGAACACCGGCCCTGGAGAGCTCAGCTTCACCAGCACCGCCAGCAGCAGGAACAGCGGACTGCCCAGGCCGAGCACCAGAAGGGAGAACAGGATGTCGCCCGTGCGCTTGACGACGCGGGATCGCTTCGACTGCGCCGCGATCAGCTCCTGCGCGGAGGGAGAAGCGGGGGCGGCCAGGGCGGTGCTCAGCTGTGAGGGGTCAGCGAGGGGGGCGGGAACCTGCAGCGATCGGTGGGAGCGTGCCCGGGCGCGGCGGATGGAGGCGACGCCGCTCCCGGCGTTCGGGCGATCACCCCGCTCGAAGGCCAGGGGAGCACCGACGCTGTCGGCGAAAGGACTCGGCACCAGGCACCCCGATGTGCGGGAACTCTAAAAATCGATCCCCGGGCAGGCCCGCAGCCACGGTCACTCGGTTCAGAGGCACAGAGCCCGGTTCCGACGCCTGCAGCCCGTCTGTTCAGCGGAGCGGTCGCTGCAGCGGCCGCCGGCCCCGTTGCAGCGCTCGCCGGTGCTGCTCCCAGCGCCGCTCCAGGTGGCTGAGCAGGCGCTCGCGGAAGCGTGCGGGGGCGAACTCCTCGGCCCAGGCCCGCTGCCGTTCGGCAGGGAGCCGCCGCCAGAGGCGCTGGTCCTCGAAATGGCTCAGCGCCCCGGCCAGGCTGGCCGCGTTCTGCTCGGGGAACAGCAGGCCGGTGGGCTCGTCGGCCCCGGCCTGCAGGCAGCGCACGCTGTCGAGCAGGCCCCCCTGCCCCAGGGCGATTACCGGGGCGCCGGCCGCCATCGCTTCCACCGGCGCGATGCCGAAGTCCTCCAGGCCGGCGTAGACGTAGGCGCGGCAGCGTCCCATCAGTTCCCTCACCTCCCGGTCGGGTCGCTGGCCGAGCAGCTTCACCGTGGGGCCGGCCAGGGCCTCCAGCCGCCGCCGCTCGGGCCCGTCGCCCACCACCAGCAGGGGCAGCCCGTTGCGATTGCAGGCTTCGATCACCAGGTCCACCCGCTTGTAGGGCACCAGGCGGCACAGGGAGAGGTAGAAGTCCTCCCGCGGCAGGGTCCACTCGAACGGCTCCACCGCCACCGGCGGGTGGATCACCTGGCTCGGACGCCGCCAGCAGCGGCGGATCCGGCGGGCCGTGAAGCGGGAGTTGGCCAGCAGATGGTCGACCCGGCCGCTGCTCAGCAGATCCCACTGCCGCAGGCGGTGCAGCTGCCAGCGCACCCAGGGCCCCAGTGGACCGGAGGCGATCGCCGAGCTCCTCAGGTAGGCGTGCATCTGGTCCCAGGCGTAGCGCACCGGCGTGTGCACGTAGCTGATGTGCAACTGCTCGGGGCCGGTGAGCACCCCTTTGGCCACCAGGTGGTTGCTGCTCAGCACCAGGGGATAGTCGGCCAGATCGAGCTGTTCGATCGCCAGCGGCAGCAGAGGCAGGTACTGCTGCACGTGGCTCACGCCCCACGGCAGGTGCTGGATGAAGCTGGTGCGGATGCGCCGGCCCTCCAGCCAGCTGCCGCGGCGACGGCTCTCCCCATCCACCAGGGCGAACAGATCCAGCGGCGGGCGGTCGTCGCTCAGCAGCCGGTCGATCTCCCGGACCACCTGCTCCGAGCCGCCCACCGAGCGGGGTGTGAACCACTCGTGAACGAGGGCGATGCGGCTGGGGAGCTCCGTCATGGCGGCACCGTAAGGGCGCGGGGCGGCCGCGCCACGTCACGAAAACTCTCAGCTGATTGCACACCCCCGCCGCCGTCCGGATGCTGAACGAAGCCCTTGCCCGCCATGCCCATCCGCGAGCTTCTCGAAGACGCCCTCGAGGAACCCTCGATCGGCCTCACCCCCTGCTTCAGCTGGCATGCGACCCCCGTGGGCATCGCGGCGCTCTGGCGAGCCGGGCAGGCGCCCACCACCCCACCCTTCGACGAGGCCCTCAAGGAGGGGCTGCAGGTGGGTCTCGACCTGAGCCGCGAGGAGCGTGAATTCCATCAGCTGCGCCGCGGGCTGGTGCTGCTGTTCCACTCCTGAAGCCCCATGACCTTGCCCGCATCCGGGGATGGTGAGGCCTCGGCAGGGCCGCCATCGCTCTGGCAGGTCAAGCCCTGGTGGTGCCAGCCCTGGTCGATCCTGCTCACCGGCATCGCCGTGCCGGTGGCCAGCTGGCTGCTGCTGCACCGCTGGCTGATCACCGTGCCGCTGGCGGGGCTGGTGCTGCTGTGGTGGTGGCTGTTCCTGGTGGTGGTGCCGCGGGGCTACGCCGCCGGGCCCCATCCGGGGCCGCCCGGGTGAAACGGCAGCCGATCCGACAGCAGGCCCTTCAGCCGCTGGGTTGGATGGGGGAAGATCTTGGATGGTTGCAGATCCCGGGCCGCTCCTGGCCCGCCACCGCAGCTCCGCCCTTCGCACGGACGACACCCATGGGATACGAACCCGGTACCAGCGAGTGCCGGTTGCTGATCGATAGCAAGGCGCAGATCGAGGCGGCCCTGGCCAACCTGGCCCGGCTGGAGAACACCGAGGCCCTGCGCAGCCAGCTGCTCGCCGTCTACAACGCGCTGGAGGATCGGCACGACATCAAGCGCGCCGAGCGCCTGAGCCAGCCGGCCACGGCTGGTGCCGGCACGGATGGAACCGCCTGAGGAAGTCGGCCAGGGGCATGGGGCCGCAGCGGCGCACCCAGCGCGCCTCTCCTGGTCGGCGCCGCCACACCGAAATGCGCAGGGGGCATCGGCCCCCCGGCCGGTGCACGATCAGGTAGCGATCGGTGCAGTCAGGGCAGAGGTCCGGTGAGCCCACGGGTTCCCCCTGCCGATGGCAGCGCAGGAAGCCCCGCAGCAGCCCCCCGCCCGCTCCGCCGCCCGCCGCCGCCAGCGCCGCTCCCAGGTGGAGGGCTGCGCCGCCGAGGTAGCCGTCATGATCGAGTCGAAGATGCAGGGGCCCCCAGCCGGGGAAGCCCAGGAATGAGAAGACGGCACGGCTGGCCATGGCATCGCGGCGGTGAAGATCCGCCTCACCAGTGCCCGGCGCGTCCCAGTCGCGGCGGGGCGAGGGCGCTGCTCACGATCGCCGCGGGGCTCCATCTGGCTGCCGTGGCGGTGATCGTGGGCGGGGCGGCCCTCGGGATGGCCCAACCCAGGCTGCTGCGGGTCGGCCAGTCGATCCTGGAGGCCGATCGCCAGCTGCAGCACCAGGGCTGGCGGCCAGCCCCCGACGGCCGGCCCGACGGGATCGACCGGGAGCGGGCCGGCAACGGCCTGGCCAGCCTCAGTGCCTGCGCCGGCTCGGGGTTCGGCTTCTGCCGCTACGACTACCGCCGCGGCGCGGCCTCCCTGCGTGTGATCACCGTGCCGGGAGCGCCGGGTGAGACGCCGGTGGGCAAGGTGCTGCGCTGGAGCGCCGGGGCCGGTGGCCCCAGCTGGGGCCTCTGCAACGGTGAGGCCCCCGGCAGCCTGGTGCCCTGCGGCGGGCGCTGAGCCCGCGGCGATCAGGCGGCCGTGGCGGCGGTCTGCCGCAGGGGCCTGCTGCGGCCGGTGCGGTTGCTCACCTCCCGGCTGTCGCGCTGGTAGCGGTGCACCACCGGCAGCCGCTCGGCCTCGTAGGCCGCCAGCGCCGCCTCCACCGCCCCATCGGAGCGCTCCAGCGCGGCGGCCAGGGCCACCGCGTCCTCGAAGCCGGCCGTCATGCCCCGCGCCTGGGAGGAACTCATGGCGTGGGCCGCATCGCCGATCAGGGCCAGGCGGCCCTGCACCAGCCGGGGCAGGGGGTCGATGTCGTGGGTGTAGTTGGCCACCACGGCCTCGGGCGGGGTGGCCGCGATCAGGCCGGCGACATCGGCCGGCAGCTTGGCCAGGGCCTGCGGCGGGATCGGCTCCGCCAGCCGACGCCGGCGCTCCGCCGCCTCGGCCGGGAGCGGCTCCTCCTGGAAGAAACCCCAGTGGGTGAGGGGCTGGCCGGCCGCATCGCGGCCCAGATCGAAGACGTTGGCGTAGATGCCGCGGCCGCGGGCGTACACCAGGAACGTGCCGTCGCGGCAGAAGCCGTCGTCGTGGACCACGCCGCGCCAGACCCGATCCCCCAGGTAGTTGAGGCGCCGCTCGGGGGCGACCAGCGGACCGAGGGCGGAATGGAGGCCGTCGGCCCCCACCAGCAGATCACCCTGCCAGTGGCTGCCGTCCTCGAAGCGGGCCTCCACGCCGCCGGGGCCCTGGCGGCAGTGGCGCACACGCGCAGCGCCCTGGAACGCGGCCGGATCGAAGCCGGCCCAGAGCGCCTCGAGGATGGCGCGGCGGTGCAGGAGCAGGGCTGGCAGTTCCCCGGCGGCCGGCTCCACCGGATGGCGGGCGATCTCGCCACCCCTGAGGTTGCGGAAGAGGTAGCCGGACACCGGCGTGCCGACCTCCAGCAGCCGCTCCAGCAGGCCGGGCACGGCGGCGGCGGCGATCGCCTCCAGACCGGCCCTCACCAGCAGGATGCCGCAGCCCTGGGTGCGCGGCGCGGCGGCCTTCTCGAACAGCCGCACCCGACGGCCCTGCCGCTGCAGCAGCACCGCCAGCAGCAGCCCCGCCGTGCCGGCGCCGACGATGCCGATGCTCAGGGGCCGGTGGGGGGCGTGGGGGGCCATGGCGCAGGGGGCGATCCGGGGCGGGGTGCCGGCGCCGCAATCTCACCGATCGCGCGGTGATGGTGCGTGCCTCTCGACACCCTGGCGCGCCGGCCGCCGGCTGGCAGGATCGGATCCCGCCCCGCCGCCCGCCGCCGCATGGCCCCACAGGAGAACCAGCGCCCCGCCTGGCTGAACTGGGCGTTTCTGCTGATCTTCCTCTGGTCGTCCTGGCAGCTGGCCGGGTTCTGGTTCGAGCGGCTGCGCTGAGCCACGGCGGCGGCCGCCTCTAGCTCCCGTCCGCCTCGGCGTCGCTCAGCGCCTGGCGCAGCCGCCAGAGCAGGGTGCGCCGCGCCGCGCGCGGGGAGAGGCCCCGCGCGCCGGCGGCCTCCACCCAGTGGCGGGCCGCGGCCACCAGCTCCTCCAGCTGGGCGGCGCCGCTGCGCAGGGCGTGGAAGGCCTCGAGCAGCTCCTCCTCGCCCTCGGCGCCCGGATCGCCGCAGACGATGTACTGGCGGCCGTCACTGCCGGTGTAGAGCAGGCTGCCGCTGGGCCCCTGCAGCGGGGCCGTGGCGGGAATGGCCGGCTGTTCGTCCGGTGAGCGGTCGTCGGCGTGGGGGGTGGGCACGGCGGTGGCGGGGTGGCTCAGGGATAGGCGTTGGGCACGAAGAACTGCTCGTTGCGCGGCGGGCGCCGGTAGTTGCCCACGCTGGGCCGGGGCTTCAGTTCGACTGCCGCCGGCGTCATGTCCTCGTAGGGGATCTTGCTGAGCAGATGGCGGATGCAGTTGAGCCGCGCCCGGCGCTTGTCGTCGGCCTCCACCGTGAACCAGGGGGCCTCGGGGATGTTGGTGTGGGCGAACATCCGGTCCTTCGCCCGCGAGAAGTCGACCCAGCGGTCGCGGGATTCCAGATCCATCGGGCTGAGCTTCCAGCGGCGGGCCGGATCCTCCAGCCGCGAGCGGAAGCGGGCCTCCTGCTCCTCGTCGCTCACCGAGAACCAGTACTTCAGCAGCGTGATGCCGGAGCGCACCAGCATCCGCTCGAATTCAGGGCAGGAGAGCATGAAGTCGTCCACCTCCGCCTCGCTGCAGAAGCCCATCACCTGTTCGACGCCGGCGCGGTTGTACCAGCTGCGATCGAAGATCACGATCTCGCCGGCGGCCGGGAAGTGCTCCACGTAGCGCTGGAAGTACCACTGGGTGTGCTGGCGATCCGAGGGAGTGCCCAGGGCGATCACGTTGCAGCCGCGGGGGTTGAGCGGCTCGGTGATGCGCTTGATCGCCCCACCCTTGCCGGCGGCATCACGCCCCTCGAACAGCACGATCAGGCGGAAGCCCACGTGCTTGATCCAGTACTGCATCTTGACCAGCTCGATCTGGAGCCGCTCCAGCTCCTTCTCGTAGGCCTTGCGCTCGAGCTTGCGGCAGGTGCCGTCGTCGATCGGGCAGGTGAGGCCCTCGTCCTCGATGTCGGACCGCAGGTGGGAGGGGTGGTAGCGGTCGACGGACTCGCGCACCGGCGCCTGCTTCCCGTTCCCTCCGCCCGGCTCGCGATCGCGCTTGTGGTGCTTGCCGTTCTTGCCCTTCCCCTTGCCGCGGCGTCCGGGCCGGTCCGGCTCGGGGTCCGATGGGGGCCGCTCTGGCTTGGCCATCTCCGCCGTCCTCGCGGTGTCCATTCCTGTGTCCCCTTCTAGGGGGCGGCAGCCGGTCCGTCAGGGGCCTGCAGCAGATCGTTGGCCAGTGCTCACCCGCCGGCCCGCATCGGCAGGGAATGGCCACGCAGGCTCACGCAGAAACCGGCCGGCCGGCCCTCCGCCGGCGGCGGCTGGATCAGCCGCAGCTCGCCGCCGTGGGAGCGGGCCACCCGCTGGGCGATCGCCAGGCCCAGGCCGCAGTGGCCGTGGCCGCCGCGGGCCTGGTCGAGCCGCTGGAAAGGCATGAGTGCCTGGGAGCGCTGCTCCTCGGGGATGCCCGCTCCCCGGTCCCACACCTGCAGCTCGAAACCGTCCTCCCCCCAGGGCTGCAGCACCAGCCGCACCGGCGGCTCGCCATAGCTGAGGGCGTTGTCCACCAGGTTGGCCACGGCCCGGCCGAGGGCGATCGGCTGCACCCGGGCCGTGGTCGGCGTGAGTTCCAGTTCCAGGGGGCGGCCGTCGTAGCGGGCGGCCAGCTCCGCCAGCAGCTCCTCCAGGGGCACCTCGACGGCCTGCTCGCTGGCCCCGCCGCCGGCGAACAGCAGGAACTGCCCGGTGATCCGCTCAAGGTCATCCAGATCCGCCTCCGCCTTGGCGCGCCCGGCGGCTTTGAGCCCGGTGCCCTCCGCCGCCTGCCCGCCGAGCAGGGAGAACCGCAGCCGCAGGCGGGTGATCGGAGTCTTGAGGTCGTGGGCGATGCCGGCCAGCATGGTGGCCCGCTCCTGCTCGCTGGTGTCGAGGCGCTCGAGCATGGCGTTGAAGTGCTGGGCGAGGCGCTGCAGTTCGGGAACGCCCCGCTGCGGCAACGGCTCCGGCTGGCTTTCCAGACCCACCCGCCCCAGGGCCCGCTCCAGCTGCTGCAGGGGACGCTGCACCTCCAGCAGCAGGAAGAGGGCGCCGGCCACCAGGCTGCCGCTGATCAGCGAGAGGGTGAGCAGCAGCGGATCCGGCGGCCAGCCCAGCTGGGGCCGGATCGCCGCGTACAGCCAGACGGGTTCGAGCGGCGAGGCCAGCTCGATCCACACCCCGCGCGCGGCCCCGTGGATGGGCACCACCTCCGGGCAGCGGGGCAGCCGGCGGCAGAGCTCCAGCTGGAGCTGGTTCACCTGCCGGTCGAGGCGGGCATCCTGGCTGCGGCCCAGCAGGAACCGCCGGGGACTGGGTCGCGGCGGCTGACCGACCCCCAGCTGCAGCCCGCTCAGCTGCGACACGGTGGCGGGTGGAAAGCGTTCCAGCGCCAGTTCCGACAGCCGCACGTTGAGGGCCACCTGGGGGCCCATCTGGGCCACCTGGGCCTGGCCCAGACGGGTGCCCAGTAGGGCCTGCAGCAGCACCAGACTCACCCCCCACCCCCCGAGGAAGAAGCACCCCAGCCGCAGCAGCAGCCCCGGCGGACGGACGGAGGGGTTCATCGCTCAGCGGCTGCGGGGCTCACCATCGGGAACGAACACATAGCCATAGCCCCACACCGTCTGGAGATAGCGCGGCCGGGTGGGGTCAGGCTCCACCAGCCGCCGCACCCGTGACACCTGCACATCCATGCTGCGGCTGTCGGTTTCGCTGGCGGGGCCGCGGGCCAGTTCGATCAGCCGCTCCCGCGAGAGAGGGCGGTGGGGATGCTGCACGAAGGCGGCCAGCAGGCTGAACTCGCCGCTGGTGATCGTCACCGGCTGCCCGGAGCGGGTAAGGCTGCGCGCCGAGAGGTCGAGCTGGTTCTCGCCGAACACCACCACCTCCCCGTCGGCCAGGGGGGCGCCGGCGGGCAGGCTGGCGCGACGGCGCAGCACCGCCTCGATCCGGGCCGACAGCTCCCGCGGCAGGAACGGTTTGGCCAGGTAGTCGTCGGCCCCCTGCTCCAGGCCGATGATCCGGTCCACCGCTTCCCCCCGGGCGGTGAGCATCACCACCGGCAGGTCGTCCTCCGCATCGCGCAGGCGCCGCAGCAGGGTGAGGCCGTCATCGCCCGGGAGCATCAGATCCAGCACAACCAGGTCGGGCCGCTGGAAGTCGAGCCGGGCCAGCAGCTGCCGGCCGTCCGTGAGGCAGCGCACCTCGTAGCCCTGCTCGCTCAGGTAGCTGCCGAGCAGCTGGCGCAGGTCGGGGTCGTCGTCCACCACCCAGATCGTGTGGGTTCGGCTCATGCAGGGGGCTGCGGCTCTGCCGACTGTATGGAGCGTCGGCCTGGCGGGCAGGGGGCCCCGGCGGCCCGGCTCCTGTCGAAAGGTGTCTGTCTGCTCGGGCAGAGAGATCCGGTCATGGTTTGCCGCGGCGAACGTGCGCCTCCGAGCCGGATTCCCGTGAGGAGCTGCATAGGGTGATGGTCATGACCGTGCCTGAGTCCGTTCGCCCCGTGCCTCCCGCTGCCGCCAGGCTTGCCGCCCTGGGATTGGCCTCGCTGCTCTGGCTCGGATTCCTGGCGTCCGGTGTCCGTTCCCAGGAGGCCCGCGAGCTGCAGCTCTATCAGCAGCGGCTGGAGGCGTGGTTCGAGCGTCTCGACCGCAACGATGACGGGCGCCTCACCCCGGCCGAGACGCGCGGCACCCCCTACCTGCGGATCAACTTCGAGAGGCTCGACAAGGGAGGACGGGGTTATCTGCTGCCGTCCGATCTGGCGCCGGCAAGCCAGCACTTCGTGGGGGATCGGCTGCGCAGCAAGCTCCTCCGCATCGACCGCAACGGTGACGGGAAAATCACCCAGGCCGAAGCCGCCGCGTTCCCTTGGTTGGCCGATCGGTTCGGCGAGGCTGACCGCAACGACGACGGGGCGGTCACCCTCGAGGAGCTGTGGGAGCTGCGCCGTTCCCTGGCGCCGCGCCGCTGAGGGCCCACCCGCCGCCATCGGCCGGGGCGGGCGGTTCAGCGCTCGGGTCGATCCGGCGGCTGGATCCGCACCACCGCCCACACCACCCGGGCCAGGCCCCCCGGCAGGCGCAGCAGGCCTCCCAGACCCGGCACGGCCATGCGCAGGAGACGGAACACGCCGTTGGCCAGCAGAAGCAGGGCGGCGATCGCCAGACCCACCAGCAGCAGGATGCCGAGCATCTGCAGCAGGCCCGCGGCCAGGGTGAGCAGGCCCTGGCCGATCCGGCTGAGCCCGTCGATCAGGGTGCTGATCACCCGGCTCACGATCAGCAGCGAATCGAGCCGGGCGGGCAGCTGGAGCAGGGCCGTGAGCAGCCCCACCCCCGCCGCGGCGTTGAGCAGGGCCAGCAGGCCCTCGCGCCAGGGGGATGGGGTACGACGCTTGCGGGTGAACACCTTGCGAGCCGGAACCGACTTGCGACCGGAATCGGGATGTCGGTTCATCGGGGCCGGCCCATCAGTCGATCGTGTAGCCGGCTCCGCGCATCCAGCGCTCGAACTCGATCAGCACGAGTTCGTTCGGGCAGTCCACCAGGCTCAGGCCCTCCACGGTGCAGTCGCCCTGGCCGCCGTGGTGCAGCGAGAGATGGAAGTCCTTGCCGCTGAGGCCGCAGACCTCCGGATCGCTGCGGACCACCACGTCGAGGGCCGCTCCGAGGCGGTTGACCCGGCGTCGCAGTTCCGACCAGCTCTTGGTCATGGAGGTCGAGGTGTCGCCGGACGGGCGTGGAAGGCCAACCACAAGAGTGTGGCGGTGGTTGGCCGTTCGTCAACGGTCGCCCGGGTGGCTCAGGGCGGATTGAGCGGGGCGGAAGCGGGCGGTGTGGCCGGGGCCGGCACCGGGCTCCGTTTCGGCAGCGGCACCATCAGGCTGAGCGAGGCGGTGACGGCCAGGGCTGCCACACCCGCCAGCGGCGAGGCCAGGCGGCGGCGCAGCGGCACCCGCTCGCGCAGCTCCCGCCGCGGCAGCGGCTGCTCCACGGGCAGTGCGAAGCCCAGCTGCACCCGTGGGTCGAGCCGCAGCTGATCGAGACAACGCACCAGATCGGCCAGTTCGGCGTCGTCGAAGCTGAGTTCCAGCGGAGGGGTGTCGGGCTGGCTGCTGCGCAGCTGCAGCCGATGCAGCGGACCCACCGGCGGCAGTGGCGCGGTGCCCGTGGTGCCGGCCAGGGGCTCGATCAGCACCGGATCCTCGCCGCCGCCGAAGCGGCGCGGCACCCCGCTCACCAGATGGCGGGCGTAGGGCAGCACGGTGCGCAGCAGAGACTCCAGGTGTTCCCGCTTGCCTTCGAGGCTCGGCCGGCCGGCCAGGTCGAGCTCCCAGCCCGAGAGGATGCCGATCGCGTCGGCGCCGTGGCCGGCCGAGAGATCGGGCAGGCCGTCGATGCGCAGCCGGCAGCTGGTCTGTTCGTAGCGGTAGCTGAGTTTCATGCCGCGGCATCCAGCAGGCTGGCCTTGAGGCGTGAGAAGCCGCCCTGGCCGGCGCCGAAGGCCAGGCCCTGGATCAGGTGGCGGCGCAGCGGCGGGCCCTCCTTCGGATCGAGCAGTTTCTGCACCCCGCCCCGGCGGGGATTGAGCCGCTCGCGCACCAGTTCCTCCAGCCGCGACTGGAAGAGCGCCCAGCGCTGGGCGCTGAGCTCGGGGGGTTCGGTGCCGGAGAGCAGCTGGCGCAGCATGGGGTACAGCCGCTCCGCCATGGCGCTGAGCAGGGTGATCAGGGCATCGGTTTCGCTCTCGCTGAGCACCCCCCGGCGGCAGGCGAGCCGCAGCGGGTTGTGGCAGCGGCGCTTCCAGAGCTCCACCCGGTTGGGGAAGAGGTCGGCGAAGCCCAGCTGGCTGGCCATCCACACCATGGCCTCACCGCCGTTGAGATCCAGCGACTCGACGCACAGGAGCATCAGGTCGAGGCGCTCGAGGCCGCGGCGCGAGAGGCGGGGGGAGGAGCTGGGCTCGCTCGGTCGGTCGTCGGGCATGGCTGCGATGATGCCAGCGCCCGAGCCGATCCGTCACCCGATCCCGCTGCCATGGCCTCCAGCTCCCTCCCGGCCGATCCGGGCGCGACCATCGATCTGCAGGGGCTGGTTCGGGATGTGCCCGATTTTCCCAAGCCCGGCATCCTCTTCCGCGACCTCACCCCGCTGATGCGCCAACCGGCCGCCTGGCAGGAGGTGGTGCGGCGCCTCGGTGCGGTGTGCGACCGGCTGGAGCCCGAGCTGATCGTGGGGATCGAATCGCGCGGCTTCATCGTGGGCACGGCCCTGGCCACCGCCCGGGGGATCGGCTTCACGCCGGTGCGCAAGCCGGGCAAGCTGCCCGGAGCGGTGCACGGGGTGGACTACACCCTCGAATACGGCACCGACCGGCTGGAGATGCATGTGGACGGCTTCGAGGGCCGGCCGCGGGTGCTGATCGTGGACGACCTGCTGGCCACCGGCGGCACCGCCGGTGCCTGCGCCGAGCTGGTGGAGAAGGCCGGCGGCGAGCTCTGCGGCTTCGCCTTCGTGGTGGAACTGGCCGGCCTGGGCGGCCGCTCCAAACTGCCGGCCGGGGTGCCGGTCGATGCGCTGATCGTGTATCCCTGAGCCTCCGCTCAGGTGTGGCTCTCCTGCCAGCCCAGCACCTGATCGAGCTGCTCGAGGCCGATCAGCCCGAAGCGCCAGAGGATCACCGGCAGCGGCGCCTGCTCCTGCTCGGCCTGGCGCAGCCCCAGCGCCAGGGCGCTCTCGCTGAGGCCGACCTCATGGCGCAGGTAGCGCAGCAGGGCCGAGGAGGGCACTGGCTGGGGCGAGGTGCTGATCACCATGGGCAGGGATCCGGCGGGTCCGGAGTGAGCCTCACTCTGACCAGCGACCGAGCAGCCGGCAAGGTCCGAGCGTCATGGCGCGCAGGCTGAGGCGGCGCAGGGGGGCGAAGCGCGCCATCAGGGCCAGGGCCAGGCGCCGCACGGCCAGGGCCGCCGGCTGGCGGTTGGAGAACAGCCGCACCAGCAGATCGGTGGCCAGCAGGGTGAGCAGCACGTCGGCGCGGCGGCGCCAGGCGTAGGCCCGTCCCACCGCGCCCACCGCCAGGCGGCCCCGGGCTGCCCGGCCCGCCTGGCGCTGCAGCTCCTCCACGTCGCGCCAGCAGAGGTTCATCCCCTGGCCGCCCACGGGATGGCAGCGGTGGGCGCTCTCCCCCACCAGCACCGTGGTGCCGCTGTGGAAGCGGTGGGCCAGCTCCAGGGCCACGGGGTAGGCGCGGGGGGCGTCGAGCAGGGCCTCGGGCTGGAGGGCATCGGGCAGAGCCCCGGCCAGGGCATCGAGGAAGGCCACCGGACCGAGGCTCTCCAGGCCCCGCAGCCGGGCGGCCGGCGCGCTCCACACCAGCTGGAACCGGTCGCCTCCCAGGGGCAGCACGGCGAAGGGGCCCTCGGGCCGCAGCAGCTCCCAGGCCTGGTCGGGATCGCAGCCCCGCAGCCGCACCTGCACGGTGAGGCAGGCCTGGCGGTAGGCCAGCCGCCAGCGGCCGATGCCGGTCGCCTCACGGCTGGGGGAGGCGCTGCCGTCGGCGGCCACCCGGAGATCCGCCGCCGCCTCGGGCTCGGCGGCCGCCGCCGGGCCCAGCCGCAGACCCACGGCCGGATGGGCCTGGAGCCGCCGCAGCAGAAGCTCGAGCAGGGGACGGTGGGGCATCACCCAGCCCACCGCCAGGCCATCGGCTTCGGCCTCGGGCAGGACGCGGGCGGCGCGGCCCAGATCGCCGCCGCCGAAGCTCACCTGCCGCTGCAGGGCCAGATCGCAGAGCTCGAGCCGGCGGAAGGGCACCGCCGCCGCCCGCAGCTCCTCCCACAGCCCCAGGCGCCTGAGCAGCCGGCGGCTGGAATGGGTGAGGGCGTAGGCGCGGCTGCGCTGCAGCAGCTGGGAGCCCTCGAGCGGATCCACGAGTTCCACGGCCCAACCCGCCTCCGCCAGGGCCAGGGCCGCCAGGGCGCCGGTCGGTCCGGCGCCGCGCACGTGGGCCTTCGGGAGCGGGGCGCTGGACGGGGCGGAAGAGGCCATGGGGCCGACCATAAAAAAACCGCAGCCCGGGGCTGCGGCGTGGGGGAAAGGCTCCGGAGGGGGCCGGCGGTTCAGCCGATGCCGAGCAGGCCGCGGGTGAAGGCCTCGCCGCCCAGGGCGAATTCGGTGGCGAGCAGGGCGATGAAGCCGAGCATGGCCATGCGGCCGTTGAGCTTCTCGGCGCGCTCGTGGAAGCCCCAGCCGCGCTCGGCGCTCACCACTTCCATGCGGGGCTCGGTGGCGAAGGCGTTGAGGCGGCCGCCGTCTTCGGTGGTGACGGTGGCGCCGCGGATGGTGGCGCGCTCAGTGGCGGGAGCGGTGGCGGTGGCTTGGGCCATGGGGACCTCGTGGTGGATGAACGAAGTGTAACGCAATGTTGCGCAACGTAAAAGACCTTTAACGATCGCTCCCGGTTCCGGTCCGCTCCAGCGTCGCCGCCGCGGGGCCGCCGGCTCAGCGCAGCCGCTTCAGGCAGAGCTCCTCGAAGGCGGGCCGCAGCAGGAAGGGGTACTCGCCCACCCAGAGCTTGGGCTGCGGGATCCAGGCGTCGGTGAGGGCGCCGATCCGCGAGAAGTCGCGCCGCTCGCTCAGCACCAGACAGCGCACCACCATCCCGCGCCGCAGCACCTTGTGCTTCTTGTCCATCGGGAAGCGCAGCTGGCCGAGGTAGCCGTCCTCGTCTTCGAGCTCCAGGCAGAGCCAGGTGCGGCGGTTCTCCACCAGCTCCAGCCGGCCGCTGTTGTCGGCCTGCTCCTTGCGCTCCTCCACCCGCTCGCGGGTGAACAGATCGGCGATCTCCCCCTCGAACAGCGCCGCCGCCGGGTAGCGGCGCAGGGTGGCGTTGCGACGGCCCGCCTCCACGATCGGGCCCCAGAGCACGTACAGCAGGAACACGAAGCCGGCCACCAGCCACACCGGCCCGAAGCGCGAGGAGAACTGGCTCTGGGCGATCAGCAGCGAGAGCACCCCGCCGATCACGGCGATCAGCACCCGCTGCAGCACCTTGCGGGGGTTGCCGCTGCAGAAGTTGAACTGGGGGCCGGTGGCCACGGCCGGGATCAGCCGCTGCAGCTCGCCGGGCTTGAGGGGGATCAGCATCGGGATCCGGGTGGCGGCATCGGGCGGCGGCAGGGGGTCAGAGCAGCCTCTCGAGGCCGTACACCAGCCCCTCGAGTTGCCGCACCCGCCGCAGGGTGAGCAGCACGCCGGGCATGTAGGCGGAGCGCTCGATCGTGTCGTGGCGGAGGGTGTAGGTCTCGCCGGGGCCGCCGAAGAGCACCTGCTGGTGGGCCACCAGGCCGGGCAGGCGGATGGCGTGCAGCCGCAGACCGCTCTCGCGCCGGCCGCCGCGGCTGCCGGCCAGCGACTCGTGCTCCTCCACCTGCTGGGGGTTGAAGTCCTTGCCCAGCTCCTCCATCAGCTCGGCGGTCTTGATGCAGGTGCCGCTGGGGGCGTCGGCCTTGCGGTCGTGGTGCAGCTCGATCAGCTCGGCGTGGTCGTAGAAGCGGGCGGCGGCGGCCGCCGCCTGCTGCAGCAGCACCATCCCCACCGAGAAGTTGGGGATCACGGCGCCGCCCACCGAGGCCTTGGCGGCGAAGCCGGCCAGATCGGCCAGCTGGGCGGGGCTCAGGCCCGTGGTGCCGATCACCGGATGCACGCCGTAGGCGATGGCGGCGCGGGTGTGCTCGTAGACCACCGAGGGATGGGTGAAGTCCACCAGCACCGCGCCGCCGCCGGGGCCGGACGCGCGCACCGACTGGCTGGCCTGGCAGAGGCAGCCCTCCAGGTCGGCGGTGAGGGCCACCTCCAGCTCGCCCAGCCCCAGGGCCAGGCCCACGTCCTGGCCCTCCTGGCCGGCGGTGGTGTCGATGGCGCCGATCAGGCGGCAGTCGGGGGCGGCGCTCACGGCCTTCACCACCTCGGCCCCCATGCGGCCGAGGGCGCCGGCCACCACCACGGGGATCGGTGCCGCCGGGGACGCGGCAGGGGTCGCGGCGGCGGCCATGGCGGGGGTGCGGCGGGACTCGGGTGGAGCGAGCCTATGGCCGCCCCTGCCTGTAACGCCTTGGCGCGGCGGGGCGCGGTGACGGGGGAGCGTCCGTAGGCTGCTTCACATTGCTCAAAGCCCGCGCCGATGTTCACCCAGGTCCGCTCCGCCAGCCGTCGGGTCAGCCCTGAGGGCCTCGAAGGCCGGGCCGTGATGCGGGTGGTGTACGTGGTGCTGGAGCCCCAGTACCAGAACGCGCTCACCACCGCCGCCACCAGCCTCAACGAGCAGAACAGCAGCCTGGGAGTGGAGCTGAGCGGCTACCTGATCGAGGAGCTGCGCGATCCGCAGAACTACGCCGATTTCTGCGCCGACGTGGCGGCGGCCGATGTGTTCATCGCCTCGCTGATCTTCATCGAGGACCTGGCCCAGAAGGTGGTGGAGGCGGTGGCGCCCCACCGCGAGCGGCTCAAGGCCGCCGTGGTGTTCCCCTCCATGCCGGAGGTGATGCGGCTCAACAAGCTGGGCACCTTCTCGATGGCCCAGCTGGGCCAGAGCAAGAGCGCCATCGCCAGCTTCATGAAGAAGCGGAAGGAGGCGGGCGGCGCCGGCTTCCAGGACGCGATGTTGAAGCTGCTGAACACGCTGCCCACCGTTCTGAAGTATCTGCCGGTGGAGAAGGCGCAGGACGCCCGCTCGTTCATGCTCAGCTTCCAGTACTGGCTGGGGGGTACGCCGGACAACCTGCGCAATTTCCTGCTGATGCTGGCCGACAAATACGTGTTCCCCCGCGGCGAGGAGGGGCGGCCGGAGCTGGCGGTGGCCGAACCGGTGGTGTTCCCGGATCTGGGCATCTGGCATCCCCTGGCGCCGGGGATGTTCGAAGACCTCAAGGAATACCTCAACTGGAGCGCCAGCCGCAGCGACCTGAGCGAGAAGGCCCGCAAGGGCCCGGTGATCGGCCTGGTGCTGCAGCGCAGCCACATCGTGACGGGCGACGAGGCCCACTACGTGGCCGTGATCCAGGAGCTCGAATACCGCGGCGCCACCGTGATCCCGGTGTTCTGCGGCGGGCTCGACTTCACCAGGCCGGTGAACGCCTTCTTCCTCGATCCGCTCAACCCCGATCAGCCGATCGTGGATGGGGTGGTGAGCCTCACGGGCTTCGCGCTGGTGGGCGGGCCGGCCCGGCAGGACCACCCCAAGGCGATCGAGGTGCTCAAGAAGCTCAACCGCCCCTACATGGTGGCGCTGCCGCTGGTGTTCCAGACCACCCAGGAGTGGGAGGAGAGCGACCTGGGGCTGCACCCGGTGCAGGTGGCGCTGCAGATCGCCATTCCGGAACTCGACGGAGCCATCGAACCGATCGTGCTGAGCGGCCGCGACGATGCCACCGGCAAGGCCCACACCCTGCAGGATCGGGTGGATGCGATCGCCGAGCGGGCGATCCGCTGGGCCTCGCTGCGGATCAAGCCGCGGGCCGAGAAGAAGCTCGCGATCACCGTGTTCAGCTTCCCGCCCGACAAGGGCAACGTGGGCACCGCCGCCTACCTCGATGTGTTCGGTTCGATCTACCGGGTGCTGGAGGAGATGAAGGCCAAGGGTTACACGATCACCGAGATGCCGCGTAGCCCGAAGGCGCTGATGGAGGCGGTGCTCAAGGACCCGGAGGCCCTCGAGGGAGCGCCCGAGCTGGCGATCGCCCACCGCATGAGCGTGGAGGAGTATGAGCGGCTCACGCCCTATTCCGAGCGGCTGGAGGAGAACTGGGGCAAGCCGCCGGGCAACCTGAATTCCGACGGCACCAACCTGCTGATCTACGGCCGCCACTTCGGCAACGTGTTCGTGGGGGTGCAGCCCACCTTCGGCTACGAGGGCGACCCCATGCGGCTGCTCTACTCGCGCAGCGCCAGCCCCCACCACGGCTTCGCCGCCTACTACACCTACCTGGAGAAGGTGTGGGGCGCCGATGCGGTGCTGCACTTCGGCACCCACGGCTCGCTGGAGTTCATGCCCGGCAAGCAGATGGGCATGAGCGACACCTGCTATCCCGATTCGCTGATCGGCGCCCTGCCGAACCTCTATTACTACGCGGCCAACAACCCGAGTGAGGCCACGATCGCCAAGCGGCGCGGCTACGCCTCCACGATCAGCTATCTCACCCCGCCGGCCGAGAACGCCGGTCTCTACAAGGGGCTCAAGGAGCTGGGTGAGCTGGTGGGCAGCTACCAGCAGCTGCGCGAGAGCAGCCGGGGCGTGCAGATCGTGAACGCGATCGTGGAGACGGCCCGCCAGTGCAACCTCGACAAGGACGTGAGGCTGCCCGAGGCGGATGCTTCCCAGCTCGACCTCGACGGCCGCGACGCCGTGGTGGGGTCGGTGTACCGCCAGCTGATGGAGATCGAGAGCCGGCTGCTGCCCTGCGGTCTGCACACGATCGGCAAGCCGCCCACCGCCGAGGAGGCGATCGCCACGCTGGTGAACATCGCCGCCCTGGAGCGGCAGGAGGAGGGCATCCGCTCGCTGCCTGGCCTGCTGGCCGAGAGCCTGGGCCGCACGATCGAGGAGGTCTACCGCGGCAACGACGAAGGCGTGCTGGCCGACGTGGAGCTCAACCGCACGATCACCGAGGCAAGCCGCGCCGCGGTGGGCGCGATGGTGAAGGCCGTCACGGGTGCCGATGGCCGGGTGAACCTGCGCCAGAACTTCGGCTGGTTCTTCGCGCTGCTGGAGCGGTTCGGCTTCCAGCTGCCGAGCCCGTGGCTGAGCGCCTGCCGCACGGCGGGCTTCCCGGCGGTGGAGGTGGCCGAGCTCGACAGGCTGTTCGGCTACCTGCGCTTCTGCCTGGAGCAGATCTGCGCCGACATGGAGATGGAGAGCCTGCTGCGGGCGCTCGATGGCGAATACGTGATCCCCGGCCCCGGCGGTGATCCGATCCGCAACCCCGGCGTGCTGCCGAGCGGCAAGAACATCCACGCCCTCGATCCCCAGGCGATCCCCACCCGGGCCGCGATTGCTGCCGCCAAGGTGGTGGTCGACCGGCTGATCGAGCGCCAGCGGGCCGAGCAGGGCGCCTGGCCGGAAACGATCGCCTGCGTGCTCTGGGGCACCGACAACATCAAGACCTACGGCGAATCGCTGGCCCAGATCCTCTGGTTCATCGGCGTGCGGCCGGTGCCCGATTCCCTCGGGCGGGTGAACAAGCTGGAGCTGATCCCGCTCGAGGAGCTGGGCCGGCCCCGCATTGATGTGGTGGTGAACTGCAGCGGCGTGTTCCGCGATCTGTTCATCAACCAGATGGCGCTGATCGATCAGGGGGTGAAGATGGCGGCCGAGGCCGAGGAGCTCCTGGAGAGCAACTTTGTGCGCAAGCACGCCCAGGAGCAGGCCGCCAAGGCGGGCATCTCGCTGCGCGATGCGGCCACGCGGGTGTTTTCCAATGCCAGCGGCAGCTATTCCTCGAACGTGAACCTGGCGGTGGAGAACAGCACCTGGGAGGAGGAGGGCGAGCTGCAGGAGATGTATCTCTCCCGCAAAACGTTCGCCTTCAACGCCGACAATCCCGGCGAGATGAACCAGAACCGCGAGGTGTTCGAAGCGGCGATGAAGACGGCCGATGTGACCTTCCAGAACCTCGATTCGGCCGAGATCTCGCTCACCGACGTGAGCCACTACTTCGACAGTGATCCCACCAAGCTGATCGCCAACCTGCGCGACGACGGCAAGGCCCCGGCCAGCTACATCGCCGACACCACCACCGCCAACGCCCAGGTGCGTTCGCTGAGCGAAACGATCCGGCTGGATTCGCGCACCAAGCTGCTCAATCCCAAGTGGTATGAGGGCATGCTCAATTCGGGCTACGAGGGTGTGCGCGAGGTGGCCAAGCGGCTCAACTTCACCCTGGGCTGGAGCGCCACCAGCGGCGCGGTGGACAACTTCGTGTATGAGGAGGCGAACGACACCTTCATCAACGACCCGGAGATGCGCAAGCGACTGATGGATCTCAACCCCCACAGCTTCCGCCGCATCGTGGGAACGCTGCTGGAGGTGAACGGCCGCGGCTACTGGGAAACCAGTGACGAGAACATCGCCCAGCTGCAGGAGATCTATCAGGAGATCGAGGATCGAATCGAGGGGGTGAGCGAGGGGTGATCCCCCAGGCTCTCACGACGACCATCAACCTGCGTTGGGCATCGGGCTTGAGGATGGTTCATTGCGCCTGCTGATCATGTCTTGCCTGGTCAACTGCATCCCGCCGACCATCTCCAAGGGGTTGTGATCATTCCTTAGCCCATGGCATTGGCCAGGCCATCTGGGGCATGATGAACTAATCGACGTTGTTTCCTTCATGGCCATGAAGCGATTTCATCTCCTTACGGCCTCTCTGCTGAGTTTCGGTGCTGTCGTCTGCGCACCGCCGGTTCTGGCCGACACCGTGGATGCCCGCTGCGATGTGTTTCCTGCAGGAGATGACAAGGCCACGTCCTCGGGGTTGTGTACCTTCTCGCAACGGTAGGGCTTCGTGACCCTTCGGCTGAAGGGAGGCCAGACCATCGCACTCAAGCCCAACGAGAGCACACCCAACGCCTTTTTTGATGAGCGAGGTGAGCCTGCCAAACGCGAGATCCTGGAGGCCAATCGCGGACAGGTTTACCGGCTCGACACGCAGTCGATCGTTGTCTTCTGGGATCCAGCCCCCTACGCCAAGGGTGCCAGCAGCCGCAGCTCCGCTCCTGCTCCTGGTTCTCCCGGTGCCAATCCTCCTTGAGCGATCCCCCTCCTGCTGGCTATCCATCAACTGAAGCTGGATGGTGGTTGCCGGGGCAAGTTCAACAAGGCAGGTCAGTCTTTCAGCATCACCTCTGTCTGTGACGCAGCACCACCCCTAGGTGCGCTATTGCTTCAGTGCCTACGGCCGCACGCTGATTTCCGTGATCCAGGGTCTCCCCGCTTGGGGAGAGCAGCATGTCATACGCCAGAGTTGTTCCGACGGGCTCTGAAGTGCGGCCCATCGATCTCCTGTCGGTGCAGTGCCAGCTGCAGGGATAGCCTGTTCAGGGCTTTGCGGCTGCGAGCACAGCCGTGCGGTTGACAGGAAGGTTGAGGTTGTCGCTCGCGGTCCCACGACTCAGCGCCGGTTCAAGGCGGAGCACGGTGTGCATGGGCGATGGTGTCCGCACCTCTGGCTGGGCGAAGCCACGGCCGGGTTCATGCCAACGACGGAGTCGGCTGATTGATTCCTCCATTCAGCCTGGGCCATCGGCGATCAAGGGCTGCAACAGAACGATCACTCAACGACAAACGCAGGCTTGATCTGGCTTAGACAGCGGCTGTCGGGTGTTTGCTTGGGGTTGGCCAGAAAGTCTGCAGCGATCTGCGTGACGCACGCTTCCGCAGGCATGCCCCGCGGCGCAAACAGGGCCCCATGCCCGACACCGGGGAAGGTGTACACATAGGCGGTGTTCATGTTCCTGGCCACGGCTTCCCCGTAGGGCTGGGGCGTGACGGGGTCGTACGCGCCGTTCAGCACCAGGGTGGGAATGTCCGGATTCTCGTAGACAAACGGCGGCTTCTGCTCGACCAGGAGAACATCACAGGCGTTCGCAACGGCCCTGGCTTCACGGATCCCCAGGGGCAGCAGCTGCGGGTAGGGCGGCGGCAGCACCTGGTCGGGCGTCACCTGTATTGATCTGGCCCGCGCACAGAGGATGGTGTGATACATCTCCTTCGCCCCCTTGGGTTCCAGATCGGACAGTGGTGCGGCAATCCAGCCAAAGTCGCCCTGGCTCGCGGCCTGGATGAACCTGGGCAGCGAACTACCACGGGCGGTTTCGCCGGAATAGGGACGGGCCAGGATCGGTTCGATGCCGGCCAGGAAGGAGATGCCATCGAGCTGGGTGGTGAATGTCTTTTTGCTGGAGGGGATGGTCAAGGTCAAGGGCAGGGGTTTCCGGTTGAGCTGATCGACGATCGCAAGAAACTTCTGCTCCAGATTGGGATAGGTGGTGCTGCATTGTTGATCTTGCGCGCAGGTGTGAAAGACATTCCTCAGGGCGTAGCTGATCGTGTGACTGGATGCCAGATTGAAATCAATATCCGGTCTCACCACGCCATCCAGGATCACGCTGCGGAGTTTCGTCCTGTGCTTGTCCGCCTGGGCGATGACGTACTGCCCCAGCAACGTGCCGTAAGACACTCCATAATAGTTGAATTGGGGGTAGCCCAGCGTCTCTGCCACGGCATAGATATCGGCCGCATTTTCACGCGTGTTGAAGGCGCTGGGGTTGATCCCCTTGGCCTTGATGCGATCGTTGCACACCTTGATCCAGCTGGAATCGGTGTAACTGCGCTGCCCTTTCGCCACGGCGATGTTGTGAGCGTTCAGCTCCGGGCAAGACAGGAATGGCCTGGAATAGCGTGTGCCTCGCTCCTCGACGAAGATCAGATCGCGGTTTCTGCTCAAGGCTGGCAATTCGGGATATGCAGGGAAGGCGCCATCGACGATGTCGCCGATGGTGGAGTCCCCCGGGCCACCCTGTTCGACGAACAGAGGATCGGCCGCAGGTGCTTTGCTGGTGCTGCGGGTGCGCACCACGGCCAGTTGGATGGTTCGTCCCTGGGGTTGTCCGTGCTGTTCGGGCACGGTGACGTAGCCACAATCCGATCGGGCCGCAACGGCGGCAGGCACCGCAAAGGTTGAGCAGTCAACGGTTTGCCATGCCGCACCAAACCTGGCACGATCGGACGTTGGATGAGCGACAGCCCAGCTGCCGGTGGCGAGAACAGCAACGGAGAGGGATGTGAATGGGCACATCCGAGAGATGATTGAATGCTGGCGCGATTTGCTCATTGATTGGGATCTGATATGGCGGTCGTCCATTCGACAGTCAGAAATCCCTGAATTCTAGCGATCGCATGGATGGTTGACTCTCGTCAAGTCTGCCTAACGCTCCCGGTCAGAAGCTGGAAGGATCGCATCGACAAGATCAAGGGTTTTGGGTCCCGCCTTCTGAATCTGGATGGTAGGCCTTTTTCAGTACCGCATAGTGACTCTGAACGAATCCAAACGGGAAGGCTTGCGATGACAACAAACGCAGATCATTTTCGGCTGGCAGTTCCCCAAAAAGCTTGATGCCTGAGCCAAGAAGAATCGGGATGACTGTCACCGTCATCTCGGTGATCAGCCCAGCTCTCAGGAAACCCTGAATGGTTCGCCCCCCATCAATGTAGAGATGATGGTGGCCTGCTTCAGCGGTTTGTCTGACGACATCATCCGGAGTGGCATTGAGCAAGTGGACCGAGTTCGGCAATCCGGCAGGAAGGCTGCTGATGGTGGTGCTGAGCACATAGACCGACTTGCTGCCGTAGGGCCAATCGGGAAAGCTGAGGACCTTTTCAAAGGTCGCACGTCCCATGACGATCGCATCGACCGTCTTCATGAAGTCAGCGTAGCCACAGTCTTCGCCAGCCGGTACGGTTGCATTGGCGCGCTCAAGCCAATCGATGGCGCCGTCGTTGCGCGCGATACAACCATCCAGGCTTATGGCGATGAAGACGGAGAGCTTGGTGGACATGGGAATACTGAAATGAGACTAGACACACAAGATCAGCTGCTGAGAATCACCGCCAGTTGACAGATTTGTACTCTTCGGGATGACAGAATTCCCACTTCTTCCCTTCAAAGAATTCAAACAGTTCCCGGTGCCTGGAAAGACCGTAGTCGTCGGCCCGGGTTTCGTAGGTGCCCACCCACTGAAGGAGGTTGTCGAGATTTTGATCCTGTTCCTGGCGGGAGCTGAATTTCTCGGGCTCCCAGGGTCTTGAACGGCAGTGGTCCATGCAGGCATCAACCCCAGGATTCAGAAAGATGAGTTCATCGGCACAGGCCAGGACGGGCTCCAGGATGTCCGCGTAACAGCCCTCGATGATCCAGCTGTCCTGCTCGGAGATCCAACGCCTGACAGCCTCGACACTGTCCTGAAGAGGACGTCGTTCGGTTCCGCCCTGAAAGGCCACGTCATCCAGCGATAACCGGGCGGCCGGCTGGCTGGCGATCAGCTTCTTGGCCAGGGTGCTTTTGCCGGCCCCGGCGTTCCCAAGAATGATGATCTTCATGGATCAGACCTCCTTGAAACTGTTGTCATCGAGTGACCGCTGGGTGCGCTCTCAGGTCGCCCCACGGCATGGGCGGCCTCCGCCTGAAGAGAACGATGCAACAGCCAGACGGGGCTCTCCAGTTTTCCGGCTTTGGCCACCAACTCCCTCTCCACAGCGAATCCCTGCCGCTCCCAGAATCGTCGTGCACGGGGATTCTGTTTCTGAACGATGAGGCGAACTGTGACCGCTCCCTCCTGGGTCATCCGTTGTCGCAGGATCTCCCAGATGCTTGTTCCTGCCCCGGCACCTCGCACATCGGGATGAAGCAGAAGCAGACCGACGTACCACTCATGAGACCGTGGAAAGCCAGCCAAGAGCTCGACCACCCCAGCCAGATCACGGCCGATCTCCAGTCCAAGGATGCTTTTGTCTCCAGCGCTCAGGTTCGGGGCGAGTGGTCCGAGAAGCTCAGCCGCCGTCTCCATCCCACCAGGCTGACCTTCGATGCACTGAAAGAAGTCGCTGCAGGCGAGGCACAGGTTCTCGAGGCGTTGGCGGTCGGCCTGCGTCAGTGGCCTCAAGGAAAAAGCTGCAGGCATGGCCTGTCCATCACCTGATACCCGTCAGCCTGGCTCAGGGTGTTGTCTGCGTTGCATTGCCAGGTCATGGCGGTGGGCCCCATGGGGTGCTGGGGAGGGTTCAGTCGCCATCGTCCAGGGCCAGGAGCTGCCGGCGCAGCAGCCCTGCCAGGAGCTCACGCTCCTGCGGCGTCGTGCACTGCTCCAGCCGTTCCCGCTCGCTGCCCAGGATCTCGGGCAGCACCGCCTCCACCAGTTGCGCTCCCCTGGCCGTGAGCCGCACCAGAACGCTGCGTCGGTCCGTGGTTTCGCGGTGCCTCTCGACCAGGCCTTCCGCTTCTAGGCGGTCGATCCGGTTGGTCATCGCACCCGAGGACAGCATCAGCGCGCCGTAGAGCTCGGTGGGGGTGAGCTGGTGCGGTGGCGGCTGGCGCCGGAGGGTGGCCAGCACATCGAAGGACCAGAGGCTGAGCCCATGGGGGGCCAGCAAGGCTTCGCGCTGGCGCTCCAGCAGCCGGGCGATGCGCAGGATCCGCCCCACCACGGCCAGGGCGGAGACATCCAGCGTCGGCGAGGCCTGTTGCCACTGGCCCTGGATCTGGTCGATGCGGTCGGAGGCCATGGCCCGAGGATAGCTTGACGTCGAGACAACTCACCCCCTAGCTTCGGGTCAAGTCTCTTGATATCGAGATGTCTTGTCTGTCCATGCCCCGCTCGCCGGCGCCCGTCGTCCCCGTCTCGTCGGTGATGGCGATCGCCATGGCCCTGCTGGCCGGCGCCCTGCTGCCGGTGCAGGCGGCCATGAACGCCCAGCTGGCCCAGTCGCTCCAGTCCGTTCCCCTCGCCGCCTTCCACTCCTACCTGCTGGGTTCGCTCACCCTGATCGGCCTGCTGCTCAGCGGCCTGCTGCCGGCACCCGACTGGCGGGCGATCGGCACGGCGCCGCGCTGGACCCTGCTGGCCGGGGTGCTCGGCGCCTGGTACGTGAGCTCCAGCACCCTGGTGATCCCGCGTCTCGGCGCCACCCTCACCCTCGGGCTGGTGGTGGCCGGCCAGGCGGTCGCCGGCCTCGTGATGGATCACCACGGCTGGCTGGGGGTGCGCCGCCAGCGCCTCGGCGCCCGGGGCTGCGCGGCCATGGCGCTGTTCCTGGCGGCCATGCTCCTGCTCACCCAGGCGGGGGGTGGGCGATGAACCCCATCTCCGCCGTGCTCTGTGCTGTCTCGGCCGGCAGCCTGCTCTCGCTGGGCGGGGCCGCCAATGCGCGCCTGGGCGGCACCCTGCGCTCCGCGGTGGCCGCCGCCACGATCAACTTCCTGGTGGGCGCCGCCGCCCTCGGCCTGCTGCTGACCCTCGGGGGCTTCCGTGCCGGCCCCATCGAGCGGCTCGCCGCTGTCCCGCCCTGGGCCCTGGGCGGCGGCATGCTCGGCGCCCTCTACGTGACCCTCTCCACCCTGGTGATTCCCAGGCTCGGACTCACCGCCACCACCATGACGGTGGTCTGCAGCCAGCTGATCGGCTCGCTGCTGATCGATCACTGGGGCTGGCTGGGGGTCCCCCAGCAACCGAACGGACCCGGCCGCTGGCTGGCGGTGCTGCTGCTGCTGGTCGCCGTCGCCTTGCGCCGCCGTGATGGCTGACGCACCGGACGATCTGCGGATGGGGGTGGCCTGCTCCGCCTTTGTGGTGATCGGGGCGGTGGAAGCGGCCCTCGGCGTGCTGGTGCCCTCGCTGCTGGACACCTTCACGCTGAGCACAGGATCGGTGACGCTGCTGCTGGCCAGCCAGATCGGTGGCTATCTGCTGGCGGCTCTGCTGAACGGCGTGGTGAACAGCCGGCTGGGGCTGGACCGGCTTCTGCTGGTGGCCTTCACGCTGCTGGCCTCGGCCCTGCTGCTCTACGCCCTCACCCCCCGCTGGGACCTGATGGTGGCCACGGGGGTGGCGGTGGGCCTGGGCATCGGGCTGATCGACGCCGGCCTCAACACGGCCGTGGCGCAGCACGCGGCCGGCGCCAGGCTGATCGGCCCGCTGCATGGCTTCTACGGCGTCGGCGCCGTCACGGGGCCGGCGATCGCCACCACGGTGCTGGCCCTGGGGGGTGGCTGGCGGCTGGTCTACGGGGTGCTGGCCGGCCTGGGCGGCCTGGTGCTGCTGGTGCTCTGGCGGCAACGGCGGACCTGCCCGTGGCAGCGTCCCGCAGGGGCTGCCGGCGGCGACTGGCGCGTGCTGGGGCAGGCCCTGCGGCGGCCTGCCGTGCTGCTGAGCGGGCTGGTGCTGCTCAGCGCGGTGGGCATCGAGGCCTCGATCGGCACCTGGGGCTTCAGCGTCCAGCACCTGGGCCGCTCCCAGTCGGCGGAGTTGGCCGGCATCGGCGTCAGCCTCTACTGGCTGGGGCTGACGGTGGGCCGCTTCGGTTTCGGCGCACTGGTGGGGCGGCTGGGCGTGATCCGGTGGATCAGCGGCTCGCTGGCTCTGCTGCTGGTGGCCCAGATCGGCTGGACCCACGGAGCCGCGCCGTGGGTGGCCCTGTCGCTGGCGGGATTCGGCCTGGCCGGGATCTTTCCCGCCACGATCCTGCTGATCCCGCGGCGTCTGCCCGTCGCTCTGGTGCCGGCCGCCGTGGGCCTGGCCACCAGTGCCGCCAGTGCCGGTGCAGTGGTCGTGCCCACCTCGCTGGGCTGGATCGCCGCTGAGATGGGGTTGGCCGCCGTGCCCGCCCTGCTGATCCCCGTGGTGCTGGGCCTGGCCGGCCTCCATGTCCTTCTCCTGCCTCGCCATGGTTGACATCGGACTGACCCATGTGGCCCTGCCCGTCACGGATCTGGAGCGGAGCCTGGCCTTCTATGCCACCTACACCGACCTGCGGGCGGTCCACCGGCGGGACAGCGGGACGGGGCTGCGCGTCGCCTGGATCGGCGACGGCACCCGGCCCTTCGTCGTGGTGTTGATCGAAACCGCCGTGGTCGAGGCGCCGCTGCGGCCCCTGGGCCATCTCGGGGTGGGCTGCGCCACGCCCCAGCGGCTGCTGGAACTCTGTGAACAGGCCCGCGCCGAGGGGGTGCTGGTGGCAGACCCCCGGGACGATGGGCCGCCCGTGGGGCTCTGGGCCTTCCTGCGGGATCCGGACGGCCACACCCTGGAGCTCTCCTACGGCCAGGAGATCGGCCTGGCCTCCACCCCCACCCCTGTGACGCCATGAACCATGACAACGACCTGCACTGGCTGAACGAGCCACCGCGATGGGAGCGCGATGCCGCCACCGGCCGCCTGCGGCTCTGGCCGGCGGGCCGCACCGACTTCTGGCAGCGCACCCACTACGGCTTCGAGGCCGACAACGGCCATGCCCTGCTGCAGGAGGTGGAGGGTGATGTGGTGCTCACCAGCCGGGTGACGGCCCATCCGCGGCACCGCTACGACCAGGCCGGGCTGCTGCTGCGGCTGTCGCCGGCCTGCTGGATCAAGACCTCGGTGGAATTCGAACCGGATGGCCCCAACAGGCTCGGTGCGGTGGTGACCAACGCCCAGGCCTCCGACTGGTCGACCCAGCCCCTGCCCCGGGAGATCACCACGGTGTGGTTCCGGCTGCGCCGCGAGGGCCGGGATGTGATCGCCGACTCCAGCCTGGATGGGGGGCATTGGCAGCAACTGCGGATGGCACGGTTGCAGGAGCTAGGCGAAACAGGGCCAATGCAGATCGGCCTCTATGCCTGCAGCCCAACGGCGGCGGGCTTCCTGGCGGAATTCGATCACTTCGACTGCCGGCCGGGACGGGTTGACTGAGCGGTCAGGCCGCGCTGGGAGTGGTAAGCATGTCGAAGTGCATGACATGTTCTCGGATGCCGTGCTTGGTGTACAACGGCGACCGCTGAGTCATCGCCATCGTCCGCCTGGACGAAGATGACGTGGATGCCGCGCTGCTGCACGATGACCTTGATGGTCTTGATGAGTTCCGTTGCGATGCCTTGGCGGCGGAAATGCTCCGCAATCGCCAGATCGTAGATGTAGAACTCGCTGCGCTCCTGTTCAACCTTGTGATGGACGTAGCTGGCCAGGCCACCGACGACCTCGCCTGCCGCGAAGGCTGCGACGGCGATCAAGGTATCTCTGGCAAGGCGCCTGGTGAGGTACGCCTCGCTGGGTTGTCGTTTGAGGTACGTCCCCGGATCATGGAAGGCGTCACTGAAGAGTCCCAGCATCTTGCGGAGCGCTGGTGCATCAAAGGCACCCAGGACTCGGATCGAACGTGGGGAGGTCACCTGGCTCGTTGCGAGCAGCGGCTAATTTTTTCGGCCTAACGCCAAGATCAGAAGCGGGACGTTACCCCAGCCTAGAAGTGAGCCTTTGCTCCCGTCTTCTGCATCTTGATGTTAGGCTATCAGAATATAAATCAATGAAAAGTAAGCCCCAAATCAGTCTTGCCTATCTTTTTCAAACAACTCAAGCATCTTGGTCAATGTCGACTTTTCGATCTCTACAGTTTCACGTTCAGCAAATCGGTACTTACCCTTTCCAATCATCGTAAGTTGTCCAGCTCGTTGCCACTTCTTTAATGTTCTTGTGGCTAGATTCTTGTCTGACTGAGAATTCGACAGGTGGGCCAAATCGCGAAAGTGGGCCGTAGTAAGATATCCAGAATAATGGTTCAAACAAATCTCCTTGCAAAGATTGAAGATTCTCTTCTCTTCGTAAGGCGTGAATCCTCTTGATTGCCTTCCGTCCTCTAAAAGAATCTGCACCCAACGATGGGGATATAACAGATCCCTCTCCTCCCAGAAAAAGAGTGGGCCTCTGATATCGCTAATGATTTCCGCAGCTATTCTAGACTCAACCGCATCAAAATATCTCTTTATCTCAGAAAATGGCTTTTGCCTCCACAGCACAAGGGCATATGCAATCAGGATCTTATCATTGCTTGGGGAGTAGAATCTGCTGATTTGGTCATACAGTAATCGAAAAGTTTCATTTCCTTGATTGATTTCAAGATGAAGGGACCATCTCCTATACAGGCCAGCATCCGAAACGTTGATTTCAGGCGGCCCAAAGCCTGACCTAAGGCATTCAGATAACAACTTGGTTTTACCCCTGCCTAGTTCATCAACTCGTTTCGCAATTCTCAGTGTCTCCATTAGATATGAATTTGGAGACTTATGCGCCATCGAAAACCATTTATTCGCAAGACTTGTGTACTCAGCAAAAGACAGGTTGCTGATGACTAGGCGACTAGGATGAAGCTCAAGGATTATTTCTCCATCATTGTCTTTATAGGCAGCGTGGCCAACGGCATTCCCTAGCGCTTCTCGTAGCATCGAGTCAGATATTCTGTCTCGTTCAATTCCTAGGCATTCATAATAGTCTCTTATTTCGCCAAACATTGATTCCGTGAGTAATCTAAGAATACCCTCTCGTGGATCATTCGCCAATACATCACCATTGTCATCGTACTTTACAACCCTAAATCTTGAATTGCCTAGCAATAGCTTGCCAGCTCTCGTGTTGTGAAGATTGTAGCGCTCTAATACCCTGTCATCATAGCTTATGCCAGCCATTTCAAAAAAAGTCACTGCCAAGTCCTCATTTGGCTTATAGTTGCATTTTTGCCGAGTCAAATCTGTTAATCCTGGAAGCGACAGGTTAAGTTCCAAGATTTCTTGATCGCTAAGTTTCTTCTTTGTAGTTCCCTTGCCTGCGTGTGCGCATCCTTCCCACTTGACCACAACCCCTGGGTTTTTCACATGAGCGATAACAATCATGTTTCCCTCAACATTGTCGGTTGTCAAATCGACAAGCGATATTGCTGGATCCAGATATGAATTGCAATGTTGTGAGATATTGGCTAGTTGATCCTTCAGCCAAGGCTCTCCGTGGCCGGCCATTTGTCCATTATCCTCCACGCCAATCACCAAAAAGCAATCAGACTCAGGCTGGCCATTGCACAGCATTGATAACTTTTCACCATGGCTTCTACGCCAATCCCGCTTTAGCTCCACATTTTCATACGTATGCTCTTTGACTGCTTTTTGTTCAAGAAGAGATTTGAGATCCAATAAACTAGTTACTTTCAAGTGTTACCTCTCTTTGCTTCTGTAAGGTTGGCCTAACGCTTATTGGATGGTTTCCGAGAACCACTCCAGGCTGTCCATCCGCTTCTGAGAACCACGTCACCCGATCCTCGCGCCCATGGGGAGAAACCTGCCCAGCTCTGGCCTTTGGGCTGAATCTTTCCAAGGGTAGCCGTGGTTCTCGGGTCAGAGAACCACATGTTCCAACGGCTACAAAAAGTCGGCCGGGCTGCACACCCCGAGTGGGCCGCGGTTCAGCACATGGGTGTAGATCATGGTGGTGCTCACGTCCTGATGGCCCAGCAGCTCCTGGATGGTGCGGATGTCCTGGCCCCTTTCCAGCAGGTGGGTGGCAAAGGAGTGGCGGAAGGTGTGGCAGCTGGCCGCTTTAACGATCCCGGCCTCGGTCACCGCCTGCCTTACAGCCTTCTGAATCACGCTTGGATCCAGGTGGTGGCGGCCCTGGTTGCCTGTTGCTGAGTCCTTCCAGCGGTGCTGCTGGGGGAACACCCATTGCCAACCCCAGCTCCGTTCGGCATTCGGATCCTTTCTCGCCAGGGCATAGGGCATCAGCACCCTGCCCCAGCCTGCTGCAAGATCCGCCTGGTGAAGTTGGCCAACCTTCAGCAGATGCTCCTGCAGTTCGGGCACGAGGCTCTGGGGCAGCATCGTCAGCCGGTCCTTGCCGCCCTTGCCGTCGCGCACCGTGAGTTCCCTCCGCTGCAGGTCCAGATCCTTCACCCGTAGCCGCAGCGCCTCCATCAGCCTCAGTCCACTGCCACAGAGCAGACCCACCACCAGAGCCGGATCGCCCGTCAGTCGTTGGCGCACCGCCCGCACCTCTGCCTCGCTGAGCACCACCGGAAGCCGGCGACTGGTGCGGGCCCGCACCACTCCTTCCAGTTCCAGATCCCGCTCGAGCAGCTCCCGGTAGAGGAAAAGCAACGCCGCCAGCGCCTGGTTCTGGGTGGAGGCGCTCACCTTCAGATCCACCGCCAGGTGGGCTCTACGGTTGTCGCGCCAGGCTCGCTCAGCCCCCGCTCGACCGCCGCATCCCCCATGAACCAGTCCCTCAAAGGCATCGCCTACGTGAGCGTGTGGGTGCTGCTCTGGGGCACGGCGGCCTCCGTGGCCGACTTCGTGCTGCTGGAGCGCGGCGTCTATGACGCCGGCACGGCGGGGCAGGCGGTTACCTTCGTGGGCTACGGCCTCGCGGCACTGGTGCTGGCGGTGCGCCTCTCAGGGCGCTTTCTCCGCCAGCCCGATTGATCCCAGCACCGCCTCCGCCATCCGCGCCGTCTGCGCGATCGGGCCCACATCGTGCACCCGCACCACATCGGCGCCCTGGCTGATCGCCAGGGCGCACACCGCCGCCGTGCCCCACAGGCGCGCCCGCGGCCTGGGCTCCGCCAGCACCGCGCCGATGAAGCGCTTGCGCGAGGGGCCCACCAGCAGCGGGAAGCCCTCGGCCCGCAGCTCCCGCAGCCCCCGCAGCAGGCTGAGGTTCTGCTCGGTGGTCTTGGCGAAGCCCAGGCCCGGATCCCACACCAGCTGCCCGGCCCTCACCCCGGCGGCCAGGGCCTGCTCGCTGGCGCGCAACAGCTCCTCGCGCACCTCCGCCACCACATCGCCGTAGTTCGCAAGAGCGTCCATCGAGCGGCTGTCACCTCGGCTGTGCATCACCACGTACGGGCAGCCCGCCCCCGCCACCAGGGCCGCCATGGCCGGATCGCGCAGGCTGCCGCCCGGGGCCGCGGCCGTCACGTTGGCGCCGCGCACGTCGTTGATCCAGTCGGCCCCGGCCGCCAGCGCCGCCTCGGCCACCGCCGCGTGGAAGGTGTCCACCGAGAGCGTGGTGCCCGGCAGGGCGGCCCGGATCGCCGCCAGCGCCGGCAGCAGCCGCTCCCGCTCCCGCTGGGCCCCCACCTCCTCGGCGCCGGGGCGGGTGCTCTGGGCCCCCAGATCCAGTACGTCGGCCCCCTGGGCCACCATCCGCCGCGCCAGCCGCACGGCCTGCTCCACCCCGGCGATGCGGCCGCCGTCGCTGAAGGAATCGGGGGTGAGGTTGAGCACCCCCATCACGGTGCAGTGGCGGCCCCAGGTGAGCGTCACGGGATCGGCCCTGGCTCAGACCGGGGGATGGCGCTCTGCATCCTCAGCGACGGCAGCGCCCCTGGCCTTCCGGAGCTGCCAGGTGAGGAAGGCCAGGCCGATGAGCCAGAGCCAGCCGGCCCATTCCGCGATCCCCACAGCCCTCACATAGGCCTCCTTGGAGGGAAACGCGAGGCCGGTGATCTCCATCAGCTTCTCGAGGCGATAGGCGGCACTGAACGGGGCCACCGCCGCCGCCACGCTGACGACCCAGGCGATCACCAGCAGGGGCCATGTCCTGCGTGTCATCCCCGGCAGTTCCGGTGTGGCCCTCAGGCCACCACCGGCACCTGGTAGCGGGCGATGCGGGCGAAGCCCTCCGGATCGAGCGAGGCGCCGCCCACCAGCACGCCGTCGATGTCCGGCTGGGCCATCAGCTGGTCGATGTTCTCCGCCTTCACCGAACCGCCGTACTGGATGATCACGTCGGCATGGCCGACCCAGCCGCGGATCAGGCCGCAGAGGCGGTTGGCCTCCTCGGCGCCGCAGGTCTTGCCGGTGCCGATCGCCCAGATCGGCTCGTAGGCCACCACCAGCCGGGTGGGGTCGACCCCGTCGAGACCCTGCTCCACCTGGCGGCGGATCACCCGCTCCGCCTCGCCCGCCTCCCGCTGCGAGTCGGTCTCGCCGACGCAGAGGATCGGGATCAGGCCGGCCTTCTGGGCGGCGCGGGCGCGCAGATTGATCTGCTCGTCGGTTTCGCTGTAGTACTTGCGCGGTTCGCTGTGGCCCACGATCGCGTGGCTCACGCCGTGCTCCAGCAGCATCGGCGCCGAGATCATGCCGGTGTAGGCGCCGCTCACGTCCCAGTGCACGTTCTGGGAGGCGATCCGCACCCGGCTGCCGGCCAGCGCCTCGCTCAGGGCCGCGATGGCGGTGAACGGCGGCGCCAGCACCACCTCCCGGTCGTCCGGCAGATCGGTCACCAGAGGCAGGAAGGCGGCCGCGTAGGCCCGCGCCTCGGCGCAGGTCATGTGCATCTTCCAGTTGCCCGCGATCACCGCCTTGCGCACGGCACCAACTCCCGGTGAAGTGCCCCACAACCTAGGCCTCGGGGGGCACCTCCACCGTGTGGCCCCCCAGCTGCACCCGGTCGCCCGGCGCCAGCTGCCGGCCGCGCCGCAGCTCCGGCTCGCCGTTCACCCGCACCTCACCGCCCTGCACCCGCAGCTTGGCCTCGCCGCCCGTGGCCACCAGGCCCTGCCATTTGAGGAACTGATCCAGCCGCACCGGCGGTGGCGCCCGAACGACGCTGATAGGGTTCGCCGATGCTCGCACCCCCTTCGGCCGGCTTCCGCGGGCTGTTGCCGCTGCTGAAGCCCCATCGCCAGCGGCTGGTGGCCGGCGGGCTCTGCATGCTGGTGTTCGTGGCCTGCTGGCCGCTGCTGGCCTGGCTGGCCGGCCGCCTGATCCCCGCCATCGGCGCCGGAAACTTCCCCGAGGTGCTGCGGGTGATCGCCCTGGCGCTCGGGGTGTTCCTGGTGCAGAAGGTGGCCCAGTTCGGCCAGGACACCCTGCTGGCCACCCCCGCCCTGCAGGTGAGCCAGGCCCTGCGCAGCCAGCTGTTCGCCCGCCTGCAGCGGCTCGAGTTCGGCGCCCTCGAGAAGCTCTCCGCCGGCGATCTCACCTATCGCCTCACCGAGGACGCCGACCGGGTCGGCGAGGTGATCTACAAGACGATCCAGGACAGCACCCCCAGCCTGCTGCAGCTGGTGGTGGTGTTCGGCTACATGGTCTTCCTCGACTGGAAGCTCTCCCTGGCCACCCTTGTGCTGGCGCCGCTGGTGGCCGTGCTGGTGAGCGGCTTCGGTGCCCGGGTGATGGGGGCGGCCGAGCGCAGCCAGAAGCAGGTGAGCGAACTGGCGGGTCTGCTGGGCGAGGCGATCGGCGGGCTGCCGCTGGTGCGGGCCTTCGCCGCCGAGGCCTGGCTGCAGCAGCGCTTCGAGCAGGAGATCGACCTGCACCGCCGCGCCCGCTACCGCACCCTGCGGCTGCTGGCCCTGCAGCACCCGGTGGTGGGTTTCATCGAGGCGGCCGGCATCCTCTCGGTGCTGCTGATCGGCGCCTCCCGCATCCAGGCCGGCGGACTCGACAGCCAGGGCTTCAGTTCCTACGTGGCCGCCCTGCTGATGCTGATCGATCCGATCTCCCACCTCACCACCAACTACAACGAGTTCCAGCAGGGCCAGGCCTCGCTGCGGCGTCTGCGGGCGATCGAGCAGGAGCCGATGGAGATCCCCGACCGCCCCGATGCCCGGCCCCTGGGGCCGGTGCGGGGCGAGCTGCGTCTGGAGGACGTCTGGTTCGGCTACGACCCCCTCCAACCGGTGCTGCGCGGGCTGGATCTGGTGGCCCAGTCCGGGCAGCTGGTGGCGCTGGTGGGCCCCTCGGGTGCCGGCAAGAGCACCCTCTTCTCACTGCTGCTGCGCTTCAACACCGCCCAGCGGGGCCGGGTGCTGCTCGATGGCCACGACCTGGCCGGCCTCCGCGCCGACGACCTTCGCCGCGCCGTGGCCCTGGTGCCCCAGCAGAGCAGCGTCTTCTCCGGCACCGTGGAGGAGGCGATCCGCTTCGGCCGGCCGGCGAGCCTGGATCAGGTGCGCGAGGCGGCCCGGCTGGCCAACGCCGCCGGCTTCATCGAGGCCCTGCCCGAGGGCTACGCCTCCCGGGTGGAGGAGCGGGGCAGCAACTTCTCCGGCGGCCAGCTGCAGCGCCTGGCGATCGCCCGGGCCGTGCTGGGTGATCCGGCCGTGCTGCTGCTCGATGAGGCCACCAGCGCCCTCGATGCCGAGGCGGAGGAGGCGGTGCAGCGGGGCCTGAAGCAGGCGATGGAGGGCCGCACCGTGCTGGTGATCGCCCACCGGCTCTCCACCGTGCAGGAGGCCGATCAGATCCTGGTGCTCGATGGCGGCCGCATCCTGGAGCGGGGCAGCCATGATCAGCTCATGGCCCGCCCCGGCCGCTACCGCGAGCTCTGCGAGCGGCAGCTGATCCGCGTGGCGGCCTGAGCCGGGCGGGCCCCGCCCCCGGTCCAACCACCGCGTTCCGTTCCGAGTGCCACCGGCCATGGCCGATCTGCCCCTGTGGGAATACCGGGTCGTCCACATCAACGTGGAGAACGGCTCCCCGCCCCAGCCGCCCGATCCCGAGGCCGCCAGTCAGAAGCTGCAGGGGCTGCTCAGCGCCGAATTCATCTTGCGCGAGTTCCCCGAGCTCTACGGCGCGCCGCAGCCGCCGCGCCATCCGGCCGAGCAGCTCCAGTACTTCCTCAACCTGCTGGGCCGCGACGGCTGGGAGATGGTGGAGGCGGCCCAGGTGGGCCCCCTGCTGATGTTCTTCTTCAAGCGGCCGCGGCGGCCGGCGCCCGCCAAGCTGCCCCCCGCTGCCACCCCCGCGCCGCCGCCGGGGCGGGCGGAGGGCGAGCCGTAACCTGTCGCTGACGACACGGACGCGACCTTGACGGCCTCCCCCTCCCAGCCCCCGGTGCTCACCTTCGAAGGCAAGCGCTACGACCTCAACACCCTCCCCGATGACGTGAAGGAGCTGGTGCGGGGGATGCAGGTGGCCGATGCCCAGCTGCGCCTCTACGAGGACACGCTCAAGGTGCTGGCGGTGGGGCGCCAGTCGATGGCGTTCCAGCTCAACGAGCGCCTCAAGACCATCCCGGCCCTGCCCGACGGCCTCTGAGCGGCGCCGGGCGGGCGGGCCGTCGCGGAAGGTCAGAGCGGCTGGAGATCCTCAAACCGGAAGGTCTGGCGGCTTGCGCCCGCCTCGGCGGCCGGATCCTCCGTGTCGATCACCCGCTCGCTCAGCACCCACGGGCCCGTGCCGGCCAGCGGCACGAAGCTGTCGGTGAAGCGGTTGACGCCGCCGCGGGCGGCGCCGGTGGCCGGATCGCTGTAGCGGCTCGTGTAGCTGTGGCTCAGGTAGCCGGCACTGGTGTCGGTGGTGCTGAGCGTGAAGATCGTCACCACGGTGCCGTGGATGTGGCGATGCACCATCGTCACGGTGTCGTTCTGGATCCGGTAGCGATCCCCGGCGTTCTTGCCGCCCACGATCACCTCGGTGCCCACCGCGTCGGTGTCGCCGGCGGTGAAGGTGTTCTCGCCGTGGGTCTGCTCGAAGCTGCGCCGCACCCGGTGGATGCACACCTCCCACAGCTGGGAGCCGATCGCCTTGCTCACCTCGGCGTCGTCGATGCCCTCCACGCTGGCCTTGAGGTCGGCCGCCACCCGGAAGGTGCCCTCCACCCGCCGATCGCCCTGCTCCCACACGCAGCGGCCCCGGTAGCCGCCGAAGCCGGGCTCCCAGGTGTAGCGGTTCTCGTAGGCGGCGCGGAAGGCGGCGGTGCAGTCGCTGCCCGGGGTGAGCGGGGCGGCCACGGCTCCGGAGGGGATGGGGGCGGTGGTGGTCAAGGGCGCAGGGGCGGATCGGCCAACCCTAACGAGGCGCCCCGGGGTGGATGTCCTGCAGGGCGGCAAGGCTCAGCTGGCTGGTCTGCAGGGTGGCGATCGCCTCCACCGCCGCCCGCGCCCCCGCCAGCGTGGTCACCGTGGGCACGGCGTAATCGAGGGCGGCGCGGCGCAGGTACTTGTCGTCGTGGGCGGCCTGGCGGCCGATCGGGGTGTTAATGATCAGCTGGATCCGGCCCGAGCGGATCGCATCCTCGATGTTCGGGCGGCCCTCGTGCACCTTGAGGATCGGCTCCACCGCCAGCCCGGCCTCCGCCAGCGCCTCGGCCGTGCCGGTGGTGGCGATCAGGGCCAGGCCCAGTTCCGCCAGCCGCCGCGCCACCGGCACCAGCGACGGCTTGTCGCGGTCGTGGGTGGAGAGGAACACGGTGCCGCTGGTGGGCAGGGCCTCGCCGGCGGCCAGCTCGGCCTTGGCGTAGGCCATCCCGAAGCTCGCCGCGGTGCCCATCACCTCGCCGGTGGAGCGCATCTCCGGACCCAGCAGCGTGTCGGAGCCGGGGAAGCGCTTGAACGGCAGCACCGCCTCCTTCACCGACTGCAGCGGCGGCCGCGGCTCCTCGGTGATCCCCAGCTCCGCCAGGCTGCGGCCAGCCATCACCTGGCTGGCGATCTTGGCCAGCGGCACGCCGGTGGCCTTGGCCACGAACGGCACCGTGCGGGAGGCACGCGGATTGGCCTCGATGATGAACACGGTGTCTCCCTGCACGGCGAACTGCAGGTTGATCAGGCCCCGCACCTCCAGCGCCAGCGCCAGGGCCTCGGTCCACTGGCGGATCGTGGCCAGCGCCGCCTCGCTCAGCGACACCGCCGGCAGGCAGCAGGCCGAATCGCCCGAATGGATCCCGGCCGGCTCGATGTGCTCCATCAGGCCACCAATCACCACCCGGCCCTCGGCGTCCGCCAGGGCGTCCACATCCACCTCGATGGCGTTCTCCAGATACTGGTCGATCAGCACCGGGTGGTCGGGTTCCACCTGCACCGCCTCGGCCATGTAGCGGTTGAGCTCCTCCTCGTCGAACACCACCTCCATGGCGCGGCCGCCCAGCACGTAGCTGGGCCGCACCACCACCGGGTACCCCACGGCCGCCGCCACCGCCCTGGCTTCGTCGTTGGTGCGGGCCAGGCCGTTGCGCGGCTGGCGGATGGCGAGCTGGCGCAGGATCGCCTCGAACTGCTCGCGGTCCTCCGCCCGGTCGATCGATTCGGGCGACGTGCCCCACAGCCGCGTGCCGGTGGCGCGGCCCTCGGCCGTGTCGAGCCAGCGCAGCAGCGGGATCGCCAGCTTCAGCGGCGTCTGGCCGCCGAACTGCACGATCACCCCCTCGGGTTTCTCCGCCTCGATCACGTTGAGCACGTCTTCGAGGGTGAGCGGCTCGAAATAGAGCCGGTCGCTGGTGTCGTAGTCGGTCGACACCGTCTCCGGATTGCTGTTCACCATCACCGTGGCGAAGCCGGCATCGCGCAGGGCGAAGGAGGCGTGCACGCAGCAGTAGTCGAACTCGATGCCCTGGCCGATGCGGTTCGGGCCGCCGCCCAGGATCATCACCTTGCGGCGCGTTTCGGGCTGCACCTCGTCCTGGGGCGGCAGCGGGCTCAGGCCGCCGACGGCGTCCAGCCGCTCCAGCGGCCGCTCGTAGGTGGCGTAGTGGTAGGGGGTGGTGGAGGCGAACTCCGCCGCGCAGGTGTCCACCGTCTTGAACACGGCGTTCACCCCCAGGCCCTGGCGATGGCGCCGCACGGCCAGTTCGTGGCTGCCGGTGGCGTAGCCGATCTGGCGATCGGAGAACCCCAGCTGCTTGAGCTCCAGCAGCGCGTCTGCCGGCAGCTCCTCCAGGCGGCGGCCCCGCAGCAGCCGCTCCTCCGCCTCGATCAGCCGCCGCAGCTTGGCGAGGAACCAGGGGTCGATCGCGCTCAGGCGGTGGATGTCCTCGTCGCTGCGGCCGGCGAGCATGGCGGCCCGCAGGGCGAAGATCCGGTCGGGCGAGGGGGTGCGCAGCAGGCGCTCGAGCTCGGGCGCCTCGATCGGCTCGTCGGGCCGGTCGCCGCCCCAGCCGGCATGGCCCGTTTCCAGGGAGCGCAGAGCCTTCTGGAACGATTCCTCGAAGCTGCGCCCGATCGCCATCGCCTCCCCCACCGACTTCATCGAAGTGGTGAGCACCGCCGGGGTGCCGCGGAACTTCTCGAAGGCGAAGCGCGGGATCTTCGTCACCACGTAGTCGATCGTGGGCTCGAAGCAGGCCGGCGTCTTGCCGGTGATGTCGTTGAGGATCTCGTCGAGCGTGTAGCCCACCGCCAGGCGGGCGGCGATCTTGGCGATCGGGAACCCGGTGGCCTTGCTGGCCAGCGCCGAGCTGCGGCTCACCCGCGGATTCATCTCGATCACCACCACGTCGCCGTTGGCGGGATTCACCGCGAACTGGATGTTGCTGCCGCCGGTTTCAACCCCGATCTCGCGGATGATCGCGATCGACTGATCCCGCAGCCGCTGGTATTCGCGGTCGGTGAGGGTCTGGGCCGGGGCCACGGTGATCGAATCGCCCGTGTGCACCCCCATTGGATCGAGGTTCTCGATGCTGCACACGATCACCACGTTGTCGGCCAGATCGCGCATCACCTCCAGCTCGAATTCCTTCCAGCCGATCAGCGACTGCTCGATCAGGATCTGGGAGACGGGGCTGGCCTCCAGGCCGCTCTTGCAGATGGCGCGGAACTCCTCGGGGTTGTAGGCGATGCCGCCTCCCGAGCCGCCCAGGGTGAAGGCGGGCCGGATGATCCGCGGATAGGTGGCGATCTCGGCGCCCACCGCCTCGGCCTCCTCCAGGCTGGAGGCGATGCCCGACGGGCACACCGCCACGCCGATCCGCTCCATCGCCTGCTTGAACAGCTGGCGGTCCTCCGCCTTCTGGATCGCCGCCAGATTGGCGCCGATCAGCTCCACCCCGTAGCGCTCCAGGGTGCCGTCCTCGGCCAGGCTCACCGCCAGGTTCAGGGCCGTCTGGCCTCCCATCGTGGGCAGCAGGGCGTCGGGACGCTCGATCGCGATCACCCGCGCCACCACCTCGGCCGTGAGCGGCTCGATGTAGGTGCGATCGGCCATGTCCGGATCGGTCATGATCGAGGCCGGGTTGGAGTTCACCAGCACCACCTCGTAGCCCTCGTCCCGCAGGGCCTTGCAGGCCTGGGTGCCGGAGTAGTCGAACTCGCAGGCCTGGCCGATCACGATCGGTCCCGAGCCCAGCAGCAGGATGCGCCTCAGATCCGTGCGGCGGGGCATGGGCGGGGTCGATGGCCAAACCCGCCCAGCCTCTCACGGCCCCAGGGAACCCCGGCCGCCCAGGACCGGCGGCCGCACTCGCTAACGTGGGAATCTTCCGCATCGGCTCCGGCCTCCATGAGCGAACTCCAGCGCCTGAAGGGGCTCCTGCCCCCGGAGATGCAGAGCTGGGTGTTCGTGGAAGCCGCCGCCTCCGCCGATCCGCCCCTGATCACCCTCGAGGAGATCGGCCGCGACGAGGTGGAGATCCAGGTGGATCTGGAGAAGTGGGACCAGCTGGCGATCGATCACCGCAACCTGCTCTTCTGGCACGAGGTGGGCCGGGTGCAGAACGACGCCATCCCCCGCGACGGCTGGGAGATGGCGGCCCTGGCGATCGGCCTGGGCGGCGCCATCGGTGAGCTCTGGGTGCAGGACGGGCTGCTGCTGCTGATGGCGATGGGCCTCTCGGGCTTCGCCGGCTACCGCCTCTACCTCAAGAACAACAACGAGAAGCGCCTGCAGGATGCGATCGCGGCCGACGAGCGGGCGATCGCGCTGGCCACCCGCTTCGGCTACAGCCTCCCCAACGCCTACAAGAGCCTCGGCGGCGCCCTCAAGGAACTGGTGGAGCAGACCCGTAAGAAGCGTCGCCGCGCCTTCTACGAAGACCGGCTCGAGGCGCTGCGCAAGAGTGCCGGCAAAGCGCGCGCCGAGATGGCCCAGCAGCAGGGATCCCGCCAGTCCGTCGCCAGTGAGAACGTGTATGGCTGACCCCGACAGCCGCGCCCTCGCCCTGCTCGCCGCCGAGGCCTGCGACGACCGCAAGGCCGTCGACATCCGCCTGATCCGCGTCGACGAGGTCTCCTCCCTGGCCGACTGGTTCGTGATCTGCTCCGGCCTCTCCGACGTGCAGGTGCGGGCGATCGCCCGCTCGGTGGAAGACCGGCTGGAGCAGGAGGCCGGCCGCCTGCCGCTGCGCCGTGAGGGCCAGAGCGAGGGCCGCTGGGTGCTGCTCGACTACGGCGAACTGATCGTGCACGTGCTCACCCCCACCGAGCGTCGCTACTACGACCTGGAGTCGTTCTGGGGGCACGGCGAACAGGAGCCGTTCCTAGGCTCGGGGGAAGCTCTGCCCCGCTGAGCGGGCCCTCCCCACGCCATGGACCAGGCCTGCTCGGCCCTTCCCTGTCCGGTGCCGGCGGATCAGCGGCCCCTCGAGGAATACCGCCAGCTCTGCGCCTCCTGGTTCTTCGCCTGGCCGGCCCACAGCCTCGGCGGCCTTCTGCGTCCGCTCGCTGTCAGCTGGCTGCTGAGCCTGCCCGTCTGCCTGCTGGTGGCCAGCGGCAGCTGGCCCCTGCGCCACGATCCGCCCCGGCTGGTGGCCGTCGGCGCCGTGGCGGCCGTGCTGCCGGCCCTGCTGCTGCTGCTGCGGCAGTGGCTCGGCTGGACCTACGTGCTCCGCCGCCTGCTCTCCGAGCGGGTGGAATACGAGGAATCGGGCTGGTACGACGGCCAGGTGTGGGAGAAGCCGCTGGCCTGGCGCCAGCAGGATCTGCTGGTGGCGCGGCACCAGGTGCGGCCGGTGCTGGGGCGGCTGGGCCGCGGTTTCGCCCTCGCCCTGCTGCTGCTCCTGGGCGGGGCCGGGCTCTGCCAGGCTCTGTGAAACGGCTCCGCCGCCGGGATCCCTTTCCTCCCCGATGACCCTGTCCTCCAGCTTCGGCTCCAGCCAGCGCCTCGGGGTTCCGCCCCTGGAGGTGCGCCTGCTGCGCAACGGCATCAGCGAGTCGGTGCACCGGGTGCATGCGGTGGTGTGCGACAAGCGGGGCCGGGTGCTGATGCGCGCCGGCGATCCGCACCAGCTGAGCTTCGTGCGCTCGGCCCTCAAGCCCTTCCAGGCGATGGTGTTCGTGAGCAGCGGTGCCGCCGACCAGACGGGCAGCGCCGAGCGGGGCCTGGCGATCGCCTGCGCCTCCCATACCGGCACCCCCGCCCATGCCCGCGAGGCCTTCAAGCTGCTCTGGGGGGCGGATCTGGAGGCCGAGCAGCTCCAGTGCCCGAAGCCGGCCGGCGCCATCAGCCCGCTGCAGCACAACTGCTCCGGCAAGCACGCCGCCTTCCTCACGGTCTGCCGGCGGATGAACTGGCCGCTCGAGACCTACCTCCAGCCCGATCACCCCCTGCAGCAGCAGATCCTGCGCCGGGTGGGCGAACTGCTGGGGCTGCCCGGCGCCGAGCTGGTGACGGCCCGCGATGACTGCGGCGCCCCCACCCTCCAGCTGCAGCTGGCCCAGATGGCCTTGCTGTTCGCCCATCTGGGGGCCTCCGAGCAGCCCGAGCTGGAGCGGCTCGGCCGCTCGATGCTGGCCCACCCCGAGCTGGTGGCCGGCGAGGGCCGCTTCGACACCGAGCTAATGCGCCGCGGCCATGGCCTGGTGGTGAGCAAGGGCGGCGCCGAGGGCATCCAGTGCCTCTCGCGCATGGGAGAGGGGCTGGGGGTGGCGATCAAGGTGGAGGACGGCGCCAGCCGCGCCAAGCACGCCGTGGCGCTGCACCTGCTCAAGCAGCTGGAATGGCTGACGCCGCTCACCCTCGAGGAGCTCGAACAGCAGTTCCTGGTGCCCGGCGACGGGCTGGAGCTGGCCGTGAATGGCGAATTGCGCTTCGACGCCGCCAGCCGCTGAGCCGATCATTGCGGCAGGGCACCTCTGGCTGGTAGGTTCGATCTGTCGCCGCGGGGTAGAGCAGTCTGGTAGCTCGTCGGGCTCATAACCCGAAGGTCAGGAGTTCAAATCTCCTCCCCGCCACCAACTTCGAAAGCCCGGCTCCCAGCGATGGGGCCGGGCTTTTTGCTGGCCATCCCCTCCACCCCGATCTCCCCTCCCGCTGATGCCGGTCGGCCCGTTCAGAGCGTCGTCGCCGCTCGCCTCCACGGCGCCGGATGAGGCCACGGTCCACGATGCCGTGGTGGTGGGTTCCGGCGCCACCGGCGGCGTGGCTGCCATGGTGCTGGCCGAGGCGGGGCTGCGGGTGCTGGTGCTCGAGGCCGGCCCCGACCTCTCGCCGGCGCGCGCCTTCGGCCGCGAACCGCTCAACAGCCTGCGGCGGATCGCCAACCTCAGCAGCGGTCGCCAGCGTCTGCAGGGCCAGCACCCCGGCTACTGGAAGACCAACCCCGATCTCTACGTCGACGAGATCGACAACCCCTACACCACGCCTGCGGAGCGGCCGTTCCTCTGGAGCCGTGGCCGCCAGGTGGGGGGCAAGAGCCTCACCTGGGGGGGCATCACCCTGCGCCTCTCCGATCACGAGTTCCGGGCGGGGGAGCGTGACGGCAAGGGCCCATCCTGGCCGATCGGCACCGCAGACCTGGCCCCCTACTACGGCCGGCTGGAGCGGCTGCTCGGCGTGCACGGCCAGCGCGACGGTCTGCCCCAGCTGCCGGATGGCGACTACCGGCCGCCCCTGCCGTTCACCCCGGCCGAGGAGCACCTGCGCACGGCCATCGGCCGGGAGCTGGGGCTGCCGCTGATCCATTCGCGCGGCTTCGCCCTGCACCGTCCCACCGCGGCGGCTCCCTGGCCCCGCTCCTGCTCCCAGGGCGGGGCTCTGGCGCGGGCCCTCGCCACGGGCCGGGTCAGCCTGCGCAGCGATGCGGTGGCGAGCCACGTGGAACTGGCCGCCGCCGGCGGGCGGGCCGAGGCGGTGGTCTACGTCGAGCGCCGCAGCGGCCGCCGCCGCCGTGCCCGTGGTCGGCTGGTGGTGCTCTGCGCCTCCACGCTGGAATCGGTGCGACTCCTGCTCCACTCCAGCGAGGCGCAGCGGCCCGGCGGACTGGCCGATCCCTCCGGTTGCCTGGGGGGCTGGCTGATGGATCACATCTCCACCAGCCGCTTCTTCGCCCTGCCGGATCAGCCCGCGCCCGTGGGGCCGGTGGAGCTCTCCGGCGCGGGCAGCGCCTTCATCCCGAACACCGTCAACCTCGGCGAGGGCGACCTGCCGTTCCGCCGCGGCTACGGCATCTGGACGGGCGTGCAGCGCTTCGATCCGCCGGGGCCGCTCAAGCGCCGCCGCCGCGAGGCGGTGGGCTTCCTGATCGGCCATGGGGAGGTGCTGCCGCGGGCCTCGAACCGGCTGAGCCTCAGCCCCGATCGCACCGACGCCTGGGGCCTGCCCGTGCCCCATATCGACTGCCGCTGGGGCGAGAACGAAACGCGGATGGTGGCCCACATGCAGGCGCGGATGGAGGCGGTGGTGGCGGCCGCCGGGGGCACCATCCGGCCCCTGCAGGATCTGTTCCTCTTCCCGCTGGCCGAACCGCTGCTGCGCTTCAGCGTGGCGCTCTCCCCCGGGGCGGCGCCGCCCGGCTACTACATCCACGAACTGGGCGGGGCCCGCATGGCCGCCACGGCTGCCGGTGGCGTGCTCGATGCCTGGAACCGCTGCTGGGGGGCGCCGAACCTGCTGGTGACCGATGGCGCCTGCTGGCCCAGCGCCGGCTGGCAGAGCCCCACCCTCACCGAGATGGCGATCACCTGGCGGGCCTGCGAGAAGGCCGCGGCCGACCTGCGCCGCGGCGAGCTGGTGGCGGGGGAGCCGGTGGCGGGCCTGTGAGCGGCCCCTGACCCAGGCGCGGCGGTGGTGTCAACGACCACAACCCCACCGGAAGGCTCAGCGCACAATCCGTGGGCGACCTTTCAACGGGTCGGGCAAGGGAGAACACGGGCGGGGGCGCAAGCTCCCGCCTTTTTTTTGCCCGGCCTCAGTGGGGGTCGGGGCGCAGGAACAGGCCGTTGAGGTAGTGCTGCGTCACGCAGCGGTCGGTGCAGCCGTTCTGGAACAGGAAGCCCGCCAGGGCCGAGGTGAGCAGGTGGTACTGGTCCCAGTGGGGGTGCCCCTGGATGAACTCGCGCATGCCCTCGAAGAGGGCCTCGGGGATCTCGGCCTCCAGGCTCACCCGTGCTTCTCCCCGCTCGCTGGCTGGCTGTCCGCTCTCGTTCAAGGCCTCTCCCCGTTGCACGCGAGCCCAGCAAGCCACAGACCCGGGGGGGGCGTCAAAGGGAGCGGAGGCGGCGCTGTCGCTGGCGCCACAGGCTGAGACAGCCAGCGCTGATGGGGGCCGTGGCCGCCGCGGGCAGACCGGTGGGTGTCGCCAAAGGCGAAGGCCCGGACTGTCAAGGGCGAGGCCTGCGGAACGCCGCAATCCCCAGCACCTTCGGCCGCAAGCCGTTTCCGTCTCCTCCACCTGTGGAAAAACCCCGCCCCAGCTGGGGAAAACAGGGGGTGCCTGGGGAAAGCCGCGACTGATCAGCAGGGCTTATGTGCGCTGGTCTCCTGGGACGCGGGGCTGGGCGAGACGGATGAGCCGCCCGCTGCACCGCCCGGGTTCGCCAGGGTGCGCGGACCCAGGGGATGGTCGGCGTGGGGGTAGGGCGCATGGGTGTGCCCAGGGCCATCGCCATGCTCGTGGTGCCCATGGTCGTGATGTCCGTGGTCGTGATGCCCGGCCTCGTGGTGATGGTGGTGGCCGCCCAGCGGCAGGGGCACCCCGTCGGGCTGGCAGGCGCCGGTGCATTCCCGCTCGCACAGCGTGCAGCTCTCTACCAACCCCTCCACGTGGTGGTGATGGCTGCGCTGCGGCGCACCCACCTCCGTCTCGAAGCCGAGCACCTGGGTGCGGTATTTGCACAGCGAGCAGTTCATCAGCGTGTCGCCCCGCACCACCTCCTCCACCCGCTCGCGGAAGGTGTCGAGCACCAGGGGGTGATCGCCCAGGTAGGAGGCCTGCAGGAACTCGATCTCCGGATGCTCGCCCGCCACCCGCAGGCTGTGCTGCACGATCCGGCTCACCAGCACCCCGGAGAAGAGGAAGTAGGGGAACACGAGGACGCGGCGGAAGCCGAGCTTCACCACGTGGCGCAGCCCCGGCTCCACCAGAGGGAAGGTGACCCCGGAGTAGAGGGTTTCGCCCCAGCCGAAGCCGAAGCCCTCCACCAGCATCCGTGTCACCTTGCTCACGTTGGAGTTGGCGTCGGGATCGGAGGAGCCCCGGCCCACCACCACCAGCAGGGTGTCGTGGAGCGGCACCGTCTGCGGTGCCCGCTCCAGGGCCTCGCGGATCCGGGCGCCGGCGGCCTGGATCATCTTCAGGTCCACCCCCAGCTCGCGGCCGTAGTCGATGCGCAGCCCCGTCTCGGCGGCATAGGTGTTGAGCACCGACGGGATGTCGTTCTTGGCGTGGCCGGCGGCGAAGAGCATCCCGGGCACCGCCAGCACGTGCTCCACCCCCTGCTCCCGCAGGCGATCGAGCCCGTCCCGCAGGATCGGCCGGGCGAACTCGAGGTAGCCGTAGTCGACCGGCACGCCCCGGAGCCGGCTCCGCAGGCCCTCCGCCAGCCGGGCGAACTCGCTCACGGCCAGCCGGTTGCGGCTGCCGTGGCCGCACACCATCACGCCGATCCTGCCGTGGGGCCCGTTCGCCGCCAGGGGGTGGGCTGGGGAGGAAAGCATGGACTGTCCTGGCTGCATGGACCCTATCGCTCCCATCCCGATGCTTCGGCGGGGTCAGGGGCCTCAGGCCACGGCCCGCTCAGGCGCTGTAGGCCTTGCGGGCCGGAATCGGGTAGGGGATGCGGCGGTGACGCATCCGCTTCCACACCCGCACGAAGGACCGGATCACCAGCTCCAGCTCCGCCCGGCTCAGCCCGCTGGCCTCCAGCTGGCCGTCGAGGCGGCGGGCGTCGATCAGCCGCCGCACCATCCGGCTCGCCTCCAGCTCGGAGGTGTCGGGCGGCAGGGAGCGCAGGGCGGCCTCGCAGCCGTCGGCGAGCATCAGGATCGCGGTTTCGCGGCTGCGGGGGGTGGGGCCGCGGTAGCGGAAGCGATCCTCGGGCACCGAGGGATCCCGCTCGCGGGCCTGGTGGAAGAAGTAGCCCATCCGCAGCGTGCCCTGGTGCTCCGGGATGAAATCGGCCAGGGGCCGCGGCAGCCGGTAACGGCGGGCCAGGCGCAGCCCCTCATCGACATGGGCCTGGAGGATCGCGGCGCTGGCGAGCGGATCGTCGAGGCTGTCGTGGGGATTGGCCCCCTCGCTCTGGTTCTCGATGAACCACTGGGGCGCATGCAGCTTGCCCACGTCGTGATACAGCGAACCGGTGCGAGTCAGGTCCACGTTGGCGTGGATGGCGCGGGCCCCCTCCTCCGCCAGTCCGCAGATCATCAGGGTGTGCTCGAAGGTGCCGGGGGCCTCCGTGGAGAGCCGCCGCAGCAGAGGCCGCTCCAGGTCGGCCAGTTCGAGCAGCCGGGCGTGGGTGAGCAGGCCGAAGGAGCTCTCCACCAGCGGGCCCAGCAGCAGTCCGCCCATCAGCAGGGCGCCCATCAGCAGCGCCTCGGCGGCCAGCTCGTTGCCGCCAGGAGGCAAGCGACTGCTCCCGGGCCAGAGCGCCATGCCCTGCAGCACCAGCCACTGCAGGGCGAGGGCTGCCACCGGCAGCAGGATCGCCATCTGCACCAGCTGGGCCCGGCTGCGTTGCCGCCCCGCCAGCAATGCCGCCATCGCCGCCACCAGGGCGGCCACCAGCAGCCGCACCTCGTTGAAGTCGTCGAGGGGCTGGGGCCACAGCAGTCCGGCGATCGCCAGCCAGGCCAGACCGGCGGGGGTGCCCAGGCCCTGGGCCAGCAGCAGGGTGGGCGGCACCAGCAGCGCCAGCGGGCTGGCGGTGTTGCCCAGCCACAGCTTCAGGCCCTGCACCACCAGCAGCATCCCCAGGGCCAGCAGGGCGTGGCGGGGTTCCAGGCTGCAGCGCCAGCGGCGCATCAGCAGCACCATCACCAGACAGCCCGCCATCGCTTCGAGCAGGTGGGCGATCCAGGCGCGCAGCAGCGGCCGGCGGTTCACCATGCCGAAGTAATCCAGCACGTCGTAGGCCTGCCTGCTGATCGGTTCGCCTTGACGGGTGATCAGGTCGCCCTTGCGCACCGTGATGCGGGGGATGCCCTGCTGGGTGAGCAGCTCCTCGATCAGCCGCTGGCTCATGCGGGGATCGGCGCTGAGGTTCGTGCGGCCCTGCAGGTTCTTGGCCAGCAGCTGGCTGCCCAGGCTGAGAGCCGGCTCCTGCAGGCTGCCCAGATGGCTGCGGGCGGCCCGCTCCAGCTGCTGCCGCGCCACCCCGCCCACCACCCCCTGCACGAGCATGCGCTGCTGGGCCACGCGCACCGTCAGCTTCCAGTCGTTCAGCTCCTCCGGGGTGCGGCTCAGCAGCCAGGCCTGCTGCGCGGCCGTGAGCTGCAGCGGGGCCACCCGGTCGGCGGAGCTGCCCGCCACCTGCTCCAGTTCCTGAAACTGGCGCTCCAGACGTTCCTGCAGCTGCTGGTCGGCGGCCGGATCCACCACCAGCACCTGGGTGCGGGTGCCCAGCTGGGAGCTGCGCTGCTCCAGGGCCTCGCTGTCGATCACCGTGGCGGCGCGCGGCGCCCGGGCCGTCGACGGGGCCGGCACGCCGGGCCTCAGGCTGGGCTCCACCAGCCAGGGCCAGCTTGAGAGCACCGCCACCAGCAGGCACACGAGCAGCACCGCGGCGGCATCACGACGCCGCCAGCGGCTGAGCCCCTGGCAGGGGGATTCCCGTCGCAGCCACTGCCGCCAGACCTGCTTGATGCGACCCAGGCGCAGCACCCTCTCCGCCACTCGGCCCCAAACGCTAGCGGCGTCGGCCGCCTGCCCTGCTCGCGGTGCGTTGCATGCTGGTGCCAGATGATCCCGGATCCGCGATGGCCCTGTGCCTCGATGGCCGCCAGCTGGCGGCAGAACTGGAGGAGCGGCTGTCGGGGGTGATCGCGGCCGGGCTGGCCAGGGCCGGACGCCCGCCTGGGCTGGCGGTGCTCCGGGTCGGCGACGACCCCGCCAGCGGGGTCTACGTGGCCAACAAGGAGAAGGCCTGCGGTCGGATCGGCATCCGCAGCCTTGGCGCCCACCTGCCGGCCGGCACCGATCCGGCCACGCTGCTGGCCACGATCGAGCGCCTCAACGCCGATCCCGCCGTGGACGGCATCCTGCTGCAGCTGCCCCTGCCGCCGGGCCTGGACGAGCGGCCGCTGCTGGCGGCGATCGACCCCGACAAGGACGCCGACGGTCTGCACACGCTCAACCTGGGCCGGCTGCTCAAGGGGGAACCCGGGCCGCGCAGCTGCACCCCCGCCGGCGTGATGGCGCTCCTGGCCCGCCACGGCATCGATCCGTCGGGCCGTCGGGCGGTGGTGGTGGGGCGCAGCATCCTGGTGGGCCAGCCGATGGCCCTCATGCTCCAGGCCGCCGACGCCACCGTGAGCGTGGCCCATTCGCGCACCCGCGATCTGGCGGCCCTCACCCGCCAGGCGGAGCTGCTGGTGGTGGCGGCGGGCCGGCCGCGGATGATCGGGGCCGAGCACGTCAGTCCCGGTGCCGTGGTGGTGGACGTGGGCATCCACCGGCTCGAGCCCGACCCCGCCGCCGCGTCCGGTGCCCGGCCCCGGCTCTGTGGCGACGTGCGCTTCGAGGAGGTGGAGCCGATCGCCTCCGCCATCACGCCGGTGCCCGGCGGCGTGGGGCCGATGACCGTGGCCCTGCTGTTGGTGAACACGGTGGCCAGCTGGTGGACGCGGGCCGTGGCGGCGGACGGCGGCCCGGCTGTTGACAATCCGTTGGCGGATCTGCTGCCCTGAGCGGCCGGGCGGCCGGTGGCCTGAGAGAATCCCCGCCAGCATGCTGGTTCCCATGGCCGTGGCGGTGAGCACGGGCTTCGATTTCGCCGCCTACCTCGAGGCCCGCCGTGGCCGGATCGAGGCCGCCCTCGACGCCTCCCTCGGGCCGGAACGACCCGAATCGCTGCGGGAGGCCATGCGCTACTCCCTGCTGGCGGGCGGCAAGCGGCTGCGGCCGATCCTCTGCCTGGCGGCCTGCGAGCTGGCGGGCGGCGACGGCGAGCTGGCCCTGCCCACGGCGGTGGCCCTGGAGATGATCCACACCATGTCGCTGATCCACGACGACCTGCCGGCGATGGACAACGACGATCTGCGCCGCGGCCGGCCCACCAACCACAAGGTGTACGGCGAGGCCAACGCGATCCTGGCCGGCGACGCCCTGCTCACCCGCGCCTTCGAGATGGTGGCGCTGCGCAGCCCCGGCGTGCCGGCCGAGCGCCTGCTGGCGGTGGCGGGCGAGCTGGCGCTGGCCGCGGGCGCACCCGGCCTGGTGGGCGGCCAGGTGGTGGACCTGGAGTCGGAGGGCCAGGCGGTCGACCTGGCGACCCTCGAGTACATCCACCTGCACAAGACCGGTGCCCTGCTGCGCGCCTGCGTCCTCACCGGCGCCCTGATCGCCGGGGCCGGCGCGGAGTTGCTCGAGGCGCTGCGCACCTATGCCCGCGGCATCGGTCTGGCGTTCCAGATCATCGACGACATCCTCGACGTGACCGCCAGCAGCGAGGTGCTGGGCAAGACCGCCGGCAAGGACCTTGCCGCCGACAAGACCACCTACCCCAAGCTGCTCGGGCTCGAGGAGTCGCGCCGTCGCGCCGAGGCGCTGGTGGCGGAGGCCAGGGCCGCCCTCGATCCCTGGAGCGAGCGGGCCGCCCCCCTGCTCGCCCTGGCCGACTACATCACCAGCCGCGACCGATGAACGCCCCCTCCTCCGGGGCCGAAGCGCTCCGCCAGCTGCTCGACAACGGCGTGCTCGCCTGGGCCCTGGCCGCCTGCGGGCTGGCCCAGCTCGCCAAGCTGCTGGTGGAGCTGGTGGAGCACGGCCGCTGGCGGCCCGCCGTCCTCTTCGAGACCGGCGGCATGCCCTCCAGCCATTCCGCCCTCGTCACCGGCGCCTGCGCCGGCATCGGCTGGGAGCTGGGCTTCGCCGATCCGCTCTTCGCCTTCGCCTGCACGATCGCCTTCATCGTCATGTACGACGCCAGCGGCGTGCGCCGGGCCGCCGGCCTGCAGGCGGCCCGGATCAATGCCCTGCCGGGAACCCTCTGGCCGGCCGACGAGCCGGCGCCGCCCCCGGCTCGGCCGCTGAAGGAAAGCCTCGGCCACACCCGCCTGGAGGTGCTGGCCGGCAGCCTGATCGGCCCCGCCATCGCCCTGCCGGGCCTGGTGCTGGTGGGTTCGCCGCTGCGGATCGCCCAGGCCTGGGGCTGGCTGCCGCTGGCTTGAGCCGGTCCCTCCCGAACCCGCCGCCTCCGCTCACCGCTGGTCAGCAGGCGGCCATGGAGGCCTTCGGCCGCTGGCTCGCCGCCCCCGCCGCCGGCACGCCGTTCGTGCTCAGCGGCTACGCCGGCACCGGCAAGACCTTCCTCTCCACCGCCTTCCTGGCGGCGGTGGAGCGCAGCGGTCTCTGCTGGACCGTGGCGGCCCCCACCCACAAGGCGGTGGGGGTGCTGCGCGGCTACCTCGCCGGCAGCGGTCTCCATCCCCCCTGGTATCCCTCCACCCTGCACCGGCTGCTGCGGCTCCGCCTGCGCCGGGAGGCGGGCCGCGAGGTCTGCCTGGAGACCGAGCAGACCGCCGGGGCGCTGGAACATCTGGGGCTGGTGCTGATCGACGAGGCCTCGATGGTGGATGGGGGGCTGCTCCAGATCGCCCTGCAGTGCGCCCATCCCTTCCGCACCCGGCTGGTGTTCGTGGGCGATCCGGCCCAGCTGCCGCCGGTGGGTGAGGCCAGCAGTCCGGTGTTCGAGCTGCAGCGGGCCTGCCGCTGCGATCTCACCGAAGTGGTGCGGCACCGGGGCCCGGTGCTGCGCCTGGCCACCGGACTGCGGGAGCAGCGGCTGCCCTGCCGGCTGCCGCCCCCCCTGCCGACCCTGCGCACGGCCGAGGGCGTGGTGGCCGCTCTGGAGCGGCGGGAGTGGCTGGCGGCGGCCCAGGAAGCCCTGCGCCGCGGCGCCGCCTGCGACGATCCCGATCAGGCCCGCATCCTCTGCTACACCAACCGTTCGCTGGAGCGGCTGGTGCCGCTGGCCCGCCGCGCCATCCACGGTGCGATGGCCGACCAGCTGCCGGTGCTGCCCGGGGAGGTGCTGATCACCCGGCTGGCGGTGATGGCGCCGGCCTGCCGTGGCGGCGAGGAGGCTGGCGAGGAGCCCGACCTCCTGCTGGCCTCCAACCGGGAGGTGGTGGTGCGCGACGTCACCCCCGAGCGCTGCGATCTGGCCGACTTCGGCGTGGAGGGATCCGGGGGCGGTGCCGCCCCCGTGATCGATACCCAGCTGGTGGCGGTGCAGGCCGGTGAGATGGAGCTGACGCTGCGGCTGCTGCCGCCGGCCGGCAGCGGGCCGCGGCGGCAGCTGGAGGGCGTGCTGGCCGATCTGCGGGCCGGGGCCCGTGCGGCGGGCCCGAAGGACGGCCGCCCGCTGTGGCGCCGCTACTTCCTGGTGCGCGATGCCTTCGCCTCCCTCGGTCCGGCGGCCGTGCTCACGGTGCACCGCAGCCAGGGCAGCAGCTTCGGCGAGGTGTTCATCGATGCCGATGTCTTCTGGCCCGGCGACATCACCCTGAGGCGCCAGCTGGCCTACGTGGCCGTGAGCCGGGCCCGCCACGGTGTCTGGCTGGTGGCGGGGGAGGGATCGGCGGCCGATCGGGAACGCTGGAGCGGCTGGCTCGGCGACGACGCCTGATCAGCGCGGTCCAGCTCGGTTCAGGCCAGCTGCCGCAAGCCTTCGATCCCCTGCCAGCCCAGGTAGATCCCCAGTCCGAGCCCCAGCCAGCCCACCACCAGTTCGCCGCGGGCGAACAGCCACTGCCGGGCTGCCTCAAGCAGGGGAAGCGTGCGTTCGCGGGCCAGGGCCACCGCCAGGAACGGCAGCAGCAGCGCCAGGCTGGCGGCCAGGGTGAAGCCGCCGGCGTAGAGCAGCTCGCCGGCCCGGCCCAGGTGGGCGGCCAGCAGCACCGCCGCCCCCTTGGCGAGCAGGAACAGATCGTCGGGACTGATCAGTTCGATCAGGGAGCTCACCCCCAGCAGCAGGGCCAGGGGCAGCCGCCCCAGCCGGTCGAGCTTGCGCACCCAGCCCGCCGGCTCCTCCCCGGCCGCCGCGCCGCTCAGGAGCTTGCTGAGCCCCAGGGCCAGCAGGGCTCCCGCTCCCATCAGGTCGAGGCCGGTGCGGTGGGTGCCGCCCTGCTCCATCTCCAGGAGCAGCCCGTGGCCCACGCTCAGCAGCACGGCCACCAGGGCGGCGATGGTGAGCATCCAGCCCAGCACGAACAGGCCGCCGCGGCGCAGCGGATCGGGCCCGAGCAGCAGGAGCAGCAGCAGGCCGATGTGGATGGGGCTGAGGCTGATGCCGCTGCCGTAGGCGAGCAGCTCACTCGCGAGGGGGAGAGCGGTCATCCGGGCGGGCTCTAGCGGCGGATCTCGAACCAGTCTTCGCCCGCCAGGGCCATGCGACTGGCCACCACGCCGCTCACATGGGCCGCGGGCGGACCCGATTCGCACCAGAGCCGCAGATCATGCAGGGCCTGGGTAGCCCCCTCGGCCTCCAGCTCCACCCGGCCGTCGGAGCGGTTGCGCACCCAGCCGCTCACGCCCAGAGCCTGGGCCTGGCGCCGGCAGGCCTGGCGGTAGCCCACCGCCTGCACCCGTCCGCTCACCACCATCCGCCAGCGCTCCCGGATGCCGCCGGCGCGCTCGCGGCCGGCGGCATCGCGGCTCTCCACGGCCGGCTGCGGGCGGCTGCGGCGACCAGGCGCCGGCAGATCGCCGAGCATCCAGCCCAGTGGAGGTGAAGCCAGCTGGCGTGCAGTGCGGGTCTCGTCCATCCTTCCGGGCGCGGCGGCCATCCCCAACCTTCAAGCTGCCACAGCGCTCCGGCGGCGTCCACCGCGGTGCCCTCCACCGCGCCATCGGCCTGGCCGCCTGGCCGGGCGAGCTCCCAGCGGTGGAACTCATGGCCGGTGAGGATCTCGCCGCGGCGCACCACCAGTCCGTCGAGCCGGGGGCTGGCCTGGCGGTACCCCAGCTGCAGCTCGCCCCGCCGCGCCGTGAACGGCAGCACACCCGCCATGCGGTGGGCCACGCCGGCCGGGTCCTCCAGCCGCTCGCCGAGCAGCAGCAGCCCGCCGCATTCGGCGTAGATCGGCAACCCTGCGCCAGCCGCCCGGCGCAGCTCGTCGAGGCTGCGTCGGGCGGCGGCCAGAGCCTCGGCATGGAGTTCCGGATAGCCCCCGGGCAGGATCACGCCCCGACAGCCCTCCGGCAGGGCTTCGTCGTCCAGGGGCCGCCAGGGCCGCGGTTCCACGCCCAGGGCGGCGAGCAGTTCGGTGGCCTCGGGGTAGCGGAAGTGGAAAGCGGCATCGGCGGCGATCGCCAGGGGCAGCGGCGCCGCCTCCGTGGCCGGAGCGGCCCTGCCGGCGCCGGCCTCGGGGCGGCTCCGGCCCAAGCTCCAGCGGATCGGATCGGCTGGCTCCTCCCCCGCCGCCCGCCAGGCAGGAGGTGGCGCGAGCAGCGGCAGCAACCGCCCCAGGTCGAGGTGCCGCTCCGCCAGGGCGGCCCACTGCTCGCGTCGCCGGTCCAGATCCTCCAGCTCATGGGCCGGGAGCAGGCCCAGGTGCCGCGAAGGCAGGCTGAGGTCGGGGTGACGCGGCAGCACCCCCAGCACCGGCATGGCGATCGCCTCGAGGGCCTCGCCGAGCAGGGCGCGGTGCCGCTCGCTGCCGATGCCGTTGAGCACCACCCCGGCCAGGCACAGGCCGGGCCGGTGATCGCGGAACCCCCGCACCAGGGCCGCCACCGAACCGGCCTGGCGGCTGGCTTCCACCACCAGCACCACCGGCAGCCCCAGCAGCTCGGCCACCTCCGCCGAACTCCCGGCGCTGCCGGAGCCCCGGCCGTCGAACAGACCCATCACGCCCTCCACCAGGCAGTGCTCGGCCCGGGATCCCCACCAGTGGAAACTGCGCTGCAGCCATCCCTCGCCGCAGAGCAGGGGATCGAGGTTGCGGCAGGGCCGCCCGCTCACCCGGGCCAGCAGCTGGGGATCGAGGTAGTCGGGCCCTACCTTGAAGGTCTGGAGGCTGGCGTGGCCCCGGCGCAGGTGGGACGCCAGCGAAAGGCTGAGCAGGGTCTTGCCGCTGCCGCTGCAGGGGGCCGCGATCAGACAGGCCATCGCCGACGCCCCCGGGCGCTCATCCGTGCGGCAGCAGCTTGGCAGCCAGCGGCGCCGCCGCCGCCAGCAGGGGATTGGTGGTGTCGTGGCCGCCGCCGAGCAGCCGGGCCATCTCCTTCTCCTCGCTCTCGTTGGGCAGGGGCACCACCTCCTCGGCCAGTTCCATGGTGGCCACGCCGCCGGCCTCCAGCCGCATGCAGCCCCCCGACTCGGAGCAGAGGATCACGCAGAGGGGGCGGCCTTCGGGCGGGGCGCAGATCAGTCGCAGGCCCACCAGCGCGCCGGGGTGGGCCTTGGGGGCTCCCACCGGCACGGGCATGAGCCGCAGCTGCACGCTCTGGCCATCGCTGCGCTCGAACTCGGCCCCGATGCCGCCCTCCTCCTCGCCCTGGCTGGGCGGGATCCGGTAGCTGTTCTGGAGGTGCCAGCCGAGCCGGTCGGCGATCCAGGCGGCCAGCAGCAGCCCCTTCACCGGATGGCGCCCCTCCACGTCGATGTCGAGCTGCACCACGTGGGAGAGGGCCTCCCGCCGGCTCGGCGGGTCGAACACCATCGCCAGCGATTCGCGCCAGCTGCGCAGCCGCAGCCAGTTCAGATCGTTCACCGCCTGACCGGTGGCAATCCGCTCCACCAGCCGGTCGAGGCAGTGGCGCGGCTCGCCGATCGAGGAATCCAGCACGAGCCGGCGCGGCGGCGTGGCCAGGGCCTCGAGCAGTTCGGGCGATTCGTCCAGCGACCCGTTCCACCACACCCAGCAGGGCAGGTCGTCCTCCACCAGCGGCTGAATCATCGCCAGGCCGCGCTGCATGGCCCCCATGCCGCCCCGCAGCACCACCACGTCACCGCAGGCGGGGGCGCTGCCGCTGCGCTCCTCCGGCAACGGGCAGTAGGCGGCCACCAGGGTTTCGAGCGGGGCGTCGGCGGCGACGGTGGGGGCCAGCGTGATCAGCCGGCGGGGCTGGTAGGCGCTGATCGCCTGATCCACGAACTGGCCGCGCAGGTCCTGGGCCGTGTGCGACCCCGGTTGCTGTCCCAGCGCCCAGGCCAGTTCCGGCGCGGTGGGTGCGGTGCTCAGGGGCAGCCCCAGTTCGCCCACGGCGGCGCGGGCCGCCGTCAGCAGCTCCTCGCTCAGCAGTCCGCTGATCGGGCCGTCGGCGCGGCCGGTGCGCACCAGCTGCTGCTGCAGCCACGACGGCTCCCAGACCACCAGGGTGAAGGTGGCGGCGCCGCTGGAATCCTCGAGGTCGTGGCGCCAGAGCCGTTCCAGGTAGGCCGGCACGTCGTCGGGCGGCAGTTCGGTGGGGGCCTGCAGGGTGAGCTGGGGAGCCATGGGGGGGGCGGCGCGGCGGTCGTGGTGGAGGTGGGTGTGAAGACGGAGCTGGGCCGGACCCTCAGGGCCGGCGCCACATCAGCTCGTCGGCGGCGAGCAGGTTGTCGGCGGCACCGGGGCCCCAGGTGCCGGCTTCGTAGGGCTGGATCGGCAGCTGCCAGGGGCTGTCCTCGATCAGTTCCAGCAGCGGCGTGTAGAGCCGCCAGGCGGCCTCCACCTCGTCGCCGCGGGTGAACAGGGTCGGATCGGCCAGCATCGCGTCGGCCAGCAGGCGCACGTAGCCCTCGTCGGAGGGTTCACCGAACGATTCGTCGTAGCTGAAGTGCATGTCGACCGGACGGCTGCGCATCCCGGAGCCCGGCGCCTTCACCTCGAACACGAAGCCGGCCCCCTCATCGGGCTGGATCCGCAGGATCAGCTGGTTGGCCGTGGGGCTGCCGCCAGCGGCATCGAACAGATGCACCGGTGCCTCGCGGAAGGTGAGCACCACCTCGCTGAGGCGCTTGGGCAAGCGCTTGCCGGTGCGCAGATAGAACGGCACCCCCTGCCAGCGCCAGTTGTCGATGAACAGCTTCATCGCCACGTAGGTTTCAGTCGTGCTGTTGGGATTCACCCCGGGCTCCTCGCGGTAGCCCCGCAGCGGCAGGGCCGGGCTGCCGCCCTTGGCGTACTGGCCGCGCACGCAGCACTGCCACGGCTGATGCTCGTTCGCCAGCCGGGCGGCCTGCAGCACCTTGGCCTTCTCGTTGCGGATCGCCTCGGGGTCGAAGCGGCCCGGCGCCTCCATGGTGGTGAGCGCGAGCATCTGGGTGAGGTGGTTCTGCACCATGTCCCGCAGAGCGCCCGAGGTTTCGTAGTAGCCGGCCCGCTCCTCCACGCCCACCGTCTCCGCCGCCGTGATCTGCACGTTGGCGATGTAATTGCGGTTCCAGATCGGCTCGAAGATCGTGTTGGCGAAGCGCAGCACCAGGATGTTCTGGACCGTCTCCTTGCCCAGGTAGTGGTCGATCCGGAAGATCTGGTTCTCCTGGGCGCAGGCCTGCACGATCCGGTTGAGCTGCTCGGCGCTGCCGTAGTCACGCCCGAAGGGCTTCTCGATCACGACCCGGCTGCGGGAGGGATCCGCCAGCAGCCCGGCGGCCGCCAGGGAACGGCAGCCGCTGCCGTAGAAGGCCGGCGACACCGAGAGGTAGAAGGTGCGGTTGCCACGGGTGGCGCGCAGCCGGTCGAGCGTCTCCAGCCGCTGGCCGAGCCGCACCACGTCCTCGGGCTGCTCCAGGTCGACCGGTTCGTAGAACAGGCAGGCGGCGAACTGCTCCCAGGAGGTGCCGTGCTGTCGCACCTCCGCCGCCAGGGCCGTGGCCATGCGGGAGCGGAACTCCTCGTCGCTCCAGCCGCGGCGGGCGCAGCCCAGCACCGAGAACTCGCTGGGCAGCCGCCGCTGGCGGAACAGTTCGAACAGGGCCGGGATCAGCTTGCGGTGGGTGAGGTCGCCGCTGGCCCCGAAGATCACCAGGCACTGGGGGGGGATCACCCGCTCCTGGCGCAGCCCGACCCTGAGCGGATTGGTGAGCGTGGCCGTCATACGGGAGAAGTGGTTGAGACTGGTCTACCCACGGAACGAGCCCCGCCCCAGCCCGGAACGCTCCGGGCCGGGCTTTGTGCGGATACCGGCAAAAAAAATCCCGCCCCGAAGGGCGGGAACCGCCGTCTGGCGGGGCGGCGCAGGGGGCGAGGCTCAGTAGGTTTCCACGTGCCAGCGCTCGGCCTTCTTGAGCTGGGGGCGCAGCTCCGCCCAGTCGAGGCCCTTGGCGGCGGCGGCAGTGCTCATCGCTTCGTCGATGCCGGGTTCCATGCCGCGCAGGCCGCACATGTACACGTGGGTCTTGGGATCCTCGATCCAGGAGAAGATCTCCTCACCGTGCTCGGCCACCCGGTCCTGGATGTACATCCGGCCGCCGCTGGGGTTCTGTTGCTCGCGGCTGATCGCCTTGGTGTAGCGGAAGTGGTCGGGGAAGGCCGCCAGGTAGCTCTGGAAGTCGTCCTCGTAGAGGAGGTTGGCGGTGGTGGGCACGCCCATGATCAGCCAGGCCTTGCCGCGGAACTGATAGCCGGGGTTCTTGGCGCGCTCGCCGGGATCGAACATGCGGCGCAGGTAGGCCCGCATCGGCGCGATGCCGGTGCCGGTGGCCAGCATGATCACGTTGGCGTCCTCGTCGGGGGGCAGGAGCATCTCCTTGCCCACCGGCCCGGTGATCCTCACTTTGGCGCCGGGCTCGATGTCGCAGAGGAAGGTGGAGCAGACGCCGTTGATCGTCTCGCCGTCCTTCTCGTACTGGAGCTGCCGCACGCACAGCGACACCGTGGTGTCCTCGAGGTTGTCACCGTGGCGGGTGCTGGCGATCGAGTAGAGGCGGAGCTTGTGGGGTTTGCCGTTGGCGTCGGTGCCGTCGGGGATGATGCCGATGCTCTGGCCTTCCACGTAGTGAAGGTTGCCTTCCGAGAGGTCGAAGGTGATGTGGTTGACCCGCCCGATCGCCCCTTCGGCGAGCAGGGAGTAGTTCCCCAGGACGGTGCCGACGTAGGGATCCTTCGGCTTGTAGAGGTTGACCGGAACGGCTTCGTGCTTGACGGGGGTGGTCACGGGGGCTGGGGCGGAGGCGGTGGTTGCGGCCGGGGCCGGGGCCGGGGTCGGGACCTGGTCAGCGGGGGTGACCGAGAGGATGCGGCCGCCCTGCTGGTTGATCAGCTGGACGGTGGCCTGCATGCGGGAGAGCGGAACGGTGAGGCAACGCTCGGCCGCACGCGTGCCACCGCCCTGGATGCCCTGCACCACGAGGGTGAACATGCGGGCATCGGACTGGCTGGCAGCGGCGGTCGAGACGCGCATGAACCCTCGGTTTCCGGAAATGGCGGCCCGATCATAGGCAACCCCCCTGGCCCGCTCCGGGCTGCCGCCGCAGGGCGGCTCGCCCCAATCCGGTCCGTTCCGGCTAGGTTTGGAGCCGACATGGGCGGATCGCCCCGGACACCGCCCGATCGGCGGGATCCGAATCCAGCGTTGTCCTCACTTGGCGCAACTTTCGGTTCTGTCCCCTTCCCAGCCCGCGTCCCTGGCCCCCATCCAGGACAGTTGCAGCCTCGACACGATCCAGCAGGACATGGAACGTCTGCCGCAGGGAACGCGGCGGCTGGCCGTGCAGCTGCGCCTGGCCCTGGAGGCGGAGCTGGTCTGGTCGGTGCTCACCGACTACGAGAACCTGAGCCGCTTCATTCCCAACCTGGCCAGTTCCCGCCTGCTCTGGCGCCGCGGTGACTCCGTGGGGCTTGAGCAGGTGGGCTGCCAGCAGTTCTGCGGTCTGCGCTTCAGCGCCCGGGTGGAGCTGGAGCTCTGCGAGCGGCGGGAGAGCGGTCTGCTCACCTTCAGCATGCGCGAGGGAGATTTCCGCCGCTTCGAGGGGTCGTGGCAGCTGTCCGGTGAGCCGGACGGATCCCGCCTGCTCTACGAGCTGATCGTGCAGGGACGGCCGGGGATGCCGATCGGCCTGATCGAGCAGCGCCTGCGTGAGGATCTGGCCGCCAATCTGCGGGCTGTTCAGCAGGAAGCCCTGCGGCGGGCCTCCACCTTCGCCTGAACCCCAGGCCTGATCCTGAGCTCCGCTGGCGTGCTCAGACAGATCGCCAGCTGTGTCCGTGAGGCCGGAACGGAGGTGTGACTGTCGACGCGCAGATGTAACGCCTCGATGGATCGCCGGAGGAGAACTGCTGAAATCCTCAGTTGGAAACAGCGGGCATCTTCCGCTGGTCAGTCATACCCCCAAGGGGATTCGAACCCCTGTCGCCTCCGTGAAAGGGAGGTGTCCTAGGCCTCTAGACGATGGGGGCGAGGCCACGGAGGACCAAGCACAGGGCCTGCCACCGATGGGTGGAAACTACGGGCCGGAGGGACCCTTCGTCAAGGCGGCATCTGGGCCGGAGCGTTCTGGCCGCTCCACACCGGCACGGTGAAATGGAAGCAGGCTCCCTCGCCGGGCTCCGACACCACCCAGATCCGCCCGCCATGGACCTGGGCGATCCTCCGGCACACCGAGAGACCCACCCCGAAGCCGGAGGTGGTGCCGGAGGTCTGGGGAAGCCGCACCCGCTCCAGGAAGATCCGCTCCTGCTCCTCCCGCGGGATCCCGGGCCCTGTGTCGCAGACGCTCACCTGCACCCACTGGCTGGTGCGGTGCAGCAGCGCCAGGGTCACCCGCCCGCCGTCGGGGGTGAACTTGAGGGCGTTCTCCAGCAGGTTGAGCATCACCTGACGCATCCTCCGCTGGTCGGCGAACACGTCCGGCAGGTCGGCGGGGATGTCGGTGACCAGGTGGAGGTTGCGCCCCACCCACAGCTTCTCGAGCTCCAGGATCGCTTCGGCGGCCACCGGGGCCAGGGCCAGGCGCTGGGGGTTGAAGAGCGCCTCCCAGCGGGTGGTGCCCACTTCCAGCAGGTCCATCGAGAGCTGCTCGATGTCGTCCAGCCGCCGATCGAGCACGTCGCGGCAGCGGGTGTTGTCGATGTGGCCGAGCTGGAGGCTCTGCAGGGCCAGCTTGGCGGCGGTGAGCGGGGTGCGCAGCTCGTGGGCCACCATCCGCAGCAGGCGCTCCTGCACCCGCAGGCGCTCGATCAGCGTCTCGTTCTCCTGACGCAGCACCAGCACCTGGTCCTCCAGCTGCAGCTCCCGCTGGGAGCGGCTGCCGTCCATCTCCGGCGGCCGCAGGCTCATGCCCAGGTCGCTCACCACCTCGAGCTGCTGCCAGCGGGGCAGCCAGCCCTTGAGCTGCTCCAGCACCGTGTTGCCGGCGAACACCTGCCGCGGTGGCGGCTCGAGCTTGACCAGGGCCGGGGTGGCGACCAGTCGGTGCAGCTCCAGCAGTTCGGGCTGGCGGGCGGGGTCGGCCAGCTCCAGCGACACCTCGAAGCCGCAGTCGCTGCTCTCGAGAAAGCCCAGCACGCCCCGCAGGTCGGCCGAGGCCAGGTGATGGGGCGCAGCCACCAGCAGCAGCTTCAGCGGCCGGCGCTGGGGCGACGAAGCCTCGCTGGAGGGGGTGGTGACGGGGTCGCTGTCCCCCACGGCGGGAGCCTGGCCGGCGCGGCGAAACGTGAGGCTCACCTTATGGGGTTCGGTGCTGGGGCGGGAGCTGGCTATGACGAACGTGAATCCCCGTGACATCGCCTCCGCCATGACCCGATCGAACGACGGGGTGATGCGGGTGCCGCCCGTCCGGTCCCCGGCGGCGGCCAGTCGGGGCCCCGATCCCAGCCGCATCCAGCTGGACAGCAGCCTGCGGCGCTGGTTCTCCCGCAATCTGGGGTTGTGGCGCTCCCGCCGCCTCTACTTCTTCAGCGGTGAGGAGGAGGCCCTTCGCGTCGACATGCTGCTGCGGATCGAAGGGTTCAGCGAGCCGGTGGAAGGGGAGGCGGCCTACCGCTTCACCTGGTGGCCCGAGCGCGACTACGGTTTCTTCGACCGTCAGCCCCGCTTCGTTCCGAGCGGCACGATGGAGGCCTATCTCTGCGGCCACCAGCTGCGGCGCAGCCGCGGTTACCTCTGCGGTTCGCCCGTGAAGACCCAGATCCGCCAGGTGGACGAGCATGAGCTCGTGTTCGTATCCCATTATCTGGAGTGGGACGTGCTCGAGCACATCCGGCTGGTGGACCAGGACCGCTACCGCGCCCGATCCATCTACTCCTGGCGTGACGGCGATCTGGAGCTCAGCGAGATCCATCACGAGATCCGGCTGGAGGAGGCAGGCGTGCCGCTGGCCGGCAATTGATGTTCCGGGGGCGGTGCATCAGCATGGGGCCTGATGAACTCCCCTGTCTTGCGCCGCATGCCCCGCTGGAGCCGGCCCCTCTTGGTGGCCCCCTGGCTCCTGCTCCCCGCCGCCCTGCTGACGCCTCCGGCCATGGCGGCTCCGGCGACGGAGGCCGACATGAGCCTCTACACCCGGATCGCCACCGTGAACCTCTGCATCGCCCGGGGGGCCGGGGTGGAGTTCGACAAGGCGGCCGCCATCGCCGGCGAGACGATCGCTCAGCTCATCCAGGGCCAGCACGGTGGCCAGATCCGCCAGGTGGGCACCAAGGCCCTCACCATTGAGGAACTGCGCCGCGGATCGGTGAATTCGGCCGTGATCGGCGCCGTGGACGTGTGCCCGAAGCTGGTGCCGCCGGATGTGGCCAAACGGGTCCAGGACGCGCTCAAGCAGCAGGGCAGCAGCCGTCCCGCCGGCGCGCGCTAGGGGTGGCAGGGGAGCGGCATCGAGACGGACGCATTCATACAGATCTGAGGCCCGTCTCAGTTGCAGTTCAGACGGCTCCGCTGGCTTTGCTGTGGGGAGCCCCATGGGGGTGTCCTCCGCACGCGATGCCATGTCCTCGTTCCGTCTTCCGGCCTCTCTCCTGCAGATGGCCGGCCTCTGCGCCCTGAGCCTGCCCCTGGCAGCCGAGGCCTATCCGATCGTCCGACCGGTGCGCGTCGTCACGCCGCCGCCGGCCCCCGTGTTGCCTGCGCGCAACTGGCCTGCCCCCTACCAGGACTACCCGCAGGGTTATCTCGGCCAGCTGCCCCAGGGCAGTGGCGGCCAGCCGGCGCCCACCACCTGGGAGGAAGCCCAGGCGCTGCAGCAGCGCTGCTCGATCGGCCGTCTGGTGGGCGGGGTCGTGGGCGGCGGGATCGGCTATGCCGCCTCCCGGGATGACGGGCGGGCCTGGGCCGTGCCCCTCGGCGCCCTGCTCGGCTCCCAGATGGGCTGCAACACCGGGCTCGGCCGCGGCCCCCTGCCCTGGTGACGGCCTGGGGCGGCAGGATCGGAAGCGTCTTCCCCCTGGGCTCCATGACCGTCGTGCGGCTGGCCGACTACCGCCCGTTCCCCTACCGGATCGAGCGCACCGACCTGACGGTTAGGCTCTTCGACGACCAGGCCCTGGTGGAGGCGGCCCTGGCCTTCCTCCCCGCCGCCGGCTCCGCCGCCCCGGAACCGTTGGAGCTCCGGGGGGAGGGGCTCGACCTCCTGAGTCTGGCCATCGACGGCAGGGCGCTCGAGCCGGACGGTTTCGAGCGGCACGACGATCGCCTGGTGATCCCCTGCCCGTCCGATCGCCCCTTCGTGCTCTCCAGCCTGGTGCGGATCCACCCCCAGGCCAACACCAGCCTGGAGGGCCTCTACGTGAGCGGCGGGATGTTCACCACCCAGTGCGAGGCCGAGGGCTTCCGCCGCATCACCTTCCATCCCGACCGTCCCGACGTCCTCAGCTGCTTCCGGGTGCGGATCGAGGCGGATCACCACAGCTGCCCGGTGCTGCTCTCCAACGGCAATTGCCTGGAAGCCGGATCGCTGCCGGCCGAACCTGCCACGGCACCCCGCCACTACGCCGTCTGGGACGATCCCTTCCCCAAGCCCTCCTATCTGTTCGCGCTGGTGGCGGGGCGGCTCGAGGAGGTGCGCGACACGTTCACCACCGCCGGCGGCCGCACGGTGCAGCTGCGCATCCACGTGGAACCCGGCGACGCCCCCTACACCGCCCATGCCATGGCCTCGCTCAAGCGCGCCATGGCCTGGGATGAACGGGTCTACGGCCTCGAGTACGACCTCGATGAGTTCAACATCGTCGCCGTGCGCCACTTCAACATGGGCGCGATGGAGAACAAGAGCCTCAACATCTTCAACTCCAAGCTGGTGCTCGCCGATGCCGCCACCGCCACCGACGGCGAGCTGGAGCGGATCGAGAGCGTGATCGCCCATGAATACTTCCACAACTGGACGGGCAATCGCATCACCTGCCGCGACTGGTTCCAGCTCTCCCTCAAGGAGGGGCTCACGGTTTATCGGGATTCCTGTTTCACGGCCGATCTGCACTCGGCGGCGGTGAAGCGCATCGAGGATGTGTCGCTGCTGCGCAACACCCAGTTCCGCGAGGATGCCGGCCCCACCGCCCATCCGGTGCAGCCGGATCACTACCGCGCGATTGACAACTTCTACACCACCACGATCTACGAGAAGGGAGCGGAGCTGATCCGCATGCTCCACACCCTGCTCGGCCATGCCACGTTCATGCAGGGGATGGCCCTCTACGTGCAGTGTCACGACGGCAGCGCCGCCACCTGCGACGATTTCCTGAAGGCCATGGAGGCGGCGGCGACCCAGGTTCCGCCCGATCCGGCCCGTCCCCCGCTCGATGTCGCCGCCTTCCGACGCTGGTATCACCAGGCCGGCACACCACGGCTGGAGGTGCGGCGCCACTGGGATCCCGAGGCTGGAACGCTCACCCTCCGCCTGCGGCAGCACACGCCACCCACCCCCGGCCAGGAGCAGAAGCAACCCGTGCCGATCCCGCTGGTGCTCGGACTGGTGGGCCAGGGCGGCCAGCCCCTGCCGCTGCGGCTGGCTGAGGAGAGCGCGGCGGCCGCCGCGGCGGCCTGCCTGGATCCGTCCTGGGGACAGGGCAGCCGGCTGCTGCTGCTGGAGGGCCAGGAGCGCACGCTGCGCTTCGAGGGTCTCGAGCCCCACGCCCACGCGCCGTCCCTGTCGCTGTTGCGGCGGTTCTCGGCGCCGGTGCGGCTGGAGATCGAGCGGCCGATCAGCGAGCTGCTGCACCTGCTCGCCTGCGACAGCGAACCCTTCGCCCGCTGGGACGCCGGCCAGATCCTGCTGCGCCGCGCGGTGCTGGAGCGCGCTGCCGGGGCGCCCGACGAGGAACTCGAGGAGGGCCTGATCGCCGCCTTCGAGCGGATCCTGGCCGATGGCGGACTCTGCGACGCCAACCGCAGCGCCTTGCTCGCCCTGCCGGGGCTGCCGGAGCTGGAGGACGCCATGAGCGAACCCGATCCGCCGGCCCTGTTCCACGCCCTGCGGGCCCTGGAGCGCCGCTTCGGCGAGGCGCTGGCCACCCCTCTGGCGGCGGTGCTGGAGCGCTGCCGGCCCCAGTGGGGCCTGGCCTGGCCCGACGGCAGTGGCGACCGCCAGCTCACGGCGCTGGCCTGGAGCTGGCGCGCGGCGACCGGCGACAGCGCCGTGATCGCCGAGGCGGCCGCCGCCGTGGAGGGCCCGTCGATGACACTGGCGCGGGCCGGCCTGCGCGCCCTCCATCCACTCGACCTACCGGAGCGGGCGGCGGCGTTGAAAGCCTTCCACAAGCGCTGGCAGGAGCGGCCGGTGATCCTCGATGCCTGGTTCGCCCTGGAGGCGAGCACCCCCTTCGGCGACGGCCTGGCCCGGGTGCGGCAGCTGCTGGCCCATCCCCGCTACGACCCGGCCGCCCCCAATTCGGTGCGGGCCGTGCTGGGCGGCCTGGCCGCCAATGCGCCGGTCTTCCATGCCGGCGACGGCGCCGGCTACCGCTTCATGGCCGAGCGGATCATTGAGCTCGACGCCCGCAACCCCATCACCGCCTCCCGCCTGGCCAAGCTGTTCAGCCGCTGGCAGAGCTATGGCCCCGGCCGGCGCGAGCGGATGTGCGAGGCGGTGGATCTGCTGGCCGGCGCGGCCCTCTCCGACAACACCCGCGAGGTGGTGGACCAGTGCCTCGGCAAGCCCGGCGCCTGAGGGCGCTCCAGGTTTCCGTCAGCGCCGCTTCGAGCGGGGGAAGGGGTCGGGGAACACCGCTTCGTGCAGCTGGCGGAACTCCTCCCTGCGGCGGGCGGGGCCTTCGGCGCCGGCGTGGCGGCCCCACAGCCCCTCCCAGTAGAAGTAGATGACGCCGTGGCCGCGGGCCGCCGCCAGCCGCACCTTCTCCCGCAGCGAGGCCATCGGGGTGGTGCGGCTGCCGAAGCCCGCCAGGATGCCGATCTCCACCGGGATGCCCCAGCTGCGGGATTTCACCAGGGCCGGCTGGTTGAGGTCGCGGGCGAAGCCGGCGATCGAGTAGGCGTAGTTCTGCACGATCAGCTCTTCGATCAGCCCCCCCAGAGCCCAGATCTCCCAGTCCTGCAGCCAGTGGTTGTAGGCGAAGCGGAAGGGGCCCGGAGAAAGGCTCACGTAGGGGCTGCCGCCGCTGCGCTGCTTCAGACTGGCCCGCAGCTCGCGCAGCAGACCCGAGAGCTGATGGCGGCGCCAGGTCATCCAGGCGCGGTCGGTGTGGTTCCTCGGCGGTTCGCGGCCGGTGTCGCGGCGGTAGAGCTCGCGGCTGTAGGGGTCGTAGCCCAGCTCCACCGGCCAGGCGAAGTGGTCGTCGAGCTGGATGCCGTCGACGCCGCAGCGCTGCACGATCTCGCCGATCAGGCCGATGAAGCGCTGGCGCACCCCGGGGTGGGCCGGGTTGAGCCACACCATGCGATGGCTGCCGTGCATCACCATCACGGTGCTGCCGTCGCGCTTCTGCAGCACCCATTCCGGGTTCTGGCGCACCACGGCCGCATCGGCCGGCTCCATCAGGCCGTACTCGAACCAGGGGATCACCTTCAGGCCGCGCCGGTGGGCGGCCTTGGTGAGGCGGCAGATCGGATCGAGGTTGGGATTGGCCTTCTGCAGCGCCGGCTCCATCGGCGCCCAGCGGCTGCGGTGGAAGGTGGTGCCGCGGCTCCAGACGTTCGGATAGAGGGTGTTGAAGCCGGCGGCCGCCAGCTCCTCCACCGCCCGGTCGATCCGGACGGCGTCGTAGTAGAGGGGACTGGGGGTGTTGGTGAGCCACACCCCCACGCGCTGCTGGGCCGCCCTGCCCGCCAGGGCGCCCACGGCCTGCAGGCCGGCGGTGAGCAGACCGGTGAGCAGCACCGGCAGGGCGCGCTTGAGGCGCACCCTCAGCGGGAAGGGATGGGGCAAGCGGAGCAACGGTCGGGGAGGTCGAATGAAGACGGGTGGCCTGCCCGGGCTCAGCGGAACATCGAACTCACCGAGCTCTCCTCATGGATGCGCCAGATCGCCTCGCCCAGCATGTTCGCCACCGAGAGCACCTGCAGCTGGGGGAAGCGGCGCTCCTCCCCGATCGGGATGCTGTTGGTGACGAGCACCTCCTCGAACAGCCCGGGTTCGGAGAGCCGCTCGATCGCCGGTGGCGAGAACACCGGATGGGTGGCGCAGGCCAGCACCCGTTTCGCTCCCCGCTGGCGCAGCAACCGCGCCCCCTGGCAGATGGTGCCGCCGGTGTCGATCATGTCGTCGATCAGGATCGCCGTCTTGCCGGTCACGTCACCGATCACGGTGAGGCTTTCGGCCACGTTGTGCCCGGAGCGCCGCTTGTCGATGATCGCCAGCGGCGCGTCGTGCATCTGCTTGGCGAAGGCCCGCGCCCGCGCCACGCCGCCCACGTCCGGAGACACCACCACCACTTCGCCCAGGTCGCGGGTGGAGAGATAGTCCACCAGCACCGGCGAGCCGTAGATGTGGTCGCAGGGGATGTCGAAGTAGCCCTGGATCTGGGAGGAGTGCAGGTCCATGGCCAGCACCCGGTCGACCCCTGATTTCACCAGCAGGTTGGCCACCAGCTTGGCGGTGATCGATTCGCGGCCCGCCGTCTTGCGGTCGGCGCGGGCGTAGCCGTAGTAGGGGATCACGGCGGTGACCTGACGGGCCGAAGCGCGGCGGCAGGCGTCCACCATGATCAGCAGCTCCATCAGGTGGTCGTTCACCGGAGCGCAGGTGGGCTGGATCAGGAACACGTCGCAGCCGCGGATCGATTCCTGGATCTGGATGTAAAGCTCGCCGTCGGCGAAGCGCTTGATCACCCGCGGGCCATCGGGCACCCCGAGGTAGGCCGCGATCTCGCGGGCCAGGGCGGGGTTGGAGGTGCCGCTGAACAGCCGCAGGCGACGGGTGTCGTGGGTCGCGTTCTCCTGCTCCACCCGTTCAGCGGTCAAGAAACTGGTCACGGCGGGCCTGAGCGGGCACGGCTGAAAGCCGATGGTAGAAGCCTCCAGGCCCCCGTAGTGCAAACAACGATGAAGCCCGCCGTCGCGCCGGCCCCGCCGGGGGAACCTCGCCCTCCCCTGCGGCTGGTGTTGCTCAGCCCGGGCCCGGCTGCCGTGTCCGCCACCGATCTGGGCCGGGCCGCCGCCCGCCTCGCCGCCCGCCTGGCCCTGCCGGCCCGCCGGCTGGACGGGGCCGATCCCGATGCCGCCCTCGCCGCCCTGGCGGCCGAACCGGCCGGCTGGCTGGCCTCGCTGGCTGAGGATCCCGGCGGCTGGCAGGCCTGGGGGGGGAGCTGGGCCCAGGTGCTTGGCTCCTGGCGTCAGCCCTGCGTGCTGCTGCTCCCGACCCTGCCGGCGGGCTCAGGCCTGCCGGCCGCCTACACCGCCCTGCTGGAGCGCCACGGCGTTCCCCTGCTGGGCCTGCTGCAGCTGGGCGGCGCCTGGGATGGGACGCTCCGTGCCGCCGAGGGCCTCCCCTGGCTCGGTCGCCTGGAGGACGACCCTGGGGAGGGGGACGACGACGAGCTGGCGCTGGTCGCCCTTGGCCGGTGCTGGAGCCGACTGATCCGGGACTGAGCCCGGTTCGAAAGGGTCAGCTGCGGGGCCAGAGCGGCCGCTGCGCGGATGGATCGAGGGCCCGCAGGGGTTGGTCGGCCTTGGCGGTCGCCGCCAGCGGGATCTTGTCGTAGCGGATGGCCTGGGGCTGCTTCACGGCCGCGGCCAGGAGGCTGAGCGCCTCGGCCTGGGAGAGGTTGGTGTCCACCCGGCCTTCCAGGCCCCGCAGCCGATCGGGCAGGCCGGGCCACTGGTCGCTGCGGGCCAGCTGCAGCACCAGCGCGCCCACCAGCTGCTGCTGGCGCTGGCGGCGGGCCTCCTCCCCCTGGCCCGGCTCGCGGAACCGCACCAGCTGCTCCACCTGGGCGCCTTTGAGCAGCTGCAGTCCGCCCTGCAGGTCGATCCGGTAGTTCTGAGCGCGGTCCTCGTAGCGCATGGCCTTGTCGAGGCTGATCTCCACGCCCCCCAGCCCGTCGATGAACTCCCGCAGGGCTCCGCGGGGCAGCACCAGGTAGCGCTCGGGCAGACCCGGATCCAGACCCACCAGCTCGGCGACGGCGGTGGCGGTGAGGGCCGGCCCCCCCTGCCGGTAGAGCGACCCGAGCGCCTGGGGCGCCTGGCTGCCGGGCAGCCGCACCGCCAGCTCGGTGGGCAGGCTCAGCACCTGCAGTGTGCCGGCGGGGTCGGCCCGGAGCAGCAGCACCGCGTCCCCGTTGGCCGGTCCCGGCGGGGCGGCGCCATTGCGGTCCGCGTTGATGCGATCGGCGTCGCTGCCGATCAGCAGCACGGTGATCGGCCGGGTGGGGGGGTCGCCGAGACCGGCGCCGCTGCCGTTCTGCTCCGCGAGGCTGAGGCCACGGTCGGCCGGTGCCCAGACCAGATCGAGCAGGGCGATGGCGCCCACCGCCCCCAGGATCCCGGCGATCACGCCGAGCAGGGTGCGACCCGGCCGCCGCCGCCTCACCGTCGCTGCCTTGCCTCTGCCTCCGCCGGCCATGGGCGCCCGTGCCACTGTCGAAATCGCCTTACTCTGACGCAGGTTCCCGACGCGCCGCATCACGGCCGATAGGTTGGGCACGCCGCACCTCGCCACGGCCGCCTCCCCCTTGACCGCCGCCCCCCGTCCCGGCACCCCCCCCTCCAGCACCGCCCAGCCGTCCCGTGGGCGGAGCGGCTCCGCTTCCCTGCCCCATGAGCGGGCCCGCCCCCTGCCCCGGGGCAGCACCTACCCCGCCCGCGACCTCTGCAGCCAGTGCGGCCTCTGCGACAGCCGCTGGGTGGCCTATGTGCGCAACGCTTGCGCCTTCCTCAACCAGCAGTTCGAGCGGATCGAGGCCAGCGCCCATGGCCGCAGCCGCAACCTCGACGACGAGGACGAGCTCTATTTCGGCGTGCACCAGCGCATGCTCACCGCCCGGCTGAACCAACCGATCGACGGCGCCCAGTGGACGGGGATCGTGAGCCGGATCGGCGTGCGGGCCCTCGAGAGCGGGCTGGTGGACGCGGTGCTGTGCGTCCAGCAGAGTCCCGACGACCGCTTCACCCCGGTGCCGGTGCTGGCGCGCACCCCCGAGCAGGTGCTGGCGGCCCGGGTGAACAAGCCCACCCTCTCCCCCAACCTCGAGGTGCTCGAGCAGCTGCCCGGCAGCGGCATCCGCCGGTTGCTGGCGATCGGGGTGGGCTGCCAGATCCAGGCCCTGCGGGCCGTGCAGGACACCCTCCCGCTCGATTCCCTCTACGTGCTCGGTCTGCCCTGCGTCGACAACGTGAGCCGCGACGGACTGCAGACCTTCCTGGAGAGCGCCAGCCGCTCACCCGACACGGTGGTGCACTACGAGTTCATGCAGGACTTCCGCATCCACTTCCGCCACAGTGACGGCAGCACCGAGACCGTGCCGTTCTTCGGCCTCGACACCCCGAAGCTCAAGGGCGTGTTCGCCCCCAGCTGCCTCAGCTGCTTCGATTACACCAACGCCGGAGCCGATCTGGTGGTGGGCTACATGGGCGCCAGCTTCGGTCGCCAGTGGCTGGTGGTGCGCAATCCCCGCGGCCAGGAGCTGCTCAATCTGGTGGAGTCCGAGCTCGACATCGCTCCGGTGAGCAGCCGCGGCGACCGGCGAGCGGCCGTGCAGCAGGGCATCGAGGCCTACGACAAGGCCGTGCGGCTTCCCGGCTGGCTGGCGGAGCTGGTGGGTTTCTTCGTGCAGCGCTTCGGCCCCCAGGGTCTGGAGTACGGCCGTTTCTCGATCGACTCCCACTTCACCCGCAACGCTCTCTGGGTGCGGCGCCATCACCCGGAGAAGGCGGAGCAGCACATCCCGGCCTTCGCCCGCCGGATCATCGCCCGCTACCGGCTGCCCGATTGACCTCCGCTTCCCCAGCACCCGGCCGCTGCGGGGTGCTCCTCCATCCCACGGCCCTGCCCGGCACGCCGGGCAGCGGCACGTTCGGCGCAGCTGCGCGCGCGTGGATCGATGGGCTGGCGGCCGCCGGCATCACGGCCTGGCAGCTGCTGCCCCTGGCCCCCACCGACGGCACCGGCTCGCCCTACAGCTCCCCCAGCGGCTTTGCCCTCAACCCCTGGTTCCTCGATGCCGATGCACTGGTGGAGGAGGGCTTCCTCGAGCCGGCCGACCGTGACGGGCTGCCCGGCGGACGGAGCGACCGCCTGGATCTGGACGCCTGTCCGGCCCGGGCAGCGGCCCTGGCGGCGGCGCTGGGACGCCGCTGGGCGGAGCAGGATCCCGCGCGGCGGCAGGCCTTCAGCCAGTGGTGCCGTCAGGAGTCGCACTGGCTGCACGACCATGCCCGGTTCCTGGTGCTGCGCGGTGAACAGCGGCAGCGACCCTGGTGGACCTGGCCGGCGCCGCTGGCCCGCCGCGACCGCCGTGCCCTGCGCCGCTTCGATCGTGATCGCCAGGCCGCCCTGGAGCGCGAAGCCCTGCTGCAGTGGCAGCTGCAACGCCAGTGGGAGGCCCTGCGCGCCCACGCCCACCGGCGGGACGTGCAGCTGATCGGAGATCTGCCCTTCTACGTCGCCCACGACAGCGCCGATGTCTGGGCGCGGCGGGGGCTGTTCTCGGTGCGGCCCGATGGCTCCCTGAGCGAGCAGAGCGGCGTGCCGCCCGACTACTTCGCCGCCACCGGCCAGCTCTGGGGCACCCCGGTGTACCGCTGGTGGCGCCACCGGCTCAGCGGATTCGCCTGGTGGATGCGGCGGCTCGAGCGGCAGCTGGACCTGCTCGACGTGATCCGGCTCGATCACTTCCGTGCCCTCGAGGCCTACTGGAGCGTCCCCGGCGGGGCCGTCACCGCCGAGGGTGGACGCTGGGTCCCGTCTCCCGGCCTGCCGCTGCTGCGGGCGCTGGCAGCCCGGCGGCGCCGCGCCGGGCTGCCAGCACTGCCCCTGATCGCCGAAGACCTGGGGGTGATCACCCCGGCGGTGGAGGCGCTGCGCGACCGGTTTGAGCTGCCGGGAATGAAGATCCTCCAGTTCGCCTTCGACGGCAACCCCGCCAACCCCTATCTGCCGGCGAACTTCCGTGGTCGCCACTGGGTGGTGTACACCGGCACCCACGACAACGCCACCTGCCTGGGCTGGTGGGCCCAGCTGGGTGAGGACCAGCGCCGCCAGGTGGGGGAACTGCTCGGTCGCTACGTGGAGGCCCCGGGCTGGCAGCTGCTGGAGCTCGCCCTGGCCTCGTCGGCCGAGCTGGCCGTGGTGCCCCTGCAGGATCTGCTCCACCTCGACGACCGCGCCCGTTTCAACACGCCCGGCACGACGGAGGGAAACTGGACCTGGCGGCTGGAGCAGCCGGTGGCCGATCTGGCCGGCGTGCTGAGCGGCCTTGGGGAGATGGCGCGGCGCTACGGCCGGGGCGCGGCGGCCGCGGCGGCTGCGCGCGACGCCACCCGGTAGCGGCCCGGTTGGCCCCGATCCGTCTCCAGGGGCTTTCCGTTCCAGAGCACGCCGGCGGCCGGCGGCGCCGGCTCGAGCTCGAGTTCGAGCGGGGGTTGCAGCGGCAGCACCAGCTCACCGCTGACGCCCTGCAGGGTGGTGCGGGCGCCGGTGTCGGTGCGCAGCAGCACCCGGGTGGGCTGCTCGAGCCGCAACAGCAGCACCCCGGCCTGATCGGTGTTCGCCCGGCCGACCTCCTGGAGACGGCCGCGGGCGACGCCGGCGGCGGCCTGCTGGAGCGGCCGCAGATCGGGGTAGGCCTCCAGCAGAGCCGCGTTCGGATCCGGTGGGCTCTCCTGGGCGGCGGCGGGCAGGGGCGGGATCGGCCGCAGGGTGAGCAGGTTGGCGGCCGCCAGCCGCTGCTGCTGCAGGTTCACCGCGTAGATCAGCCCCAGGGTCAGCACCCCGTAGAGCACGGTGCCCTGCCAGGTGGTGAACACATCGATCGACCCCGGCGTGAAGCGTGCCAGCAGGGGCTGCCTGCCCGCGCCCCGACCGTGCTCGGCGCTCTGCAGCGGCAGCACCGCCAGCAGGCTGCCGGGGGCCAGCTCCAGGTGCTGCTCCAGCAGGGGCAGCATGGTGCGCAGGTAGGTGGGCTCCGGCAGCCGGTCGCGCCAGCCGCGCTCGAGCGCCTCGAGCACCGGCGTGCTGATCCGGGTCAAGGCCGCCAGCTGGCGCAGGTTGAGGCCACGGGCCTCGCGCCGCTCGCGCAGCATCCGGCCCGCCTGCAGCAGCGGGTCCTCGGGCAGGTGGGCCGGGGGCTGGGGTGCGACGGAACCCCAGGGCCAGCGACGCCGCAGGCGGCCGGCAAGGGTGGCGGGGGTCCGGGGACGCGGCATGGGTGAGCGGGATCGACCGGCGCCGGTGCTCAGGCGTGCGCGACGGGGTGACCCCATTCTTGGGGGTCGAGGTGCCGCCAGCGGCCCTCCGGCAGATCGCCGAGCCGCACCGGGCCGATCGCCACACGCAGCAGGTCGAGCACCGGGTGACCCAGCCGCTCGGCGGTGCGGCGGATCTGGCGGTTCCGGCCCTCCTTCATCACCAGCTCCAGTTCGGTCCCGAGCCGCGTGTGCCGCAGGCGCCGCACCTCCACCGGCCGGCTGGGCCGGTTGTCGAGGGGCACGCCGCGCCGCCAGCGCTCCAGGGTGGCGGGATCGGGATCCCCCTCCACCTCCACCCGGTAGGTCTTGGGATGATGGAAGCGAGGGTGGGTGAGCCGCAGGGTGAGGTCGCCATCGTTGCTGAGCAGCAGGGCGCCGCGGCTGTCGGCATCGAGCCGGCCCACCGGATGCAGGCCTCGGCCGCAGGCCAGTTCCGGCGGCAGCAGATCCAGCACCGTGGGCCGGCCCTGCGGGTCATGGCAACTGCAGAGCACCCCGACCGGTTTGTGGAGCAGCAGGGTGATCCGCGCCGGGGCCGTGGCAAGCGGGCGGCCATCCACCTCGATGCGGTCGAGCGCCGGATCGGCCCGATCGCCGGGGCTGGCCACGGCGCCGTTCACGCGCACCCGACCCTGACGCATCAGCTCCTCGGCCCGGCGCCGTGAGCAGAATCCCGCTCCGGCCAGCAGCTTCTGCAGGCGTTCTGCCGTCATCGCCGGCGCCTCCGGAGCGTTCCCCGCCGGGAAGTCTGCCGCCGGGGATGGTGGCGGAGCGGGGACGGGTGGTAATTTACGAAACACAAAGGTTTCCTAACCTCCTTCCGCCCGGCACCATGCCCTCCCTCCCCGTGGCCGTCGCCGATTCCGCCGCGCTGATGCCGACCGGCGACCTGGTGCGTTCGTATCTGCGGGACATCGGGCGCGTGCCGCTGCTGACGCACGAGCAGGAGATCACGCTGGGCCGGCAGGTGCAGGAGCTGATGCGGCTGGAGGAGACGGAGCAGGAGATGGAGATGCGCTCCGGTGGGCAGA